>NZ_RQXT01000036.1 GCF_003863365.1 Mesorhizobium tamadayense | reverse complement strand
CATCAGCAGCGCCGGCAGTCCCGATGCCGTTCTGGCCGAGGTCGAATCCGGCGCCTCAGCACTTGCCAGCGCAGGCGGCCCAACGCCGAAATGGTTTCGCGGCGCCACTGCCGAATACAGCCCGTCGGCGATCGCCATGATCCGCAAGCTGGGCTTCAAGATCGCCGGCTTTTCCGTCAACGGCGACGGCGGCTCGCTGCTCGGCGCCAAGGTAACCGCCCGACGCATCGCCGCCGCCAAGGATGGCGACGTCATCATCGCTCACATCAACCAGCCGACCCATGCGGCGGGCGAGGGCGTCGTCCAGGGCCTGCTGGCCCTGAAGCAGAAGGGAATGACCTTCGTTCGCCTCGACGATGCGGAGGACGTGGGCAACGACGGCACTACCGATTGACCGGGGTTGAGTGAGTTGCCGGGCTGTGTTGAGATTCAGGTCAGGCCGAGCCGAAAATGGTGGTCTCCGAGAACCGGAGCGGAGCGTACTTAAAGTACGTGAGCACCGGAAGCGCAGGAGTTCCCCGTTTGCAGGCCGGCATCACCTGAATATCAGCACAGCCTCACTCCGGCGTGGCTCCTACCGTCACCTTGCTCGTATAGAACGCGCCATGATCGCGGATCTCGGTCATCTCGTCGAAGGGCTGCTCATAGGCCCACATCGCGTCCTTGCCGCCTTCGCCGGCCGGCACGACCCTCCAATAGCTCGCATCGCCCTTGTAGGGACAATGCGTCGAATGCCCGGTCCTTTCGAGCTTGCTGAAATCGATGTCGTCGAAGGGGATGTAGAGAACCGCCGGGTAGGGCGGTTCCGAAAGCAGCTTGGCCCGGGTCGACCTGGCGATGACGGTGTCGCCGGCGCTGACCGTGACGGCGCCGCGGTACGGCTCGACCGTGATCACCTTGTCGGGATTGCGTTGAAAGCCGGGTGCGGGATTGGCGCGCTTGTCCATGACGGTCTCCTTCTCTAACACAAGGTGTGTCGGCGAGGCCCCTCGCGCAAGGTTGCACGGTTGCGCGAGCCCGCGTCAAAGTGGAATTTTCTTCTAACCGATGCCGACAGTCAGGCGGCGGCCTTGAATGCGTCCATGAGGCCGGCATAGGCGGCAGCGATGCCGGCCACCGGATTGGTGCTTCTCGCCGCGGTCTCGACCTTCAGCGCGCCGCCCGTGGTCGACAGCGTGAGCAGCAGGAACTGGCGGTTACCGCCGTCGCCGACGCATGCGGCGGCGACATGCTGGACTTCGCCGTCGTTCTCGACGCACATCTTGAACAGCAGCGTTCCGCCGACAGCTTCCAGCGCGCCGCCGACGACTTCGGCAAATTCATCGTCGGAAACGGCTTTGGAGTCCGGCGTCAGATCGTCCAGACTTTCGGCTAGCGTGCTTTCGAGGGTTTTTTCATCGAGCTGCGCGTCCATGCGAATCTCTCCATCCGCCAATCTCACCCAGCCCGTTAATGAAGCTTAACGGCGACGATGGCCGGATTATGGCGGGTTTCGCGGGTCGTTTCGTCCATCCACCTCGCTTGGACTTATGGTGGCTGGACAATCCGCCGGATCATTCCACAATGCGTGAAACAATGACGCGAAAGCGCGAAAAAGGGAGGAACCGAGATGCTCGGACTGATGCAGGAATGGCCGCTGCTCTGCCACAAGCTAATCGATCACGCCGAACGCCAGCATGGCAGGCGCGAGATCGTGTCGCGCTCGATCGAGGGGCCGATCGTGCGCACCACCTATACCGAAATCCATCAAAGGGCACTCAAAGTGGCTGAGCGGCTGGAGCAGGACGGCTTCGGGCTCGGCGACCGCATCGCCACGCTTGCCTGGAACACGGCCCGCCACATCGAGGCCTGGTACGGCATCATGGGCATCGGCGCGATCTACCACACGCTCAATCCGCGCCTCTTTCCCGAGCAGATCGCCTGGATCATGAACGACGCCGGGGACAAGGCGATCTTCGTCGACCTGACCTTCGTGCCGCTGCTGGAAAAGATCGCCGGCCAGGTCAATTCGCTGAGGCGGGTGATCGTGCTGACCGATCGGGCGCATATGCCGCAAACCTCGTTGCCGAATGCCGTTGCCTATGAGGAATGGCTGGCCGAGGCCGCCGGCGACTTCGCCTGGAAGAGCTTCGACGAGAACACCGCCGCCGGCATGTGCTACACCTCCGGGACGACGGGCGATCCGAAAGGCGTCGTCTACAGCCACCGCTCGAACGTACTGCACGCCATGATAGCCGCCATGCCCGATGCCATGGGCGTTTCGACGCGCGACGTCGTCCTGCCCGTGGTGCCGATGTTTCATGCCAATGCCTGGGGTCTCGGCCAGACCGCGCCGATGATCGGCGCCAAGCTGGTGATGCCGGGCTGCAAGATGGACGGCGCCTCGATCTACGAATTGCTCGACACCGAAAAGGTAAGCTTCAGCGCCGCCGTGCCGACGGTGTGGATGATGCTGCTGCAATATCTGGAGGAGACCGGCAAGAAATTGCCTTATCTCAACAAGGTCGTCATCGGCGGTTCGTCCTGCCCGCGCGCCATCACCGCCAGGTTCCAGGACAAATACGAGGTGCAGGTCGTGCATGCCTGGGGCATGACCGAAATGTCGCCGCTCGGCACGCTATGCACCATGAAGCCGGAATATGAAGGGTTGACGGGCGATGCCAGGCTCGACGTCCAGGGCAAGCAGGGCCATCCGCCCTTCGGCGTCGAGATGAAGGTGACCGACGACGAGAACAACGCGCTGCCCTGGGACGGCAAGACCTTCGGGCGTCTCAAGGTGCGCGGCCCGGCGGTCGCGCGCGCCTATTACGGCGGCGTCGGCTCCGAGCAGTTCGACGCCGACGGCTGGTTCGACACCGGCGACGTCGCGCATATCGACGCCTGCGGTTATATGCAGATCACCGACCGCGCCAAGGATGTCATCAAATCGGGCGGCGAATGGATCTCCACCATCGATCTCGAAAACCTTGCCGTCAGCCATCCCGATGTGGCGGAGGCCGCGGCCATCGGCGTGCCGCATTCCAAATGGGGCGAGCGGCCCCTGCTGGTCGTCGTGCTAAAGCCCGGCAAGGAGCCGAGCAAGGGCGACATCCTCGCCTTCATGAGCGGCAAGGTCGCCAAATGGTGGATGCCGGACGATGTCGCCTTCGTCGGCGAAATCCCCCACACGGCCACCGGCAAGATCCAGAAGACCACCTTGCGACAGCAATTCAGGGACTATCGCCCGCCAACAGACTGAGGAATGTTCAATCAGCGATTCCACCGGACACTGAACTGCGCTAACTCTCGGCGCGGGTTGGGGTGATGCGGCAGACGATGGCTACAATTTCTGAACGGCAAACGTCGAGGGCGGCCGGCTGGTCGCGGCGGACCGGAGCGTTCTCGCTCGTCCTTCTGCTGACCGCGCTTGGCGGCTATCGGCTCGACCTTGTCGACACGCCGCCTTTTCTTTGGGTGCTGGCGATCGTCGCGCTGCTTGCAGCACTTGCGCTGCTGCTCGCCGGGCTTGCGCTGTCGAGATTGTGGAACTTCGGCGGTCGCGGCGGCCGCGATCTAAGCGTGGGCGCGCTGCTGGCGCTGCTGGTGCTTGCCCCTTTCGGGATTGCGGCCTACTGGGCGACCATCTACCCGCCGCTGCACGACATCTCGACCGACCTCGAGGATCCGCCGGTGCTCGATACCAGCGACCGGACGAGCGGCATGAACGCGCTGGAGGCGCCGACGCCCGGCGAGCAGAGCCTGCAGGCGGAGGCCTATCCGCTGGTCACCGGGCGCAGCTACAACCTGCCCTTCGAAACCGTCGTCGACGCGGTCGAGACCGTGCTCGACCGGCGGGACTGGCAGCTGACGGCGCCCTATCCGGATATCAGCGGGCAAAGCGAGGCGACGATCAACGCCGTCGCCAGGGGCTTCGTGCTCGGCCTGCCGGCAGATGTCGCCATCCGCGTCACCGACGACGGCGATACGGTCATCGTCGACATGCGCTCGGCCTCGCGCTATGGGCGCTACGATTTGGGCGACAATGCCGCACGCATCACCGAATTCCTCGGCGAGCTCGATCAGGAGGTCGCCGGCCAGGTCGGCGCGGCGCCGGCCGAGTGATCTAGAGCGTTTCACCGTTTCATAGAAACGGCGAACCGCTCTATCTCTTTGTTTTGACGCAATTCCTGACGGAAAACCGTGTCACACTTTTCCTGGAATTGCTCTAGCCGGCAGGCGTGAAAATGCCGTCGATCGCCGCATCGCCTTCGGTAGCAACAAGCCCGCGGGCCACCAGGTCTTCGAGATGGGCGAGCACCGACAGGCCGGCGGCGCCGTGCAGCCGTGGGTCGGTATCGCAATAGATCGCTGCGACCATGTCCTTGATCGTGCGGTCGCCGTCCGCGATGCGCTCGAGGATCGCCCCCTCGCGCATCTTGCGATGCGCCTTCAGCGCACGCATGAAGCTGCGGGGCTTGGACACCGGACCGCCATGGCCGGGCAGCAGCAGGCGGTCGTCGCGCTCGATCAGCCTGTCGAGCGATTGCATGTAGTCGGCCATCGCTCCATCGGGCGGCGCCACGATGGACGTTGCCCAAGCCATGACATGGTCGGCCGAAAACAGGATGCCGGTGCCTTCGAGCGCAAAGGCGGCGTGGTTGGCGGTATGACCCGGCGTCAGCACAGTACGCATCGTCCAGCCGTTGCCGTGAGTAAGGCTGCCGTCCGCCAGCGCGACATCGGGCACGAAGCCCAGGTCGGCGCTGGCGTCGAGCGGGTTGATCTCGCCGATACGCAGCCGCCGCGCCGGCCGGTGCGGGCCTTCGGCGAGCACGGGGGCGCCGGTGCGCTGCTTCAGCTTGGCCGCGAGCGGCGAATGGTCGCGATGGGTATGGCTGACGAAGATGTGGCTGACCGGCCTGCCGCCGATCGCCGCGAGAAGCGTCTCGAGATGCTGATCGTCATCCGGTCCCGGATCGATCACGGCAAGCGTGTCGCGGCCGACGAGGTAGCTGTTGGTGCCGTGGAAGGTGAAGGGGCTCGGATTCCTGGCGGTGATGCGCTGGACGTCCGGCGCGACCGTGACCGCCTGGGCATAGGCGGGATCGAAACGTGTGTCGAATTCAAGCGTCATGCCGGGTCCTGCTCTATGAGCGGCAAAACGATTGCCGCTTCCCCCGGAAGCCAATATAGGAAAATCAATGCATGTCGCCCAAAAGTGCGCAGCGGTTTTGGGAGAACGACATGCATCAAGACAGTTTCTAAAGCGCGTCGCCTGAATCCGTTTCTGCGCGACGCGCTTTAAGGCCAGCAAATCAGCCACAACGGGGAAGACCATGGCAACTGCAACCACGATGCGTCCGCTCGTTTCTCTCGCTCTGCCCGACCAGGGCGCTGCCCGGCTGGCGACCCAGCTCTTCCTGGCGCTTGCCGGAACCCTCCTGCTTACCCTGTCGGCGAAGACGAAGGTGGTGCTCGGCCCGGTCGACCTCTCGCTGCAGACGCTCGCCGTGCTCTTGATCGCCTCGGCCTTCGGCATGCGCCTTGCCGTCGCGACGCTTCTTCTCTACCTCGCCGAAGGCGCGTTTGGCTTGCCGGTCTTCCAGGGCACGCCGGAAAAGGGCATCGGCATCGCCTACATGCTGGGCTCCACCGGCGGCTACCTCGCCGGCTTCGTGGTGATGGCGGCGATCGCCGGCTGGGCCGCCGACCGCGGCTGGGACCGCCAGCCCTTCAAGCTGTTCGGCGCCATGCTGGCCGCCGAGATCGTCATGATGGCGATGGGTTTCGCCTGGCTGGCGGCGCTGATCGGCCCGGAGAAATCGTGGCAGTTCGGCGTCGCGCCGTTCATCGCCGGCGACCTGATCAAGGTCGCGCTCGCCGCCAGCCTCGTGCCGGCGGTGTGGGCGGTGCTGCCGAAGCAGCGTTGATTTCAGTAAGCTGAATGCAGCCGGCGGAGCGATCGTTCCGCCGGCTTTTTGCGCGACCGCCCCCTCAGTGCCGGCGGCCGTCGAGGTGGTGGTAAAGCTCGGCGTAAGCCATGCCCATCCGGTCGGCAGTGAAAAGACGAGCGTAGCGGTCACGCGCGGCCCGGCCCCATTTCGCCACGTCGTCCGGCGAATCGACGAACCGGTTGATGGCTTCGGCAAGCCTTGCCGGATCCGAAGGCGGAACGACCAGCCCGGTCTTGCCGGCTTCGTTCACATAGCTTGTTCCCGTTCCGAGATCGCACGAGATCATCGGCCTGCCGCACATGGCCGCTTCCACCAGCGAAAGCCCGTAGGCTTCGGACCTCTGGTTGGAGGGGAAAACGAAGCCGAGGCAGTTGTGGAGCAGCACCATCTTGCGCGGCTCTTCGACCTCGCCGAGGAAGATGACATTGTCGCAGCGCAACCTCTCGGCCTGCAGCCTGAGCTGGCCTTCGATGGGCCCGGACCCGGCGATGACGACCTTGCAGCGAACCTGGCCGGCAGCCTGGATCAGCACGTCCAGCCCCTTGTAGTAGCGCAGGACACCCACGAACAGCACGAAGGGTTCCGCAATCGCCGACCAGCACCAGGCATGGTCGGCTTCGCTCGGCGCCGGATATGCGCCTTCATCGATCCCGATGGGAATGACCTTCGCCTTGGCCTCGAAGGCTTTGAGCACCGGGCTCGATCTCAGATAGTCCGGCGATGTCGCCACGACAGTATCGACATGCTTTAAGAACCGCATCATCAGCGGTCTGTAGAAGGGCACGATCAGCCGCTGCTTGACGATGTCGGAGTGGTAGGTGACGACGCTCGGTTTGCCGTGCCGGGCATGAAAATGCACGATGTCCATGAACGGCCAGGGAAAATGGTAGTGGATGAGGTCGGCCTTCCCGGCCAGCGCGCCGAATTGCCGAAAGACCTCGCGCGAAAACCCGGTCGAGGCCAGCTCGAAATCCAGTCTGGCCTTCCGCGCCATGTGCCCGTCGATGCGACGGCTGCTCTCTTGCGGGGTGCGGCTCAACGAAAGCACTTCGGTTTCGATGCCACGGCGAGCGGTGCTTTGAGCGATGGCGTGGATCGTCCGCTCCACCCCGCCGAAGGAATCCGGCCAGTATGTCTTGAAGAAGTGCAGGACTTTCAAACGCCGCTCTTTCGTCTTTGCCGGATGGCCTGTTCAAAGATATGCAGCATGCCCCTGGCGTGGTTTTCCCAGGTGAAGCGCTGGGCATTCCGGCGCGCCGCGGCAGCAAGCCGTTCGCGCAATTCGGCATCGGCGCAGAGCCGGTCGAACCCATCCTCGATCGCCGCCGGGTCGCTCGGGTCGACAAGGACGGCGCCGTCGCCGGCGACTTCCGGCATGGATGAGGTTCTCGACGTCAGCACAGCCTTGCCGAACGACTGTGCCTCGACGATCGGAAAGCCGAAACCCTCGTAAAGCGACGGCATGGCGAGAAACAGGCAGTTCGCATAGAGCGTGGCGAGCACGCTGTCATCGACGAAGCCGGTGAATCTGACATTGGTTTCGAGCCCGGCGTCGCGCACCTCGTCGGCCAGCCCCGTCTGCTTCCAGCCCTTGCCGCCGACGATGACCAGGTCGCAGCGCGATCGCATGCCCGCGGGCAACAGGCCGTAAGCCTTAATCAGGGTGCGAAGGTTCTTTCTGGGCTCCAGCGTGCCGACGAAAAGCGCGTAGGGCCGGGTGATGCCGAGGGCTTCCAGGCTCGAAAGACCGAGCGGCGCCGGCAGCGCCGTCGTGCCCGGCGCAACCGTCCTGACCGGCGCTTTCAGCCAGGGGAACTCGGCCGCCAGCGCCGCCGCCATGGCTGTCGAATCGGCAACCACGCAATCGGCGGCCTTCAATGCGGGCCTCATCATCAGGCGGTCGCCCATCCAGGTGCGGGTTCGCATGGTTTCAGCGGCGTGCAGCCAGACGAGGTCATGGATGGTGACGACCCGTCCGATGCGGCTGTCGAGCAGGAAGGGCAGGCGGTGCGATGGCCCCCAGAGGATGTCCAGCCCGTCGCGCCGCGCTTGGCTGGGAAGCACCGTCTGGCCCCAGACCATGCGCGAAACCGCACCGTTGAAGCCGCCGGTGCGGATAGAAACGCCGTCCGGCATATCGTAGCCCGCCCAGATCCGGCCCGGAGCATAGACAAACACATCGGCGCCGAGCGCCGTCAGCGCCTTGATCGAATTGTGGACGAACCTGCCGATCCCATCGGTGGCCGATCCGAGGTTCCTGCCATCGACCCCGACTTTCAATGGTTTCTCCGGAGATGGGCTGAACGAAGGATTCCGGACATTTGCACCGCGGGTAGGAGAGGCGTTGGAAACACAATTTGCCTGGAGCGTAATGCGACGCTAGCCCCCTAGCATACATCTCGCCAATTCGGTAACGCGAAGGTGGAAAGACAGTCTCGCTTGGGGAAAATCGCTTGCGCCTCAGCCTGATGATGGTAGATGCACGGCGATCCCATTCCACAATTCGAGGGCGATCTTCTGCCAAAGCTGATTATCCAGATTCCTTGCTACAACGAAGCCGAAACACTGGCGATAGCGCTGAGCGATCTGCCGCGGACCCTCACAGGCTTCGACAGCGTCGAATGGTTGGTGATCGATGACGGAAGCACGGATGAAACGGTCAGGGTCGCCAGGGAAAACGGCGTCGACCACGTTGTAAGGCATACCAACAATCGCGGCCTAGCCTACGCCTTCATGACGGGTATCGAAGCCTGTTTGGCACTTGGCGCGGATGTCATCGTCAACACCGATGCCGACAACCAATACCACGCCGCCGATGTTCCGGCCCTCGTCAACCCGGTGCTGGAAGGACGTGCTGATATGGTCATCGGCGCCCGGCCGATATCGGAGATAGATCATTTCTCCCCGATCAAGAAGGTCCTGCAGAAGATCGGCAGCTGGGTGGTTCGGGTCAGCAGTGGCACCGATGTGCAGGATGCCCCTAGTGGATTTCGCGCGATCTCGCGAAATGCTGCGCAGCGGCTGATGGTGTTCAACAACTACACCTACACGCTGGAAACCATCATCCAGGCCGGCCGCAAGAACATGCGCGTGGTTTCGGTGCCGATCCGCGTCAACGGAGATTTGCGGCCGTCCAGACTGGTTAAGAGCATCCCCTCCTACGTGAAGCGCTCGATCTTCACCATCGTGCGCATCTTCGTCATCTATCAGCCGGCGCGCTTCTTCGGCATTGTCGCGGCGCTTCTTTTCGGACTTGGTTTCCTGATCGGGCTGCGCTTCCTTTATTTTTATCTGACTGAAGGTGTCAGCGGTCACGTTCAGTCGGTTGTGTTGGCGGGTGTGCTGATGAGCATGGGCTTCCAGGCCCTTCTTGTCGCCTTTTTGGCCGACGTGATAGCTGCCAATCGCAAGCTTCTCGAAGACATTCGCTACACGCAGCGTTCGACTCAAGGCGACGGGGTCAAGACTTTCCCACGCGATAAGGAAGCGGCATAGGCGGATGAAGGTAGTCGGTGGACAAGCGGAGGATGGTATCGTCATAGGCAACACCTATGACAAATATGGCACGCGAAACCCTATTGCCCGGCGGATGGTAGAAGGGTTTGAAAGCTCTTTGTCTGGCCTGGTGGCAAAGGCCAACCCGGGCACAATTCACGAGGTCGGATGCGGAGAAGGGTACTGGGTCATGCGCTGGCTCGGTCAGCACATCGACGCGCGTGGCACTGACTTCTCCACCCAGGTGATTGGCATGGCAAAGGAGAACGCTCGCGGGCGCGGTCTGGACCCTGAGCGTTTCGCCGTCCGCAGCATCTACGACGTTGCACCGGAACGCGACAGTGCCGACTTGATAGTCTGCTGCGAGGTGATGGAGCATCTCGAGGAACCGCAAAGGGCGCTACACGCGCTGCAGCGCATCGCGACTTCGGACCTTATCCTCAGCGTGCCGCGCGAGCCTCTTTGGCGCGCGCTCAATCTGGCGCGCGGGAAATATGTCTCGGCGCTGGGGAACACGCCCGGCCATCTGCAGCACTGGTCGCAGCGCGGCATTGTCTCACTGGCATCGCAATTTTTCGACGTCGTGGAGGTTCTGGCGCCGCTGCCATGGACCATGCTGCACTGCAAGTCGAAGAAAAGACGCTGACGATGGCGCTCAGCCCGAGCGCCAGGATATGGCTCCATCGCGTTGGCGCTTTCCTTGGGCTGGCAGGCGTCATTTTCGTGGGGATCAGGCTCCATGACTACGCTGGGCAGATTGATTTTCACAGCTTGGGAGTTGGCGGCTATGCCGCGATAGCCGCCTTGGCCGGCCTGTATGGAGCGTCGAACCTGTTGCTGGCTCTTGGCTGGCGGCGGCTGCTGGGCTATCTCGGTGTCCCGGTCTCTCGGTTCTGGGCGATTGATGCCTATGCGATTTCGCAACTTGCCAAATATGTCCCCGGCAATATTTTCCAGTTCGCGGGGCGGCAGGCGATCGGCGTGGCCGCGGGCATCGGCAACAGGCCGCTCGCCAAATCGACCGCGTACGAACTGGCCGTCCTCGTTGTCGGTGGAGCGCTCTTTGTACCGCTTCTGCTGCCGCTGGTCGGCACTCCGGACTATCTCGGGTGGATTTCTTTCGCTGCGACGGTGACGGTCGCGCTTTGGCTGGCTGGCCGCGTCGGCGGCGCTGTCTTCCGCGCTGCCGCTGTCTTCTATTTAGGCTTTCTCACGCTTTCGGGCCTTGTGTTTGTGGCAGCCTTCGGTCTTGCAGGCGGGCCTCACGATTTCGCGCTCTATCCGGCGGTAGCCGGTGCCTACGTGTTGGCATGGCTCGTGGGGCTTGTGACCCCCGGCGCGCCCGCCGGCCTCGGCATCCGGGAGGCCGTTCTGCTGTTTTTGCTCGGCGGGCTCAGCTCCAGCCCGGTCATTCTCCTGGCGGTGGTGATCGGGCGGACGATCACCGTCCTGGGCGATCTTCTCTTTTTTGCCGGCGGGCTGGTCGCCGGTCGAATCTATCGGGTGGGCAATGAACGAAACTAGCGGAACCACATTTTACAAGGTCGGTTTTGGCTTACTCGGCGCGACTGTGCTTCTTTTTGCACTGTTTGTGAATGGCGCGCTTCCGGGTGCGATGGTGCCCACGACGGGCCAGGCTATCTGGATGCTGGGTTTCGCGCAGTCCTTCGCCAACGGTTTCTCGATTTATGCAACAAATTTTGGCTTGCCCGACCCCGCGCCGATCTCATTCGGACTCGCTGCGGCCTTGCCAACCGCGGTTTTCCTAAAAATCGGCATTCCCCCCGCCGACGCGTATTCGTTGGCATTCGCTATGTGGTTTGCCATCGCCTTTTACGGCGCATATCGGTTCGTGCGCCTTATCGGAGGCAAGGGTGGGATTTCGCTTCTGTGCGCTCTGCTATGGCTTACAGTGCCTGTCATATGGCAGCACTCGGATTATTCTATGACGTCTCTCGGAATTGCGCTTTTGCCGGCGTACTTCTACGCGGCGTTGCGGTTAGTGCGTTATCAGCGCGATCTGCCATCGTCCATTTTGTTTGTCGCCGCCACTTTGTCCTCGGTTTTCATGGATGGCTACAGCTTCATGATGTTCGCTTCGGGGACGGCAGTTCTGCTGTTAGTTGTGTTTGTGTTGAATTCGGTAGATCGTTCAGAATTATTATACAAGTGCTTGCCGATTTTGGTATCTGGGTTTGCAATTTCTTATTTATTTTACGCGAGCTATATCGGAAAGGTGGTATTTGAGCGGGAGGATTTGGATTTCTTTCGCGCCTTTGGGTCAAACGTAGAGTTCTTCTTCGTTCCTACGCGCGGGATTCTGTGGCTTCCTGATCTTTTCGGCATCAGTGCAGTTCGCCAAGAGATTAACTATTTCGGCGACGGTTCAGTATTTAACGCCTCGTTCGCACTGATTTTAATAATCGCTGCGATTTACTCCTTGGCAACGAAATCGTCGGACGCCAGGCTGAAGGTGGCGTTCCTGCTTATTGCCCTTTGCGGTTTCTATATGGCTTTGGGACCGTCATTCAAGTTGAATGTGTTGAGGCCCGAAGGCGTCGGCGCCTTAATGCCCCTCCAGTATGCGCCATGGCGGACCGGAACGGAGGTTCTGTCGGCATATTTGCCCGGGTTTAACAACATGCGTGCCAGCTATCGTTGGGTGGCGCTTGGCATGTTTGGAGCGTGGGCGTTGCTCGCACTGCATGTGGCAAGTCATCGCGTACAGCCCGGCTTTACAATTGCAATAATATTGGCTGGTATCGCCCTTAACATTCCGACCCATGCTATCGTGGCCGCCAATGCTGACTCCAGGCGGGCGATCGTCGGGATCGATGATTACATTGAAAGCCTGCGACCGGTCTTTCGTCCGTCTGAGAAGGTCGCCTTTCTGCCGTTCCGAAATGATTTCTTCGTCAACTATATGGCCAGCAAACTGAATGTTCGGGCCTATAATATTGGCGGTGACAAGAACCTCGCCACTGCGATGGCGGGTTGGCCCGACACAATGCGGGCGTTTGACCTGGGCGCGGCAGGGCCTGACTTCGGAAGCAACGTTTTGCAACTTCTTAAGAAGGGCGACGCCGACGTCGCGGTCATACCCTATATGGATCTGCTATGGGCCGCGCATGAATGGCCGCATCTACCCGAATACGTTGATGAAATGCAGCCCTTTGTAGATGAACTCCAATCATCCGGAGTAGTCGACATTACGCGCACCGAGAATTTCGCCTTTATTCGTCTCAGACCTAACACACGCCTCCCCGCTGGATAGGCGGTCTGACAGGTAGCGAATGTTGACGGGCCACGTTTCCTATACCGCATCGATAGATGTAACACTCGCAGCGGCTGCGGCTGCGTTTGGCCGATTCAAACGCGGGCAGAACCTAGAGAATTGCGCCGTTGCTGCATCTGTGAGCGGGGTCTTGAGTCGATTCGTTCGATTCACGAACCGAACCAGCTGTCGTGGTGGTGCTTGTTGTGAAGTGCTTTAAGCATCCCCTCCAGTCGCGCCGACAAACGTTTTTGTTGGTGCGCCGCGCACCACCGCTCTGCATCACTGGCTTTCTGTCTGGCCAAGTGAGAATTCGTGGAAAGCTCGGCAAGAAGGTTTCGAATTCCAAGCGAGATCGAGTCCGGATCGTGACCCGGCAATTCAAATACCGCTTCACGAACGTCATCGAAAATCGGAAGCGGTGTAACGGCCACTGGCCGCTTGGCTGCGATTCCATGACGAACAGCCGCACTCGAGGATTCGCCGGTATTCTCGTAAGGGAAAACAATTAGATCGGCATCGGCCAAAAGTGCGAGGCTTTCTTGGTCATCCAGGAACTTGGTATGAAGTTCCACGTGCTGATCCAGTCCTAAATCGCTGATCAATTCGAGTGCTTGATCAATAAGCTGACGCGATTGTGGACTGGCGTACTCTGCGTTCACCATCCGGAGTCTCACATCAACGCCATTCTTCCGAAGCAGGCCTATTGCTCGGATAAGTGTGTGAAGCCCTTTGTGAGGCAGAAAAAATCCATATGAGGCGAGGACATAAGACCGTTTGGAGGCGCGGTGAGACACATGCTGCGCGGGCCTTTCTGACATCTCGATCAGCCCATGTGGAAACAGTGTGACATTATCGACTAAGCCGATGTCCTTTAGACGATTCATGTCATCTACAGAATGAACGAGAAGTCTATGGCAGCACGACAAAGCTTCAGAAATATATTTAAGTTTTTTAAAGGGAGTTGAAGGATGATCATGCGTTGAATGAAGGGAAACAACAACAATAACTCCACGATTTACCTGTTGTTTGACAAATTTAGAAAACTCATTAAAGTCAAAAAAGGCATAGTTAAATTGGATAACGAGCACATCTACCGGTTTTTCGTGAATTAACCTGGATGCCGCGTCCAAATTACCGCCTTCTGACCAGCAACGAAATATTTTTTCATTCGGAAGATTGACGGCTGAATCGGTCGTGCCAAAGATGACTGGCCTCTTCGAAAACTCTGCCAGTAAGTGCTCTGAGTACCCTGCAATACCGCAGGTTTTCTTCCAGGTAGACATCCACCCGATCGAGGGCTCTTTCCGCTCTCTTCCGGCCGAGGATCCCCCCGCAGCTTCCACAAGCCGTTGAGCAACTCCTGTCCATCGAAATTCGCGTAGGAGTTTCTTCCGGCCGAGAGCGGCACGCTGCGTCAATTCCTCCTTCGGAAATTTGAAGACGCCGCGCATCGTATCGGCCAAGTGACTAATATCTGCAGTGGCCCAAACGGAATCACTCAAGCCGAAATGTGTTTGTGTTCGTTCGAATTGATAGTCGACTAGCCAAGCTATTTCCGGTTTGCAAAAATCAAGTTGCCCACCCCAAGCTGTCGTAATCACAGGGAGCCCTGACATCATAGCTTCAGCCATAGGGAGTCCAAACCCCTCGGCACGACTTGGAGCTACCAGCACATCGCACGCTTCATACAGTGCCTTTAGACGCGAATTATCAAAGTCCTCGATGATTATTTGAACGTTTGGAAAATCGGTGCGGTCGCCGACAGCCTCTCGAAGCCAACGGTCAATCTCATTATGTGGATTTGGGAATGTCTTTATGATCAGGACAACATTGTCCCGCGACGAAAAGGCTCTTCCATAGGCTTCCAACAACAGGTCGGCCCCTTTCCGGGGAAAGCAGGACGACACGTGCAGAAACTTGAAGTGGGCAGGTGATAGTTGAAATGTTGGGTCCGCGACTACACGGTCCCAATGGTCGATGCCACATCCGGAAACCGACAATGGCACTGTGACGCCGTGATCGATAAGAATTTTTTCCACATGAGGCGACAGACACGTGATCGCCTGCAAATGCTTGTTGAACTCTTCCACCCATTCGAGAGGGAAGCCGGATTCCTCCCAGGCATAGTGGTGGAGCATGTTGATCGGACTAACCATGTCCTCGACGCGCGGCGGATAGAGAATGCGACTGGTTACATCGACATCCCTTTGCCCGAGCTCTTGGGATCGAATCCACATAGTATTGAGATCCGGATTCTGGCCCAGATAATGTGGATTTGGCGGGAAGTCGCCCGGTCCCTCTGTGGAGAACAGCGCCACATCATGACCTAATTCCGATAGCGCGCGCGCCGTTTCTCGATTGAGTAGCGCCAAACTATAGCTGCTGTCGAACGGACCTTCGACCCGCCACTTTAGCTTTTTCGACAAATCGAGAGACGCTTCACGCTTTTTTGTAGCTCGGAAGCTGGCCTCTATAGCTTCTGCGGTACGCAGAAGGTCTTCGTCTGTAGCTCCGTCAACTGAAGCAATGGAGTCGATCAAAGCCCGATATCCGGTGTCGGTCCCACCTTTCACTGCCGTTCGGTCTGACTGGCTCAATGCGCTCTCGAATGCCCTGATCGCTTTTTCCGCGGACTGATCCCAGGAAAATAAACGCGCACGGTCCAATCCGCGCCGCGACAGTTCCGCGCGAAACTCGTCATCGGTGAGAGCGGCCAGCATCTTGTCGGAAATGGACCGTTCATCCATCGGGTCGAAAAGTGCTTTATCCCAACCTACCACTTCTGGAATACTTGTTGTTCCCGCGGCGATCGTCGGGGCACCACATTTCATTGCCTCCAATGCAGGAAGGCCGAAGCCTTCGTGCCAAGATGGAAAGACAAACAGTCGGCAAATATTATAAAGCTCCACAAGATCATGATCGCTCACATATCCAAAGAGACGGAAATCTTCGTCGGTTAGGCCCAAGGAGTAAGCTTTGGCCTTTATTTGCATCGCTGGGATTTCCCCAGTCTTGCCAACGATTCCTAGGATATGCTGGCGACGAATGTGAGTCGGGAGGGCGACAAACGCGCCAAACAACCGATCGATATTCTTACGAAAGTCGATGCCGCCCGTATACAGCACTAATTCTCGGTCCAATGAGAATTTTATGGCCGCGTCACTTTTATTAAACTGGACGATTTTTCTAAATTCACCAGAAGTTGATCCAGATATATTAAATACTTTTTGCCTGTCCAGAGAAAGGAGTGAAACAGCTTCGTCGGCTGTGTACTGGGATATCGCCAGGCAGATATCTGATTTCTTCAGGTAATCTATTTTCTCCAAATAGAAGTTCTCTGAAGGTGCGCCGGACGGAAGGTACATATCTCTATAAATATATGGGATCAAGTCGTACAGAGTAGTTGCTTTCAGAGATGATCCCGAAAGTTGACCTATGCTGGATGCAGAATGATCGCTGAAACCCTCAAACAAGCTGCTTATGTGGACAACATCCGCATGAAGTGACTCGGTGAAGGCTTCAAATATCTTTTCGCAGGCTGACTTTCGCCAGCCAATATCATACCAGTCGTCACCGAGGCGGCGATCGGGGCCGTTCCAGACGTGAAAAGAGTGATGCGGTGCCACCTTGCTCAGAGAATTAAATATAAGATCAACCGAGTCCGACATATTTCCGTTTAGTATAAAGCATACCTCATGATCCCCGCGGTTTCGATAGATTGCTTCCGCGAGAGAGATGGTATAGCGGCCAATCCCACGAAATCGGCTTTCGGTTTGCGCTCCCTGTAGGTCTAGAGCAATTCGCATTAGACTTCTCTTCTTCTCTTTAAAGACTGCTCAAGAGCCAGAAAAATCCTGTTGGCATCAGAAGACCTTAATATCCGCTCATCGATACCCTGATTGGTTCCGGGTCGAGGCGAATAGGACTTGGAAGAGTTTGGAAATCCGAAAAAAGTATTACGTGAGCGATTATCCGAGACAATCCTGGCTATAGCGAAATCGCGGAAGCGATTGAACAAAGTGGGGTGGCGTCTTAGTTGTTCCGATAAAAACGCTTTCAATCTGGGTCGCTGCATAACAAAGCGAATCGCAAGAACAGCAAGAGAAGTTCTCTTTGACTTCAGGCGAAAACTAATGCCAGCAATAACTCGCTTCAATACCCTACCAGTTCGGCGATATGGTCCCATCAGTTTCCATGATCTGCTCCGATAAATGTCTTCAATTTGCCTTTGCTGCGTTTCGGACTTTAGCCACCATTCGTGAGTGCGCGATGTTTCTATCCACAACTCATATTTAAGATTTGATATAGTGTCGCTATTTTCCAATGCCTTGGAAACGAGGCGAGCAATTTCAGCATCCCGCTCCTCAATAGCAGCTTGTTTATCAGCCAACTGCCCCGTGGCCGCGGCGTCTGCGTCGGCTATGTGTTGGTGTAGGCGAGCAATTTCGGCATCACGCTCCTCGACGGAGACTTGTTTAGCAGCCAGTTCCTGCCGCATCGGAGCAAGCATGTCAGATGTGCTGGACGCCGGAAAAACGAACTGATCGAAATGGTTCGGCCCCGGTCCGAATGAATCTTTCAGCTCCGGATGTTCTTCGCTGACGTAAAAGCGATTCAAACCGTCGAAATAGACGAATTCATAACCGAGCTCGTTGAGATGAGGTTGCCATTTCTCATGACTCTTTTCCGTCGAAAGCGGCAAGGTGCTTTCCACCACCACGATCCAAGGGCGCACTGCGGAACACCCCCAGCTTTCAATAACCGCAGATTCCATGCCCTCGACATCGATCTTGAGCCAGTGAACCTCCCTCTCGGCGTGACGGTCCAGGAGATCCTGGAGGCTGACAAGCGGCACCGAAATCTCTTTCATCTGGAATCCAGCTTCGACATGCTGCTCGGCAATGGCAGGGTCCCCGGTACTGAGGCCTGTGCACGGAAATTCATGGAGAGTCAGGAGACCTGTGCCTGTTCCGACGGCTGCCTCAATCACCTCCTCATCCGGACGCGCTTTGCGTATCTTGGCAGCATAGGCGGCGGTAGGCTCGACGTGCACCCCGCGCCAGCCTTGCTCGTAAAAGGACAGACTTACGGAATCCTCGACCGGATCCTGAGCCCCGATGTCGATATAGAAGCCGCGCTCAACAGAATTGAGGGCGCGCCACAGTATGACGTCTTCGAAATTCTGCGCGTATGAGGTGATCATCAGAGTTCAGGAAACAGTGAAAAATGAGCTTTGTTCAGCGACACAGGCGGAAGTTCGATGCGCCGGTCCTCAGGAAAGAAACTCGCCGCGATCAATCCATCGCCGCTGTAGGACTGCTGCACATCATGTTCGGCCAGAATGACGGCTCCGAAATCCAGCAGCGCTTCCCTGCAATCGGCATGCGTCGTTCGCGAGCCGGAAATGCTGCTATGGTGCGTCGACACAAGCGCGAATCGCACCTGCCTGCCTGCCACCGCTGCTGCCATTGAGCGAATGAAAGGCACCTCTGCCCCCTGTACGTCCATGTGCAGGATCTCGATAGTCCTCTCATTCGCCAACTTGGACACCGCAGCCATATCGAAACAAGGCAACGCGCGAATTCGTCCGTCCGACTCACAACGCAGCTCAAGGCTTTCGAGGCTCTCACCGCCGACACAGCCATTGTGAAAGCTGATGCGACTTTCCAACCGGTTCAAGCTTGCATTGTCCCGGCCCAGTTGAAGATTGTTTGGATCCGGCTCGATGCAGATCGCCGTCGCATTGGCGATTTCATGCAAATACCACAAGGTATAGTAGCACCAAAAGGAGCCCAGCTCCACGATCAGGGAATTGTGGCGGACGTACCGCAGAATATGATGAAAGACCAGCTCTTCCTGTGGCTCATGATGACCCCGCAGCGCACGGATGATTTGTGCCATCCAGTCACCATGATATCCACCCGCCTTTACCCGCAAGCCGTTGTGCATGATCTGAACCGGGCCATTCGGCGTGTCCTGGATGCGCCCTGCCTCCTGTACCTTCGCGATGCCATCGCAGTCGGCGCAACCGCTTGTCATTATTGCCCGTTCGAGTTCGTTCACGCTGCAGCCCCCCGTATAACGAACCGTGCGTCAAGCGCAGACGTCCCTGTGAAAAACGGACGGGTTGCATTTATCACATCGAAGACTAGTGCATTGTCCTGCCACTCGTAGTTATTCTCCAGATGTGTGTCTGAACTGGCCAGAGACAGCGAGAAGGAGTATGAGCCTTGGCCCAAAGTACAGGTGAAGGGCAGCTGGAACTCAATCTCCTCGCCTTCCTTGACATTTTGAAGGGCTTGGTCCGTGTGCCAAGTGTTTGTGCCCCAAACGACGTGGCCGGTGCGGTCGCGCAGCATGTAGCCCAGCACCAGGCGGGAAACATCCGCCTCTGCTATCGCCACTAACCTCAACATCAGAGACTGTCCTACTTGCGCAACCGTCACAGGTTCGCGGCTCTCCGTGTCGAGAAGTTCCAGCGTTGATGCCTTGACCTGAAATGTCCCAGACCTGGTGAACGCCCAGCCGTCTTTTTCTCGCCGCTGCTCGACAATCAGTTTCTTATTCTCCTTGGCCGCGATCAGGGCGTTGTAATAGTCGGCCACTTCATCGGGCTGCCCGTCCTTCAGGACATGCCCCTTGTCCAGCAGGATCACCCTGTCGCAGAGTGCTCTTACGTCGCCGAGGCTGTGGGTGACGAGAATGATCGAGGTACCAGCGGCCCTGAAACTGCGTATCCGGTCGAAGCTCTTGTGCTGGAAATAGCTGTCGCCAACCGAAAGCACCTCGTCGACGATCAGCACCTCCGACCGTTCAGCGGTGGCAAGGGCGAAGGCCAGGCGCGCCTGCATGCCGCTCGAATAGGTGCGAAGCGGCTGATCGAAGAATTCCCCGATCTCGGCGAAGTCCTCGATATGCGGCATCAGTTCGCTCAGCCGCGCCTGTGAAAGGCCCATCAGCCCGCCGGCATGGTAGACGTTCTGGCGTCCGGTGAATTCGGGATTAAAACCGAGCCCGAGTTCCAGAATGGCACTGATGCGGCCGCTGACATGCGCGGTCCCTTCGGTCGGCCGCACAGTGCCAGTGATCAGCTTCAGAAGGGTGCTCTTGCCGGCGCCGTTCTGCCCGATGAGCCCGAGCGCCTCTCCGGCCGAGAGGGAAAAAGAGATGTCCCTGACCGGCCAGAACTCCTCGGTGGGTTGGACCGGTGCCCCGAACCAACCCGCAAATCTCTTCAGGTTGCTTGCATAAGTTGCATAGCGTTTTGAAAGGTGACTGATGGAAAGCACGGTCACGGTTACAACACGTCAATGAGTTCAGGGCTTGCGCGCCGAAAGAACACGATCGCAAAGCCCATGCTCACCAGTCCCAAGGCCGCCGGCACGATCAGGCTTTCCGGACTTGGCCAGCGGTTGAACAACAGTGCGTCCTGATACAGCGCCACCAACGGCACGATCGGGTTGAGATTGAGCACAAAGGCGTACTTTTCCGGCAAGACGTTGGCCGGATAGACAATCGGCGTCAGCCAGTACCAGAGCTGCAGCACGATTGTCATGACCTGAGCGACATCGCGGATGAATACGTTCATCACACCGAGGATGACACCAAGGCCAAAGCCAATTGCCGCGATCAGGATGATTCCGACCGGCAGCAGGATCAAAGTACGGCCTGGCAGATGCCCGAGGAAGATGAAGATGATGAAAAGGGCGCACAACAGCAGCAAGTGGTTGATCAGCGCCGTGCCGCCAACGATGATGGGCAGGCACAAACGCGGAAAAACGATCTTCTTCATCACCGGCGCTTGTTCGATGAAGACGGTCATGCTGCGCGTGAGAATTTCGCTGAACAGCGTCCACGCCGCCATGCCGGACAGAAGGTAGATCGGATAGGCAGCGGGGCTGTCCGTATCCGGAAGCCGCGCCTTGAGGACCTCTGAAAGGACGATCGAGAAGATGAGCGCCTGCGCCAGCGGGTGGAGGATGAACCACAGGCCGCCCAGACGCGACCGCACGAAACGTCCCTTCAGTTCGCCTCTGATGGAGGAGAAGATGAAATGGCGATATTGCCAGAGGCTTCGGAACATAGATTTGACCTTTGCGCGCCGTCAGCGGACGTTGCAGACCTGGTGCCAATATCCGAAAACATCGGCAATTGTCTGTTCGAATGGCACCAGAGGCCCCCAGTTCAGCCTGTCGCGTGCCTTTGATGCATCACCCCACGCCAATGGAGTGTCGTTCGGGCGGAGCTTTGCCGGATCGATGCGCACTTCGATATCGATGCCTGCCTGCGCGATCAGCTTATCGAGGATGGTTCGGATCTTCCGAGGTTGGCCGGATGCGAGATTGTAGACGTGGTCCGGATCGGCATCGAGGTCCAGCGTCGCCGCGCCCGCATAGGCGCGCACGACATCGCGGACATCCAGGAAGTCGCGCTCCGCATCGAGATTTCCGGTGTGGATGACCGGCTCCCTCTTGCCCGACACGATCTCGGCAACCTGGCGGGCGAAGGCTGGCACCACATAGGTATCGGACTGACCCGGGCCGGTGTGGTTGAACGGCCGAAAGCGAACGGCGCGCAGCCCGTCATAGGCCATCTGGCCGATCATCACATCCGCTGCCGCCTTGGTGGCGCCGTAAGCCGTCGTCGGCCGAAGCGGCGCTGTCTCAGTCACCGGGCCTTCAATGCTCTGGAACGAGGCGCCGTAGGCTTCCGAACTGCCGACATAGACGAACCGCGCCCGCGGCGCATGGCGCATCACGGATTCGGCGAGGTTCATCGTCCCCATGACATTGACGTTCCAGGCATGCCGCGGCGCGTTGTTTGCATCGGCGGGCATCGCGACCGCCGCCAGGTGCACGACCGCGGTCGGCCGGACCTCACGCACGGCCGCCTCGACGGCTTCCGGGTCCTGCAGGTCGATGGCGTTTGTCTGCTTTGGGCCGTGACCGAACGCAAACACCTTGCATCCGCCATGGTCCCGCTCTAGCAACTGCAACAGTGCCGAGCCGACGAACCCGCTTGCCCCGGTTATCAGGATGCGATGGGTCAATGTATCAGCCATGAGGCAACAGCGGCTTTCTGCTCAAGACCGGCGTCCAGCGGGGTTGCTGTGGCGTTCGAGATCGGCATCCACCATTTCACGGATCATCTCTTCCAGCGAGATCGTCGCTTCCCAGCCGAGCTTCTGCTTGGCCTTTGCCGGATTGCCAAGCAGGATCTCGACTTCCGCCGGCCTGAATAGGTCGGGATCGATGACAAGGTGGTCGTCGATGTTGAGCCCGACATGCTCGAACGCGATCCGGCACATGTCGCGCACGGTCGTCGTCCTGCCCGTCGCCACCACGTAGTCATCCGGCTCGTCCTGCTGCAGCATCAGCCACATGGCGCGCACATAGTCCTTGGAGTGGCCCCAATCGCGCTTGGCGTCGATGTTTCCGAGCCGCAATTCGCTGGCCAGCCCCTTCTTGATGCGCGCGACCGCATCGGTGACCTTGCGGGTCACGAATTCAATGCCTCGAAGCGGTGACTCGTGGTTGAACAGGATGCCGCTGGAGGCATGCATCCCGAAGCTCTCCCGATAGTTGATAGTTATCCAATGGCCGTAGAGCTTCGCCACCGCGTAGGGAGACCGGGGATGGAAGGGCGTGGTCTCCGACTGCATGGGTTCCTGGATGAGACCGTACATTTCGGACGACGAGGCCTGGTAGAAACGGGCCTCCGGCGATTCCAGGCGCAGCGCCTCCAGAACATTTGTCACGCCTAGGCCGGTGACGTTCCCCGTCAGGATCGGCTGCTGCCAGGATGATTTGACGAAGGACTGGGCGGCAAGGTTGTAGACCTCGTCCGGCCTTACGTCGCGAATGGTTCGGGCGAGACCCGACAAATCCGTCAGATTTCCATCGACGATCCGGACGTCCTTCTCGATGCCCAGCCATTTCAGGCGCGTGGTGTTCACGTCGGCGGTGCTCGATCGCCTGGCGAGCCCGTGGACCTCGTAGCCTTTGGAGAGCAGGAGTTCCGCCAGGTAGGCGCCGTCTTGTCCGGTGACGCCGGTTATCAAAGCTGTTTTTGTCATCAATGTTCTCGGTGTGTCTGGTGCTCCCCCAAGCGCCTGTGATTGATAGTTGCCCGCCCCAGCCCCGCGAGCCTGTGATTCGTCAGGTGCGACCGTATACGTCGTCGAAGCGCACGATGTCATCCTCGCCGAGATATTCGCCGCTTTGGACCTCGATCATCACCAGGCCGATATTGCCTGGATTCTCGAGCCGATGCTTGTGGCCGCACGGGATATAGGTCGATTGGTTGGTGGTCAGCAGCAGCTCCTGGTCGCCGTTGACAATCTTGGCGGTGCCGCTGACCACGACCCAGTGCTCCGAACGATGGTAGTGCATCTGCAGGCTCAGGCGCCCGCCCGGCTTCACCTCGATGCGCTTGATCTTGAAGCGTTCGCCTTCCTCGAGCACGGTATAGGTGCCCCAGGGCCGGTGCACCGTGCTGTGAAGCAGATGCGCTTCGTGTCCCGAAGCCTTGAGCCCCTCGAACAGTCTCTTGACGTCCTGGACGCGATCGCGGGATGCGACGAGCAGCGCATCGGGGGAATCGACAATCACCAGGTCGCTGACGCCAACCGTGCCGATGACCCGTTTGTCCGAGCTTATGTAGGTGTCGACGGTATCCACTATATGGACATCGCCGCGGATCCTGTTCCCGCTCTCGTCGGGAGGGATCAGTTCGGCCATTGCGTTCCAGGAACCGATGTCGTTCCACCCCATCTCGCAAGGAACGACGGCGAGATTATGCGCTTTTTCCATCACCGCCCGGTCGAGCGAGATGCGCGGAGCCAGGGCGAAATGCTTGGCCGAGAGCTCGATGCTGGCAACGCGCTCGCCGTCAATGATTGCGGCGTTCTCGTAGCTGCCGAGAACGGCATCGATCACCTCCGGGCAATGCAGGGCCATCTCATCGAGCATGACCTGCGCCTTGAAGCAGAAGATACCGGCGTTCCAGAAGAAACGTTTGGCGGCGACATAGGATTTGGCGGTCTCGACGTCCGGCTTCTCGACGAAACGGACGACTTTTTCGCCATCGGCCTCGATATAGCCGAACGCCGTGTCCGGCCTGTCCGGATTTATACCCAGGGTTGCAATGCGCCCCTGCCGCGCATGCTCGATCGCCCGGCTCATGGCGCTCTGAAAGGCTGGCAGGTCGCCGATCATGTGGTCCGCGGGAAAAATGCACAGGATCGCATCCGGACCCTGAGTTGCCTTGGCGTGGATGGTCGCCGCGGCGACAGCGGCGGCCGTGTCCCGGCCCTCCGGCTCGAGCAGGAAGGTGCGCGGCAGCACGACGGAATCCAGCTCGTCAAAATCGTCTTTCGTGAGGAAGAGATGATCCTTGGAGGTCACGGTGACGAGCTCGGCGGCCCCCACTATCGAAGCCGCGCGCAACACGGTGTGCTGGATGAGCGAATGCCCGTCCGCCACCTTGAGGAAAGGCTTGGGGTGCGATTGCCTGGAGGCAGGCCACAGCCGCGAGCCGGCTCCGCCGCTGATGATGACAGGAACCACTTTCATCAGATACCCTCTATCGTCTGTGACGCGAATGCCTGCGCCCTTTTCAGCACCGAGGCGACGATCGCCGTGGCTCTGCTCTCGGTCGAAGCTTCCGAATAGCAGCGCAATTCCGGGGCATTGCCGGAGGGCCGCAGATGTATGATCTCATTTGTGCGCATCCTCACCCTGAGGCCGTCGGTTTCGTCGACTTCGTCTACTGTCCCGAACGGGGCGAGAAATTGCTGCAGCGAGTCCCGGTTTGCAAGGTTATCCATCAATCTCCTCGAACTTTCCGTGGGGAAATTCTGGAGCCGGTCACTCGCGCATACCGGAAGCTTCCAGAGCTCGCGCAGCTGGGACAGCTTCTTTTTTGTCGATGTCATAGTACCGAGTACAGCCAGGATCGGCAGAAGCGAGTCCCGCGTCGGCAGTGCGCTCAACGTCTTCCCGTTCACCGTGCAATCCGAGCCCAGCAGAACACCGCCATTGGCCTCAAAACCGAGGACGACGCCGCCGGCGCCGTACGATGCTTCCATGGCTTCGATGACAAATGGAGAACCGACCTTCGTCCTCCGGACTTCGAAACCAAATGCTTTCGAAATGCCTGAGTTTGAGGTCACCGGCGTCACGACGGTATCCGCTTTCAGGAACAGGGCCGTGGCGAGCCCGATCAGTTCGCCGCGGAAAACATCGCCATTCTCGTCTGCGACAAGAGGCCGATCGGCGTCCGCGTCGGTCGACACGATGGCGTCGAGGTCGAATTCGCGGACCCAGCCTTTCAACCTTGCAATCGTGTCGGGATCCACAGCTTCAGTATCGACAGGCACGAAGGTTCCGGTTTTCCCAACGGCAACCACGCTGGCGCCGAACAATTGAAGAACTTCCACCAAAAATTCTGCTGCAACCGAGCTGTGCTGGTAGACGCCAAGTCTCATGCCGGAAAGAGAGTTCGCCTCAAGCAAATTGTCGGCGCGCTCCCGATAGGCGGCGACGGCTTGGTTATGGCGAATAGGCCAGTTCGTTCCTAGAGGGATCGGTGGCGAGACATGCACATTTAGTCTTTCGGTGACATATTGCGTTATCGCGGCCTCGTCCGCCTTGTTGATTTCACCGTCGCGGTTGTAAAATTTGATGCCATTACGATCGGCAGGAATATGTGACCCGGTCACCATGAGAGCCGCCGCACCGTGGTTTCGGGCGTAGAGGGCGAGGGCAGGCGTGGGAATGACGCCACAATCGATCGGCTGAAATCCATTCGCAGCCAGTGCCCCCATGCAGTCGTTGGCGATAGTGGGGCTGCTCTCGCGCAAGTCACGACCGACGAAGATCGGACTATTCGGCTGGACCCCGCTGGAAAGCAACCGCCAGGCAAAGGCCTCAGTATATAGTTCGCTGGCTCTGCCAACCAATTCCGAAGCCAAACCTCGAACGCCGCTTGACCCGAATCTCATCATTTCGCTTCTGCTGGTGGAAAGGCTGGCCGGTATTATTGCAGTGGGTTGCGCTGTCAACCTCAAAAAATGCCTCGTCTTCGCCTTTCCTCTTTTGCGGGACGTCATGAGAATTTTAGAAGTTTCTTATAAAACTTTCAAAATGACCCCCAAAAACCCCCTAGCCCTCCTCCAAACTCCGCGCTAAGGCGATAACCGGGTGACGGGGTTGGGGATTTGCAATCTGGAGTGGCGGCGGACGGTGTTTTGTCCTACGCCGTTCTGGTAGCATCCCTACGCTTGGAGTTCAGTACTACCCAATGACCGCATATGTAGAAGCCGTATCGGGCCTCAGACCGAAGATGCGGCGCGCCATCATCATGGTTCAGGACCTTGTCATGGTCCTGGTCGCGGTGGCGCTCAGCCTTATCCTGTCGCAGTCGCGGCTTTCCTTCGACGCGTTCTCCTATGGCGGGCTGGCCTGCTGGGTGCTCATCGTGCTCGCAGCCCATTTTTTGTTTCGCACCTGCGGCCTCTACAACACCGTCTGGCGCTTTGCTTCCACGCCCGATTTCTTCAGCATCCTGAAGGGCTGCGGCAGCCTGACGATTGTCCTCTATCTGGCCTCGATTGCCTTCCGCTCCTTTTTTCAGCCGGTCTCCGGCCTCAACGAGCGCCAGTTCATCGTCTTCTTCCTGGTCTCCTTCACCATCATCTCGGCGCCCAGGCTTTACTATCGCTTCCTGCGCGACGGCGCGTCCTGGCGCATCCTGCGCCGCGCTGCCGGCGATGCGCCGATCAGGCAGGCGCTGTTCATCGGCCGGCTGAGCGAGGCCGACGTGATCGTGCGCTTCACGCGCACGGCCATGCCGGCCGAATACGCCATCGCCGGCATCATGGCGACCGAGGCCGATGCGCCGCTCGGCACCCAGATCCAGGGCGTTCCGGTCGTGGCGCTCAGGCCGCGGCTGGTCGAGGTGCTGGAAGAATATGTCAAAGGCACGGAAAACCTCGACCTCCTGATCTTCGGCAAGGGGGTCGAGCGCGAGATCGAAGACTATGCCGAGCTGGTGCGCGTCGCCCGCCACAGCGGCATCGCCGTCGTCCAGTTCTCCGGCCTTTCGGAACTGGGGCAGGGCGGCAAGCTGGTTCTCGATGCCGTCGAGATGGAAACCATCATGCGCCGTTCGGCGGTCGCCACCGACGTCGCGCGCATCGGCGCCTTCGTCGGCGGCAAGCGCGTGCTGGTCACCGGCGGCGCCGGCTCCATCGGCCGCGTCCTGGTCAAGCGCTCGCTGGAGCTCGGCGCCGAGGCGGTGTTGGTGGCCGACAATTCCGAGTTCGGCATTTTCCAGCTCGATCAGCTGATCGACGAGAACGACCGCGACCGGCTGACCAGCCGCATCGTCGACGTCACCGACCGGCCGCACATGCTGCGCCTCGTCAGTGAGTTCAAACCTGCGATCATCTTTCACGCCGCGGCGCTGAAGCACGTGCCGCTCCTGGAAGAGAACTGGGAGGCGGCGATCGGGACCAATGTCTTCGGCACGCTCGCCTGCGCCGAGGTCGCCGCCGAATGCGGGGTGCCGCAGTTCTTGCTGATTTCCAGCGACAAGGCCGTCGACCCGAGTTCGGTGCTCGGCGTCACCAAGCGGGCGGCCGAGCAGATCGTCTCCTCGCTGCATGAAACCCAAGCCGCGCCGTCGCTTGTCCATGCCGGGGGGCTGAACGGCCACCATGCCGGCGCCCCAGGCTTGCGCAATTCCGGCACCAAATTCATCGCCGTGCGCTTCGGCAATGTCTTCGGCTCCAACGGCTCGGTGGCGACCATCTTCCAGGCGCAGATCGAGGCCGGCGGGCCGGTCACTATCACCGACCGGCGGATGACGCGCTATTTCATGACCATGGCCGAGGCCGTCGATCTCGTCATCATGTCGGCCGCCGATGCCGAGCAGCGCCAGGGCAGGGACGACTACGCCATCTACATGCTCGACATGGGCCAGCCCGTGCCGATCCTCGAAGTCGCCGAAACCATGATCCGTATGGCCGGCAAGAGCCCCTACACCGACATTCCGATCCGCTTCACCGGCATCAGGCCTGGTGAGAAGCTGCACGAGGCGCTGCATGGCGACAACGAAGAGGTCGTCAAGCTCGATACGGCCAAGATCTTCGGCCTCAGGACCGACGTCGTGGAGTGGCCGCGGATCGAGGCCGCGCTGACGGCGCTGCAAGCCGCATTGCGCGATCGGGACAAGGCGGCGGCGCTTGCGATCCTGGCCGGGCTCTACCGGGCGGAGCAAAGCGGCGCGCCCGAGCAGGCGGTGCCGAAAACGGCCGGGCAGGTCGGCTAAAGCATGTCTCCCGAAAGTGTGCAGCGGTTTCGGGACAAAGACATGCTTAAAATCAAAGACCTAAAGCAGGTCGCGTGAATTCTTTTTCACGCGACATGCTTTAGACCTGTGCCGCCCGCCCGCAATTGGCTATTGAAGGCCTGTTCGAATGCCCTGCAGGTTCTGAGGCCGTGACCGGAAAAGATCAGCGCGTGGCCGTTCCCATGGGCACGAGGGATGGCGCGGCCCATATCGGCGAGCAATTGCAATCCTTGCTCGCGCAATCCTGGCCCCATGTCGAACTCTGGGTTTCCGACGACAGCTCGATCGACGCCACGCTCGCGATCGCGGAGGCGTGGCGGTCCCGCTGGCTGAAGGGTTCCGTCACGCTGGTGCAAAGCCCGCGAAAGGGCTTTGCCGCCAATTTCCGCTCGTCACCGCCGCCGGCGACAAGGTCCGCTACGAGCCGCGGCCGCTGGTCAGGTCCCGGCAGCACGCGGCAAACCTGGTCGGCGCCAACGTCTCGTGGAAGGCGAGGCTTTCGAGGCTCGGGCGTCTGTTCCGAGGCCAGTTCGCCACCTGGACCGACAGCAATCTCAGGGGCCTTGCCGTCAACCGCGACCTCATCGCGCGCGATGCAGCACTTTGCCTTCGCCTGTTCATCAGGGCGCGCAAGGGTAGTCTCCTCCGGCGCTTCAGCCTGCTCGGCAAAAGCGGCGTCTACCGGCAGACCCTCATGGGCACGCTCGGCCTCTACCTCGCCTTCCTCTGGCGCAGGATCTGAGCCGTGACGGCAAAGCGGGCTTTCGACGTGTTAGTCGCGACCGTGATGCTGGCGGTGACCTCGCCGATCATGCTCACCGCCATGCTGGCAATCAGGGTGACATCGCCGGGGCCCGCCATCTTCTCGCAGCCGCGCGTCGGGCGGCAGGGCACTCTCTTTGCCTGCCACAAGCTGCGCACCATGCACCGGGACACGCCCTCCCTGCCCACCCACGAGGCGCCGACCGGTTCGGTCACCGCGGTCGGCAAGCTGCTGCGCCGAACCAAGGTCGACGAGCTGCCGCAGCTTTGGAATGTGCTTAAGGGCGAGATGAGCCTTGTCGGCCCCCGTCCGTGCCTGCCGACGCAGACGGAGCTGATCGGGCATCGGCAGCGACTGGGCGTGCTGGCAGCACTTCCGGGCATCACCGGGCTGGCGCAGATCAAGGGCATCGACATGTCCGACCCAAAACTCTGCGCCGAGACCGACGCGGCCTATCTGAAGGCCGCTTCGGTCGGCCTCGATACCAGAATATTGCTGGGCACATTCTACCGGGCCTGATAGGCCTTCTTTCGCGCCAGATCCTCAAGCCGGCCGAGCGTATCGGTCTCCGGTATCCAGCCTTCCGAGGTCAGCAGCGACGCATCGCAGATCTGGGCCGCGGTCAAGGCTTGCAATGACGCCTGCCTGCCGAGCAGCGTTGCTGCCAGCCGAAGCGGCAGGGCCGGCACAGGCAGCAGGCGCGGCGGACGGCCGAAACCCCGCCGGAACGCGGCGATGATCTCGGACAGCGCAAGAGGGGCGGCATTGCCCGCGACATAGGCCGGATGGAGCGGTCCCGGGCGGCTCAGAAGGTGCAGCACCGCGCCAGCCGCGGCGTCCGACGAGATCAGCGAGCGAAGTCCTCCGAGGGTGCCGGCCGGCAGCGGCAGGGCGGTGTCGGCAAGCCGCATCAGTGCGTCCATGTTGCCCCTCATGCCCTCGCCGTAGACGGGCGGCAGGCGCAGCGCCGTGGCATCCGGGCGTCCGGCGTAAGCCTCGATCATCCTGATCTCGCCGTCCCGCTTGGAGCGCCCGTAGGCGCATTGCGGGGCAGGGGGCGTCGCCTCGTCGATGGTGCCGCTGAAGCCGGGACCGGCCACGGCGCGGATCGAGGAGAGATAGACAAAACGCCCGCCGGCGCATGCGGCCGCTGCCTTGGCCAATCGCCCGGTCAGCGTCGCATTGGCCGCCTGATAGTCGGCGTCGCTCGCACGACGGTCGTTGTTGAGCGCCGCACAGTGAACGACATGCGACACATCGCGCATCAGTGCCAGGAAGGCCGCGTCCGGCGCATTGGGGCCGGGCAGCGGAAGGACCTCGCCGACAGCCGCCAGTTTTTCCGGCCGCCGTGAGGCGATCCGCACGTCGAACCCGGCCTGGCGTAACCGGGCGACGACTCGGCGTCCGATCAGCCCCGTCGCGCCGGTGACCAGGACCTTCATGATCGCCGGGAGGCGGCCGATGGGATGGCGGCGCTCTTGCCGATCGGCGGCACCGTTCGTCCGCAAGCCAGATAGGTCCCGGAAACCAGGAACACCATTAGCGTCGCGTCAAGGATGTCGTGGCCGACGATGATTCCGGTCAGCCCGCCGACGAGATAGGTGATGACGGTGACAACGATCATTGTCGCACCAAACCGCTCCACGGGGTCGGCGCTGAGGCGCAGCACCCTTGCCGCATTCCGGGCCGCGACGACGAAGATCGCCGCCAGGGCCAACGCCCCCAGCAAGCCGGCCTGCACCGCCGCGGTCAGGAAGCCGTTGTGATAATGGTTATAACCCGCTTCCATGCCGAACTGGTTGTGGAAGCCCTGTTTCATCAGCGCCCGGCTGGCCGAGATGCCATGGCCGAAGATCGGCATCTCGCGAAATGCCCCGACCCCGATCTCCCACATCGCCACCCGCAGTCCGATCGCCGTTGTATGGTCGTTCTTGGTGGTCAGCGCATCCAAGTCGCCGAACAGGAAATCGATGCGGTCCATGATGACGGGGAAGCCGATGGCCGCGACCACTAGGCAGGCCGCGCCCGCGATCAGCGCCAGACGTGTCAGATTGGCGCTGGCGAACCTGCGGCGATTTATCAGGACGACGGCGATGGCGGCGATCGGCAGGGCAAGCCAGATGATGCGCGACCCGGAAAGAAGGACGGCCAGCGTTCCCGCGAGCGCCGCGCCGGCCAACGGCTTCCAGGCCTTCACAATCCCCGATAGCGCGCCGGCAAGGCACATCATGACGGCAAGGCAGGTGACCGTCGCGAACACGATCGCGTTTCCGGCGCCGCCCTCGGCCCGCATGCCGACCCAGCGGTACTGGACGACGGCGATCGCCAGCGCGCCGCAACATGCCGCAGCGCTTGCAAGCACGACTATGGGCGCAAGGGTGAGCTTCTCAGTGATGCTCCAGGTCGAATAGGAAACCGGGAAGAACAGCAAGGTGAGCAACGGCAGGAAATATTGCAGATCCGCCCCGAGCGCGCCGTTGACGGCCGAAGCCAGCACCATGGCCGCGCAATAAGCATAGATCGCCACCGTCACGGCGAGCATGGGCCGGTCGATGTTGAACCGCCGCCGCCCGAAGGCGAGCAGAAACACCGACCAGAGCGCGCCGCCGTTAAAGACGAAGCTCACCACCGATCCCAGCACAGGCGGCGAGAAGAAGCAGATGGTCGAGAAGTAGATATTGATCTGTGTCGGCGTGAAATGGCGCCGGAGCGATGTAAACGGGTTCAATGCCTTGCTTCGCAATCTTCCAGGTTGTGCGCAGACCCGCCGAGGTGTCGAACAACCGTCCTCGACCGATCCCCTTCTACCGCGCCGCGCCCCGTTCCCGCGCCGGTATAGCCGCTGGCTGCGATCTCCGATAGGGCGGCCGGAGGATGTCCAGCCAAAAATCGGCGGCGTGGACAAAAGCTCTTGGAAGTCAATCTGGCCGATCGAAGCAAATAGGTTTGTTCCGCCTCTTTCAATTGCTCAGCTTGCTCGGGAGGATTTTCCACATTATCGAGATTGGCTGGAAAATTCGTTCCCGAACCGTGGCGCTCGGCGCGTGTCTTGCATTGTTATGGGCGATGGCGATCTGCTAGAACGCCCGCCAGAAGTGTCCAGGGCTTGACGGGCTGTTTTAGGAAACGCGCCAATCGCCTGCTGCAAGGCCTGGCCGGCACGAAAGAACGCTCAATAGTTTATGAATATCGCGCTCACCCATCTGCAGCGGCTCGAGGCCGAATCCATCCACATCTTCCGTGAGGTCGCGGCCTCTTTCTCCAAGCCGGTGATGCTCTACTCGGTCGGCAAGGATTCCTCCGTGCTGATGCATCTGGCGATGAAGGCCTTCTATCCCGCCAAGCCGCCATTTCCCTTCCTGCATGTCGACACGACCTGGAAGTTCCGCGAGATGATCGCCTTTCGCGATCAGATGGCGCAGAAGCTCGGCTTCGACCTGCTCGTCCACGTCAACGAAGACGGCGTGCGCGACAACATCAATCCCTTCGATCACGGCTCCAACACCCATACCCATGTGATGAAGACGGTGGCGCTGCGTCAGGCGCTCGACAAATACGGCTTCGACGCGGCCTTCGGCGGCGCCCGCCGTGACGAGGAGAAGTCGCGCGCCAAGGAGCGCATCTTTTCCTTCCGCAACGCCCAGCACGCCTGGGACCCGAAGAACCAGCGACCGGAAATGTGGAAGATCTTCAACACCCGCATCGCGCCGGGCGAATCGATCCGCGTGTTCCCGCTGTCGAACTGGACCGAGCTCGACATCTGGCAGTACATCCTGCAGGAGAGCATTCCGATCGTGCCGCTCTATTTCGCCAAGGAGCGGCCGGTCGTCGAACGCGACGGCATGCTGATTTTGAAGGACGACGACCGCATGCAACTGCGCCCCGGCGAGGCGGTCGAAAACCGTCTCGTGCGCTTCCGCACGCTGGGCTGCTATCCGCTGACGGGCGCCATCGAATCTGACGCCGACACGCTGGAGGCGATCGTCGGCGAGATGCTGACCGCCCGCACCTCCGAGCGCCAGGGCCGACTCATCGATCGCGACGAGGCCGGCTCCATGGAGAAGAAGAAGCGCGAGGGGTATTTCTGAGCATGCGCCACATCTTGGCCAAGAGCCTCGCCCCGACCGACTCGATCCGCGACTACATGGCCGCGCAGGAGAAGAAGTCGCTGCTGCGCTTCCTCACCTGCGGCTCGGTCGATGATGGCAAGTCGACGCTGATCGGCCGGCTGCTCTCCGACACCAAGCAGATATTCGAGGACCAGCTCGCCGCGCTGGAGCGCGATTCGCGCAAGCACGGCACCACTGGCGACGACGTCGACTTCGCGCTGCTGGTCGACGGGCTGGAGGCCGAGCGTGAGCAGGGCATCACCATCGACGTCGCCTACCGCTTCTTCGCCACGCCGAAGCGCAAGTTCATCGTCGCCGACACGCCCGGCCACGAGCAATACACGCGAAACATGGCGACCGGCGCCTCGACCGCCGATCTCGCCATCGTGCTCATCGATGCGCGTCAGGGCGTGCTGCGCCAGACGCGGCGCCATTCCATCATCGCCTCGCTGCTCGGCATCCGCCACATCGTGCTTGCCGTCAACAAGATCGACCTCGTCGGCTTCGACAAGACCGTGTTCGACCAGATCGTCGCCGACTACAGCCAGTTCGCGCAAAGCCTGGGCTTCACCAGCGTCGTGCCGATCCCGATGTCGGCGCGCTTCGGCGACAACGTCACCAGCCGCTCCGAGCGCTCGCCCTGGTATTCCGGGCCGTCGCTGATCGAGCATCTGGAAACCGTGTCGGTCGATGAGGCCGCCGTCGAGCTGCCATTCCGCTTTCCTGTCCAGTATGTGAACCGGCCGAACCTCGACTTCCGCGGTTTTGCCGGCACGATTGCTTCGGGCACGGTCTCGCAAGGCGACGAGGTCGTGGTCGCCAAGTCGGGCAGGGCCTCCCGGGTCAAGCGCATCGTCGCGCATGGCGGCGACCTTGAGCAGGCGGTTGCCGGCCAGGCGGTCACGCTCGTTCTCGAGGACGAGGTCGAGGTGTCGCGCGGCAACGTGCTTGTCTCGCCGGCCGCGCGTCCGCAGGTCGCCGACCAGTTCGCCGCCAACATTGTCTGGTTCGACGAACAGGCGCTGCTGCCGGGCCGCTCCTACATCCTGCGCACCGAAACCGACCAGGTGAGCGCGACCGTCACCGATCTCAAGTACCGGGTCAACGTCAACGATTTCGCGCATGAGGCCGCGAAGTCGCTCGACCTCAACGAGGTCGGCGTCTGCAACCTCTCGACGCGGGCGCCGATCGCCTTCGATCCTTTCGCGGAGAACCGCACGACCGGCGCCTTCATCCTGATCGATCGCATCAGCAACGCCACCGTCGGCGCCGGCATGATCCTGCACTCGCTGCGCCGCGCCGAGAACATCCACTGGCAGTCGCTCGATGTCGGCAAGCGCGGCCGCTCCGACCTGAAGAACCAGCGCTCGGCGGTGTTCTGGTTCACGGGCCTGTCCGGCTCGGGCAAGTCGACCATCGCCAACCTGTTCGAGAAGAAGCTGTTCGCGTCCGGCCGCCACACCTACATCCTCGACGGCGACAATGTCCGTCACGGCCTCAACCGCGATCTCGGCTTCACCGACGCCGATCGCGTAGAAAACATCCGCCGCGTCGCCGAAGTCGCCAAGCTGATGGCCGATGCCGGCCTGATCGTCATCGTCTCCTTCATCTCGCCCTTCAGCGCCGAGCGGCGCATGGCGCGCGAGCTGATGACCGACGGCGAATTCGTCGAGGTGTTCGTCGACACGCCGTTCGAGGAGTGCGCCCGTCGCGACCCGAAAGGCCTTTATGCGCGCGCGCTGAGCGGCGAGATCAAGAATTTCACCGGCGTTGATTCACCCTATGAAGCCCCGGAGAATCCCGAAATCCATCTCGAGACGCTCGGCAAGACGGCCGAGGAGATGGTAGAGGCCCTGGAACACTGGCTGAACGAGCGCGACATTGCCGAAGACCAATACGACAACGGCGGCGGTATCTGACGACGAGACCGTGCTCGGCGTGTTCGAGCGCCTGGCGCTCGACGCCGGGCGCGAGGTCATGCGCGTCTTCCATGAGGGTTGCGCGGTCGACAGCAAATCGGACTCTTCGCCGGTGACGGAAGCCGACCGCGAAAGCGAGAAAATCATCCTGGCCGGCCTGCGCGCCGCTTATCCCGACATTCCTTGCGTGGCCGAAGAGGAGGTCGCGGCAGGTATCGCGACGCCCGACCTTGACGGCGCCTTCTTCCTCGTCGATCCGCTCGACGGCACCAAGGAGTTCGTCAACCGCCGCACCGACTTCACCGTCAACATCGCGCTCGTGCGACATGGCGTGCCGGAGGTCGGCGTCGTCTTCGCGCCTTGCACCGGGCGCTTTTTCAGTGGACGGCCGGGCAGGGCGGAATCCATCGAAGTGGATGACGATTATCGCATCGTCGGCCGCCGGCCGATCGCGGCGCGGACCGGCGCGACACCGCTCGCGGTCGTCGCCAGCCGCTCGCACAACACGCCGGAAACCGATGCCTTCATCCGCGATCTCGGCGCCGCCGAAATCGTCTCAGTCGGCTCGTCGCTGAAATTCTGCCTCGTCGCCGCCGCCGAGGCCGACGTCTATCCGCGCTTCGGCCGCACCATGGAATGGGACACGGCGGCCGGTGACGCCGTGCTGCGCGCCGCCGGCGGCATGACGCGCACGCTTGACGGCCAGCCGCTTGTCTACGGCAAGCGCAACCAGGCGAGCGACTCCGATTTCGCCAACCCGCATTTTATTGCGACAGGGAAGAGCGCGCCCACTGCCTGAGAGGTTCAGGCCGCCGCCACCTGCGCCGAGTTCGAGCCGATATAGTTGCGGATCGTCTCGATGATGCGGTCCTGGTCGGCTTCGCTCAGATAGGCGTGCATGGGCAGGCAGAGGATCTGCTTCGGCAGATTTTCCGAGACGGCGAGGCCGGTCGGCGTGCGCGGGTAGTCGCGATAGGCGATCTGTTCGTGCAGCGGCTTCACATAATAGATGACCGACGGGATGCCCTTTTCGCCGAGATGGGCCTTCAGCCCGTCGCGCTTCGGCGTCTCGATGGCATACTGCGCCCAGGCCGAGCGGCCACCACCCAGATTGCGCGACGCTTTCACGATGTCGCCGAGGCCTTTGGCATAGCGGTCGGCAACCAGCTGGCGGGTGACCATTTCTTCTTCAAGGATGGCGAGCTTCTCGATCAGGATCGCCGCCTGCAGCGTGTCGAGGCGCGAATTGATGCCGACGCGGACGTTGTCGTACTGCGTCTCGCCCTTGCCGTGGAAGGCGAAGGATCTGAGCTTGTCGGCCAGCGCGCCGTCATTTGTGAACATCGCGCCGCCGTCGCCGTAGCAGCCGAGGGGCTTCGCGGGATAGAAGCTGGTCGAGCTGACATGGCCGAAGGCGCCGCACATCGTGCCGTCGGCGGAGCCCCCCATCGACTGGGCGGCGTCCTCGATCACCAGCAGGTTCTCGCGCTTGGCGATCGCCATGATCGCCTCGTAGTCGGCGGCAAGCCCGAACAGGTCGACCGGGATGATCGCCTTCGGCTTCAGCCGGCCTTCCTTCTTGATCATCTCGATCGCCGCCTCGAGGCTGGCGATGTCGATATTGTAGGTGTCAGGATCGACGTCGACGAAGACAGGCTCGCCCTTGGCAAGCGCCACCACTTCCGCCGTCGCGGCGAAGGTGAAGCTCGGCACGAACACCGCGTCGCCGGGGCCGATGCCGGCCGCAAACAGCGGCAGAAGCAGCGCGTCGGTGCCGTTAGCGCACGCCACCACGTGCTTGACGCCGACATACGCCGCGAGCTTGTTCTCGAATTCGGTGACCTGAGGGCCGAGGATGTAACGGCCGTCTTCGACCACCTTGTCGATCGCGGCCTTCAGCCGGTCGCGGATTCGTTCGCGCTGCGCGCCAAGATCGATGAACTGCATGTCGGCCTCAAATGCTGCCAATAAACCGGCCCGCTGGTACCAGACTTGGCACGGCTGAAAAAGCCGGCCGCAGCCGGGGCGAATTAGCGCAAGTGTCGCAGCCTGTTACCGTCTTTTGCCGGCGTATTGCCAGAAGAAGTCGGAATTCCGGGCTTCCGCGCGCATTCTCGGCGCCTTTTGTCGCGCTGTTTCGGCCTTTGGAAACATAAAGTGATCGGCTGGAGAGGGCCTTGCGCCGCTTACGGATCGCGGCTCAGGCGATTTCGTGCCGCCAGGGCGGGTTGGCGCCGGCCCGCGACACGGTCACCGCGGCCGCCTTGGCGCCAAGCTCCAGCGCCTTGCGGATCGCGTCCTCCGGCAGGCTGCCGATCGCCGCCTTGGTGAGCAGGCCCTGCTCGTGCAGCGAGGCGAGGATGCCGGCATTGAAGGTGTCGCCTGCGCCGACCGTGTCGACGACCTTCACCTTTTGCGGCACGACCGTGACCTTGTGCTCCCTGCTGTAACCGACCGCGCCTTCGCTGCCATGGGTGACGACGATCAGCTTCGGGCCGCGGTCCAGCCAGTTGCGCACGACATCCTCGTGCGGGCCCGCTTCGTCGAACCAGTCGAGGTCTTCGTCCGACAGTTTGACGATGTCGGCCATCGCCATCATCTCGCGGATGCGCCTCAGATGCTTGGCCTTGTCCGGGATGAAGTTCGGCCGGATGTTGGGGTCGAGCATCATCACCCGGCTCTTGTGCTCGCGCCGCATGAACTCCTCATAGGCGGATCCGGCGGGCTCCGAGATCAGGCTGATGGCGCCGAACAGCATGGCCTCGATCTCGGCGCCCAGCTTCGGCAGGTCCTCGATGGTGAGCATGCGCCCGGCGGTGTTCTCGTCATAGAAGGTGTAGGTCGCCTGGCCGTTGGTAAGCCGCACGAAGGCGAGCGTGGTGGGCTTTGGCGAGGTGGGCGCATAGGTCGAGCTCACCTTGCTTGCTCCGAGCGCTTCCCGGAGCTGGCTGCCGAACAGGTCGGAGGAGAGGCCGCAGAAGAAGCCCGCCGGAGCACCCAGCCGGCCGAGCGCGATCGCCGTGTTGAACACCGCCCCGCCGACATAAGGCGCAAAGGCCGCTTCGCCGTCCGTCGTCGTGCGCGGCAGCATGTCGATCAGGGCTTCGCCACAGCAAAGGATCATTTCTTGTCGGTCTCCGGCGGATGGATCACGCCCTTGCGGATGATGATGTTGGCGTAGAGCCTGGGTTCGCTGGTCGCCACGATGGCATGCGCGGCCTTGACGCGTGCATAGAAGTCGGCGCCGGCCAGCGCAATCACCTTGTGGCCCGGCGCGCGTTTCGCGCAGACCGCTTCGATCTCGTGGTGCACGGGGTCGGCAATTGCCGGATCGCCCTTGACCGAGGCGCGGAACAAAGCCTCCGGCACCGCCTCGTCCACCGGCAGCAGGCTCAAAACGGCGTCGAGCACCGGAATGATGGGATGGCCGTCGGCACGGATCAGCCTGCGCGCCTGTTCCTCTGCGGGATAATTGCCATCGACGATGGCGATCTCGTCACCATGGCCCATGGCCCGCAGCGTCGCCAGGAGCTGCGGGCCGAGCAGCGGCGGGATGCCGATCAGCATGGTCAGGCGCTCCTGGAAATCGTGGTCGGTCCGATCAGGAAGCGCTCCGACAGCGGCAGGCTGGCGCCGCCCAGCGCCCGCGCATGGATGCCCACGGTTCCTTCGCGCACGATGGGCAGCTTCAGTCCCTCCGCGTCGATGCCGGCGATGGCGTCCGTGACCGCATCGACGAGTCGCCGCCTTACAGCGAGGGGCATCCAGCCGTCGATAACCGCCGCTTCGAAATCGATGACAGAGGAGGCCGCGACGATAGCATAGGCAAGCGCCTGCGAGGCGCCGGCGATCCAGTCGTCGAGCTCGGCGCCGATCTCGCCCCATTCCTGCGGCGAGGTCCACAGATACGAGCCGTCGATGCCCTTGGCGCTCAGCGCCTTTTCCAGTATGGCGATCGAGGCGACGTCGATGAGCTGCGTCGGCTTGCCGTCGGCCCCGGGCACCGGCATCGAACCCAGCGCGCCGGCGTTGCCGGTCGGCCCGCCGAACAGGCGGCCGTTGAGCACGATGCCGCCGCCGGCAAAGGCGCCGATGTAGAAATAGACGAAGTCGCGCGCGGCTCCCGCCTGGCCGAAGACGAGCTCGGCGCCGCAGGCGGAGGTGGCGTCGTTCTGCAGATAGACCGGAAAGTCGCACTGCGCCTGGATGTCGGCGCGGATGTCGCGGTGGCGCCATTCGTCCATGATCTCGCGCGGCGCGCCGGCTGTGTCGGCCCAGTTCCAGAGCTCGAACGGCATGGCGATGCCGAGGCCGGCAATGCGCTTGTCCTGCGCCGGCGTCAGCTCGCCGCGCATTTTTTTGATGCCGGCGCTGACGAACTCGACCGTCTCGCGCGGCGCCGGATAGCGATAGGAATTCTGCAGCATCGCGCGTACGTTGCCGAGGAAGTCGATCAGCACCAGCTCGGCGCTGCGGCGGCCGATCTTGAGGCCGATGAAGAAGGCGCCTTCCGGGTTGAGCGCCATCGGGATCGAGGGCTGGCCGATCTTGCCGCGCTGCGGCGCCTGGCGGACGAGTAGCTTGTCTTCCTCGAGCTCGCGCATGATGACCGACACGGTCTGGGCCGACAGGCCGGTCATGCGCGCGATGTCGGATTTGGCGAGGCTGCCATGCTGGCGAACCAGGGACAGCACGAGCCGCTCATTGTGGTCGCGCATGCCGCTTTGGTTGGTGCCACGATGCAGCCGGCTCTCCCGAGCCTCGGGCGAACCGCGCCTCGCCATGCCGGTTTCCACCCTGTTCCTCCCGTTGGTTTCCCCACGCTGCTTTTCGTTCAGAATGAGTGAACGGCGCAAGTCTGTCAATAATAAATAAGAGTGATTTAATTATTGACAGATGTCTCGGACTGGTGTCTTTTGGGGTAGCGTCCACGCTGGGAGAAATGGTTGGATGCGCTTGAGGCGCCGGGTTGGCCGGCGTCCGGAATGGTTCAATTGGGAGGAAAAAATCGTGACCAAGAAATCGCTGCTGAAATCCACCGTGTTCGCGGCTGCCGGGTTGGGCTTGATGGCGTTCGCCTCGTCTGCGTCGGCCGCCGGCGTCGGCGCCTGCCTGATCACCAAGACTGACACCAATCCCTTTTTCGTCAAGATGAAGGAGGGCGCCACCGCCAAGGCCAAGGAACTCGGCGTCGACCTCAAGACCTATGCCGGCAAGATCGACGGCGACAGCGAGAGCCAGGTCGCGGCGATCGAAAGCTGCATCGCCGACGGCGCCAAGGGCATCCTGATCACCGCTTCCGACACCAAGGGCATCGTGCCGACGGTGAAGAAGGCGCGTGACGCCGGCCTGCTAGTGATCGCGCTCGACACGCCGCTCGATCCGATCGACGCCGCCGATGCGACCTTCGCCACCGACAATCTCGAAGCCGGCAAGCTGATCGGCGCCTGGGCTGCCGCAACGCTCGGCGACAAGGCCAAGGACGCCAAGATCGGCTTCCTCGACCTCACCCCCTCGCAGCCGACCGTCGACGTGCTGCGCGACCAGGGCTTCATGATGGGCTACGGCATCGACGTGAAGGATCCGAACAAGATCGGCGACGAGGACGATGCGCGCATCGTCGGCCATGACGTGACCAACGGCAACGAGGAAGGCGGCCGCAAGGCGATGGAGAACCTCCTGCAGAAGGACAATGCCATCAACGTCATCCACACCATCAACGAGCCCGCCGCCGTTGGCGCCTACCAGGCGCTCAAGGCTGTCGGCCTCGAAAAGCAGGTGCTGATCGTCTCCGTCGACGGCGGCTGCCCGGGCGTGAAGTCGGTTACCGAAGGCGTGATCGGCGCCACCTCGCAGCAGTATCCGTTGCAGATGGCCGCGCTCGGCATCGAGGCGATCGCCGCTTATGCCAAGGACGGCACCAAGCCGAAGCCGACCGAAGGCAAGAACTTCTTCGACACCGGCGTCAACCTCGTGACCGACAAGCCGGCGAACGGCGTGAAGTCCATCGACACCAAGGAAGGCCTCGCCAAGTGCTGGGGCTGATGCCCTGAAGAGCGCACAAACCTTGCGGCTGGGGCTTGATCCCCGGCCGCATCGGGTGGACGATGCATTTTCGTAAGCGCTGATAAGCCCGGCGACAGACCGGAATGCAAAAAACGCGGCACGGAGTCATGACGAAGCTCCGCGAGACGGGAGGATACATGTCGCAGATTCAGGAATTCGAGAAGGCACTCTCGGGCAGCGACACCAGCGTCGCCGCTTTCGAGGAGCATGGTACGTCGTTCGTCAAGCGCGCCCAGCACTTCCTGCATTCGACGCCTGCGGCGGTGCCGCTGATCGTGCTGGTGCTGTCGATCATCATCTTCGGCATTGCCATCGGCGGACGTTTCTTCTCGTCCTACACGCTGACGCTGATCCTGCAGCAGATCGCCATCGTCGGTATTCTGGGCGCCGCCCAGACGCTAGTCATCCTGACCGCAGGCATCGATCTCTCGGTCGGCGTGATCATGGTGATCTCGGCCGTGATCATGGGCAACTGCGCCATCACCTACGGTCTGCCGACGCTTCTTGCGGTGGTCGTAGGGCTTGCCGCCGGCGCCGCCTGCGGCCTGCTCAACGGCCTGCTGGTCGCTTACATGAAGCTGCCGCCCTTCATCGTGACGCTCGGCACCTGGAACATCGTCATGGCGACGAACTTCATTTATTCCGCCAATGAGACGATCCGCGATGCCGATGTCGATGCCCAGGCGCCGCTTCTGCATCTGTTCGCTATGAGCTTCAGGGTCGGCTCTGCGGTGCTGACGGCCGGTGTCATTGCCACCGTCGTGCTGGTGGCGATCCTTTGGTACGTGCTCAATCACACCGCCTGGGGCCGTCATGTTTATGCCGTCGGCGACGATCCCGAGGCGGCGAAGCTGTCGGGCATCCAGACCAAGAAGGTGCTGATGGCCGTCTACACGCTTGCCGGCCTGATTGCCGCCTTCGCGGCCTGGGTCTCCATCGGCCGCAACGGCTCGATCTCGCCGTCGGCCGCCGTCACCGACTACAATTTGCAGGCGATCACCGCGACGGTGATCGGCGGCATCTCGCTCTTTGGCGGCCGCGGCTCGATCCTCGGCACGCTGTTCGGCGCCATGATCGTCGGCGTCGTCTCGATGGGCCTCAACATGCTGGGCGCCGACCCGCAGTGGAAGGTGCTGCTCACCGGCGTCCTCATCATCGGCGCTGTGGCGATCGACCAGTGGATCAGAAAGGTTTCGGTGTAACCATGACCCAAGAGCCTGTCCTCACCGCGCGCGGCCTCACCAAGCGCTATGGCCGCGTGACCGCGCTCAACAACTGTGACTTCGATCTCTACCCCGGAGAAATCCTGGCGGTGATCGGCGACAACGGCGCCGGAAAGTCGACGCTGATCAAGGCGATCTCCGGCGCCGTGCATGCCGATGAGGGGGTGATCGAGCTCGACGGCAAGCAGGTGCAGTTCAAGTCGCCCATCGAAGCCCGCGAAGCCGGCATCGAGACGGTTTACCAGAACCTGGCGCTCTCGCCGGCGCTGTCGATCGCCGACAACATGTTCCTTGGCCGCGAAATCCGCAAGCCCGGACCTCTTGGCAGCTGGTTGCGCATGCTGGACCGCCCGGCGATGGAAAAGCGCGCCCGCGACAAGCTCACCGAGCTTGGCCTGATGACCATCCAGAACATCAGCCAGGCGGTGGAGACGCTCTCGGGCGGCCAGCGCCAGGGCGTCGCGGTGGCGCGCGCCGCCGCCTTCGGCTCGAAAGTGGTGATCATGGACGAACCGACCGCGGCCCTTGGCGTCAAGGAAAGCCGCCGCGTGCTGGAACTGATCCTCGACGTCAAGAAGCGCGGCCTGCCGATCGTGCTCATCTCGCACAACATGCCGCATGTCTTCGAGGTGGCCGATCGCATCCACATCCACCGGCTCGGGCGGCGCCTCTGCGTCGTCGATCCCAAGCAGATTTCCATGTCGGATGCCGTCGCGCTCATGACCGGCGCCAAGAAGCCGCCGGAGGACGCGCTGGCGGCCTAAGCTCCGTCCACTACGGTAAGTTGCCGCAGGGGAGCCCGATGCATCGCGACCTAAATCGATTGAATGTATGTTGCAATGCAGTAGGAAGGGCTGGGAGTAACGGTGAAAGCCGGTATGATCGTGGTACCAACACGAGAGGCAGCATGACACCCACCATGACGATCGAAGCCCCCGCTCTCGACAATCCCGATCCCAAGACGCTCGCCGAAGAAGTCTTGATGTCGCTCAAGTACAGGGTCGGCAAGGACACCGCGGTTGCCACGCCCTATGACTGGCTGACCGCCTCGATCAAGGTGGTGCGCGACCGCGTCGTCGATCACTGGATGCAGGCGACCAGGGAAGCTTACGACCAGCAGGAAAAGCGCGTCTATTATCTCTCGCTCGAATTTCTGATCGGGCGCCTGATGCGCGACGCCTTCTCCAATCTCGGCCTGATGGAGAACATGCGCGAGGCGCTCGCCTCGCTCGGCGTCGATCTCGACCTCATCGCGGGCCTCGAGCCGGACGCAGCCCTCGGCAATGGCGGCCTCGGCCGGCTCGCCGCCTGCTTCATGGAAAGCATGGCGACCGTTGATATTCCTGCGCACGGCTACGGCATCCGCTACGCCAACGGCATGTTCCGCCAGGAGATCCATGACGGCTGGCAGGTCGAGCTGCCGGAGACCTGGCTTGACCACGGCAACCCGTGGGAGTTCGAGCGGCGCGAGCGTTCCTTCGAGGTCGGCTTCGGCGGCTCGGTGGAATCGATCACCTCCAAGGACGGCCGGCTGGAGCGGCACGTCTGGAAGCCGACCGAGCATGTGCTGGCCGTCGCCTATGACACGCCGGTCGCCGGCTGGCGCGCCAAGCGCGTCAACACGCTGCGGCTGTGGTCCGGCATGCCGATCGACCCGATCCTGCTCGACAAGTTCAATGCTGGCGACCACATCGGCGCGCTCGCCGAAAGCAACAAGGCCGACGCGCTGTCACGTGTGCTCTATCCTGCCGATTCCCACAAGGCCGGGCAGGAGCTCAGGCTGAGGCAGGAATATTTCTTCTCCACCGCTTCGCTGCAGGACATCGTCCAGCGCCATCTCAGCCAATATGGCGACCTGAAGTCGCTGCCCGACAAGGCCGCGATCCACCTGAACGACACCCATCCCGCGGTCGCCGTGCCGGAGCTGATGCGGCTTCTGATGGACGTCCACGGCATGGATTTTGACCAAGCCTGGGACATCACCAAGCGCACCTTCGCCTACACCAACCACACGCTGCTGCCGGAGGCGCTGGAAAGCTGGCCGGTGCCGCTCTTCGAGCGCCTGCTGCCGCGCCATATGCAGATCGTCTACGCCATCAATGCCCAGGTGCTGCTCGAGGCCCGCGCGAACAACCACTTCTCCGGCGAGCAGATCGCCCGCATCTCGCTGATCCAGGAGAACGGCGACCGCCGCGTGCGCATGGGCAATCTCGCCTTCGTCGGCTCGCATTCGATCAACGGCGTCTCGGCTCTGCACACCGAGCTGATGAAGGAGACGGTGTTCGCCGATCTGCACAGGCTCTATCCGGACCGTATCAACAACAAGACCAACGGCATCACGCCCAGGCGCTGGCTGATCCAGTGCAACCCGGGCCTGACCGCGCTTGCGCGCGAGGCGATCGGCGGCCGCTTCATGGACGACATCGAGGCGATCAAGGATCTCGATCCACTCGCCGACGACGCCGCCTTCCGCGAGAAGTTCGCCGCCGTGAAGCGGCAGAACAAGGCGAGGCTTGCCAACCTCGTCGCCGACCGGCTCGGCATCAGGCTCGATCCTTCGGCGCTGTTCGACATCCAGGTCAAGCGCATCCACGAATACAAGCGCCAGCTCCTCAACATCCTGGAGGCGATCGCGCTTTACGACCAGATCCGATCGCATCCCGAGCGGGAGTGGATGCCGCGGGTGAAATTCTTCGGCGGCAAGGCGGCTCCCAGCTACCATAATGCCAAGCTCATCATCAAACTGGCCAACGACGTCGCCAGGGTAATCAATGGCGACCCCTCGGTGCGCGGCCTGCTGAAGGTTGTGTTCGTGCCGAACTACAATGTCAGCCTGGCCGAGGTGCTGATGCCGGCCGCCGATCTGTCCGAGCAGATATCGACCGCGGGCATGGAGGCCTCCGGCACCGGCAACATGAAGTTTGCCCTCAACGGCGCCTTGACCATCGGCACGCTCGACGGCGCCAATGTCGAGATCAAGGAGCACGTGGGCGACGACAATATCTTCATCTTCGGCCTCACCACGGCGGAAGTCGCGGAACGGCGCGCCAATGGCTACAACCCGCGTGGCGTGATCGAAACCTCGCCGGAGCTGTCGCAAGCGGTGTCGGCGATCTCGTCCGGCGTCTTCTCGCCCGACGATCCCAGCCGCTACCGCGACCTGATGAACGACCTCTATCAGAGGGACTGGTTCATGGTGGCGGCCGATTTCGACTCCTACGCCGCCTGCCAGCGTGAGGTCGACGATGTCTGGCGCAACAGTCCCGACTGGTACGCGCGCGCCATCCGCAACGTCGCCCGGGTCGGCTGGTTCTCGTCCGATCGCACCATCCGCCAATATGCGAAAGAAATCTGGAACGTGCCGGCCTGATGTGATTGCATGAGGTCACGAACGATGTGGCCCCGGTGCATGTCGCCCAAAAGTGCGTAGCGGTTTTGGGATCACGGCATGCACCAAAACAAAGATTGATGCATGTCGCCCAAAAGTGCGTAGCGGTTTTGGGATCACGGCATGCACCAAAACAAAGATCGGTGCATGTCGCCCAAAAGTGCGTAGCGGTTTTGGGATCACGGCATGCACCAAAACAAAGATTGATGCATGTCGCCCAAAAGTGCGTAGCGGTTTTGCGACATGCACCAAGACTAAGAACGGTGCATGCTGGACTAAGACATGCGCCAAAACAAAGGTGCCCGGGGAGGGCGACCGTCTGATGAGGAAGCCGCGCGCGACCGCTGCGACAAGCGGGCCGGACGGACTGGCGTCAGCCGGTGATGTCGCGGCGATTGTCGCCGGAACGCATGGCGATCCCTTTGCCGTTCTTGGCGTGCATGAGGCCGGCAAGGGCTTCGTCGCCCGCTGCTTCGTGCCCAATGCGGAGTTCGTCACTGCCTACACGCTGACCGGCAAGGAGGTCGGCGAGCTCACCCGCAGCGATGATGCCGGCTTCTTCGAGGGCAAGCTTTCGATCCGCAAGCGTCAGCCGCTGCGCTATCACGCGAAAAACGCCGGCGGCGACTGGTGGCTTACCGACCCTTATTCCTTTGGCCCGGTGCTCGGACCGCTGGACGACTACTACATGGCTGAGGGTTCGCACCTAAGGCTCTTCGACAAGCTCGGCGCCCATATCATCGAGCATGAGGGCGCCACCGGTGTGCACTTCGCCGTATGGGCGCCGAATGCCAGGCGGGTCTCGGTGGTTGGCGCCTTCAACGACTGGGACGGCCGCCGGCACACCATGCGCGGCCGCAAGGACACCGGCATCTGGGAACTGTTCATTCCGGATCTCGGCTCCGGCCGGCCCTATAAGTTCGAGATCATCGGTCCCGACGGCGTCAGGCTGCCGCTCAAGGCGGATCCGTTCGCCTTCGAATCCGAGCTGCGTCCGGCGACCGCCTCGGTGACGGCGCCGCCGATGGCGCATCAATGGGGCGACGAGGCGCACCGCAGCTTCTGGCAAAAGGCCGATCCCCGGCGCGAGGCGATCTCGATCTACGAGGTCCACGCCGGCTCGTGGCAGCGCCGCGACGACGGCACGTTCCTCACCTGGGACGAGCTCGCCGCGCGGCTGATCCCGTACGCGGTCGACACCGGCTTCACCCATATCGAGTTCCTGCCGATCTCCGAGCATCCCTACGACCCGTCCTGGGGCTACCAGACGACCGGCCTCTATGCGCCAACCGCGCGCTTCGGCGATCCCGAAGGCTTCGCCCGCTTCGTCGACGGCGCGCATCGCGCCGGCGTCGGCGTCATCCTCGACTGGGTGCCGGCGCACTTCCCGGTCGACGAGCATGGCCTGGTGAAATTCGACGGCACCGCGCTCTACGAGCATGAAGACCCGCGCCAGGGTTTTCATCCCGACTGGAACACGGCAATCTACAATTTCGGCCGCCGCGAGGTGGTGTCGTTCCTCGTCAACAACGCACTGTTCTGGGCCGAGAAATACCATGTCGACGGCCTGCGCGTCGACGCGGTCGCCTCGATGCTCTACCTCGACTATTCGCGCAAGGCGGGCGAGTGGATCCCCAACGAGAAGGGCGGGCGCGAGAACCTCGAGGCGGTCGCCTTCCTGCAGAAGATGAACAAGGAGCTTTACGGCCACCATCCTGGCGTGATGACGATCGCGGAGGAATCGACCTCATGGCCAAAAGTCTCGCAGCCGGTGCATGAAGGCGGGCTTGGCTTCGGCTTCAAGTGGAACATGGGCTTCATGCACGACACGCTGGAGTATTTCTCCAAGGAGCCGATATATCGCAAGCACCACCACAACGATATCACCTTCGGGCTGGTCTACGCCTTCTCCGAGAATTTCGTGCTGCCGCTCTCTCATGACGAGGTAGTGCACGGTAAGGGCTCGCTGCTTCACAAGATGGCCGGAGACGACTGGCAGAAATTCGCCACGCTGCGCGCCTACTACGCCTTCATGTGGGGCTATCCCGGCAAGAAGCTCCTGTTCATGGGTCAAGAGTTCGCCCAGCGCCGCGAGTGGAGCGAGGAACGCGCGCTCGACTGGGACCTGCTGGACCACGCCCCGCACCGCGGCGTCTGGCAGGCGGTGCGGGACTTGAACTATCTCTACCGCTCGCGCCCGGCGCTGCATGCGCGCGACTGCGAGCCGGAGGGCTTCTCCTGGCTGATCGTCGACGACCGCGACAATTCAGTCTTTGCCTGGCTGCGCAGCGCGCCGGACGGCAACCCGATCGCCATCATCTCCAATTTCACGCCGGTGCCGCGCGAGAACTATCGCGTGCCGCTGCCGGAGGCGGGCGAGTGGCGCGAGATCATGAACACTGACGCCGCCGATTATGGCGGCTCCGGCATGGGCAATGTCGGCATGGTCGTGGCGAGCGAAGAAGGCGGCGGCATATCGGCGGCTATGCTGTTGCCGCCGTTGTCGACGATCATGCTGGAATTCGTCCCGGACGAAGGCAGATGATATCTCATCTTGCCAAAGCAATGGTCCGAACAGCTTACTTGGGAGGGTAACTATGGCAGAAATCAAGAGAACCCAGCCGCTGGCGCGCGATGCCATGGCCTATGTCCTGGCCGGCGGCCGCGGCAGCCGCCTCAAGGAGCTGACCGACCGGCGCGCCAAGCCCGCCGTCTATTTCGGCGGCAAGACCCGCATCATCGATTTCGCGCTCTCCAATGCGCTCAACTCCGGCATCCGCCGCCTCGGCGTCGCCACCCAGTACAAGGCGCATTCGCTGATCCGCCACCTGCAGCGCGGCTGGAACTTCCTGCGGCCTGAGCGAAACGAGAGCTTCGACATCCTGCCCGCCTCGCAGCGCGTGTCGGAGACGCAGTGGTATGAGGGCACCGCGGACGCCGTCTACCAGAACATCGACATCATCGAGGCCTATGGCCCCGAATACATGGTCATCCTTGCCGGCGACCACATCTACAAGATGGATTACGAGCTGATGCTGCGCCAGCATGTCGATGCCGGCGCCGACGTCACCGTCGGCTGCCTCGAAGTGCCGCGCATGGAGGCAACCGGCTTCGGCGTCATGCATGTCGATGCCAAGGACAACATCATCGCTTTCGTCGAGAAGCCGGCCGATCCGCCAGGCATCCCCGACAAGCCCGAGTTCGCGCTTGCCTCGATGGGCATCTATGTTTTCAAGACCAAGTTCCTGATGGAGCAGTTGCGCCGCGACGCCGCGGAGGCCGGGTCCAGCCGCGACTTCGGCAAGGACATCATCCCTTATATCGTCCAGCACGGTAAGGCGATCGCCCACCGCTTCGCCAAGTCGTGCGTGCGCTCCTCGCATGAGTCCGAGCCTTACTGGCGCGACGTGGGAACGGTGGACGCCTATTGGGAAGCCAATATCGACCTCACCGACATCACGCCCGAGCTCGACCTCTACGACCGCGATTGGCCGATCTGGACCTATGCCGAATTGAAGCCGCCGGCAAAATTCGTGCATGACGAGGACGGCCGCCGCGGCGAGGCGATATCCTCGCTGGTATCCGGCGACTGCATCGTCTCCGGCGCCTCGCTGCGCCGCAGCCTGATCTTCACCGGCGCGCGCATCAATTCCTATTCGAAGCTCGAGGAGGTGGTGATGCTGCCCGACGTCCAAGTCGGCCGCAACGCGCATCTCACGCGCGTCGTCATCGACCACGGCGTCCAAATCCCGGAAGGGCTGGTGGTCGGCGAGGATCCGGCGCTCGACGCCAAGCGCTTCCGCGTTTCGGAAAAAGGTATCTGCCTAATCACACAGGATATGATCAATAAGTTGTCAACCTGATGGGGTTGATCAGCAAGCTGTCAATTTGATCAGCACGTTGTCAGTTTGATCAACAAGCTGTCATTTTAGTTTGTTTTGTCCACGGCGTTATCTCAAAACCGCTACACACTTTTGGGCGGTATGCACTAGCAATGGATCGTTAAGCGCATGCAGGTTCTTTCGGTCACGCCCGAGATCTTCCCGCTGATCAAGACCGGCGGGCTTGCCGACGTGACCGGCGCCCTGCCGATCGCGCTCGCCGGCAAGGGCGTGGCGATGCGCACGCTTGTTCCCGGCTATCCGGTGGTGATGGCGGCCTTCAAGAAAAAGAAGGCCGTTTACCAGTACCCGCTGCTGCAGGGCGGCAAGGCTTCGGTCCATGCCGTCAAGGTTGGCGATCTCGACCTCTTCGTCCTCGACGCGCCGCATCTGTTCGATCGCCAGGGTGGCCCCTACGGCACCGTCACCGGCTCGGACTGGCCCGACAACTGGCGGCGCTTCGCGGCGCTGAGCCAGGTCGGCGGCGACATCGCCGGCGGCGCGATCTCCGGCTACCAGCCCGACATCGTGCACGCCCATGACTGGCAGTCGGCGATGACGCTCGCCTATATGCGCTACGGCAAGGCGGTCGGCGTGCCGTCGCTGCTCACCGTGCACAATCTGGCGTTTCAGGGCCAGTACGGCGCCGGCATCTTCGGCGAGCTCAGCCTGCCGGCCGTGGCGATGCAGCTCGACGGCGTCGAATATTACGGCGGCGTCGGCTTCCTCAAGGCCGGCCTGCAGGCCGCCTGGGCGATCACCACGGTGAGCCCGACTTACGCGCAGGAGATACGCTCGCCGGAATTCGGCATGGGCCTCGACGGTCTGATCAACATGCGCGCCACCGACCTCTACGGCATCGTCAACGGCATCGACGTCGACATCTGGAATCCGGCGACCGACAAGCATCTGGTGGCCAATTATTCGGCCGAGACGCTTGCTGCCCGCGGCCCCAACCGCAAGGCTGTAGAGGACCGCTTCAACCTCGAGAACGACGACAGCCCGATCGTCTGCGTCGTCAGCCGGCTGACCTGGCAGAAGGGCATGGACATACTGGCCGCGGTCGTCGACGGCGTCGCTGCCGCCGGGGCGCGGCTGGCGATCCTGGGGTCGGGCGACGCCGGCCTCGAAGGCTCGCTGCTCGCCGCCGCCGCGCGCCACCGCGGCCGCGTCGGCGTCGTCATCGGCTATGACGAAGCGCTTTCCCACATCATGCAGGGCGGCTGCGACGCCATCGTCATCCCGTCGCGCTTCGAGCCCTGCGGGCTGACGCAGCTCTACGGCCTGCGCTATGGCTGCGTGCCGGTCGTCGCCCGCACCGGCGGTCTCGCCGACACCATCATCGACGCCAATGAGGCAGCACTTTCGGCGGGCGTCGCCACCGGCTTCCAGTTCGCGCCGAACAATGGCGGCGCGCTGCTGCATGCGATCCACCGCCTGGTCGAGGCGCATGCCAGGCCCGCCGCCTGGGCCTCGATCCAGCGCCAGGGCATGAAGGCCGATGTCTCCTGGGACAAAAGCGCCGAGAAATATGTCGAACTCTATCGCTTGCTGCTTTCGAAAAGGGTTGCCTGAAGCATGATACGGACCGTCCTCACCAAACCCTACACCGACCAGAAGCCCGGCACCTCCGGCCTGCGCAAGAAAGTGCCGGTCTTCCAGCAGGAGCATTATGCCGAGAACTTCATCCAGTCGATCTTTGATGCGCTGGAAGGTTTTGAGGGCAAGACGCTGGTGATCGGCGGCGACGGCCGCTTCTACAACCGCGAGGTCATCCAGAAGGCCATCGCCATGGCCGCCGCCAACGGCTTCGGCAAGGTGATGGTCGGACAGGGCGGGATTCTGTCGACGCCGGCCGCCTCCAACATCATCCGCAAATACAAGACCTTCGGCGGCATCATCCTGTCGGCCAGCCACAATCCGGGCGGCCCCCACGAGGATTTCGGCATCAAGTACAATGCCGGCAATGGCGGCCCGGCGCCGGAGAAGATCACCGATGCGATCTTCGAGAAGACCAAGACGATCTCGAGCTTCAAGATCACCGACATCGGGCAAATCGACATCGATACGATCGGTACCGTTCAGGCCGGCGGCATGACGGTCGAGATCATCGACCCGGTCAAGGACTATGCCGAGCTGATGGAAAGCCTGTTCGACTTCGACGCCATCCGCGCCAACTTCAAATATGGCTTCCGCATGCGCTTCGACGCCATGCACGCGGTGACCGGCCCTTACGCCAAGGAGATACTCGAGCGCCGGCTCGGCGCGCCCAACGGCACCTGCCGCAACTTCAAGCCGCTGCCCGACTTCGGCGGCCATCACCCCGACCCGAACCTGGTGCACGCCAAGCATCTCTATGACGAGATGATGGGCCCGGATGCGCCGGATTTCGGCGCCGCTTCCGACGGCGACGGCGACCGCAATTTGATCATCGGCAAGGGCATCTTCGTCACCCCGTCCGATTCGGTGGCGATGCTTGCCGCCAACGCGCATCTGGCGCCGGGCTACAAGGAAGGCCTGAAAGGCATCGCCCGCTCGATGCCGACCAGCGGTGCGGCCGACCGCGTCGCCGAGAAGCTCGGCATCGGCATCTACGAGACGCCGACCGGCTGGAAGTTCTTCGGCAATCTGCTCGACGCCGGCATGGCGACGATCTGCGGCGAGGAAAGCGCCGGCACCGGCTCCAACCATGTGCGCGAGAAGGACGGGCTGTGGGCCGTGCTTCTGTGGCTCAACATCCTCGCGGTGCGCGGCGAGAGCTGCAAGGACATCGTCACCAAGCATTGGGAAACCTACGGTCGCAACTATTATTCGCGCCACGACTATGAAGAGGTCGAGACCGACCGCGCCAATAAGCTGGTCGACGAATTGCGCGCCAAGCTCGGCGCGCTGCCCGGCACCAGCGTGCGTGGCATGACAATCGCCAGCGCCGACGACTTCGCCTATCATGATCCGGTCGACGGCTCGGTGAGCAAGAACCAGGGCATCCGGATCCTGTTCGAGGGCGGATCGCGCGTCGTCTTCCGCCTGTCGGGCACTGGCACTTCCGGTGCCACTCTGCGCGTCTACATCGAGCGCTACGAGCCGGACAAGGCGAGGCACGACCTCGACACGCAGGAAGCCCTCGCCGACCTCATCGCCGCCGCCGACGACATCGCCGGCATCAAGAGCCACACCGGCCGCAACAAGCCGAGCGTGATTACTTGAGGGTGGCGGAGGAGGCTCCCCCTTCTCCCCTTGTGGGAGAAGGAGGGGGCGGGAGGTACCCGTGACCCAGCTCGGCGCCACCGTGACCAGCGAAAGTATCCGCTTTGCCGTCTGGTCGTCGTCGGCAAGACGGCTGTGGGTATCGATCTTCGACGATACGGGAGCCCGCGAGATCGACCGGCTGGAGCTGAAGCGGGACGGCGAAGGCGTGCATGCGCTCTTCATCTCCAGCCTTTCAGAAGGCGCGCGCTATGGCTTTCGTGCTGACGGCGACTATGCACCGGAACGCGGTTTATGGTTCGATCCGGACAAGCTGCTCACCGATCCTTATGCGGTCGAGATCGACAGGCCCTACCAATACCACTGGCGACTTGCCGCCAAACGCAACGAAGGTGCCGACACCGCCCCGTTGATGCCGAAGGCAGTGGCGCGCGCGCTGCCCCAGCCGTGGACTGCCAAGCCGCCGTTGTTCCAACCCGGTGGCCTGATCTACGAACTGAACGTCCGCTCCTTCACCAAGCTGCATCCGGATGTGCCTGAAGCGCAGCGCGGCACCATCGCGGCGCTCGCCCATCCGGCCGTCATCGAGCATCTGAAGCGTCTCGGCGTTTCCGCCGTCGAGCTGATGCCGGTGACCGCCTCGATCGACGAACGGCATCTGCCGCCATTGGGGCTCCACAACGCCTGGGGCTACAACCCCGTCACCTTCATGGCGCTCGACCCACGCCTCGCGCCCGGCGGCCTCAAGGAATTGCGCGCCACCGTCGCGGCGCTGCGCGAGGCGGGTATCGGCACCATCCTCGACCTCGTCTTCAATCACACCGGCGAGAGCGACCGGCTGGGGCCGACACTGTCGCTGCGCGGCCTCGATGCGCAGGCCTATTATCGGCATCTGCCGGACGGCCGGCTGGCCAACGACACCGGCACCGGCAACACGGTCGCCTGCGATCATCCAATCGTGCAGCAGATGGTGCTCGACACGCTCCGCCATTTCGTCCGCCACGCCGGAGTCGATGGTTTCCGCTTCGACCTGGCGCCGGTGCTCGGCCGTGTCGATGGTGCCTTCGACCCGGATGCGCAATTGCTCGAAGCGATAGCGGGCGATCCCGCGCTCGCCGACCGCATGCTGATCGCGGAACCGTGGGATATCGGTCCGGACGGCTATCAGCTCGGCAATTTCCGGCCGCCATATCTCGAATGGAACGATCGCTACCGCGATGACGTCCGGCGCTTCTGGCGCGGCGATGCCGGTATGGTCGGCGCTTTAGCCACGCGGCTAGCCGGTTCCTCGGATGTCTTCGGCAGGGCGGGCCAGCCGGTGAGCCGCAGCGTCAACTTCATCGCCGCGCATGACGGCATGACGCTGGCCGACATCGTCGCCTATGAGGAGAAGCACAACGCGGCCAATGGCGAGGAGAATCGCGACGGCCATGACGACAACCTGTCGTGGAACAACGGGATCGAGGGCGAGACGGATGACGCGGAAGTCGCCAAGGCCCGCTTCGGCGACCAGTGCGCGCTGCTTGCGACGCTCTTTGCCTCGCGCGGCACCATCATGCTGACCGCCGGCGACGAGTTCGGCAGAACGCAGCAGGGCAACAACAACGCCTATGCGCAAGACAACGCCATCACCTGGCTCGATTGGGCTGGCCGCGATCAGGCGCTGGAACGGTACGCCGCGTCACTCTCGGCGATGCGCCGGGCCTTCCCGTCTCTGTCGGACACGCGTTTCCTGATCGGGAAGCCGGCCGACACCTCAGCCACTCCGGACGTCGCCTGGCTGACCGAAACCGGCGCGCCGCTCGACGAGGCCGAGTGGAACGATCCCGGCCGACATCGCCTCGTCATGATGCTCGGCCATAGCGGGGGCGGTCGCCTTGCCGTTCTGGTCAATGGCGACCGCCGCCAATGCGTCTTCACCTTGCCCGCCCGTGAAGGATTTGAGTGGGATCCGGCGATCGAGGCGATTGCGGTCGACCTTGTGCGGCCACTGCCCGGCCGCAGCGTGACATTTATGATCGAGCGGCGCGCTGCCAAGGTCCGCGCCGGAAAGGGTTCGTGATGGCTGATGGCAATGCTGGGCAAGGGGCCGAATGGTGGCGCGGCTGCGTCATCTACCAGATCTATCCGCGTTCCTTCCAGGACACGACCGGCGACGGCAGCGGCGATCTCAAGGGCATCACGGCGCGGCTCGCCCATGTCGCTTCGCTCGGCGTCGATGCCGTTTGGCTCTCGCCCTTCTTCAAGTCGCCCATGGCCGACATGGGCTACGACGTGTCGGACTATCGCGACGTCGATCCGATGTTCGGCACACTCGAGGACTTCGACGCGCTGGTCGCCGAGGCGCACCGGCTCGGCCTGAAGCTCATCATCGACCAGGTGATCTCGCACTCGTCCGACAGGCATGAATGGTTCGTCGAAAGCCGCGCCAGCCGCGATAATTCGAAGGCCGACTGGTATGTCTGGGCCGACGCGAAGCCGGATGGCAGCGCGCCCAACAACTGGCAATCCCTGTTCGGCGGCCCCGCCTGGGAGTGGGACGCCACCCGCCGGCAGTACTACATGCACAATTTCCTGGCCGCGCAGCCGGACCTCAATTTCCATACCCCGGAAGTGCAGGACGCGCTTTTGGACACTGTGCGCTTCTGGCTGGAGCGCGGCGTAGACGGGTTCCGGCTGGATACCGTCAACTACTATGTCCACGACCGCTGGCTGCGCGACAACCCGCCTTTGGCCGAGAGCGTCGCCGGCACCAACGATGCCACCACCTCCTATGCCTTCCAGGAGCATCTCTTCGACAAGACGCGGCCAGAAAACCTCGATTTCCTGAAACGCTTTCGCGCGCTGCTCGACGAGGACCCGGACCGTGCCGCGGTCGGCGAGGTGGGCGACGAGGAGCGCTCGCTGCAAACGCTCGCCGCCTACACATCCGGCGGCGACAAGCTGCAGATGTGCTACACCTTCGACCTGCTCGGCCCGCAATTCTCGGCGGCTCATGTGCGCGGCTGCGTGGAAGCTTTTGAAAGCGCAGTTGCCGACGGCTGGGTCTGCTGGGCCTTCTCCAATCACGACGTGGTGCGCCATGTCAGCCGCTGGACGCGGCCTGGCGAGAACCCGGACGCGGTGGCAAAATTCGCGATCGCGCTGCTTTGCTCTCTGCGCGGCTCGATCTGCCTCTACCAGGGCGAGGAGCTTGGGCTGGAGGAAGCCGAGCTCGCCTATGAGGATCTGCGCGATCCGCTGGGCATCCGCTTCTGGCCGGGCGTGAAGGGCAGGGACGGCTGCCGCACGCCGATGGTCTGGGAAGCTGAGGCCGAGAATGGCGGCTTCTCGACTGGCAAGCCCTGGCTGCCGGTACCGCTGGCGCACCGTGGCCGGGCGGTCGATGTGCAAAACAGCGAAGACGGTTCCGTGCTTGCCGCGTATCGCTCGATCCTGGCCTTGCGCAAGCGCCATCCGGCACTGATCGACGGCTCGATCCGCTTTCTCGAAGCCGAGGGCGATGTGCTGGCTTTCATCCGCCAGCACGAAGACGAGAAATTGTTATGCGTCTTCAACTTCGCCGGTGAGCCGGCGAGCTGGACGTTGCCGGCGGAGATCAGGGATGTCGAGATAACGGCTCTTGCCGTCGACATCGCCGGCGTTCTTGGCGGTGTTCTCGAAGAGATTGCGCTGGCACTGCCGCCTGTGGGTTGCTTCGTCGGGAGAATTATCTGACGGATTGCTCTACTGGACGAGCACGGAGCGTCCACAAGTCGCGCCGGTCACCCGAACATCGGCCTCGCCGACATGGACGCCGAGCGCTGCAAGCACATTGTAAACGAGGCCGTCGACGGGTGCGGTCACGCTGTTGAGCAGCGTCGTCACCGCCGGCTTCGCCTTGCTGCCGGTCGGCGCGATGTCGGTCCCCTGTTGCTGCACGGCCACGGACGTGATTCCGTTGTCCTTCAGCGTCGTCAGCACCGCTTTCTGGGCATTGTTGATGTTGGCGGCGGCGGTGATCGCGGCGAGATCGACGATCGACTGCGCGGCGCGGCGCTCGTTGTAAAGCGAGCCCTCGTCGATCGCGAAAGCGGTCAGCGCCAGCGCCACCGGCGTGCAGAGCGCGGTCATGACGGCGAAATTGGCGCGCCGGTCGGCGATCAGCCGCCGCGTCGCGCCCGTCAGTCCCCCCGCGCGATTGCGCATCATATGCCTCCGACCTGGATCGTCGACTGACGCTGGATCGTTTTGGCTGGCAACGGCAGCGTCCGGAACAGGTTCCAGATCGGCAGGTTGCGCGCGTCATAGCTGACCGAGACGATGAACTGGCTGCCGTCGACGGCGCTGTCCTTGGCGTCGACCGTCAACTTCTTCGGGTCGACAAAGGGATAGCCTGCGACGTCGTGGGTGATGAAGTTGGTGACCAGCGTCTGTCGCTCGGTCTGGTTGAGGCCGGCAATCGCCGTTCGCGCCGCGTCGGCGGCGATCTGCTGGACCGAATGGCTGGCGCCGAAGTAGATTCCGTATGCAACCATTCCGAGCAGCAGCAGGATGAAGATCGGCGCCAGCATGGCGAATTCGACCGCCGACGTGGCCGCGGCGTCAGCCCGGAAACGAGACCATGAAGCGGGCGATTTTCGGTTTTTAGCATGGTCCGGAGAATGCCAAGACCTGCCTGCAGAAACCGAAAACGGCTGGAACAACCGAAAGCTGCACTGAGTTGAACAGCGCGCTTAAGCTTTAGATTCCACTGTTTTAGCAGGGTGCCGTTCACTTAACGTCAAGCAGTGGGCAGTTGAAATAAGATAATCCTCTGTCTAGTCTCGCCGCCACCAGCCGCCGGAAGGGACCGGCGGCGCGCGCTCAAAAGGAACCCGTTGAACGGTTCCGGGGCGTCAACACTTAAAGCGTGGTTGAGGGGCCGCGTCCAAAGGGAGAGACTTCATGCTGAAAAATCTGCTGAAGGCGACTGTGTTCGCCACTACCATGGCCTTGGCCGCCGGCACCTTCTACACGCCGGCCTTCGCCGAGACCGTCTACAACCGCGGATCCGCCGCCGAGGCGGAGACGGTCGATCCTCACAAGACGTCGACGGTCTACGAAGCCGATATCATACGCGACCTGTTCCAGGGCCTCGTCATGCACGACCAGAAGACGAACCTCATTCCGGGCGCCGCCGAAAGCTGGACGGTGTCCGACGACGGCACTGTCTACACCTTCAAGCTGCGCAAGGACGGCCTCTGGTCGGATGGCAGCCCGGTGACGGCGGACGACTTCGTCTATTCGTTCCATCGTCTGGAAGATCCGGCCACCGCTGCCGAATACGCTTCCATGCTCTATCCGGTGAAGGGCGCCGAGGACTTCAACACCAAGAAAGGCAAGGCCGAGGATATGGGCGTGAAGGCGGTCGACGCCAACACGCTGCAGGTCACGCTGAAGGCACCGACGCCCTACTTCCTGGAGATGCTGACCCACCAGGCGACCTATCCGGTCAACAAGGCCTCGATGGACAAGCTCGGCGCCGACTGGATCAAGCCGGGCAAGCTGGTCTCCAACGGCGCCTATACGCTGGCCGAATGGGTTCCCAACGACCATATGAAATTGGTCAAGAACCCGAAGTTCTGGGACGCCGCGAGCGTCAAGCTCGACGTGGTCAACTACATCCCGACCGAGGATCGCTCGTCGGCGATGAAGCGCTTCGAGGCCGGCGAACTCGACAGTTATGGTGACTTGCCGACCGAACAGCTCGCCGATCTCAAAACCAAATTCGGTGACCAGGTCCGTGTCGGGCCATATCTGGGCACGTACTATTATGCGATCAAGACCGACAAGGCGCCGTGGGACAATGTCGAGCTGCGTAACGCCATCTCGATGGCGATCGATCGCGACTTCCTCGCCGAGAAGGTCTGGCAGAACTCGATGCTGCCCGGCTATTCGATGGTGCCTCCGGGCATCGAGGGCTACACGCCGGCACTGGCCAAATACGCCGACATGTCGCAGATCGACCGCGAGGACGCTGCAAAGAAGATCCTCGAGAAACTCGGCTATACACCCGAGCATCCGTTGAAGATGGAGATCCGCTACAACACCTCGGAAAATCACAAGAACACAGCTGTCGCCATTCAAGAACAGCTGAAGCCGCTTGGCGTCGAGATCACGCTGCTCAACACCGACACCAAGACCCACTACGGCTTCCTCGAGCAGAAGGGCAACTACGACGTCGCCCGCGCCGCCTGGATCGCCGACTACAAGGATCCGGAGACCTTCCTCGGCATCTCGCGCAAGGCGAGCGGCAACAACTACTCGAACTACAACAGCCCGGCCTATGAGGCCGCGATGGACAAGGCGGCCGCCGCCGGCGGCAAGCCTGAGGAGCGCATGAAGGACCTCGCCGAGGCCGAGCGCATCCTCGTCGACGACGTCGGCGAGATCCCGCTTCTCTACTACAGCTATCACGACATCGTTTCCTCGAAGCTGCATGGCTTCGAGGACAATGTGATGGACATCCATCCGTCCCGCTTCATCTCCAAGGACTGACAAGTAACCTTGGCCGTACCGCCGCTCCCTTTTTTGGGAGCGGCGGCTGCGGTCTGTCGTCGTGCCGGACCGAAAGTCGTTGGATTTTCGGGAATGCCGGTGCGAAGATCAGAGATGCCAGCGCGCCACGGTCTCGTCCGGAGAGCTGTCGCCCTGGCTGAAGCGGAGCGCCGATGCTGCGTTATGTCTTCCGGCGGCTGTTGACCGCCATCCCGACGCTATTGGTCATCGTGACGGTGGCGTTCTTCCTGATCCGCGTCGCTCCCGGCGGCCCGTTCAATCAGGAGCGGGGCTTGAGCCCCGAGATCAGAGCCAATCTCGAAGCCCAGTTCGGCCTCAACGACCCGCTCTGGCTGCAATATGTCCACTATCTCGGCAATCTTTTGCGCGGCAATTTCGGCCCGAGCTACAACCTGCCCGACTTCACCGTCACGGAACTCTTCGCCAAGGGCCTGCCGATCTCGGTGCAGATCGGCGCGTCGGCCCTTGTGCTGGCGCTGATTCTGGGCTCGATCCTGGGCACGATCGCGGCGCTCAATCAGAATAAGCTCGCCGACTATTCGGTGATTGCTTTAGCCACCGCCGGCAGCACCATCCCGACCTTCGTCATCGCGCCCGTCATCCAGCTCGCCTTCGGGCTGTCCTGGAAGCTCTTGCCGATCGGCGGCTGGGGCGACGGCGCGCTCATCAACAAGGTCGGGCCGGTGCTGACGCTGGCCTTGCCGCAAATCGCCATCGTCGCCCGCCTGATGCGCGGCTCGATGATCGAGAGCCTGCGCTCGCACCATATCCGCACCGCCCGCGCGCTCGGCCTGTCGGACTGGTCGGTGGTGGTCAAGCATGCGCTGCGCGGCGCCGTCCTGCCGATCGTCTCCTTCACCGGCCCGGCGGCGGCGGCGCTTCTCACCGGCTCGATCATCGTCGAGACCATCTTCTCCATTCCCGGCGTCGGCCGCTATTTCGTCGATGCCGCCCTCAATCGCGACTACACGCTAGTCATGGGAACCGTGGTGGTGATCGCGCTCTTCACCATCATCTTCAACCTGATCGTCGATCTCCTCTACGCGGTCGTCGATCCGAGGGTGCGCTATGACTGAGCTCGCCGTAGCTGTTCCGGAGCCGATCGTCGGCCGCTCGCTCTGGGGCAACGCCTGGGCGCGACTGAAGCGCAACCGCGCCGCCATGTTCAGCCTCTATTATCTGGCATTCATTGCCGTCATCAGCGTGTTCGGCCCGTGGGCCGTGCCGCATGAATACACGACCATCTACGGCGACTATGTGCGCACGCCGCCAAGCCTGTCGGCATACCCGAAGCCCGACATGATCCACGGCGCGCTGACCGACGCGATCAAGCGCATGCGCGTCGATATCAAGGAGTGGCACCAGGAAGGCAATCGCATCATCGTGACGGTCACCTCGACCAAGCCGATCGACGATCGCAACATCCGCTATCTGGACCGCTCCGACGCCTTCGACGACACCAGGATCGAGAGCAAGTCGCCCGACGGGCACGAAGCAACGATGAGCTCGGCCGTCAGGCAGCAGTATTTCTTATTCGGCACCGACAACACCGGGCGCGACCTGCTGGCTCGCACGCTGATGGCCGGGCGCATTTCGCTCGCCATCGGCCTGCTCGCCGGCGTCGTCGCCGGCGTCATCGGCGTCATCTATGGCGCGACGGCCGGCTTTGCCGGCGGCAGGGTCGACGAGGTGATGATGCGCATCGTCGACGTGCTCTATTCGCTGCCTTTCATCTTCTTCGTCATCATGCTGGTCGTGTTCTTCGGCCGCAACTTCGTGCTGATGTTCCTGGCGGTCGGCGCGGTGCTGTGGCTCGACATGGCGCGTATCGTGCGCGGCCAGGCGCTGTCGATCCGCAGGCAGGAATATGTCCAGGCGGCCGAAGCGATGGGCGTCGGCCAGCGCGGCATCCTCGCGCGCCACGTCATCCCCAACCTGCTCGGGCCGGTGGTGATCTACATGACGCTGCTGGTGCCGCAGGTCATCATCCTGGAGAGTTTTCTCTCCTTCCTCGGCCTTGGCGTGCAGGAGCCGATGACCAGCTGGGGCGTGCTGATCTCGGTCGGCGCCAAGAATATCGGCTACGCCAATTGGCTGCTGTTGTTCCCGGCCTTCTTCCTCGTCTCGACGCTGTTCGCGCTGAACTTTGTGGGCGACGGCTTGCGCGACGCGCTCGACCCCAAGGATCGCTGACATGGCTTCCGAAACGATCCTCAGCGTCAAGGACCTGCGCGTCCGCTTCCAGACCCTCGACGGCACCGTCGAGGCGGTGAAGGGCATCAACATCAAGGTCAACGCCGGCGAGACGGTCGCCGTGGTCGGCGAATCCGGGTCCGGCAAGAGCCAGACGATGATGGCGGCGATGAGCCTGCTTTCCTCCAATGGCGAAGCCACCGGCCAGGTCGACTATCGCGGCCGCAATCTCTTGGAGATGACCAAAAGCGAGCTCAACAAGGTTCGCGGCCGCAAGATCAGCATGATCTTCCAGGAGCCGATGACCTCGCTCGATCCGCTCTACACAATCGGCAACCAGCTCATCGAGCCGATCCGCCGACATCGCGGCCTGAATGCCCGGGCGGCGCGCGAAGAGGCGCTGAAACTGTTGAGATTGGTGCGCATCCCCGATCCCGAGCGGCGGATGAAATCCTATCCGCACGAAATGTCGGGCGGCCAGCGCCAGCGCGTCATGATCGCCATGGCGCTGGCGAACGATCCCGACATCCTGATCGCAGACGAGCCGACCACGGCGCTTGACGTCACCATCCAGGCGCAGATCCTGATGCTGCTTGCCGAATTGCAGCGCAAGTTCGGCATGGCGATCGTCTTCATCACCCATGATCTCGGCATCGTGCGCCGCTTCGCCGACCGCGTCTATGTCATGCGCCAGGGCGAGGTGGTGGAGGAGGGCGATGCGGAAGCGCTCTTCGCCAACCCGCAGCATGCCTACACAAAGATGCTGCTCGCGGCCGAGCCGACCGGCACCAAGGCGCCGCCCCCGGCCAGTTCTCCGGTGCTGCTCGAAGGCCGCAATGTCGAGGTCGTCTTCAAGATCGGCGGCGGCTTCCTCGGCGGCGAGCCGCTGATGCTGCGCGCGGTGGACAAGATCTCGATCCGACTGAAGCGCAACCAGACGATCGGCATCGTCGGCGAGTCGGGCTCCGGCAAGTCGACGCTCGGCCGCGCGCTGCTGAGGCTGCTCCCCAGCGACGGCGTGATCCGCTTCGGCGACCGCGACATTTCCGAAGCCGACCGCCGGGCGATGCGGCCGCTGCGGCGTGAATTGCAGCTGGTCTTCCAGGATCCGTTCGGCTCGCTGTCGCCGCGCATGACGGTGGGCCAGGTCATCACCGAAGGACTGCTTGTGCACGAGCCCTCGCTGACCGGCAAGCTGCGCGACCAGCGCGCCGTCGAGGCGCTGCGCGAGGTCGGCCTCGACCCCAACGCGCGCAACCGCTACCCGCACGAGTTCTCCGGCGGCCAGCGCCAGCGCATCGCGATTGCCCGCGCTATGATCTTGAAGCCGAAAGTGGTGGTGCTCGACGAGCCGACCTCGGCGCTCGACCGCTCGGTGCAGAAGCAGATCGTTGAGCTCCTGCGCAAGCTGCAGGCCGACCACCAACTATCGTACCTCTTCATCAGCCACGACCTCGCCGTGGTGCGCGCCATGGCCGACTACATCATCGTCATGAAGCAGGGCAAGATCGTCGAGGAAGGGCCGACCGAGGAGATCTTCGGCGACCCGCAGGCCGCCTACACGCAGACGCTGATGAACGCCGCGATCGATACGACGCGGTTCAGGATCAGTGCCTGAGGGCTAATTGGCATCACAATATGAGATTTATTCGGGTTGAACTATATCACAGTATGAGATATTTGAGTCGTGAAGCAGGTTGTTTACCTGGCAGCCGCAATCAATCGCTCCGCAAGCACAAGGCTGATGCGCCTCGGATCGTCGCCAAGATTGCGGTTTATGCCGAGACCCCGGAGGCAACGGCGAAAAACGTCAAGAAGCTAGTCGGTTCGGATGAGATGCGCCTGCGTGTCGGAGACTACCGCGTCATCTTCACCGAAACGGAAAGCGAGATCATTGTCAGCAGGATCGGGCCACGCAGCTCCATCTACGAATAGGAAGCGACAATGAGCATTCACTATTTCACCACGCCGAAAGGCGACGAAATGGCTGTCTTGCCGCGCGCCGCGCTTGATGCGCTACAGGACCGCGCCGCGCGGGCCCGTGAAGTGGCAAGCTATCGTGCCGGCGAGGCCCCCGGCTTAACCGCCGAGGAGGCGCTGGCTTTCGTCAACGCGGTATCGCCGCTCGCTTTCTGGCGGGCCAGAAAAGGAAGAACGCAGGCAGCGCTTGCGGCGGAAGTTGGCATTTCGCAGAACATGCTTTCGGCCGTCGAAAATGGCAAGCGGGGTGGGGATGTCAGCCTGTGGCTGCGCCTGTCGCGCGCGCTCGGGGTGCCTGTCGATCAACTTGTCGACGAAGACTGAGCAAACCCGCATCAAGGCTATCCAGGGCACGCCGGCCGAGCGAACTTAGTTCGATGATGGGCACTTGCGCGCTCTTGCCGCGACAACCGCCTGCTGCTGTTGCTGCAACCGTTCGATCTTGGCCGTGTCGCGATTGGCAACTACCGCCTTGACGCGCTCGCCGCCGAGCAGCCAACTCGGCACGCTGGTTTTGGCAACCTTCCCGCGGCTGATCGCCGTCCGCGAAATATCGGTGGCGGTTTCGCCAAGCGCGCTGTTGAGCTCGGCGCAGCTCATCTTGTCGTATTTCCCCGGATCCATCGATGCGACGATCGAGGAGCAGCCTGCTGCGAGAAGCAGCATCGCGGTCAGCGGCAAAATAGTCGTCGGCGTGAACTTCATACTTTCACCTGGTCTCGCCGTCCCAATCGCCCTCTTTCAGTCAGGCAGGACGCCATTAGGCCAAGATAAGGGCTCCCCGTCGAGCACAATGATCGGCAACAGCTGTTCAAGCTTGTTGTTCGGTGCTGGACGTTAACGCAGGGCGGGAGCGACAAAGCGCCCAAGTGCTTGTTTCTTCTGTTCGCAGTGGTCCATATCGAACGTCAGGCTTCTTGATGGCAGCCGGTGCCAATCCCTGGACCGTCATTCCGGTGCAACGCCGCGCCGACTTCATGCCCGCCCTCGAGCGAGCCAATGTCTATCAAGATATAGTGCCGTTCAGTCGCTTTCTCCGGGAATTGGCAATTCGAGGCATGTCGGGGACGACAGCCGCGACACTCCCCGCCGGTTCCCCGCCGGTTGGGTAGCATTGGCGGGCAAACGGCACAGGAAAATGTCTGGCACCTAGGGAGCTCGCCATCAGGCCGATGAGCAGCTGGCGCGAACAAGAGCCTACATTCCGGCTGGGGACGGCATTCCCTTGTCGTCAACTGGATCGATATCCTCCGATATCTCCTGCCGCAGTTTCGGTCCCTTGGCCAAACGCCTGCCCAAGGCCGAGACGAAAGCCTCATAGCGTTCGGCCGCCTTGGCGCGAGCCGCCTGGGCCGCAGGTTCCGGCAAAGCTGGCGTGGTCACGAGCCAGAACCGCACGAACACCGCCAGGGTCTCGACCGCGATGCCGATATCGCGCTCCTGTCGGGCGAGGCGGCGATCAACTTGATCAAGGCGTTTAGCGATAGCAGCCTCGCGACGTTCGTCGGCATCCGGCGACAGAAACGACGCGATCGCGGCCTCTGCGATCATGGATTGGGGCTGGTCGCGCCGGGCCGCATAGTCGGCGAGCATCTTCATGATCGCCTCATCGAGATAGACGGAGATTTGCGCTTTCTTCTTGCGGCTGATCATGGCGGCTACAACTCCATGCCGTCATCTCGGTCGAGCGAGACCTGCCGTGCCACGCCCTGCATGAGCCGCGCCAGGCGTCGATTGCGGACTGCATCGTCATCAACGTCGTCGGCCGCGTCGAGTTCGAACTCATTTTCGATCGCAGCCGTTTTCTCGGTCGGCTGCACGCTGTTCAGTTCGGGTTGTTGGCGCCGTTCGGACCCGGTCGGATCTTCATCGCCCCGCGTGCCGGGGGCTTCGTCGAGCTGGGGCCGTTTCAGTATCGGTGGGCTGCTCCAATCACAAGGAGGAGCCTTCTCAGATCGGGCCAGCTCGGGCGGCGACAGGACGCGTTCCCGGAAGCGGACATCCTCGTAATAGCGTGCCTTATTCGCCCTGATCGGTGGGGTGCCCGCCACCATGACGATCTCGTCGGTCGGCGGAAGCTGCATGATCTCGCCAGGCGTCAGCAATTGGCGGGCGGTCTCTTGCCGCGACACCATCAAATGTCCGAGCCAGGGCGAAAGCCGGTGGCCGGCATAGTTCTTCATCGCCCGCATCTCGGTCGCAGTGCCGAGCGCGTCAGACACGCGTTTGGCGGTCCTTTCATCATTCGTTGCGAAGCTCACGCGCACATGACAATTGTCGAGGATGGAGTTGTTCGGGCCGTAGGCCTTCTCGATCTGGTTAAGCGACTGCGCGATCAGGAAGCTCTTCAGACAATAGCCGGCCATGAAAGCCAATGCAGACTCGAAGAAGTCGAGGCGGCCGAGCGCAGGAAACTCGTCGAGCATGAGCAAAAGCCGATGCCGATGACCTTTCGCCTGAAGGTCCTCGGTCAGGCGACGCCCAATCTGGTTGAGGATAAGGCGAATGAGCGGCTTGGTCCGATTGATGTCCGAGGGCGGCACGACCAGGTAGAGTGTCGTTGGTTGCTTGGCGCCGACGATGTCGCTGATGCGCCAATCGCAGCGCCTCGTCACCTCGGCGACGACGGGGTCGCGATAGAGGCCGAGGAAGGACATCGCCGTGGAGAGCACGCCCGACCGCTCATTGTCAGATTTGTTGAGCAGTTCGCGCGCCGCACTGGCGATGACCGGGTGCGGGCCTGCTTCTCCCAAATGGGCAGTCTTCATCATTGCCGCCAGCGTGGACTCGATCGGGCGCTTCGGATCCGAAAGGAAGGCGGCGACGCCGGCCAGGGTCTTGTCCTTCTCGGCATAGAGGACGTGAAGGATCGCGCCGACCAGAAGTGCGTGACTGGTCTTTTCCCAATGGTTGCGCTTCTCGAGGCTTCCTTCCGGATCGACCAGAATGTCGGCGATGTTCTGGACGTCGCGGACCTCCCATTCACCACGGCGGACCTCCAGCAAAGGATTGTAGGCCGACGATTTCGAATTGGTGGGGTCGAAAAGCAGGACACGACCGTGCAGAGCACGGAACCCGGCGGTGATTTGCCAATTTTCGCCTTTGATGTCGTGGACAATCGCTGAGCCCGGCCAGGTCAACAGCGACGGCACCACCAGGCCAACGCCCTTGCCCGAACGGGTCGGGGCGAAGCATAGCACATGCTCGGGACCATCATGACGAAGGTAATGACGCTGATAGCGCCCGAGCACCACACCGTCGGCGCCGAGCAGCCCGGCAGCCTCCACTTCTTTCCTGTCGGCCCATCGCGCCGAACCATAGGTCTGGACGTTCTTGACCTCGCGCGCCCGCCATACCGACATGCCGATCGCAACAATGATTGACAGGAACCCGCCTGACACGGCGATCAGTCCGCCCTCCACGAAGATGTGCGGAGCGTAGGCATCATAAAAATACCACCACCAGAACAGGGCGGGTGGATAGTAGACAGGCAGGCCGGCGACTTCGAACCAGGTCGGTCCGAGTTGCGCCTGGAAGCCAAGCCGCCATGCGGTCCATTGCGTCGCCGTCCAGGTCGTCAGCAGGACGATCAGGAAGACAGTGAGGATCTGGCCCCAGAGGATTTTCGTGGCGGACATTGCATGGTCCTTTCTTTTGGCTTCAGAGACCGAGCCCGCGCTTGCGGGCAAAGCTCCAGTCGATGCCGCCGTCACTACGAGCGACACCGCAGACGTGCTGGCCGAGATGTTTTTCGAGGGAGGGCGTCCAGGGTACAAGTTGGAAGCCAAGGCCGTCGTCGATCATGGCGAAACGGCCTGAGGCCAGAGACAAGCGCCGGCCATAGGCGCCGGCGACGTAGTCGCCGCTGGCGGCGCGGTTGAAGGGCCGTGCGCTATCGGCCGCGAGCTTGTCGCCAGTCATCTCCAGTTCGCGGCGGCGCAGCGTATCGAGCAGGTTCGCGGTGAAGATGATCCGGTTGCCTTGCCTCTCTGCGAGCCCTTGATTGACCAGATGTTCGGCCCGGCGGTCTAAGGCATCGCGGACCTCGGCGCCGAAGCCTCCCTCCGCCAGTGCGGCAGGCTCGACAGCGATTGCCTGGCGGTCGAGCCAGGTCGCACCCGGTGCCGTAACCTGTTCATCCACAGCGAGATCGGAGCACACCGCAAGCGCGACCCGACGTTGGCCGCGCGCATCATCGAATTTGCGCAGTTCGATGACCGATCCCGGCGGGCCGTCGCCGGCGGCATCCAGAGCGGAAAGTCTGATGTGATGGATACGTCCGTCAATGCCGTCGACAACCGCGTAGGCCGTACCGCGCAGATCATCATCGAGTCCGCGATCGACCAGCCGGCCGACAATGGGTGTATCGAGACTTTCGGCGGCCAACACGTAACTGGCCGAACCCCGCTCGATCCCTCGCTCGGTCAGTGCGCGGTGCATGCGCTTTATGATGTCGCCACGCTCGCCCAGCTCGCGCAACGTCGCTTCGGCCTGGTCGTCGAGGACCCATTGGCCCGGGCCGACCTGGTCGGCGAGACCGAGCGCTTCAAGCTTCCGCAGACGGCCGATCTTGAGCGCATGATATTCGTCGGGATGGTTATGAAGGCGTTGGGCCAGATCAATGACCCCGGTGTCGCGGCTGTCGCGTAGTAACTGGCGATCGAGCTGGGTCCAGCGTTCGGACTGGATCTGGCTTTCGAGTGAGCGGCGGATGTCGAGATCGGTTCGCGGCCCCAGTTCCTGAGTGATCAGGTCGCGAGCCCGGTCGCGCATTCCTTCCTTGATATAGTCGCGCGAGATGACCAGATCTTGGCTGTCGTCGCGCACGCCGCGCACGATCAGATGAACGTGCGGATGCTCGGTGTTCCAGTGATCGACCGCGACCCAGTCGAGCCGCGTGCCGAGGTCCTTCTCCATCTGCCCAACCAGATCGCGGGTAAAGGATTTGAGGTCCGCCATCTCGAGGGCGTCGTCGGGAGAGACGATGAAACGGAAATGGTGCCGATCATCCTTGGCGCGCGCCGCGAAGGCCGCGCCGTCGGCATCCCCCGTCTGCGGCCCGAACAACCCTGCCTTCTCTCCGTCCCGGGTTACGCCCTCGCGACGCAAATAACTGAGGTGTGTGGCGAGTGAGGCAGCGCTCGCGGTACGACGTACAACGCGAGCCTTTACGACTGCGCCGCGCGATCGCGAGGTGATCAGGCGATTGGCCTGGATGCTGGCGCGCTGACCGTGACCAAACCGGGAGCGGTTGCCGGAAACGACTTTTCCCGAGCGCGAGACGCCACCGCCAGCTTTTTTCGCCGCTGCTAGCGCTTGGGCGATGAAGGGCCGTGCCTGCTGGGCGCGGGTCGAGCGGATGCGACCTGGCCGAATGCGAAACGCGCGCTCATCGGCCATGGGGCTGTCCCGCAATGTGGAAAAGACGACGCGAATACAAGGCTTCTGGCGTTCGGCGCACATTGCCCATAGAGGCCGCAATGTGCGACGCGGGCCTGAAAACCTGGCAAATCCTACCGTCCGACCGGCGCGCAATGTGCGCCTTTTTATCCTGCCATCGCTCGGTCGGGTTGCCTGCACCTGCCCTGTCCGCACGCCATGGCACGCGCAAGCACGAGATGGGGCGAAGAGCGTCGGGGCGGCTCATGGCGCGGACTTCTTGCTCGCTTTGGAGACGAACAGGCCGGTCGATCGAGGTTCGGCGTCGCCCAATCCTTCCTTGGGTACAGCGTTTGAAGCGTCATCGCGGGAGCGCTCCGGCTGTGTCGAACGGTCGCCCCTGCTGTCGCTCGGCTGCGCGGCGAAGAGTGGAGCGTACTTCCAGCCATACCGTTCGGAGACTGCCGGGCTGTTAGCTTTCGATGTACCAGCGCTGACGATGGCGGACGCAACGATCGCGACATAGGCAAGCGTCTCCCGCGGTAGCCGCCTGCCTTGCAGCGACGCTTCGTAGCGCCGAGGACCAGCATTATAGGCGGCAATCCAGCCGGGCGATCCGTAGCGATCAATCAACTCGCGGATATAGGCCGAGCCCGCGATGATATTGTCGTGCGGATCGTAGGGATCGCCCCCGAGCAGGTACCGACGGCGCAGGTCGGACCACGTGTCGGGCACGATCTGCATCAGCCCCATGGCGCCCTTGCGCGATGTGGCGCGTTCGTCGCCTGCGCTTTCGGCGCCAAGGACGGCTCGGATCCAGGTCGGCGGAAGGCGGAAGCGCTTCGCCGCTTCCGCGATGTGAGTGTCGTAACGACTGCGCGCCGGCGGCATGACGGCAGGCGGGGTCTGCGCCTCCGCAGCCGGGGGCACGACGCCTGTGATGCAAAGCCCGCCAAGCAGAAAGAGGGCTGAGCGCCAGATCGCGCGAGACAACGCGTGCGTTCCCGCTTGGCTCGCCGGACGACGGCGCGCCGACATCGCTTAGTCCTTCTCGGCGCGGTCGCGCTGGCGCGACCACTGCAAAGACCAGGACTTCTTGTCGTCGCCGTACTGAAACAGATAAGCGCGGATCGGCTGCGCGAAGGTCGGGTCGTCTATCTGCAGCGATATGAATTCGCCGGCCTTCTCGCTGGAGTGTTTCCAACCGGCGCCAATCACGATGCCATCTTCGCCACCAGCATGCACACGATAGTCGGGCGCATTGTCAGCATCGCTCGCTTCGGCCGCGACGATCGCGGCATCAAGGCTAAGGCTGAGCGTGCGAATTCGCCCCGAATAGCCGGCTTGATTGCGCGTGAATTCTCCGATCTGTGGCATGTGCTTTCTCCTTTGTTTGATGTGCGCGGTGACGATTGGGCGGCACGAAAGGGCGCCGCCGGTGACGCGCTCACCGCGCTGAAGCGCGCCATTGGAAGCGGCCGTCGCCCTGCTCGTCGGTCCACAGCGGGACCGCGCGGCCAATCATGTGATCGGTGGAGATGAGGCCGAAGTAGCGGCCATCGAGGCTGTCGCGGACCTTGCGGTTCATGAGGAAAACGGCGCCGACTGGGATATGTTGGCAGCCCTGCCAGCTTGGCAATTCACGCCCTGCGCGGTCGCGCTCAAGCGCAACGCCCATGTCACTGCCATCGACCGAAATCGTGAACTTGTTCCGGCAGACGGTTTGACCGGAGACTGCAAGGATATGCTTCAGCAGCAGCACGCCCTTCGGCAGGTAGCCGCGGTCAGCTAGGAACGTTGTAAGCGTTTCAGGCGGGTCGACGGCGACGAGATCATCGGCTCCAAACGGTCCTCTGGCATCGATCCGATAGAGACCGATCGGTGCGCTGGCCGACGCGTTCCAGACAAACTTCGGCGGGACTGGCTTGAGAACCGGGCAGAGCGCTCCCATGGTCGCCAGTGCCGTCATGAGGACAATCGGTGACCGCATCATGGCTGGACCCGCCGACGCACGAGGTAGGCTCGGTGAAGATCCAGGGTATAAGTACGAGGCGCCTGCCCAACCGTCATTCGGTTGTGGACGTGCCGCCAGTGATCGGGCGAGACCGCTCCTGGATCGATGCCGAGTTGCTCGATGCCATCGATCGTCCGCAGCACGCGCTCGACCTTGGGCCAGCCTTGAGCCGTGAGCAGAATGTCACCGCCGGGCCGCACGAATGGCAGGGTCTGATGGGCTTCGCCCTCGGCGACCGCGCGCACGATATCGACGCGGGAGATGATCGTGTCGGAGTCGTTCGCTGCCCATCGGACGAAGGCGAAGATGTCACCGGGACGAAAGGAGACGATGCGCCGGCGCCGATCGAGTACCTTCTCCCGAGTGACCGAACCGAAGCGGATCCAGTACTCGATCTTTTTCTCGACCCAGGTCAGCTCGACATGGGTTAAGCCTTCGCCGGCAATAGCGCCTGGCGCCGATCGGCCTGAACGGAAGTCAACGACAGTGCCCATTGGCCTGTGTCCTGATCTTGCGGAAAGCAACCGCGATGAGTGATTGCTGATCTGCGCCGGTGTGTTGGATCCGCGGCGCTCTTTGCACAGATTGAGCGCAGCTCAACGCACGTAGCGTCCGGTCGGCGTGGAAGCTGCAGGGGGATGGCGCTTGGCGGGAAGCACTGAGCCGCGCGGGTCAGAAGTCGAAGTCACTGCGCCGCGCTGAGCCCAGGCCTGGAGGTCGTCAACGGCATAGACGACGCGGCCGCCAAGTTTGCGGTAGGCGGGACCAGTGCCGTAGGTGCGGTGTTTTTCGAGCGTGCGCGAAGACAGGCTGAGGAACTGGGCAGCTTCCTTGGTACGCAGAAAGCACGGCGGCAAAACGGCTAGATCAGGTCGCATTTGTCGGGCCTCGTGGAGCTTTGGTGAGCCGCCGGCGCTTAGCGGCGGATTGCGATCACGGTGGCGGAAAGGCGGCTTCGTGAGGGATGGGGAAGATTGGGGGGCTCAATTTGCCACCCCCCGGGGCGCTAGGCCCGCTTGCGGTGGCGCAAGAGTTGCAGATAACCGCCGGAAATCATGGCTCCGCCGCCCTTGACGAGACCGATCACGGTGTCGCGAAGGGACGAGGTTTTCCATGGGTTGGAGGCAACACGTCCTGTCCCATAGAAAGCAGTCGCGATTTCACGGTAGCTGGCGCCGTTCTTGCGGCCATCGGCGGCCTGCATCATGAGGCGCAGGCGGCGCCTCTGCTGATTGGTCATTCGTGTATCCGGCGGCACGGGCCGCCTATGACAGGAGCGCCAGAAACGGACGAGGGCCTCAACCCGTCCGAGCGTTTGGGAATCGAGCGGGATCAAGGCCGTGAGGGAACGGCTCGCCGCGCTCCCAGGAAGGAGAAGAAGCTGTGTCGCGATCCCGCTATCGCGGATGGCATGAAATCCCTGTGGACTCTCGTGCTGTTTGCCAAGCTCAACGGGCGCTGTAGAAGATTCGCGTGACAGGAAATCTGGCGATGCCATGAGGGTCACAACCGCGGGGTTGGCGAGAGGTGACCACACAACGTCTTGCGTCAATGCGGACAAGTCGGGTCGGGCCGCGAAATCGCAACCCCCAGCGTTTCTGTGCTTCGGTTGGGAAGGGATCCCTCTCAATTCCCTCACGCACAAGTGCCAGATAATGCCGCTGATAAGAGTCTGAGCGGCGCAGACATTCCCAGGCTAGGCCTTCGATTGGCAGGTCGTCGAAGAACGCGTAGCTGCTGTTGTCTCGCCAATGCGACGTGTCGGGCTTCATCGTGCAGCTCCTCGCTAAAACTGCAAGTTGTGCACGAATCGATTCCCGACCCTGGAGACTGGCGGAAGGCCCTTCGGACGCATCGGGTGATGCTCTTTCAGCATCACCCTGGAAATATTCGCTAGGTATCAGTTTGGCGCAGAAGGTGGCGGTAACCGGTGCGCGTCATCCAGCGCGCCCGCGCCAAGTGGGTATCGTGGACATGTCGAGCCCGCTGCGGCTCCATGGCCGGGTCGATCCCGAAGAGAACTTTGACCACCTCATGCCAATCAGCACCGTCGGCATCGGCGTCGAACAAGCGCATATAGAGCTTAACGTGGCTGCGATCATAGTCGGTAAGGCCGTCCCCCGTGGGAGCGGTGTCGTCGAATGGCTCGATCATGATTTGCACTTCCCCAACATGCGAGACCTAAAACACGAACCTTACACATGTCACCTCTGCGGTGGAGGAGGCTCAAAGAGCATCACGCGATGCTGTGCTGGCATCGCTCCGGCTGTGCGCCGTACCACTCCAGTTAGTCACTTGAGGTTCCGCCCGGTTGGGCCGGGCGGAACCTGTTGTTTGCCTCCTATTCTGCGTTGCGGCGGCTCGGGCGGGACCAGATCAGGCTGTAGCCCTCACCGTCTTCGTCGTCGAAGAGGTTTGCGAAGATCGGGGCGGTGAAGCTCGGATCGTCGAGCTTGAGGCCCAGATAGTTGCGGCCCTCGTTGGACTGCTTGGCCCAGGCGGCGCCGATCTCTGCCCGGCCGACGAAGACCCGGTGGCTGGGGCCGTTTTCACCGCTGGCGCGGGTTTCGGGGACGATACGGACGCCGCGGGCCTGGACGCTGAGCGTGACGATTTCGCCAGTGAACTCGTTGTTGCCGGACTTCTTGAAGGTACCGATGGTAGCCATTGCAGTTCTCCTTGATCCTGTCTGTCTCGAGCCCGCACCATTGCGGTCTCGATGGTGATCGACAGGCCGGAGGCGATCGCCGGCGCACCCTTGGGCCGAAGCGTCAGCGGAGGATGGCGTGGGAAGGGCTTTGTTGCTTCGCGAGGAATGACGGCGCAGCCGTCAGGGGAAGAAAGTCGTGATACGCCGTTGCGTCGAAGGCGATCGAGGCGAAGCCGTCCTTCGGCCAGATACACCCATCGATGAGACCGCTTGGGTGCGCTCGCTGTGACGGGCCGGGATCAGGGAGATCCGCGATGGCGACCCGATGCAATCTCACCACCAACCGGCAAACGGGCTCCCGGCCGATCGTCCCGCTCTCCCCGGGTCCGATCCCAGAACTCGCATCGTCGAACCGGCCTGCATAGGGGAGAATGTAGCGTAGTCGTACCCAGGTCGTGCCGCTGCACTGCGAAGGCGCTGCCACAAAGGCGCCATTCGGTAGCAACCGCCACCAAATCATTTAAGCTTGTCGCGTCGACCGCTGTCAGCGGAACGCTAGGGGTCGCGGATCGGGTATAGTCAATTCCGCATCGGTGAACAGATTCGGGAAGAGTCTCTCGCGATAGTCCAGCGGGAAAGCAATGCGGACAGGGGCTTTGGGCGTTTCGGACTTTAGGAAACCTTGTCTAACCAGTGCTGACATCGTGTTCCGTGCCGTTCTTTCCGATGTCTTGAGAACAAGATGAACATCACCGCGCTCGAGTGATCCGTGTTTGAGGACTGCCGCTAAGAGATCGGGCGCGCGTTTGTCGTCGCTGATGTCCTTGATCAGCAAGCGGTACCGATCTTCCAGGCGATCAAGGTCGAAAATCGCTGTGCAGAAGCGTATTTGATCGAGTGCCACGGTAAGGAACCACTCGCAAAAGTCCTTAAGAGCTGCTTCCGAGAGATTGCCTCGACCATCGAGGTCTCCGCGACGAGGGCTGTCTGCGTGGTCCATCATCCGTTTGTATTCGCCTCGATCCTTAAGACCGCGGGCCAGGCCTCTGGAAATCGACCACAAGCCATGTCCCCCGATGCCTGCTTTCAACGCCATCGCATGCGACATCAACCGGGACACACGGCCGTTCCCGTCAGGGAATGGGTGAATGTAGTTGAAACGGTGGTGAGCGGAAGCGATGGCAATGATACGGGTGCTCGCCCATTTTTCCGCCACTCTAAAACGCTTTGAGAAGTGCGCCATGAAGGCCTCGACCCGATCTGAAGAGGGGGGCTGATGTCTTCCGACAACCACGTCGTCGTTCGAAATCTTTCTGAACTCGCCGGGAACGATCTCGACCTTCGATCCATCTGGTCGTTCCATGAACCTGAACTCTGCGGGCATCTCGCGATAGAATATGCGATGCACCCAAGCGATGAACTCAACCGACGTCGGGCTCGGCAAATCTCCTTTGGAGTACATCTCATCGATTTTGCGCTGGACGATAACGTGCGCCTTGGCCTCGAGT
>NZ_RQXT01000035.1 GCF_003863365.1 Mesorhizobium tamadayense | reverse complement strand
TCGCGAGGGCTTCGGCCAATCTCCATAGTGCGCGATTTTGCTAACTCAAGAGCTGTCCGACCCGTCAAAATTCCTGTGCCAGGGATTAGCATTACTCGGCCGCTTCGTCCCTCGCCCCGGTCTTGCGCACCAGCGCCGCCGTCGCCAGCATCGCGCCGAGATCGGCGATCATCGGCGCGACATGCGTGTTGTAGTCGATTGGCACCGAGATATCAGGCAGCTCGAAGAAGTTCTTCGATCGAGGCATCAGGAGAAAACCGTCGCTGCCGCTCAGCGCCACCCGCGCCTGGTCGTAAGGCCATGTCTCGCCGAGCCAGGTCAGCGCCTGCGCCAATCGTCCGGTGACCAGCGGTCGCGCCGCCTCGACATTGTCGGTGCGGAATTCATAGGCGGCGTCGAGCTCGTCGACCCCGGATGATAGTTCCTGCATCTTGCTGGCGAACATGCCGCGAAAGAAATGCACCACCTTGTTGGCCTTGCGGGCGGCAACCAGCGTGCCGGGGAACGGCTCGATGGTCTCGAAGGCGACGATGACGCCCTTGAAAGCGGTCGTCTCGCTCTTGCCGGAGCCTTCCCAGAGCTTCGCCTCGTAAAGCTCGAACGGAAAATCCTCGTAGCGTCCCGAAATGATGTCGTCGAAGCTCTGCCGGCTGAAAGCGCCGAGGGTCTCGCGCGGCATCCTGTCGAAGGAATTCGGCCGCACGCGGTGCTGGTAACGCACATCGCGCACGAAGCCGAAGATCAGCGGCAGGAGCGTGTCGCGGAAGGATTGCTGCAGCCGGGTCGCCGGCCGCAGCGCCTGGAAATAAAGCAGCACCGCAACGATGAAGCCGCCAAGATAGAGAAAGACATGCGGCGTCGAGAACCACTGCTCGTTGGGATCGGCGGCGCTGTTGAACAGCCACGCGACGAGCCCCGACAAACACGATGACCAGACCGACAAACAGCGGCACCCGCCAGCGCACCTGTTTCTGGGCCGACGCCCGCTTCGCCTCATAGGCCTCGATGCCGCGCCTGATGCCGGCGATATCGGCTTCGCTCGGCATGAAATCCGCTGCTTCCATGGCCACCCCCGGCCGGCGTTGCACCGCTCGCCATGATAGCGACTTTTGCGCGAAAGTCGCCAGGTCACAGCCAACGGCGGTCAGTCCTCTCGGCCTGGAAAAATCGCATCCAGGCGAGCCACAACCCGCTGCCCCGTCAGTCCGTCCAGCCTCTCCACCGGGACCAGCCGCTCGTGGCCGCCCTTGGCGAGCCGCATGAAGAAATGCAACCGGTACGCGGCAATCTTGCCGCGCGTGGCGGCGTCAGTGCTGACGTCAACGACCAGGATCGAGCCGATGCGGCCGGGCCATGGCTGTCTGGCAAAAGCCGTGCCGAGGAAGTCGCCCAAGCCATAGGCGACGAGCGCATCGCCGATCTGCTCGACCGGCTGAACCACATGCGCGTGATGACCGGCGATCAGCCGCACGCCATGGCCCGCCAGTCGCTGAGCCAGCGCCCGCGTCGCCGGTCTCGGAAAATGCCGGAACTCCCAGTCCCAATGCGGCACGGCGCATAAGAGATCGACGCCTGCGCCAGACCCGCGCAACCAATCAGCCGGATCGCTGTCCATGGAAACCCGCGCTCGAAATTCGGCTTCGCCAGCGTTGCGCCAGAGCGTGAACGCGGCGAAGCCGATCGTCAGCGGCCCGGCGGCATGGCGCTGGACCGGCCCGCCAACCGTCGCGCCGATGGTGCGAATGCCGAGCCGCCCCAGCGCCGCGACTGTCTCCTCGAAGCCGGCAACGCCCTGGTCGAGCACATGATTGTTGGCAAGCGACAATACGAGCTTGTCGTGGGCAATTCCGACGGCCGCCAGCGCGTCGGCCAGGAAGCGTTCGGTCATCGCGTGATGCGTGCCGAGCCGCGTGCCCACAGCGGCGCTCGGCCGCTTGACGATCGGGCTCTCGCAATTGCCGATCACGAGATCGGCGGAAGCAAGCAGCGCCGTGAGCGCGGGATCGCATTCGGGTGCCGTGCGATTGGCGACTGCCGAGATGTCGCCGATGAAGGCAAGCCGCACGCCTTGCGCTGGCGGCGGCTCCATCAGCGTCGTAGCGGGCGCCGCGAAACCGTTCCTGTCGCCGCCAAGCGACGGCTTCAGGAAGCGCGGCAGCCACGACAGCTTGTAGGAAGGCGGATAGTTCGACACGGCATGTCCTTTTGTCAGCCCTGTGTAGACTGTCGCGCGGGCCGGTTGAAGCCGACAACGAAGCCGAATGCAGCGTTGCCGGTCGACGCGGGCTGGAGGACGCCTTGGGCCAAAATGCGTGTATGATCGCGACATGACGCAGTGGAGGGCGATGATGATGCGTACAGCATTCTTTGCAGCCGCCTTGTTTGCATTCCTGCCGGTGTCGTCCGCCCGGGCGGAGATGCCAGAGGCGGCAAAGGCCATGTTCGAGGCGAAGAGCGTGACTGACCGGAACACGGCGCTGTCGACCTTGGAAGGAGCCGCGGCCAAGGATCCGGCATCGGCCTATGCAGCCGGCGCCGGCGAGTTCTTCACCGCGCTGGAGATCCTGGCCAGCGGGCTGCATCGCCACGGTTTCGAGAGCCCGCAATCCTTCATGCTGCCGCTGATGCGACTGCCGGTGCCGGACAATCCCGATCCCGAGCCGCTGACCTATGAACAGTTCCGCGCCATCCTGGTCGCCTTCCGCGACCGGCTGGAGAAATCCGCCGCCACGCTCAGCTCCGTGCCGGCCGACGCCGACATCGGCATGGTGGTCGATCTCGCCCATGCCGGAATCGACCTCAACGAAGACGGCAAGATCGCGCCGGACGAGAGCGTCGCCGCGATCATGGCTTCGCTTTCACGCGGCAGCGTCGACACGAGCGATGCCGCACCTTCGCTCATTTTCCGCTTCGACCGCGCCGACGGCTTCTGGTTGCAGGGCTACGCCGAGTTCCTGATGGCGCAGGCCGATTTCTGGCTGGCGCATGATTTCAAGGCCATGTTCGACGGTTCCTTCCACATGCTGTTCCCGCGCGCGAAACTGCCGCTGCAGGACACGCTCGTGCCGCCGGATGGCGGCATGAGCGGCAGCATCTTCGCCTCGGAATGGCGCTTTGCCGACTTCATCTCGCTGGTCCATCTCGTCAACTGGCCGGTGGTCGAGCCGGAGCGCCGGCAAGCCGCGCGCCGTCACCTCCTGGAGATGATCCGGCTGTCGCGCGAGGACTGGAAGGCGATCCGCGCCGAGACCGACAATGACCGCGAATGGCTGCCCGGACCGCAGCAGAAGGGCATCAACCCGCTCACCGGCCTCGAGGTGAGCGAGGAGCAGGTGCAGGCGTGGCTCGCCGCATTGACCATGGCCGAGGACCTTCTCGAAGGCCGCGTGATGCTGCCGCATTTCCGCATTGCCGGCAAAGGCATCAACATGAAGCGCTTCTTCGACGAGCCGAAACCTTTCGATCTCGTGCTGTCGATCACCGGCCCGGCGATCGCGCCGTACCTTGAGAGCGGAAAAATTCTCACCAGCGACGATTTCGACCAGATCCAGCGCGAGTTCGGCGGCGCCGGCTTCCTGACCTTCGCGTTGTGGTTCAACTGAGGCGAAGCGGCGCGCGCGACAGGCCTCCTGACAGCCTTCTGTCAGCAGCGTCCGCAAGCGTCAGCCGCGCCTTCACTCCGCTCTTTCCATTTCGGCCGAGTCCTCCCATATTCGGGCCATGGCCAAACGCACCGACAAGAAAACGCCCTCGCCGGCGCAAGAGGGCGCGCCGAAAAGGCGCAGCCCGCTGACCGAATTCCTCGACGCGGCAGAGCCGTTGAAGTCCGGCGGCTTTTCTGAGGCGCCGCAGAGCGAGTTCTCCGGCGCGCCGCTGACCGGCTCGATCTCCGATTGGGCCGGGCAGATCGAGCGCGAGGCGCAAAAACAGCCGAAGGCAAAGGCGCCGAAAAAAATCCCCGAGCGTTCCGCCGCGCCCGGGCGCACGGCGCGCGGCACTTCGATGGGCGGCGCTGCGTCGGCAAAGGAACGCGCGGCCGCCGGCCTCAACCCGGTGGCCGGCCTCGACATCAGCCTGGAGGACGCCGAGACGGTTTCCTCGAGTGGCGTCACCGCTACGGTCGCGGCGCTGTCGGCGCTAATCGAATCCGGCAATCCGCTGCACAAGGACGGCCAGCTCTGGACGCCGCACCGCCCGGCCCGGCCGGAAAAGTCGGAAGGCGGCATCGCCATCAAGATGGTGTCGGATTTCGAGCCAGCCGGCGACCAGCCGACCGCCATCAAGGACCTCGTCGAAGGCGTCGACCGGAGCGACCGGACCCAAGTGCTGCTCGGCGTCACCGGCTCCGGCAAGACCTTCACCATGGCCAAGGTGATCGAGGAGACGCAGCGCCCTGCCCTGATCCTCGCGCCGAACAAGACGCTGGCGGCGCAGCTCTACGCCGAGTTCAAAAAGTTCTTCCCCGAAAACGCGGTCGAGTATTTCGTCTCCTACTACGACTACTACCAGCCCGAGGCCTACGTCCCGCGCACTGACACCTATATCGAGAAGGAATCCTCGATCAACGAGCAGATCGACCGCATGCGCCACTCGGCGACCCGCTCGCTGCTGGAGCGCGACGACGTCATCATCGTCGCCTCGGTGTCCTGCATCTACGGTATCGGCTCGGTCGAAACCTACACCGCGATGACCTTCCAGATGCAGGTCGGCGACCGGCTCGACCAGCGAGCTTTGCTCGCCGACCTCGTGGCGCAACAGTACAAGCGCCAGGACATCAACTTCGTGCGTGGCTCGTTCCGCGTGCGCGGCGACACGATCGAGATCTTCCCGGCCCACTTGGAAGACCGCGCCTGGCGCATCTCGCTGTTCGGCGACGAGATAGAGGCGATCACCGAGTTCGATCCCCTGACCGGCCAGAAGACCGGCGAGCTGAAAAGCGTCAAGATCTACGCCAACTCGCACTATGTGACGCCGCGCCCGACCTTGAATCAGGCCATCAAGTCGATCAAGGAAGAGCTGAAGCATCGCCTGCAAGAGCTTGAAAAGGCTGGCCGGCTGCTGGAAGCCCAGCGGCTGGAGCAGCGCACCCGCTTCGACCTGGAGATGCTGGAGGCGACCGGCTCCTGCGCCGGCATCGAGAATTATTCGCGCTATCTCACCGGACGCCAGCCGGGCGATCCGCCGCCGACGCTGTTCGAATATGTGCCCGACAATGCGCTGATCTTCATCGACGAAAGCCACGTCACCGTGCCGCAGATCGGTGGCATGTATCGGGGCGACTTCCGCCGCAAGGCGACGCTGGCCGAATACGGCTTCCGCCTGCCCTCCTGCATGGACAACCGGCCGCTGCGCTTCGAGGAGTGGGACGCCATGCGGCCGCTGTCGGTGGCCGTCTCGGCGACGCCCGGCAACTGGGAACTGGAGCAGTCCGGCGGCGTGTTCGCCGAGCAGGTCATCCGCCCCACCGGCCTGATCGACCCGCCGGTCGAGGTGCGCCCGGCCAAGAGCCAGGTCGACGACGTCGTCGGCGAAATCCGTGAGACCACAAAGCTGGGCTATCGCACGCTGGTCACGGTGCTGACCAAGCGCATGGCCGAGGACCTGACCGAATATCTGCACGAGAACGGCATCCGCGTCCGCTACATGCACTCCGACATCGACACGCTGGAGCGCATCGAGATCCTGCGCGACCTTCGCCTCGGCGCCTTCGACGTGCTGGTCGGCATCAACCTGCTGCGCGAGGGTCTCGACATCCCCGAATGCGGCTTCGTCGCCATCCTAGACGCCGACAAGGAAGGTTTTTTGCGCTCGGAGACCTCGCTGATCCAGACCATCGGCCGCGCCGCCCGCAACATCGACGGCAAGGTCATCCTCTACGCCGACCAGGTCACCGGCTCGATGGAGCGGGCGATGGCGGAGACCAACCGCCGCCGCGAGAAGCAGATGGAGTGGAATGCCGCCAACGGCATCACGCCGGAATCGGTCAAGTCGCGCATCTCCGATATCCTGGACTCGGTCTACGAGAAGGACCACGTGCGCGCCGACATCTCACAGTTCACCAACGATGCCGGCGCCATGATCGGCAACAACCTGAAAACCCATCTCGAGGCGCTGGACAAGCAGATGCGCGACGCCGCCGCCAATCTCGACTTCGAGAAGGCGGCCCGCATCCGCGACGAGATCAAGCGGCTGCGCGAGATGGAGCTTGCCATCTCCGATGATCCGCTGGCGCGCGAGGTGGAAGGGCAAAGTCCCGCCTCGGGCCGCGAAAAGGGCAAACACAACAAGGGCGTGGCCAGACATCGTACGGTCGAGGAACAGGAGCGGTTCCGCAAGCTCGATGAAGCACGCGCCGCCGAAGAGGCGGCCAAGGCTGCCCGGCCCAACCTGTTCCGCAAGCCGCATCTCGACGAAATGGGCGCCGAGGGCGCCGCGCCGTTGAAGAAGCCGCTGTTCGCAAAACCGTCGCTAGATGACATGGGGCCAGGCACCGACGTGCCGACGCCCGCGGGCGCGGTTTCGCGCTCGCTGTTCAAGAGACAGTCAGCCGAGGAGGCGCACGGCTCCGATTTCGGCATCCCCGGCGAACCGGTCAAGCCATTGTTCAGGAAGAACTCGCTGGACGAAATGACAGTGCGCCGCACCGAGAAGCCAGTCGAAGGCAAGGTGCCGGCGAAGCCTCAGCCGATCTCCCCCCAAGCGGGGGCCGGCAGGACAGAGGGGGGCGCGAAGGAACGCGGCGATTCCGACAAGCCTGTTGTCCGTCAGCGCTCCGGCATCGGCTCCTACGAGGATCCAGCCGACGAGCGCCGTCAAAACCGCCGGCCGAGCAAGACCGGGCGGCCGGGGCGGTAGAGGGCTTCCCTTCTCCCCTTGCGGGAGAAGGTGGATCGGCGCGCAGCGCCGAGACGGTTGAGCGGTGTTGGAAGAAATGAGGCGGCGGCGATTTCGAACGCATCGCCAAGCTGGACCACCCCTCATCCGATCGAGCTTCGCTCGGCCACCTTCTCCCGCAAAGGGGGAGAAGCGAGGTGGCCCCTTGCCACCAACCCCACCCCTGGTGTAGCCATTTCCTCACTCGAACGTCCGGAAAGGAGGGCTGCGTGTCTATCGATCACCACCGTCAGCGCGGCCCTGTCTGCGCCCTGCGAGCTTGCTTGCAGGGCTGACCAGGACGGTCCGGGAATTTTCCCCCGCTTCGATTTTTGGTCTGCCCTTCGTGGTGCCGCTGAACTTGGCCTGATGGCTTGCCGGCGCACCGTCAAAGCGCATCGGACCGGAGTGCGCCTCCGGCAAGACCAGAGAAATCGACATGGCCCTGATCAGCCTCAACTCCTTCGGCGTCACCATGAGTGCGCCGCTCTTTTCCAATCTCGACCTCACCATCGGCGCCGGCGACCGGCTGGGTATCGTCGCGGCCAACGGCCGTGGCAAATCCACCTTGCTGAAATGCCTGGCCGGTGAACTGGACGCCACAACCGGCGGCATCACCCGGTCGCGCGGCCTGCGCATCGGCCATGTCGAGCAATCCGTTCCAGACACGCTGCTCGACTGCGGCTTCCATCAGGTGGTCGCCGATGCCTTGCCGCCCGAGCAGCGCGGCAGCGAGCTCTGGCGTGTCGACGTGGTGCTGGATTCACTCGACGTGCCCGAGGACATGCGCGGCCGGCCGATACGGGCTTTGAGCGGCGGCTGGCAGCGGCTGGCGCTGATCGCCCGCATCTGGGTCACCGATCCGGACGTGCTTTTGCTCGACGAGCCGACCAACCATCTCGACCTCGCCAAGATCAGCCAGCTGGAAACCTGGCTCAACGCGCTGCCGCGCGAGGTGCCGGTGATCGTCGCCAGCCACGACCGCGCCTTTCTCGACGCCACCACCAACCGCACGCTGTTCCTGCGCCCGCAGGAATCGCCGGTGTTCTCGCTGCCCTATTCGCGCGCCAGGCAAGCGCTCGACGAGGTCGATGCCTCGACGGCGCGCAGGTTCGAGCGCGATATGAAGGTGGCCCAGCAATTGCGCCGGCAGGCCGCCAAGCTCAACAACATCGGCGTCAATTCCGGCAGCGATCTGCTCACGGTGAAAACCAGGCAGCTCAAGGAACGGGCGGAGAAGCTGGAAGACGCAGCCGTGGCTGCACATCGCGAGCGCTCGGCCGGCGCGATCAGGCTGACGAACCGCGGCACCCACGCCAAGGTGCTGATCACGCTGGACGACGCCGCGGTGGAAACACCCGACGGCACACTGCTGTTCAGGACCGGCAAGCGCCACATCTGCCAGGACGACCGCATCGTGCTGCTCGGCCGCAACGGCGTCGGCAAGTCGCGCTTCATTTCGATGATCCGCACCGCCATCGCCGAACCCGGGACGAAGCAGAACGTCAAGGTGACGCCGTCGACCGTGCTCGGCTACAGCGACCAGGCGCTGTCGGGCATCGGCGACGACACGCCGCTGGCGATGGTCTCGCGCCGCTTCGAGGTCGGCGAGCAGCGGGCGCGCTCGCTTCTCGCCGGCGCCGGCGCCGAGATGCAGGAGAAAAAGATCGGCGCATTGTCGGGCGGGCAGCGGTCGAGGCTGATGATGCTGGTGCTGCGGCTCATCAACCCCAACTTCTACCTCCTCGACGAGCCGACCAACCATCTCGACATCGAAGGCCAGGAAGCGCTGGAGGAGGAGTTGATGAAGCATCAGGCGAGCTGCCTGCTCGCCTCGCACGACCGCTCCTTCATCCGCGCGGTCGGCAACCATTTCTGGCTGATCGAGAAGCGGCGTCTGGTCGAAGTCGACGGTCCGGACGAGTTCTTCCGCGCGGCCGCCGAAACGGAGCGCTGAGAGCCCTAAAGCGCGTCGCGCAGAAACGGATTCAGGCGACGCGCTTTAGGTCTTTGTTTTTTATGCACGTCGTTTTCGCAAAACCGCTGCACACTTTTGCGCTCCTGCGGGCCGGCTTTCCAGGCGCACGAAAAAAATTCAGGCGATCTGTCGGATTTCGGCAGCACCTCTCGTCCTTGGGATGCCGACACGACGATGCCGGCATCAACCAGGGAGAGTTCATCATGTCGATACTGTCATCCATCGGCCGCGTTGCCACCCAATATGCCGCGGCGCGCGCCCGCTACCGCAGCGAGCGCATCCTGCATTCGCTGCCGGACGAACTGCGCAAGGACATCGGTTTTCCGGAAATTCTCGACACGCGGAGCAGCCGTCGCGAGGCCACGTTCTCGACCAAGGTCATCTGAAAGTGGCCAATCAACCAGTGCGACAGCTCGCCGGTTGCCCGGCCCGTTCGGGCCCGGCCCTCTGAAAATTTCTGCGACCCCTGTAGGATTGCTGTCGCCTCGTCCGTCCTGTGGCTGCAAGGCCAAACCAATTGAGAAGAGGTAGATGCGATGACCGATCAAACTCCCGTTCCGCCCCCGGTGAAAGTGCTTGGCGGACTGACCCCCTATCTGCAGGTCGACGGCGCCATCAAGGCGGCCGAGTTCTACAAGAAAGCTTTCGGGGCCGAGGAAGTCTTTGCCTATCCGCCGGATGACAAAGGCCGCACCATGCATATCCATCTCTATGTCAACGGCTCGACGCTGATGCTGTGCGACGCCTACCCCGAGCACGGCCATCCGCATCAGGCGGCGCAGGGTTACACGCTCCAGCTCCATCTCGGCAGAGACGACATCGACGCCTGGTGGAAGCGCGCGGTGGACGCCGGCTGCGAAGTCGTCACGCCGCTCCAGGTAATGTTCTGGGGCGACCGCTGGGGCCAGGTGAAAGACCCCTTCGGCGTCGGCTGGGCGATGAACGCGCCGGTGAAATAGGTTTCCTAGCGAGCAAGCGTCGCCCAGGGCCGACGCGCTCCACTGCGCCGGGTCGTATCCCCGCCGACCCGGCGCTCGTTTTCAGCAAAGGAGCTCACCATGTCCTATGTCGATGGTTTCGTGCTTGCCGTGCCGAAGGCAAATCTTGATGCGTACAAGAAGATGGCTGGGAATGCCGGCGCCGTATGGAAGGAGCACGGCGCGCTCGCCTATGTCGAATGCGTCGGCGATGACGTACCCTATGGCGAGCTGACCTCGTTCCCACGCGCCGTGCAGGCGAAGGACGACGAGATCGTCATCTTCGCCTGGGTGGTCTATGAATCCAGGCAGAGCCGCGACGCGGTGATGGCCAAGGTGATGGCCGATGAACGCCTCAAGGCGGACTGGTCGACGATGCCGTTCGACGGCAAGCGCATGATCTTCGGCGGCTTCCAGCCGTTCATCGAATTATAGCGCCGAGCGACCTCAGGCCAATTTGTCCAGCAGCGGCTTCAGCCGCTCGCCATAGCGCTTCCACAGATCGACCGAGCCCTGATACATCGGCTGGCGCACCTGCGCGGCCGACGCCGTGCGCACCGGCCGGTCTGTCTCGTGGAACGACAGCACCTTGTCGTCCCATGGCAGGCCGAGATGCGCCATCAGCGCGCGCGTCTGTCCTTCCTGGTCGGCGACGAAATCCTCATAGCGCACGTCGTGGACGACGCCGGGCAGCACCTTGTGCCAATGCGCCATGATATCGGCATAGAGGTTGTGGAAATCGGCGAGCTCGCCGAGATCGTAGCCGTAACGATGGCTGTCGCCGCGGAAATGCACCTTGAAGATCGACAGGCACGTGGCCGCCGCGTCGCGCGCGCAATGCACGATCTTCGCCTTCGGCAGCATCATGTGAAGGAAGCCGACCAGCAGGAAGTTGCCCGGCATCTTGTCGGTGACATGGCGCAAGCCCGGATAGCGGGTGTGCAGCATGTCGAGATAGGCCTGCCCTGCCTCGGCGAAGGCCTTGTCCGGCATGTCGGCGATCCCCCAGGGAAAGCCGCCCGGCATGCTCATCGGAAACTGCTTGCCGACCGCCGTCTTCAGGATGCTGAGCTCGCCCGCGCCAAAGACCTGCGGATGGCTGGCGATGATCTGCTCGACCAGCGTCGTGCCGGAACGCGGCATGCCGACGACGAAGATCGGCGTGTCGTCGGCAATGTCGCTCGGCCTGTGCTTTTCGAAGAAGGCCTTGTCGAAAACCGCCTTCATCGCCTCGAACTCGCCGCGCGTCCTCGCCGGATCGTAGTCGATGCCCTTGCGGCGGATCGCGTTGCCCTCGGCGAAATAGTCGAAGGCGCGACCATAGTCCTTCAAATCGTCATTGGCCTTGCCGAGGCCGAAGGAAAGCTGCATGCGCGCAAGGCTGTCCCGCGGCGCCTTGGCGTGCTCGGCTTCCATCCCTGCGAGCTCGGAGTCGCGCTCGGACTGGCGCTTGACCTGCGTCAGCAAAAGCCAGGCCTTCGCCATGGCGGGTGCGATCGCCACCGCCTGGCGCGCAAGATCGGCGGCTTCAGGGAGCTTGCCCTTCTCCATCATGGCGACGCCGAGCCCGTAGAGCAGCTCCGCATCCTTGGGCCGGATCGAAAGCGACTCGCGGAACAGCGCGATCGCCTCGTCAAGGCGCCCGGCTTCCTGCAGCGTTTCGGCCAGGCCGATGCGGGCGCGGACATGGAACGGGTTGCGGCCGATCGTGCCGCGGTAGATCTCCTCGGCGCCTTCGAACTGGCCGAGTTGCTTCAGCGACGAGCCGAGATTGTCGCGCGCTGCCAATTGGTCCGGCCGGATCTCCACCGCGCCGCGGAAGAAATCGACGGCGGCTGCAACGCGGCCGAGGTCGCGCATGACCGTGCCCATGTTGTTGAGGAAATCGGCATTGCCGGGCTGCAGCGTCACCGATTGCTCGATGAGGTCGAGCCCTTCCTCGCTGCGACCGGTCTGGTGCAACAGGAGGCCGAGGAAATGCAGTGCGGCGGCATGGTTCGGCTGCTGCCCCAGCACCTGCCGGTAAAGCGCCTCCGCGTCCTGGCGGCGCCCTGCCTGGTGCAGTTGCAGCGCCCGCTGCACATAGGAATCGAGCGGACTGGCCGAACCGGCCTTGCCACTCGCGCCTGCCGCTCGTCTTTGATCTCTGTTAATGGGAAACCTGCCGTGTTTGTCCGCCCGCCGGACCTAAGCCAAGCGGGCGAGAGATTCAAGGGTGTGGGTAGCGCTCCGACGGATTGCCCGCGACGCGAAACGCAAACCCGGCCGCGCTAGCAGGGCCCGTCGCCGACGATGCGATAGTCCGCGGCACGCGCTTCGCATGCGTTCGGGAAGGTGCGCGCCTCGCCAAGGCGCCTGGCGCATACCGGCGCGTATTCGCGGGTGCAGAAGGTCTCTCCGCCGCCTCCACCGCCACCGTCGCCTCCAGCGCCGCCGTCGCGGCACGGTCCGTCGCGCACGATGCGATACCCTGCCCTGTCTGCCAGGCAGGCATTGGCGAAGGTCTGGCGGTCGCCGCCGCGCCGCGCGCAGACCGGATCGTATTGCATGGTGCAGAATTGCGGCTGCGGCCTTGGCGGCCGCGGGCGCGGCCCATCGTCGGCCACCACGGTGCAGGCTGCCAGAAGAGCCGACAGGAGCAGAACGACAAAGCCCTGCCTTGAGACGATTGCCGCAAGAAATCGCATGAAATCCCTCCTTGAGCCCCGGCGCAAATGGAGCCGGCTCGCGCAATCCTCGCTATTCCGCTTCCGAATGCAACCCCGGTTTGTGGTTGTCTGAGCCGCAAGACCGGTCGCCGGACGGCCTTCACACTGGCCCATGCCTGGCTTTCCTCTGGCCGATGACCTGTCATGACACCAGGTCTATCGATGCCCCTGCGTCAGACACGCCGAGGGCCGCCCGCGGCGCTGTCTTGCAACCATCACGTTTCCGTGTAATAAATTTCGTGTTCGGGCATTTACGACCCGGAGAGCGGCACGTTTTGGACGACCTTTCCCCGACAAGTGTGAATCTCTGACGGCCCCGTTTTCGGCGGGGGGTTTGACCATGCGCCAATGCATGACTGCCGAAGCAACCACCGGGACTTGCCCGAGGCGAGAGGCAGCGGGTAAACCACAAGACTGACGGGTGAAGGAGTTTCCCCAATGGCCCAGACCGGCACCGTAAAGTTCTTCAACGCCACCAAAGGCTTCGGCTTCATCACGCCCGATGGCGGCGCCAAGGACGTGTTCGTCCACATCTCCGCGATCGAGGCCTCCGGCCTGCGCACGCTCGTCGACGGCCAGAAGGTCACTTTCGACGTCGAACCGGACCGCATGGGCAAGGGCCCGAAGGCGGTCAACCTGCGTGCGGCCTGAGCGGGCAAAGCTCCCTGTCTTCCGCTGGTGAACGGCGCGGCAGGATCATGAATCGGCTTCGCAAGAAGCTTGAGTTTTCGAGGGCGCGACGGAACCGTCGCGCCCTTTTTTTGTCCGGCAAATGGTTGGATTGGCAGGCGAAAACTTTCTCTTGCCGATAGCGCTAAAATAAAGGACAAATTTCCTCTCGGGCAATTTGCCGGCCCGAGACTGACTTGATGGGATCAAAGGAGCTTCCCATGCCGCAGACCGGCACCGTCAAATTCTTCAACCATGCCAAGGGCTTCGGCTTCATCACGCCCGACGATGGTGCGAAGGATGTCTTCGTCCATATTTCGGCCGTGCAGGCGTCGGGCCTTCCCGGTCTTGAGGATGGGCAGAAAGTGACATTCGACACCGAGCCGGACAAGCGCGGCAAGGGTCCGAAGGCCGTCAATCTGTCTATCGGCTAGGCCGTCTCAAGACAGATCCGACGGAGGCTGAGCTAGCGGGACGCCCCGCAGAGCTCGGAATTCTGTTCGAGCCGCGTGATCGTTCGTCAATTCCGTTCAGCCTCCGTTCAGCCACGGTCTTCTATTAACCTTTGCTAAAGCCGATCCGCATCCCCCGAAAAATACGCGGGCCGGCGCGAAGGAGACCGAAAATGAACCGAATTCTCAAGACCGCCATTCTGACCGCAGGCATTGCCGCGACCAGTTTGACCACCTTCTCGGCGGCAAATGCTGACGATTGGCGCTGGCGTCGTCATCATAACGGGCATGGCGATACCCTCGCCGCCGGCGTTGTCGGCCTGGCGGCGGGCGCCCTCATCGGTAGCGCGCTCAGCAACCCCGGGCCGAGATACTACGATCCGGCCTACGATGACGGCTATTATGTCGACCGGCCCGTTCGCCGCTACTACGTTCAGCCGCGTGTCGTCTATGCCGACCGCTATGCCGAGCCGTGGACCCGCGACTGGTACGAGTATTGCTCGGACCGCTACCGCAGCTTCAACTCGCGAACCGGCACATTCACCGGCAACGATGGCGAGCAGCATTTCTGCGTCGCCAACTAAGTAATTCTTGAGTTCCCTTTCCCAGGCAAAAAAGCGAAGCGCCGCCCTCCAGCGGCGCTTTTTCTTTGCGGAGAGGATCAGGTCAAGAAGGGATTGGTCCGGCGCTCCTCGCCGAAGCGGCCGCCCGGACCGTGGCCGCAGATGAAGCCGATATCGTCGCCGAGCGGCAGAAGCTTATCCTTTATCGAGGCGATCAGCGCGGCGTGATCGCCGCCCGGCAGATCGGTGCGGCCGATCGAGCCGCGAAACAGCACGTCGCCGACATGGGCGAACTTGGCCGCGCGGTCGTAGTAGACGACATGACCCGGCGCATGCCCCGGGCAATGCAGCACCTCGAACACATGCGCCCCAAACGAGACCGTGTCGCCTTCGCTGAGGAAACGGTCCGGAATGCAGTTTCGCACGGGATCCGCGAGCCCGAAACGCCTGGCCTGGTTCTCGAGGTTGGCAAGCAGCGGCCGATCGGCCTCGTGCGGGCCGACGATGTCGATGCCGAGCGCATCCTTCAGCTCCATCGCGCCGCCGGCATGATCGATATGGCCGTGGGTGATCCAGATCGCCTCCGCGGTGATCGCATTATCCTTGAGCGCCGCCAGTATCTTGTCGACATCGCCGCCGGGATCGACGACGACGCCGTTCCTGTCGTTCATGTCGAACAGGATGGCGCAGTTCTGCTGGAAGGGCGTGACCGGCACAATGCCGGCATTGAGTTGACCCATGACTTTCCTTCCCCACGGACTTTCCTTCGAAGTGTCGCCCTGATGTAGAGAGCACGGCGGACTGCGTCCACCGTCAGCCCGAGCGAATGATCCTCGAAAAGAAATGGGCGGCCGTAGCCGCCACCAAATGCTTGAAAAGAAATGGGCGGCCGTAGCCGCCCATGGCGAACCCCGAAAAGGACGGGCCTATTTCTTCATCGCGCCCATGACCGCGCCGATGATGGCGGTCAGGATGGCGCCGCCGCCGGCGCCGCCGACGATGTTCTGCACGTTCAACGCGCTGCCCAGTCCGCCCGCCGCTGCCGCGGCCGCCGCCGGATCGACCGTGCCGCCGCCGAGCAGGCTGCCGAGAATGGCCGCGCCGCCGACGCCGCCGATGGCGCCACCGAGGATCTTGGGAAGCTGACCCAGTGCCGCCGTTTTCAACGCCGCGCCGACTGCCTGACCGCCGATAATACCCGTAATCACCTGAATAACGATCGCAACGAGCGTGTTCGTATCCATGTACCTAGTCCCTCCATAGCCGCCAGCCTCCTCGGGCCGACGCCATCATGAGACGCCGAATTGTTCGAAAGTCAAATGCGCAGGCGCTTAAATAAAAGGGGCGGCCCGAAAACCACCCCTGTTGCACAAAAAAGCTGTGACTATCTCTATTCTGCAGCAATGGCGTGCTTTGGTTGCACTGCAGCAGAATAGTCATTCATCAACGTCTTTGCGATCTCGCCGACCTCGAATCGATACGGACCGATCTCCGAAACCGGGGTGACTTCCGCGGCCGTGCCGGTGAGGAAGCACTGCTCGAAGCCTTCGAGCTCTTCCGGCATGATGACGCGCTCGATCACCTCGAAGCCACGATCCGCGGCAAGGCCGATCACGGTGCAGCGGGTGATGCCGTCGAGGAAGCAGTCAGGCGTCGGCGTATGGAGCTTGCCGTCCTTGACGAAGAAGATGTTGGCGCCGGTGGCCTCCGCCACCTGGCCGCGCCAGTCGAGCATCATGGCGTCGGCGTAGCCCTTGGCCTCGGCGGCATGCTTGGAGAGCGTGCAGATCATGTAGAGGCCGGCAGCCTTGGACTTGGACGGCGCGGTGCGCGGGTCGGGCCGGCGCCATTCGGCGACGTCGAGGCGGATGCCCTTCAACTTCTGCGCCGGGTCGAAATAGCTCGGCCATTGCCATATGGCGATGGCGCAGTTGATGCGATTGTTCTGCGCCGAAACGCCCATCTGCTCGCTGCCGCGCCAGGCGATCGGGCGCACATAGGCGTCCTGGAAGCCCTGCTTCTTCAGAAGCGCGCGGCAGGCCTCGTCGAGCTCGGCGACCGAATAGGGAATCTTGAAGCCGAGCAGGCGCGCCGATTCATGCAGGCGCTCGTTGTGCTCGGTCAGCTTGAAGATCTGGCCGCCATAGGCGCGCTCGCCCTCGAAGACGGCGCTGGCATAATGCAGGCCGTGGGTCAGCACGTGGATCTTGGCGTCGACCCATTTGACGAACTCGCCGTTCATCCAGATGAAGCCGTCCAGTTGGTCGAAGGGAACGGATGCCATGGAAACCTCCCGCGGGCGGGCGCCCGCAAATCGTTGTGTCATATGGCGTTTCGTGTCAGCCGCGCCACAGGGTCCGAAACGCCGGCCGGTGCCTGGAAACGTAGGCGGATATTCAATCCATGGCAAACTCAGGAAGTTCCGGAAAAACGGCTTCCACTTGCCTTTTCGTTCGCAATCCGCCGAAAAGCTTGTCAAAAATTATCATTGTCGGGAAATTACGTCAATAGTACTGACATAATCCCCGCTTGGCACGGAGACATGATGACGGATCGAAGCCCCGCAGCCGGAAAACCGATCAGGACGGCGATCACCGACGAGGACGGCATCGACTTTGCCATCATCGAGTTGTTTTTCTTCGCCTATCGCGACTTCACCTCCGATCCCGACCAGATCCTTGCCGATTACGGCTTCGGCCGCGCCCATCACCGCGTGCTGCATTTCGTCAACCGCAGGCCCGGGCTGACGGTTGCCGAGTTGCTCGACGTGCTGAAGATCACCAAGCAGAGCCTGGCGCGGGTGTTGAAACAGCTGATCGACACCGACCATATCGTCCAGGTGCAAGGCCCGCGCGACCGCCGGCAGCGCGAGCTCTACCCGACCGCCAAGGGCCGCGCGCTGGCGCTGGCGCTGGCACGGCCACAGTCGCGCCGCATCCGTGCTGCATTGGAGGATTCCGGGACCGCCGAACGCGCCTCGATCGAAAGATTCCTGGAGGCGATGGTCAATCCGGAACTAAGGGCGCAGATCAACATTGTGCCTGCGCAAACATCGGGGAAGAAAAATGGAGACCACTGAGAAGGTTGATCATCCGGCAGCGCCCGGCGATGATGCGCCGCATCTGCTGGTGGTCGATGACGACACCCGCATCCGTAATCTGCTCAAGCAATATTTGTCCGAGAACGGTTTCCGCGTCACTGTTGCCGGCAACTCCGGCGAGGCCCGGCGCAAGCTCGCGGGGCTCGACTTCGACCTGCTCGTGCTCGACGTCATGATGCCTGGCGAAACCGGCGTCGACCTCACCAAGGCGCTGCGGGCCGAGAAGAACGTGCCGATCCTGATGCTGACCGCGCTGTCGGAAACCGACAGCCGCATCACCGGACTGGAGGCCGGCGCCGACGACTATCTGCCGAAGCCCTTCGATCCGCGTGAGCTCATCCTGCGCATCAACAACATCCTGCGCCGCGGCGGACCGGCGGCGACGCCGAAGGTCGAGCAGCTCGTCTTCGGCCCTTACACGTTCCAGATCGCCAAGCGCGAGCTGAAGCGTGGCGGCGAGGCGCTGAAGCTGACCGACCGTGAGCAGGAAATCCTGGCGATTTTCGCGGCGCGTGCGGGCGAGACCATACCGCGGCACGAGCTCGTCGGCGACGAATCGGATGTCGGCGAGCGTACCATCGATGTCCAGATCAACCGGCTGCGCCGCAAGATCGAGCGCGATCCGTCCAATCCGGTGTGGCTGCAGACCGTGCGCGGTATTGGGTATCGGCTCAGCGTGGAATAAACTGTTCTAAGGCATGTCGCCCAAAAGTGGTCATCGGTTTTGGGATAACGGCATGCAAACCAAAGAAGCGAAGCGCGCCAAGTACGGCGCGCTTACGGCCCTTTGCTGAACGGCCATCGACGAGCGGAAGGGCGAATGGCGACCACGCAACTGGAAAAGCCCAAGGGCGGTGGCCGCGGCGATCTTGCGCTGCGGACGCTGAGGGCGATGCCGCGCGCCTGGAACCGGTTCTGGCGCCTGGTCGCGCTCTACATGCCGAAGCGGCTCTATGCCCGCTCCCTGATCATCGTCATCGCGCCGATGATCCTGCTGCAGTCGGTCGTCGCCTTCGTCTTCATGGAGCGCCACTGGCAGACGGTCACCCAGCGCCTGTCGCAAGCGACCGTCCGCGACATCGCCGCCATCATCGACATGATGGAGACTTATCCGCACGACGCCGATTACGCCAACATCATCCGCATCGCCCAGGACCGCATGCAGTTGAAAGTGGACCTGCTGCCGCCCGATCCGTTGCCGGCGCCCGGGCCGAAGCCGTTCTTCTCAATCCTCGACGAGGCGCTGTCGTCGGAGATCACCCGGCAGATCAACCGTCCCTTCTGGATCGACACGGTCGGCAATTCCAACATCGTCGAGGTCCGCGTCCAGCTCGAAGGCAAGGTCTTGCGCGTCTTCGTGCGCCGCAGCCAGGCCTATGCTTCCAACACCCACATCTTCCTGATCTGGATGGTCGGCACCTCGCTGGTGCTCTTGATGATCGCGATCCCGTTCCTGCGCAACCAAATAAGGCCGATCCTGACCTTGGCCGAAGCCGCCGAGAGCTTCGGCAAGGGGCGGCCGATGCCGCGCGATTTCCGTCCGCGCGGCGCGGAGGAAGTGCGTCGCGCCGGCTTCGCCTTCATCCAGATGCGCGAGCGCATAGAGCGCCAGATCGAACAGCGCACCGCCATGCTGACCGGCGTCAGCCACGACCTCAGGACCATCCTCACCCGCTTCAAGCTGCAGCTGGCGCTGGCCGGCGGCAAGGCCGAGACCAAGGCGGCGCTCAACCAGGACATCGACGACATGCAGTCGATGCTGGAGGGCTATCTCTCCTTCGCCCGCGGCGAGGCGGCCGAGGATACCGGCCGCTTCGATCTCGACGCCTATTTCCAGAAGCTGGGCGAGGAAGCGCGGCTGCGCAAATGCAAGCTGTCGACCTCGCTGACCGGCGATCCGACCGTGCATGTGCGGCCGAACGCCTTTGCCAGGCTGATGTCCAACGTCATCGGCAATGCCTTCCGCTACGCCAAGACCGTCGAGGTCCATGCCAACCACGGCCGCGGCTCGCTCACCATCACCATCGACGACGACGGCCCGGGCATCGCGCCCGACAAGCGCGAAGAGGTGTTCAAGCCATTCCTGCGGCTGGATGAGGCGCGCAATCTCGATGCCAGCGGCACCGGCCTCGGCCTGTCGATCGCTCGCGACATCGCCCGCACCCATGGCGGTGATATTACGCTTGAAGACAGCCCGCTTGGCGGTTTGCGCGCGGTGATCAAGGTGCCCGCGTAATCGGAGCATGATCCCGAACCGAAGGTCAGCGTAGCAAAAAGTGGAAACCGGTTTTCGGACAAGATCATGCTCAATCAAACTACTGCTTCATGCGCCCGTCATGAAATCATGGTCAAGAGCGCGCATGAAGCGCGCGACCTTTACCGATTCGGCCATGCCGCCCCGCTTCGATCCCGCGCCTGTCCGGGTGCGCTGGAGCGAAGCGCGAGCCGCTGCCTGGTCGCCGTTCCGCCAGCGTGCCGGCGCGCTCAAGAGCCCCTCCAAAGGACCGTCATGCGAATCCTGATGGTCACCGATGCTTGGCGGCCGCAGGTCAACGGCGTCGTCCACACGCTGGAGCGGCTAACCGAAACGCTGAAATCCTACGACGTCCAGGTCGATTTCCTGACGCCCAACATCTTCCGCACCTTGCCGCTGCCGACCTATCCGGACATTCGGCTCGCGTTGACGACTCCAGGTCATGTCGCCCGGCTGATCGATGCGCGCGAGGCCGACCACATCCACATCGTCACCGAAGGTCCGCTCGGCATCATGGCGCGCCGCTATTGCCGCAAGGCCGGCCGTCCCTTCACCACCAGCTACCACACGCGCTTTCCCGAATATCTCAGCGCCCGCCTGCCGGTGCCGGAAAGCTGGGCCTATAACTGGCTGCGCGACTTCCACAATTCCGGACAAGGCACGCTTGTCGCCACGCAGTCGCTGGCCGACGACCTTGCTTCGCGCGGCTTCAACAAGCTGAGGCCCTGGACGCGTGGAGTCGACACCGATCATTTCCGGCCGGACAAGCGCAAGGACACGAGCTTCCCCCGCCCCATCTTCCTTTGCGTCGGCCGCGTCGCGATCGAAAAGAACCTGACCGCCTTCCTCGATCTCGACCTCCCCGGCAGCAAGGTGGTGGTCGGCGAAGGGCCGGAGCTGGCAAAGCTCAAGGCCCGCTATCCGAACGCGCATTTCCTCGGCCATCGCCCGAACGACGAACTGGCCGAGATCTACGCATCGGCCGACGCCTTCGTCTTTCCGAGCCGCACCGACACCTTCGGGAACGTCATAATCGAGGCGCTGGCAAGCGGCACTCCGGTCGCCGCCTATCCGGTGACCGGGCCGATCGATATCGTCGGCGACGGTGTTGGCGGGGCGGTGTCCGAGGATCTGCGCGAGGCTTCGCTGAAGGCGCTTCACATCGACCGGGTGGAGGCGCGCCAGCGCGCCATGCGCTACAGCTGGAAGGCCTGCGCCGAGATGTTCCTTGACGTGGTCGAGGAAGCGCTGGGCAGGACGCAAGCTGGAGGACTGGCACCCACCTTCGTCATCCACGGGCGAAGCGGCGGCAAAGCCGGCGCGCAGACCCGAGGATCCATGCCCTGATCTGTATGCGTTCGCTGCGGGGGAGAATCTACGCCATTGAAGGAGCGGCGAAGCGACCATGCTCGGTGGAGCAGACGAGGAGATAAGCGCCGTTCTGGGCCGTCAGCAATCTTCGGCCGATGTAACGGCACAGGATCCCATGGTCTCCGCAACGGAGCTTCGCTACCGTTCCGCCCGTGGATGACGAGGTCTAAAATAGCCGCCCTCCGTTCGGCACCTTGCGCTCGATGGCGCCGAGCACGACGGCGCCCTCCTCGTCGGGAAAGCCGAGCGTCAGCACCTCCGACATGAACGGGCCGATCTGGCGCGGCGGGAAGTTGACGACCGCGAAGACCTGCCGGCCGATCAGCGTTCCCGGCGTGTAGTACTTGGTGATTTGCGCCGATGACTTCTTCACCCCGATCGCCGGGCCGAAATCGATCTTCAGCTTGAATGCCGGCTTTCGCGCCTCCGGGAACGGCTCGGCCTCGATGATCGTGCCGGCACGAATGTCGACGCGGTCGAAATCGGCAAAGCTGATCTCGGGTTTGCGCTCGCTGCTGGAACTCATCGGCGGTATCTGACGCGCTCAGGCGTTTCCATGCGTTTCGAACAGCACGCTCGACAGCGCGTCCTTGGCCGACGTGCCCGACCAGACGACGAACTGGAAGGCCTGGAAATAGCATTCGCAGGCCTCGAGCGCCGACGACAGCAAGACCTCGACCTGCTGGCTCGAAGGCTCGACCCCGCCGGCAAGCAGCAGCGACTGGCGGAACATGATCGCGCCTTCCTGCTCCCACAGGTCGAAATGGCCGAACAGCATCTGCTCGTTGATCAGCGACAACAGCCGCATCACTTCGAGCGCGCGCGTCTCCGGCACCTTGATGTCGAAGGCGCAGGCCAGATGCAGCGCCTCGAAATCCTCCATCCAGGAGAAGGAGACGTGATAGTCGGTCCAGCTGCCGACGACAGAAATGGAAATCTCGTCGTCGCCGGCGCGTTCGAAGGACCAGTCGTTGTTGTGGGCCACCTGCTCGATGACATCCACCGGGTGGATTTCACGGGAGAATTCGAGTTCGAGGAGTTCCATGAATGCTTCCTGTGTTCAGGGGAGCGCCACACGCTCCGCGGGGCACACACGACGAACAATCTTGTCTAGAACTCGGACGGCCGGGGCTTCTCAAACGCAAAAACCTCAACCGGACCCCACCGCCCGGCGCATGATCCCTGCTCCGAATCATGCAACAAATTCAGTCTATTGATCGGGAGTCGCGTGAACAGCCCAATTTTTCGCACTGCGTCATTCGCATGTGGAAAGCCGCTGTCAAAAAGATTCATGCAATGCCGGTAAGCGATTCACGGCAAAGCGATTTTTCGGATCGCGCTTTGTGGAAAAGTTTAAAGATTATTTTTTTGATCGAGGCTTCGCCGCGGCCGCCGGTGCGGCCTGCCCGGTCAGTTCGGCCAGCTTCGCCTCAAGCGCTTCGACACGCGCCGCAAGCTGGATGTTGTCTTCCCTCGCCTTGACGGCCATCTCGCGCGCCGCCTCGAACTCCTCGCGCTGCACCACATCCATGGAGTTGAGGATACGCTCGGCCTGGCCCTTGAAAGCCGTCTCCACCTCGCGCCGCACGCCTTGCGCGGCGCCCGCGGCATCCGTCATCAGCTTGGCGAACTCATCGAGAATGCGGTTCGGTCCGTTCGACATGGCAGATCCTCGCTTTGTTATTTTGACGTAGTGGCGCGTGGCGCGGAATGCAAGCGCGTCCGAGGCCGCTGCGGCATCAAGCTGGGTTTGCTGGGTCAGTAATTGCTACTATTCTGAAGGCATGTCAGAGGGCATCATCATGACCATCAGCGCGGATGTGCAGAGACGCCTTGCCGCAATCGATGCCGCGCTCGCCAAAGGTATCGCCGACGCCGACGCAGGACGGGTAAAGCCCGCCGAAGATGTGCTTGACCGCTTGGAGGCCAAATATAAGGCATTGGCAGAGACCAAGCGCAGAGCAGCCAGATAGGCGTGACAGCTTACTTCCCAGCCGTGGCGCCGCCTTGCCTTGACCCCGCCAAAACCCTGCCGCATGGTCCGCGCCCGAACATGACCGCGCCTTGGAGACCCTGTTGAGCGAATATTTCCTGCTGCCGCTGGCCTCCCTGCCCTTCCCCAACATCGATCCGGTCATCTTCCATATCGGACCGCTGGCGGTGCATTGGTATGGTGTCGGCTACATCGTCGGCATCCTCTTTGCCTGGTGGTACGCCAAGCGGCTGGTCACCAATACCGGCCTTTGGCCGGACGGCGAGCTGCCGATGAAGCCCGAGGATCTTGACGATTTCATCGTCTGGGCGGCGATCGGCGTGGTGCTCGGCGGGCGTACCGGCTACGTGCTGTTCTACGACCTGCCGCGCTATATCGCGCATCCGCTCGACATTTTTGCCGTCTGGCAGGGCGGCATGTCGTTCCATGGCGGCCTGCTCGGCGTCATCCTGGCCATGACCTTGTTCTCGCTCAAGCGCGGCATCCACACCTGGACGCTGTTCGACGTCGTCTCCGCCGGCGTGCCAGTCGGTCTTGGGCTGGTGCGTGTGGCCAATTTCATCAATTCAGAGCTTTGGGGAAGGCCGACCGACATGCCCTGGGCGATCGAGTTCCCCAATGGCGGCCCGTTCACCCGCCACCCCAGCCAGCTCTATGAGGCGCTGCTTGAAGGCCTCGTGCTGTTCCTGGTGCTGCGCTTCCTCACCCATTCTCGGCTGAAGCTCGGGACGCCGCGCTTCGTCGGCGGCGCCTTCATCTGCGGCTACGGCCTGTCGCGCATCTTCGTCGAGTTCTTCCGAGAGCCCGACCAGCAGATTGGCTATCTGCTCGGCACCAATTGGCTGACCATGGGCATGATCCTGTCCACGCCAATGGTGCTCGCCGGCATCTGGGCCATGGCGACGGCAAAGCCGATGACGCAGCCGCAGGCGGCATGACCCGGCAGAAGGACCGCATCGTCGACCTTATCGGCGCCGTGGGGCCGATCCCGGTCAGCGAATACATGGCGCTCTGCCTGTTCGACCCTAAGCACGGCTATTACACGACCCGCGAGCCCTTTGGCGCCGCCGGCGACTTCGTCACCGCGCCGGAGATCAGCCAGATGTTCGGCGAGCTTGTCGCCGTCTGGCTTTACCAAGCATGGGAGGGTGCCGGCCGGCCGCTCCCCGCGACCTTCGCCGAAATCGGTCCCGGTCGCGGCACGCTGATGAAGGACATGTTGCGCGCCTGGTCGCGCCTCGATCCGTCGCTTGCCGCCGAGGCTTCCTTTGCGATGATCGAGATCAGTCCGCGCTTGACCGAAATCCAGAAGGAGACGCTTGCCGGCCAGCATGCGGCCCCGACCTGGCACCAGACCATCGACACGCTGCCGCAACAGCCGCTTTTCATCGTCGGCAACGAGTTGTTCGACGCGGTGCCGATTCGCCAGTTCGTCTATGTCGGTTCAGGCTGGCGCGAGCGCGTGGTCGGCCTCGACGATGCCGACAACCTCCATTTTTTCGCCGGCGCGGGTTCCGTCGACCCGGCGCTGCTGCCGGCCGGTGCAGCGAATGCGCCGCAAGGCGCGATCGTCGAGGTGGCGCCTGCTCGCGCCGCGCTGATGGCGGCGATTGCCGAGCGCATCGCCGGCCACGGCGGCGCGGGGCTGTTCATCGACTATGGCCATCTTGAGCCCGGCATCGGCGACACATTGCAGGCCGTGCGCAGGCACGATCACGAAGATGTGCTGGCCAATCCCGGCGAGGCCGATCTCACCGCCCATGTGGACTTCTCTGCCCTGGCCGCAAGCGCCCGGGCGCACGGCCTCGACGCCGAACTGACCACGCAGGGCGAATTCCTGCTCGGCATGGGCCTGCTCGAGCGCGCCGGCGCGCTCGGCGCCAAGGCCGATGACGGTGAGCGGCAGGCGATCTCCGACGCCGTCGAACGCCTCGCCGGCCCCGATGCGATGGGCCATCTGTTCAAGGTGATGAAGATTTTGCCGGCGGCGAAAACGGGCTGATGTCCGCCGGCGACCCGTGCAAGCTGGTTGCCACGTGCCCGAACTTCGCCTTGACGAAACGGCCTGCGCGGACAACAAACCCATCCATGCTGAATCAGACCAGACCCGATCCAGTACGCTCGCCTCTGCTTGAGAAGGCGCCAGGCATACGCCACGGCTATTTCACCCGCATCGGTGGTGTCTCCGGCGGCATCTACCAGGGCCTCAATATCGGCACCGGCTCCAGCGACGATCAGGCGCTGGTCGCCGAGAATCGCCGCCGCGTCGCCGACTGGTTGGGCGTGTCGGCGGATCATCTGCTCACCGCGCACCAGGTCCATTCGCCCGATGTCGTCATCGCCAGGGAGCCTTTTGCAAGCCCCCGACCCAAAGCCGACGCCGTCGTCACCGACCGGCCGGGCATCGCCGTCGGTGCCTCGACGGCCGATTGTGGGCCGGTCCTGTTCGCCGACGCCGAAGCCCGCGTCATAGGCGCGGCCCATGCCGGCTGGAAAGGTGCCTTCACCGGCGTGCTCGAAAACACCATTGCCGCGATGGAAGGCCTTGGCGCCCGCCGTGAGCGCATCGTCGCCGTGCTCGGCCCTTCGATCGGCCCAAACAATTACGAGGTCGGGCCCGAATTCGTCGCCCGCTTCGTCGAGGCCGACGCCGGCAACGCGCGCTATTTCAGGCTGTCGGCCAATTCCGGCCACTCGATGTTCGACCTTAACCAATATACGGTCGACCGGCTGCGCAAAGCCGGCGTGACCGCCGAAGGGCTCGGCCGCTGCACTTACGCGGAAGAAGATCTTTTCTATTCCTACCGGCGCACCACCCACCGCAAGGAAGCGGATTACGGGCGCCAGGTTTCGGCAATCGTTCTGGAGAAAGAGTAATGGCGCTGCATTTCGAACGTTCGGAATTCGACGCGCGGCGCGACCGGCTGCTGATCGAGATGGCCGAGAAGAAGCTCGACGCCGTGCTTTTGTTCGCGCAGGAGACCATGTATTGGCTGACCGGCTACGACACGTTCGGCTTCTGCTTCTTCCAGTGCCTGGTGGTGAAGGCCGACGGCTCGATGGTGCTGCTCACCCGCTCGGCCGATCTGAGACAAGCGCGCCACACCTCGACCATCGACAACATCGTGCTGTGGACCGACCGCGACGGCGCCAATCCCGCGATCGACCTGCGCAACCTGCTCAACGACCTCGATCTGCTCGGCGCCCGTATCGGCGTCGAGTACGACACGCATGGCCTGACTGCCTACAATGGCCGCCGCGTGGACGAGCAGTTGCAGACCTTCGGCCAGATCGCCGATGCGTCCGGAATCGTCGGCCGGCTGCGCCTCTTCAAGAGTCCGGCCGAGATCACCAAGGCCGAAAAAGCCGCAAGCCTCGCCGACGATGCGCTCGATGCCGCGCTGCCGCTGATCAAGCAGGGCGGCGACGAAGGGCTCATCCTTGCCGCCATGCAAGGCGCCATCTTTGCCGGTGGCGGCGACTATCCCGCCAACGAGTTCATCATCGGCTCCGGCCTCGACGCCCTGCTCTGCCGCTACAAGGCCGGGCGCCGCAAGCTCACCAAGAACGATCAGTTGACGCTCGAGTGGGCGGGCGTCTTCCATCATTATCACGCGGCGATGATGGGCACCGTTTTGACCGGCAAGGTTTCGAAGCGCCATCAGGAACTGTTCGACGCTGCCCGCGCGGCCCTGCTTGCGGTCGAGAAGGCGATGACGCCGGGCAACACCTTCGGCGACGTCTTCGATGCGCATGCCCGCACGCTCGAGGCGCACAATCTGACCAAGCATCGGCTGAACGCCTGCGGCTATTCGCTCGGCGCCCGCTTCACCCCGTCCTGGATGGATATGCCGATGTTCTACCAGGGCAATCCGGAGCCGATCGCGCCCAACATGACGCTGTTCGCGCACATGATCATCATGGACTCCGAAACGGAGACAGCGATGACGCTTGGCCGCACCTACCTCACAACGGAATCGGCGCCGAAGCCGCTCTCCCGCCATGATCTCGACTTGATCGTACGGTGAATCCATGATGGTTGGTTCACGCGGGGGCGTTCGCCGCCAGGGAGTTTTCGGGCAAATGAGACGATCGCGGGTGACGACCGTGTCATTGCTTGCGGCGCTGGCGCTTGCCGCTTGCACCAACGCCAAGGATGTCCTCGATCCTTCTGCCGTCACCCCGCCGGCAGGCTCGGCCCAGTCCTTGCCTGCCACGCAAGGGACGTCGGCCACCACGTCGCCGACGACGACCGCGCCAGCACCGACGGCTTCGACGCCCGGCCGGACCGCCGCCCTTGCCAAGACCCGACTGCAGGTGGCGCCGCTCGTCGGCGCCTCGGTGGAGGCCGCAGCACCCTTGACGGCCGAACTGCAGGCGCGCGCCAAACAGCGCGGCGTGACGCTTGTTGGCAGCACCGACCAGACGGCGACGCATGTGCTGAAAGGCTATTTTTCGACGATGTCCGAAGGCAAGGACACCACCGTCATCTACGTCTGGGACGTCTACGACCCCTCGGGCAATCGCCTGCATCGCATCAACGGCCAGCGGAAGGCACCTTCCGTCGGCAGCACCGAGGGCTGGCCGGCGGTAGCACCCGCTACCATGCAGGCGATCGCTGATCAGACCATCGACCAGTTCACCGCCTGGCTCGGCAGCGGCGGCGCCGGCTAGTGCGACCTGTTGTGTTGCCGGCTTGCGATGCCCGACGGCCTTTGTTGCACCTTGTCGAAGGATTCCCGATCACGAGGCTTGCAATACCGGCGCGGGCCGCTAAAAGCCCGCATAAAAGGCTCATGAGAGTCTGTCCGGTCTCTCCATCCTTCACCAGGAACGGTGCATGAAGCTTTTCGCGGGCAATTCCAACAGGGTGCTGGCCGAAGCGGTCGCTCGCTATCTCAACGTCCCGCTGGGTAAGGCCAGCGTCCGGCGCTTCGCCGATCAGGAAATCTTCGTCGAGATCCAGGAAAATGTGCGCGGCGAGGATGTCTTCATCCTGCAGTCGACCTCCTATCCGACCAACGACCACCTGATGGAACTGCTCATCATGATGGACGCCTTCATGCGCTCCTCGGCAAAGCGCATCACGGCGGTGATCCCCTATTTCGGCTATGCCAGGCAGGACCGCCGCGCCTCCGGCCGCACGCCGATCTCGGCCAAGCTCATCGCCAACATGATCACCCGGGCGGGCGCCGACCGCGTGCTGACGCTCGACCTTCATGCCGGCCAGATCCAGGGCTTCTTCGATATTCCGACCGACAATCTGTTCTCGGTGCCGGTGATGGCCCGCGACGTGAAGGCGAAATACAAGCAGCTTGGCAACGTCGTGGTGGTGTCGCCGGACATTGGCGGCGTCGTGCGGGCGCGCGCGCTTGCTAAACGCTTCGATGCGCAACTCGCCATTGTCGACAAGCGTCGCGAGCGCCCCGGCGAATCCGAGGTCATGAACATCATCGGCGCCGTCGCCGGAAAGGACTGCCTGCTGATCGACGACATCGTCGATTCCGGCGGCACGCTCTGCAACGCGGCCGATGCGTTGCTCGCCAACGGCGCGACCAGTGTCACCGCCTACATCACCCATGGCGTGCTCTCGGGCGGCGCGGTCGCCCGCATCGCCGGCTCGAAGCTGCAGGAGCTGGTGATCACCGATTCCATTCAGCCGAGCCAGGCCGTGCTCGACGCGCCCAACATCCGCGTCATCTCGATCGCCGACCTGATGGGCGAAGCGATCTCGCGCACGGCGACCGAGGAATCGGTCTCGAGCCTGTTCGACTAAAGCAGGTCGCGTGAAAAAGGATTCACCCGACCTGCATTAGGTTAGGTCTTTGATTTTACGCATGTCTCTGTCCCGAAACCGCTGCACACTTTCGGGAGACATGCTTTAAACTACGGCGCTGCTGGCCTGAACCGAGCCGGCCAGCCGTTTCATTCCTTCGCCTGCCTCGCGCGCGCCGCGCATATAGCCGCGCGGCGAGGTGCCGAGCATGCGCTTGAACATGGTGATGAAGGCCGGCACGCTGTCATAGCCGAGATCGAGCGCCACCCTGGTGATGGGCTCGCCGTCGGCCAGCCGGGGCAGCGCCGCGAACAGGCAGGCCTGCTGGCGCCAGGTCGACAACGACAAGCCGGTCTGGCGGTGGAAGGCGCGGGTGAAGGAGCGCCGGCTCATGCCAGCGGCATCCGCCCATTCGTCGATCGTCGCATGCGGCGAGGGAGCGGCGACAAAGCGCCGGCAAAGTGCTGCCAGCTTCGGATCCGCCGGGAAAGGCAGGCCGAGCGGCCGCTCCGGCAGGTTCGGGATCTCGTGCAGCAAGAGCCCCATGATCAATCCGGCGCGCCCTTCGAGCTCGCCGCCCTGCGGCAGCTTCTCCGATTCCACGATCAGGCTGTGCATCAGCTCGGTGATGCCGACGACGCGCAAGCCCTCCGGCAGGCCGGGAATGGCGTCTGGCGTGACATACACCGAGCGCATCGATACATCGCCCAGCATCTCGACGGAATGCTCGATGCCGGCCGGTATCCACATCGCGTGGTCGGGCGGCACCATCCAGCGACCGTGCTTCGTCGTCACCAGCACCACGCCGACCAGCGCATGCAGCAACTGGCTGCGGCTGTGGCGGTGCCGCGGCACGTGGTAGCCATCGGGATATTCGGTCGGCAGCGCGACCGCCGGTCCGATCGCCTCTTCCAGCCATTGCCAGCGACTTTCGAACAGGCGGCCGAGCTCGGCGGCGTCGCCTCTGAAGATTTCCCGTCCGTGCGGCATCGGATGTGGCCCACTTGCGAAACTATTGGACCAAACCACGAAAGAAGTCGCCATTCAAGCAGATTATAAGGCGAGCGTCCTATAAGGCCGGCTGCGGTTCGCCGCCAAGAAGACCACGGAGCATCGCCTTGACCGATACGACCGCCACCTCCGTCGCCGCGCCAGCGACGGCAAGCCACACCTCGGCGCAAGCGACGGCCTTCACCGTCATTCTTGCGGTGAGCTTCTGCCACTGCGTCAACGACATCATGCAGTCGCTGCTTTCGGCCATCTATCCGCTGCTCAAGGACAATTACGGTCTCGACTTCTGGCAGATCGGCCTTTTGACCTTCACCTTCCAGGTGACGGCCTCGCTGCTGCAGCCGGTGATCGGCATGATCACCGACAAGCGGCCGATGCCTTATTCCTTGCCTTGGGGCATGGCCTCGTCGCTGGTCGGGCTGGTGGTGCTCGCGCATGCCGGCCATTACTGGCTGCTCCTGATCGGCGCCTCGCTGATCGGCATCGGCTCGGCGATCTTCCATCCGGAATCCTCGCGCATCGCCCGCTTCGCGTCCGGCGGCCGCTTCGGCCTGGCGCAGTCGCTGTTCCAGGTCGGCGGCAATTTCGGCCAGGCAATGGGGCCGCTGCTCGCCGCCTTCATCGTCGTGCCTTTCGGCCAGGCCAGCATTTCCTGGTTCGCCGTCGGCTCGCTGATCGGCATCGTCGTGCTGTGGCAGGTGGGCGGCTGGTACAGCCGGCTGCGCGCCTCGATGGCCACCCGCAGGCAGGCAAGCCACCTCTCGCCCTTCCCGCGCAAGAAGGTGATGGGCGCGCTGGTGGTGCTGACGCTGCTGGTGCTGAGCAAGAACGCCTATATCGCCTCGCTCTCCAGCTACTACACCTTCTACGCCATCCATAAGTTCGGCGTTTCGGTGCAGATGTCGCAGGTGATGCTGTTCCTGTTCCTCGGCGCCTCGGCGCTGGGCATCCTGCTCGGCGGCCCGTTTGGCGATCGCTATGGACAAAAGGCGATGATCTGGTTCTCGATCGTCGGCGTGCTGCCGTTCACGCTGGCGCTGCCCTACGCCAATCTGGAATGGACGATGGTGCTCACCGTGCTGATCGGCCTGATCCTGTCGTCGGCCTTTTCCAACATCGTCGTCTTCGCGCAGGAGCTTGTGCCCGGCCGCGTCGGCATGATCGCCGGCATTTTCTTCGGCTTCGCCTTCGGCATGGGCGGCATTGCCGCAGCGGTGCTCGGCGTCATCGCCGACATGAAGGGCATCGACTTCGTCTACCAGATCTGCTCCTACCTGCCCTTCCTCGGCCTGCTGACGGTCTTCCTGCCGAATATGAAGGAAGCGCGGAAGGCCTGAGCCGGCCACGCCGAACGAGTTCCAGAGATCAAAGCACCCGCCTGATGGCGGGTACCCGCCTAATGGCGGGTGCTTTTTTGTTTCCGCTGGGAACTCAGGCCTTGAAGAAGGCCAGCAGATCCGCGTTGATCACGTCGGCGTGGGTCGTGGCCATGCCGTGCGGAAAGCCCTTGTAGACCTTGAGCTCGCCCTTCTTGAGCAGCTTGATCGCAAGCATCGCCGAATCCGCGATCGGCACGATCTGGTCGTCGTCGCCATGCATGACCAGCACCGGCACGTCGATCTTCCTCAGGTCCTCGGTGAAGTCGGTTTCCGAGAACGCCTTGATGCAGTCGTAATGCGCCTTGGCGCCGCCCATCATGCCCTGGCGCCACCAATTGTCGACGACGCCTTCCGACACCGTCGCGCCCGGGCGGTTGAAGCCGTAGAACGGGCCGGCCGGAACGTCGCGGAAGAACTGGGCGCGGTTCGCCGTCAGCGCCGAGCGGAATCCGTCGAACACCTCGATCGGCAGGCCGCCGGGATTGGCCGGCGTCTTGAGCATGATCGGCGGCACCGCGCCGATCAGCACGGCCTTGGCGACGCGGCCTCCGGAGCCGTATTGGGCAACATAGCGCGCCACTTCCCCGCCGCCGGTCGAATGGCCGACATGGATGGCGTCCTTGAGGTCGAGATGCGCGACAAGCGCCGCGACGTCGGCGGCGTAGGTATCCATCTCATTGCCGGTGTCGGTCTGGCTGGAACGGCCGTGGCCACGGCGGTCATGGGCGATGACCCGGTAACCCTTGGAGAGGAAGAACAGCATCTGGGCGTCCCAGTCGTCGCTGCTCAATGGCCAGCCATGATGGAAGACGACCGGCTGACCGGTTCCCCAGTCCTTGTAGTAGATTTGCGTTCCGTCCTTGGTGGTGATCGTGCCGCTGCCCGAACCGGCCTTGTGCGAAGCCTCAGTCATTTGCAATCTCCGTTTTTGTTTGACATCACGATAAATAGTATCGCGATAACGATATGCGTAACGCAAACGGCGGTTCGTGTCCACAATAATATATATCGCGATATCATTTTTTGTGGTACAGATGGAACAACGCAGGAAAAGGAATTCCGCCGTGCCGCTACCGTTGGACAATCAGCTCTGCTTCGCGCTCTACGTCACCAGCATGGCGATCAACCGCACCTACAAGCCCATGCTCGACGAGATGGGGATCACCTATCCGCAATATCTCGTGCTCAATGCGCTTGGCGAAGCAGACGGCATGTCGGTCGGCACCATCGCGCGACGGCTGGCGCTGGAGTCGAGCACCGTCACGCCGCTGGTCAAGCGAATGGAACAGGCGGGGCTGGTGACCCGTCAGCGCAGCCATGCCGATGAGCGGCAGGTGCAGGTCGACCTCACCGCGGCCGGCCGGGCGCTGCTCACGCAATGCAATTGTCTGGGCGAAACGCTGATCGAGCGCTCGGGCATGAGCTTGGCGGAGATCGATGCTCTCACCCGCAAGGTCTGGGCTCTGCGCGATGCGCTGGGCAGCGACCAGCCGGCCGACGCCGCCTGACAGCCGAGCACAATCCCGGCCTCAATGCAGGCCGAACTCGCGCAGCAATTCCTCGCGGTAGCGCACGAAGCGGCTTTCGCTGCGGTCGCGCGGGCGCGGCAGGTCGATTTCGATCAGCCTTGCCGCACCGCCCTTCTCCTTGGGCAGGATCAGCACCCGGTCGGCGAGATAGATCGCCTCCTCCAGGTCATGGGTGACCACGACCATGGTGACGTTCTCCTCGTTCCAGATGCGCGCCAGTTCCTCCTGCATAGAGATCTTGGTCATGGCATCGAGCGCCCCGAGCGGTTCGTCGAGCAACAGGATCTCGGGCTGCACCGTCAACGCCCGTGCGATGCCGACGCGTTGCGCCATGCCGCCCGAGAGCTGCCTTGGATAGGCATCGCCGAATTCTGCCAGGCCGACCAGCGCGATATAGAAGCGCGCCCGCTTCTCGGCATCCGCCTTGGGCACGCCGCGCACTTCGAGTCCGAAGGCGACGTTGCCGAGCACGGTCAGCCAGGGCAGCAGGCGCGGCTCCTGGAAGATCACCGCCCGCTCCTCGCCGACACCCTCGATCTCTCTCCCGTCGATCGCGACGGCGCCACCATCGGCCCGCTCCAGCCCGGCCAGGATGCGCAGCAGCGTCGTCTTGCCGGAACCGCTGGCGCCGACGATGACCAGGCATTCGCCGGACCGGATATCGAGGTTGAGCGAGCGCAGCACCGCGAGCTGGCGCCCGCCGAGGCTGAAGGATTTCGAAAGGTCGCGTATCGTGACCTCGCCGCCGCGTGCGCTAGCCATGGCGCGTGCCTCCATGCTCAGTTGGTCTTGGTTTCGCCGGGGCGATAAAGGATGTCGGCGGCCTTGAGCTTGCCTTTCGGCAAGCGGCCGTCGCGTTCGAGAATGCTCACCCAGAAGTCGACGTCGCGGTTCGTGACTGCCGCCTTCTCACGCAGGCCGAAGCCCGTCCAGTAGCGCGCCAGATCGCCATTCTCGCCGCGCTTGTTGAGTACGTCGGCAAGCAGCTTGCGCGCCTCGTCAGGGTTCTGCCGCGACCAGTCGGCAGCGCGCGCCGACTGCTCGACGAAGTTGCGGGCGGCGTCGGGATTGGCGGCGATGAAGTCGCGCCGCAGCACGACGAAACCGCCCGCGATCTCGCCGAGCACGTCAGTGTCGTTGAAGACGCCGCGCACGCCGCCATTGCTGACCAGCTGGCCGGCGAAGGTTGCCTGCCAGTAGCCGAGGCCGGCGACATCGACTTGACGCGAGCGCAAGGTCTGCTCGAGCTGCGGTCCGGGCACCACGACCAGCTTGGCGGCATCCGGCGGCAGGCCGACGCCGTGCAGCGCCTCGCGCACCGTATAGTCGAGATGGGCGCCAAGCGTGTTGACCGAGATCGTCTTGCCGGCAATGCCGGCGATCGATTTGATAGGGCTGTCTTCGAGCACGTAGAAGACGCTTTTCACTTGCCTGTTGATACCGTTGCTAGGGTAGGCAGCGACGAAGTCGTTGCCGCCGGCGATCGAGTTGATCACGGCCGGCGTCGCGGCCGAGCCCAGGTCGACGCTGCCGGAGGCGAGCGCGAACAGCGATTCCGGACCGCCGCTGGAATAGCCGACATTCTCGATCTCGATGCCGAGGCCTTTGAAATTGCCGAGCGCGTCCGCCAGCTCATGCGGGGAGATCCCGCCGCGGCTGGCGAGGTAGCGTATCTTGACGGAAGCGGCTTGCGAGCGTGCAATCGAAGGCAGGCCGATGGCGACGATGCCGGCGGCAAGCGGGGCACGCAGGAGAAGCGAACGGCGTGTGATGGTCATGGTCCAGCCTTTCATGGCTTCAGGGGTGACGGTGAGGGATCGACCGCTCAGCCGACGGTGCTGCTCCAGCGGCAGAGCCGCCGCTGCAGGCCGACCAGCGCCTGGTTGGCGATCAGGCCGAGCGCCGCAAGGATGACGATCGCCGCGAACATCAGCGGGATCTGGAAGTTGTATTGCGCGTTCATCACCTGGAAGCCGATGCCCTTGTTGGCGCCGATCATCTCCGAGGCGATCAGCAGCAGCAGCGCGGTGGTGGCGCCGAGCCTCAAGCCGACGAAGATCGAGGGCACGGCCCCGGGCAGCACGACGCGGCGGAATATGGTCAGCCGCCGGGCACCATAGACGCGCGCCATTTCGAGCAGCTTCGGGTCGACCTCTTTGACACCACTGATGGTGTTGAGCAGCAGCGGAAACAGCGTCGCCCAGAAGATGACGAACACCTTGGAGGCTTCGCCCAGTCCCAACAGCAGGATGAACACCGGATAGAGCGCCAGCGCCGAGGTCTGGCGGAACAGCTGCAGGATCGGATCGAGCGCGGTTTCCACCGCCCGCACCTGGCCCATGATGAGGCCGAGCGGGATGGCGACGATGACGGCCGCAGCGAATGCAAGGCCGGCGCGCTGCAGACTGATGGCGATGTCGCCGAGCAGGCCGCCGCCGGCGAGCCCCTTCCACAGTGCTGCGACGATCGCGTCGATCGGCGGCAGCACTGCCGCGTTGACCCAGCCGCTGCTTGCCGCCACCTGCCAGAGCGCGAGGAAGCCGAGAAGCACGCCATAACGCGACAGGATCCGCGCCGAGGTCCGGCCGGCCAGCCGCAAGGCCTCCGACCCGAAGCCGTTGCCGCCGTCATGCCCGCTAATGCCGATCGGACGTTCGATGTGCTGCAAAGTCATCGTCTTGCCTTTCCTTTTCAGGGGATCATTCGGCGGCGAGCACGGTCGAGCGGGCGACCGTCCACGGGTTCTCCGGCCGCCTGAGGCCGAGATTCTCGCGCAGCGTCCTGCCCTCATAGGCGGTGCGAAACAGGCCGCGCCGCTGCAATTCCGGGATGACCAGATCGACGAAATCGTCGAGCGCGCCGGGCAGCCAGGGCGGCAGGATGTTGAAGCCGTCGGCGGCTTCGCTGGTGAACCATTCTTCCAGTTGGTCAGCGACCTCCGTGGCGCGGCCGATCACCGTGTAATGGCCGCGTGCGGTCGCCACCCATTGATAGAGCTGGCGGATCGTAAAATTGTGCTCGTCGGCGATCTGGCGGATCAGCGCCTGCCGGCTCTTCATGCCTTCGGTTTCCTTGGCTACCGGCAGCGGGCCGTCGAGCGGGTAATCCCGGAGATCGAGCGTCTGGCCTGCAAGCGCGTTGAGCAGCGCCACGCCATCTTCCGGCAGGATCAGGTCGTTCAACTGCTGGTACTTGGCGCGGGCCTCCTCCTCGGTGCGGCCGACGAAAGGCGCCACGCCCGGCATGATCAGCACCTGCGCCGGATCGCGGCCGGCCGCCGCCACGCGCGCCTTGATGTCGCGGTAGAATTCCTGCGCCGATGCCAAGCCCTGATGTGCGGTGAAGATCACCTCGGCCGAGGCCGCGGCGAGCCTGCGACCATCCTCGGACTGCCCCGCCTGCACCACCACGGGGTGGCCCTGCACCGGACGCGGCACGTTGAGCGGCCCCTTGACGCTGAAATGATCGCCCTTGTGGTTGATGTCGTGCAGCTTGTCCTTGTCGTAGAAGCGGCCGGTCTTCTTGTCGCGGATGAAAGCGTCGTCTTCCCAGCTGTCCCACAGCGCCTTGACGGTCTCGACATGCTCATGCGCCCGCGCGTAGCGTTCGGCGTGGTTGGGTTGGACGTCGCGGTTGAAGTTGCGCGCCGTGTCGTCGCCGGCCGAGGTCACCACGTTCCAGCCGGCGCGGCCGTTCGACAAAAGGTCGAGCGAAGCGAATTTGCGGGCGAGCGTGTAGGGCTCCTCATAGGTGGTCGAGGCGGTGGCGATGAAGCCGAGATGCGTGGTCAGCGGCGCCAGCGCCGCAAACAGCGTCACCGGCTCGAAACCGGCGATCTTGGCGTTGCCGCCTTCACGGGCGCCGAGCCCCACCGTCAGATTGTCGGCCAGGAAATAGGCATCGAACAGGCCGCGCTCGGCGGTCAGCGCGAGCTTTCGGTGGAACTCGAAATTGGTCGCACCGTCGGCCGGCGAGTCCGGATGGCGCCAGGCCGCGACATGCTGACCGCCGCCGGGCAGAAAGGCGCCAAGCTTGATCTGTCTGGACTTGCTGGGGCTGGTCATGGTGGGTCCCTCGCGTTCGAAACGATTGTTTGGACGTCAGGCCGCGAGGCCGACGCTGCGGGTGGCGCCAACGACATTGACAACCTCGGCCACCGCCTGATGGGCGCGGGCATAGATGGCTTCCGACACCAGCACACCGTCGGCGAAATCCTTGTCGGAGGCGTAGATCGCGCTCGGAATGGTCAGCGCCTCGAAGAAGCCGAACAGCGGCCGCAACTGGTGCTCGACGATCAGCGAGTGACGCTCGCCGCCGCCGGTCGCCGCCAGAACGACCGGCTTTCCGCGTAGCGAAGACGGATCGAGCAGGTCGAACAAATGCTTGAAAAGGCCTGTGTAACTGCCCTTGAAGGTCGGCGATCCCGCCACCAGCACATCGGCGTTGACCATCTGTTCGACGATGGTGCGGGCGGCCGGGTCGAGGTCGCAGAGGCGCCGCGCCGGAGGAAAGGACGAACCGAGGTCCTCGATGTCGAAGACCGCGGGAGTTGCACCAATCCGGCCGGCGACCTCGCCGGCAATGTGGTTGATGAACGCCTTGGTTTTCGACGGACGGGTCAGGTTGCCGGATATCCCCACCACCAGCTTCTTCGTCATCTCGGCTCTCCTCGCGACGTTTATCCATTAAGTCTACCGATTTTATATAATTAAAGGAGCGAGAAGATTTCAAAACGAGCTTGGCAGAGGGATTGAGTTTGCGTCCTTTCGCCGTTGATTGGTTCAGCGGATGCGGAGTTCCGGCCCGCGTCCCATCACCGGGACGGTGCGGCTATCGGCCATTTCCGCTACGGATCGGCCAGGGCCGCGTCGGCGGCGGTCCTTCAAAAAGGACCGTTCAGATCGCCGCTCAGTCCAGCACGGCTTCGCGTTTGACCGGTGGCAGTGGCGGCGCTTCCAGCCCGTGGAACGGATCGCGCCAGGCCTCGATATCCTCAAGCCGGCGATACCAGCGGCTGACAAACGGATAGTCGTCGAGCGGCAGCCAGGCGGCATCGTTGAAAGCAAGAAACGTCGCCATGCGGAAATCGGCGTAGGAAACGGAATTGCCGACCAGCCACTCCCTTTCACAAAGCACGACATCAAGGAGGGCGGCGGATGTGTGGAATACTCTAAGCCCCTCCTCCACCAAGGCCTTGTCGATCGGCCCTAAACCCCAACGCTGTTTCGTGCCGCGCTCGAAATGCACCATGTCGGTGGCCCTGACGAAGTTCTCCTTGCCCCAGCTCAGCCACCGGATCATCTCGGGTTCGTCGTCGCCGCCGCGCCAGAAATCCGAATGCGCATCGCGCGAAAGCCGGCAGGCTATGGCATCGGCCTCCCAGAGGCTCCATCCCGGGCCGACCAGTATGGGCAGCGTCAGATTGGGGTTGAGCGCGCGATAGCGCTCGGCCTGCCCCGGCGCCGTGGGCGAAGCGAATTCGAACGCGACCTCCGCCTTCAGATAGCGCGCCACCGCGACCGCAAGGCGAGGATTAGGATTGCGGCTGAACAGAAGTTTCATGTCGATCTCCAAAGGTCTGTCGAATGCCTGCCAAGGACGATTGAAAACGGACCGATGCTACATCACGGACGCAGATGGCAATTGGCGCGACCCGCCAGATCCAACTTTGCACCGGCCGGGAGCGTTGACTATGCTCTGCCCGGTAGGCCGGATGTCTTCGCGTAAATCTTGGCCAAAGGCCTCCGGCTCAACGGCTTGCGCCTCTCGCCGCCTTCCGCTATAGAGCCGCCACCCGCGTAGACACCCTTGGAGGCAACGCGGAGGAAGGCCGGCCAGGCCTGCATGATCCCCGGAAGCGTTTGGACAGCCAAAAGCGTTTGGATCGACTATGCAAGGCTGCGACGGCTTTCGACGTTTACGGATGGGCTTGCCCGCCGCGAACGCTCCATAACACGCGAAAGGAAATGCCATGAGCCACGATGCTTACGAGCTCAAGGCCGAAGCGCGCGAACAGGTCGGTAAGGGGTCCGCCCGTGCAGTTCGCCGCAACGGTAAAGTGCCTGCAGTTATTTACGGCGACAAGCAGCCTCCCCTGGCGATTGCGCTCAACTACAAGGACATCTTCTACAAGATCCACGGCGGCGGGTTCCTGACCACCATTGCCACGATCGATGTCGACGGCAAGAAGATCCAGGTCCTGCCGAAGGACTTCCAGCTCGATCCGGTCAAGGACTTCCCGGTCCATGTCGACTTCCTGCGCGTCGGCAAGGACACCGAGGTCAATGTCGACGTGCCCGTCCATTTCATCAATGAGGACAAGTCGCCCGGCATCAAGCGCGGCGGCGTGCTCAACATCGTGCGTCACGAAGTCGAGTTCCACTGCCCGGCCAATGCGATCCCGGAATTCATCACCGTCGATCTCACCGGCACCGACATCGGCGACTCTATCCACATCTCGGCGGTTAGGTTGCCGGCCGGTGTCAAGCCGGTGATCTCCGACCGCGATTTCACCATCGCGACCGTTGCCGGCTCTTCGGCGATGAAGCCGGAGGCGGCCGAGACCACCGAGGCGGAGGAGCCCGAAGCAGCGGCCCCCGAGGCCGAAGAGAAGTAATTCTCCCACGCCAGGAGACGACGATGCTTGTCTTTGCAGGCCTCGGCAATCCGGGCGCGAAGTATCAGAACAACCGGCACAATGTCGGCTTCATGGCGGCGGACGCGATTGCCCGCCGCCATTCCTTTTCGCCCTGGTCGAAAAAGTTCCAGGGCATCATCGCCGAAGGCACGCTTGGCGGCGAGAAGGTCCTGCTGATCAAGCCGCAGACCTTCATGAACCTGTCCGGACAGTCGGTCGGCGAAGCGCTACGTTTCTACAAGCTCGACGCTGCCGCCCTCACCGTCTTCTACGACGAGATCGACCTTGCGGCCGGCAAGGTCAGGATCAAGGTGGGCGGTGGTTCCGGCGGCCACAACGGCATCCGCTCGCTCGACCAGCATGTCGGCAATGCCTATCGCCGGGTACGCATCGGCGTCGGCCATCCGGGCGTCAAGGAGATGGTGCACGGCCATGTGCTCGGCGACTTCGCCAAGGCCGACCGCGAATGGCTCGACGTGCTGCTCGACGCGATCGCCGATGACGCTGGCTTGCTCGCCAAGGGCGATGACAGTTCGTTCATGAACCGCGTCACGCTGGCGCTGCGCGACAAGCTCGTGCCGACCGGCGACGACGACAGGCCGCCGCCCAAGGCGCCGAAGGCCCAAAGCCACATCCGCCAGGCCCGCCCGCAGCAGGCGCCGAAAAAGGTTCCCGAAAGCGGCCCGATGGCCGCGATGCTGAAGAAGCTGTTCGGCAAGGACTAGACACCGTCACGATCAGGCATGGGGCTTGACGTTCGTCACCCCTTTCGCCCATAGCCCACACCAAATCTCGAATTCCCGATAGGACCGGACAAAATGGGTTTCAAATGTGGCATCGTTGGCTTGCCCAACGTCGGCAAGTCGACGCTGTTCAATGCGTTGACCAGGACGGCCGCGGCGCAGGCCGCCAACTATCCTTTCTGCACCATCGAGCCGAACACCGGCGAGGTGGCGGTGCCGGATCCGCGCCTGCAGAAGATCGCCGCGATCGGCAAGTCGAAGGAGATCATCCCGACCCGCATCTCTTTCGTCGACATTGCAGGCCTGGTGCGCGGCGCCTCCAAGGGCGAAGGCCTCGGCAACCAGTTTCTCGCCAACATCCGCGAGGTCGACGCCATCGTCCATGTCCTGCGTTGCTTCGAGGATGACGACATCACCCATGTCGAGGGCCGCATCGATCCGGTCGCCGACGCCGAGACCGTCGAGACCGAGCTGATGCTCGCCGACCTCGAAAGCCTCGAGCGCCGAATCGTCCAGTTCCGCAAGCGCGCCTCGGGCAAGGACAAGGAAGCGACGACGGTGCTGCCGATGATGGAGGCCGCGCTCGAGCTGCTGCAGGCGGGCCGCCCGACGCGCGTGCTGCTCAATGGCATCGCGGCGGAAGACCTGCGCATCCTGCAGGGGCTGAACCTGCTCACCTCGCATCCCGTGCTCTATGTCTGCAACGTCGCAGAGGCAGAGGCCGCCACCGGCAACGAGCACACCAGGGCGGTCGAGCAGATGGCGGCGGCGCAGGGTGCCCGCACCGTGGTGATCTCGGCGGCGATCGAGGCGGAAGTCGCCCAATTGTCGGACGAGGAGGAAATGGAATTCCTCGCGACCCTCGGCCTTGACGAGCCGGGTCTCAACAAGGTTATCCGCGCCGGCTACGAGCTGTTGCAGCTCATCACCTATTTCACCGTCGGACCGAAGGAGACGCGCGCCTGGACCGTGCACAAGGGCGCCAAGGCGCCGCAGGCGGCCGGCGTCATCCACACCGATTTCGAGCGCGGCTTCATCCGCGCCCAGACGATCTCCTACAATGACTTCGTCACGCTGGGCGGCGAAGTGGCGGCCAAGGAAGCCGGCAAGGCGCGCGACGAAGGCAAGGAGTATGTCGTCCAGGACGGCGACATCATGTTGTTCAAGTTCAACACCTGACGTTGCCTTGCTTTCATTCGACGTGGCCGCCAGCGTTCCGGCCGGTGGTTGGCGCCCGTCTTGACCTCGTGATGCAGCGGGGCTAATCCGCTGATGCTCCGGGCTCGAAGCCCATGCAATCCTGACGAATCTCTTTGGTCCAGCAAGGGAGACCGGCGATGATCAAGGCCTTCGTCGTGGACAATGATCGCCTGCGCGTCACCGACGACCTCGCCGCGGAAGGCGACCGGGTCGTCTGGGCCGACCTGTTCAATCCGACCAAGGAGGAAGAGGCGCGCATCGAGAGCTGGCTGGGCATCGCCATCCCGACGCGCGAGGAGATGGAAGAGATCGAGATCTCCAGCCGCCTCTACATCGAGGACGGCGCCTACTTCATGACCGCCGTGCTGCCCGCGCAGACCGAGGCCGACGATCCACTGATGTCGCCGGTGACTTTCGCGCTCGCCGGCAACCGGCTGATCACCATCCGCTATCACGAGCCCAAGGCCTTCAAGACCTTCCCGCTGCGCGCGGAGAAGGTCGCGACCGGCTGCACGAGCGGCGACACCATCCTGATCGGCCTGCTGGAAGCGATCGTCGACCGGCTTGCCGACATCCTCGAGCGCGCCGGCCGCGATGTGGAAGCGATCTCGCGCGACATCTTCGAGGCGCGCTCGACCAAAGCCTCGAAGCGCAATCGCGATTTCCAGGAGCTGCTCAAGGGCATCGGCCGCAAGGAGGACATGGCTTCCTCCGTCCGCGACAGCCTGATCTCGCTGCAGCGCCTGGCCGGCTTTCTCGCCCATGTCGCGGCCCAGACCAAGATGAGCAAGGATGTGCGGGCCCGCATCAAGACGCTGTCGCGCGACGTGCTGTCGCTTGCCGATCACGCCACTTTCCTGTCGCAGAAGATCTCCTTCCTGCTCGATGCGACGCTCGGCATGATCTCGATCGAGCAGAACGCCATCATCAAGATCTTCTCGGTCGCCGCCGTCATCTTCCTGCCGCCGACACTGGTCGCCTCGATCTACGGCATGAACTTCGACATCATCCCCGAGCTCAAATGGGAGTTCGGCTATCCCTTCGCCATCGGCCTGATGGTGGTCTCGGCGATCCTTCCCTTCTGGTATTTCCGCCGCCGCGGCTGGCTCTGACACTTCCAGCCGAAACAACTGGCTCACCAGAAAGGACTTGACCAAATTGGCCCGGGCCGTCATCCGGGATGCCCGACCTTGGGGGGATCACGCGTTCGTTCAACCGGATTGCCGACATGACCGGAAAGACCTGGGCCTATGAGGATTTCGTCGAGGGCGTCTCGCTCGACCTCGGCAGCAAGAACGTGAGCGCGGCCGAGATCATCGAATTCGCCAGCGAATTCGATGCCCAGCCGATGCATCTCGACGAGGAGGCCGGCAAGGCGAGCATCCTGGGCGGCCTTTCGGCTTCGGGCTGGCACACCTGCGCAATGTTCATGCGCATGCTGTGCGACGCCTTCCTACTCGATTCGACCTCGCAAGGCTCGCCGGGCATCGAGCATGTGAAATGGAAGAAGCCGGTTGTGGCCGGTGACCGGCTCACCGGCAAGGTCACCGTGCTTGCCAAGCGCCAGTCCAAATCGAGGCCTCAGCTTGGGCTCGTCAGCATGCGCAGCGAGCTGTTCAACCAGCGCGGCGAATGCGTCTTCGAGCTCGAGAACACCGGCATGTTCCTCGCGCGTGATGCCGCAAAGAGCCCGTCATGACTTTGGACGAATATTTCCTCATCGGCGAAACCGTCACGCTCGGTTCGCACAAATTCGAGGCGGACGAGATCAAGGCGTTCGCCAGGAAATACGATCCGCAGGTCTTCCACGTCGACGAGGAGGCGGCGAAGAAAAGCGTGCTCGGCGGACTGTGCGCTTCCGGCTGGCACACCGCCGCCACCTGGATGAAATACAATCTCGAAAAGCGCATGGAGACCGAGGGCGTGCGCTGGACCGGCCCCGGTCCGCAGCCCGAATTCGGCCCCTCGCCGGGCTTCCGCAACCTCAAATGGCTGAAGCCGGTCTATGCCGGCGAAACGGTGACCTTCACGCGCATGGCGCTCGCCCATCGCCCGCTTGCCGGCCGCCCCGGCTGGAGCCTGCTCACGCTGCGTTCCGAAGGTTTTGACTCCACCGGTGACAAGGTTATCGAGTTCGACAGCGCCGTGCTGGTGAAGGTGGAGTAGTTCCTTCTCCCCGTTCACGGGGAGAAGGTGCCCGAAGGGCGGATGAGGGGCGGCGCCAGCGATGATGTCTCAAACTCGACGATCGCGCTTACCCCTCACCCTGCTCCGCTCGCGTTGCTCGCTCCGCTTCCCTCTCCCCGTAAACGGGGCGAGGGAGAAGAGCTAATGCCCCTCGAATCCGATAAGCGTCCGCACCGGCACGCCGAGCGCTTCCAACTTCTTTCGCCCGCCGAGATCCGGCAGGTCGATGACGAAGCAGGCGGCGACGATGTCGGCGCCGATCTGGCGCAAGAGCCTCACCGCCGCTTCCGCCGTGCCGCCTGTGGCGATCAGATCGTCGACAAGGATCACCTTCTCGCCTGGCGAGACGCCGTCCTTGTGCATCTCCATCTCGTCCAGCCCGTATTCGAGGCTATAGGCAACGCGCACCGTCTCATAGGGCAGCTTGCCCTTCTTGCGGATCGGCACGAAGCCCGCGGAAAGCTGATGCGCCACGGCGCCACCCAGGATGAAGCCGCGCGCCTCGATGCCGGCGATCTTGTCGATCTTCAGCCCGGCATAAGGATGCACCAGCTCGTCGATGGCGCGGCGGAAGGCGCGCGCGTCGCCAAGCAGCGTGGTGATGTCGCGAAACAGGATGCCGGGTTTAGGATAGTCCGGGATGGTGCGGATCGCGGCAAGCAGAGTGTCTTCGAGGGAGGAGTTCATGGCGCGGTTGATCCGTTGCCGCACAGTTTTGCCGGCAAGCGGCCGAAAAGAAAAGGGCGCCCTTCGGCGCCCTTGCATTTTTCTCGGAAGCCACCGGGCTCAGTGCGCCACGTCGGCCCACACCTTGCGCTTGGTCATGTAGACCAGGGCGCCGAACAGAAGCAGGAACACCAGCACGCGGAAGCCGGTCTTCTTGCGCTCTTCGAGATGCGGCTCGGCGGCCCACATCAGGAAGGCCGCGACGTCGCGCGAATACTGGTCGACCGTCTGCGGCGAGCCGTCGTCATAGGTCACCTGGCCGTCCGAAAGCGGCTTCGGCATCTTCAGCGACACGCCGGACAAGAAGTACGGATTGTAGTGCGTGCCTTCCGGGATCACCATGCCGGCCGGCGGCGTCTGGTCGTAGCCGGTCAAGAGCGAGTGGATGTAGTCCGGACCGCCCTGGGCGTACTGGGTGAAGATATCGAAGACGAAGCGCGGGAAGCCGCGCTCGACGCCGCGCGCCTTGGCGAGCAGCGACATGTCGGGCGGCGCAGCGCCCCCATTGGCGGCGGCGGCCGCCTGCTCGTTCGGGAACGGCGCCGGGAAGTGATCCGACGGCTTGCCCGGCCGGTCGAACATGTCGCCGGCATCGTTCGGGCCGTCATGGATGGTGTATTCGGCGGCAAGCGTCTTGATCTGCGCCTCCGAATAGCCGAGCCCTTCCAGCGTGCGGAACGCCACCAGGTTCATCGAGTGGCAGGCCGAGCAGACTTCCTTGTAAACCTTCAACCCGCGTTGGAGCTGGGCCTTGTCATAGGTGCCGAACGGGCCGGCAAAGGTCCAGTCCATCTCCTTCGGCTCGTTGATCGGGAAATGCGTCGGCGCGGCCTCGGCGTGGCCCTCCTGGGCGGAGGCGGCCCCAATGCATGCGGCCGCAGCGCCGGCAGCCACAAGGCCGAACAGCGCCAGCGAGGTGAGAATCTTCTTCATGCCAAATCCCCTCAGATTCTCAGCCCTTGGTTTCCGGCGCGCTCACCGCGCCTGCCGGACGCCCGCCGGCCCCCTTGTTTTTCTTTTCAAGCACCGCCTCGGTGATCGAGTTCGGCAGGCGCCGCGGCGTCTCGATCAGGCCGAGCACCGGCATGACGACCAGGAAGAACGCGAAGTAGAACAGCGTCGCCATCTGCGCCATGAACACGTAGCTGCCTTCGGCCGGCTGCGAACCCAGCCATCCAAGCAGGATGGCGTCGGCCACGAACAGCCAGAAGAACAGCTTGTACCAGGGCCGGTAGACCGCCGAGCGCACCTTGGAGGTGTCGAGCCACGGCACCAGGAACAGCATGGCGATGGCGCCGAACATGCACAGCACGCCACCGAGCTTGGAATTGATCGGCCCGATGTTGAAGGTGATGGCGCGCAGGATCGCGTAGAACGGCAGGAAGTACCATTCCGGAACGATGTGGGCCGGCGTCTTCAGCGGGTTGGCGACCGTGTAGTTGTCCGGGTGGCCGAGATAGTTCGGCAGGTAGAAGACGAAATAGGCGAAAATGAACAGGAACACGATCATGCCGAAAGCGTCCTTGATGGTCGCGTAAGGCGTGAAGGCGACGGTGTCGGTCTTCGACTTGACCTCGATGCCGGTCGGGTTCGACTGGCCGACGACATGCAGCGCCCAGATGTGCAGCACGACGACGCCGGCGATCATGAACGGCAACAGGTAATGCAGTGCGAAGAAGCGGTTCAGCGTCGGGTTGTCGACGGCGAAGCCGCCGAGCAAAAGCTGCTGAATCCAGTCGCCGACCAGCGGGATGGCGGTGAAGAAGCCGGTGATCACGGTGGCGCCCCAGAAGCTCATCTGTCCCCAGGGCAGCACGTAGCCCATGAAGCCGGTGGCCATCATCAGCAGGTAGATTATGCAACCGAGGATCCACAGCAGCTCGCGCGGCGCCTTGTAGGAGCCGTAGAACAGGCCGCGGAAGATGTGGATGTAGACGGCGACGAAGAAGAAGGAGGCGCCATTGGAATGGAGATAGCGCAACAGCCATCCCGAATTCACGTCGCGCATGATCTTCTCGACCGAATCGAAGGCGAGATTGCTGTCGGACGTGTAGTGCATGGCCAGCACGATGCCGGTCAGGATCTGCGCGGCCAGCATGATCGACAGGATGCCGCCGAACGTCCACATGTAGTTGAGGTTGCGCGGCACCGGATAGGCGACGAAGCTGTCATAGACCAGCCTCGGCAGCGGCATGCGGGCGTCGACCCAGCGTCCGATGCCGGTCTTCGGCGTGTAGGTGGAGTGTCCCTCGCTCATCGAAATATCCCCCTGCCTCAGCCGATACGGATCTTGGTGTCGGAAATGAACTGGTAGACCGGGATCGCCATGTTCTCGGGCGCCGGGCCTTTGCGGATGCGGCCGGCGGTATCGTACTGCGAGCCGTGGCACGGGCAGAACCAGCCGCCGAAATCGCCCTCCTGGCCGAGCGGGATGCAGCCGAGATGGGTGCAGACCTGCACCATGACCATCCAGGCTTCCTTGCCGGGCGTGGTACGGTTGGCGTCGGTCGCCGCCGCGTCTGAGGGCAGGTTGGCGTTGCGGGCGATCGGGTCCTTGAGGTCGTTGAGGCTGACCGCCTCGCCGTCCTTCATTTCCTTCTCGGTGCGGTTGCGCACCACGACCGGCTTGCCGCGCCATTTGACGACCAGCGAGCTGCCCGGCTGGAGCGAGGAGACATCGACTTCGACCGAGGCCAGCGCCAGCGTCGAGGCGTCCGGGCGCATCTGGTCGATGAACGGCCAGGCGACGGCCCCTGCGCCGACCACGCCGGCCATGCCGGTGGCGATATAGAGAAAATCGCGACGGTTGGGATCGTGGATTTCGGTTGCGCTCACGGGTGCCTGATCCTTTCGCCTCTTTCCGTGCCGGCGGCCGAGCCTTGTCCCCGCTCAATCGCGCCGGCCCGACAGCGCATGGCGAACAGGCTAGCGAATTCCTCCGGCATTTGGAGTTGGGTTTATGCGTGAAGCCCGTTTTTGTCCAGTCGGGTGAAGGCACAAGGGCAGATTGTCGCGGGCACGCGCCGCAGCATCGGCAGCCGCCCCTTCGGCAGGCTGCCCGAGACCACAAAACGGCGCGAAATCATAGGCCAAGCTGGGTCCTGGTTTGCCTCGACAGTGGCGGCTGGCCCGGTCTATTGTCGAGCCATGGCGCATGTCATCGACCGCGACAAATGGGCGGAAGCCCCCGACCGCTGGCAAGGTGAGCTGCAATGCGGGCCCTTCGGCTCCAGAAGCTGCCTGATCTTCAACTACGTGCCGGGAATCGGCGGCGGCCCGCGCCTGCACAAGCACCCTTATGCGGAGATCTTCATCATCCGCTCCGGCATCGGCCTGTTCACGGTCGGCGACCGGGAAATCGAGGCTTCGGCCGGCCAGATCCTCATCGTGCCGCCCGGCACGCCGCACAAATTCACCAATCTCGGCCCCGGTCCGCTCGAGACCACCGACATCCACGAGAACGGCAGCTTCATCACCGAATGGCTGGAGTAGCTCAGCTTGCGCCGAGCCTGACCAGCACCGCCCTCGGGATGTTGTATTCGCGGATCACGGCGTCATGCTTGCGCAGCCCGCAGAGCTCGCGCTGGATGAAATAGCCATGAACGGCTTCCGCCGCCGCTTTGAGCAGCCGGTTGCGATGCTCGCCCTCGCCGTTCTCGCGCAGCTTGGCCAGCGTTTCCTCGACTCGCTGGCCGGCGCGGCCAAGGGCTGCCGCCTTTTCGGCGAGGATTTCGTGGCCGAGCAGGTCGAGCGCGCTTTCCTGCGCGCCTAATCGTCCGAAATTGGAAGGCATTCTGACCGACATAGGCGCGTTCTACTCCGCCGGCCGCGTCTCTTCCAGCACGCTTTCCTCGTTGAACAGGAAGCCGCCGGACTGCCGTTTCCACAGCCGCGCATAGAGACCGTCGAGCGCCACCAGCTCGTCATGCGTGCCCTCTTCGACGATGCGCCCGCCGTCGAGCACCACCAGCCGGTCGAGCGCGGCGATCGTCGACAGCCGGTGCGCGATGGCAATGACGGTCTTGCTTTCCATCAGCCTCGCCAGATTTTCCTGGATCGCCGCCTCGATGTCGGAATCGAGCGCCGAGGTCGCCTCGTCGAGGATCAGGATAGGCGCGTCCTTCAGGAAGACGCGGGCGATCGCCACGCGCTGGCGCTGGCCGCCGGAGAGCTTCACGCCGCGCTCGCCGACATAGGCCTCGTAGCCGACGCGCTCACGGTTGTCGCGCAGGCCCAAGATGAAATCATGCGCCTCGGCTTTGCGCGCCGCCGCGATCACTTGCGTGTCGGTCGCGTCCGGCATGCCGAGCTTGATGTTGTCGCGCAGCGAGCGGTGGAAGAGTGCCGTGTCCTGGCTGACCACGCCGATATTGGCGCGCAGCGAATTCTGCGTGACCTCAGCGATGTCCTGGCCGTCGATCAGGATCTTGCCGCCCTCGAGGTCGTAGAGGCGCAGGATGAGATTCGCGAGCGTCGTCTTGCCGGCGCCCGACGGACCGACCAGCCCGACCTTCTCGCCTGGCCGCACGACAAGGTCGATACCGTCGAGGACCCCTGCCCCCTTGCCGTAATGGAAGGTGACGTTCCTGAGATCGATGCGGCCGCCGGCAACCATCAGTTCCTTGGCGTCCGGCGCGTCGTTCAAGCCGAGCGGCTGCGTTATCAGCGCCTTGGAATTCTCCAGCACGCCGAGATTCCTCAGGATACTGTTGAGCTGCATCATCAGCCGGCCAAACAACATGTTGAGCCTCAGCACCAGGGAGAGCGTGAAGGCGACGGCGCCGACCGTGATCGAGCCTTCGACCCACAAGTAGATGGCGAAGGCGGCAATCGCTGTGATCATGATGCCCGAAAGCATCGTCAGCGCCATGCGCACGCCGGTCAGCCGGCGCGTGAAGGGCCGCAGCGCATCGAGATAGATGTCGAAGCCGCTGCGGATGTAACGATCGTCGCCATCGGCCGAAAACAGCTTCAGCGTCTGCACATTGGAATAGGAATCGACGATCCGCCCGGTGATCATGGAACCGGCCTCGGCGGTCGCCTCGGCATGCTTGCGTATCGCCGGCAAATAGAGTTTCGCCAGAAAGCCGAAGGCGGTGATCCAGATCACCACCAGCACCGCCAGCCTGAGGTCGAGACCGGCGACCAGCGCCAGCGTCGTCACCGTGTAGACGATCATGAACCAGACGACCTCGAGGAAGCTTTCCATCAGGTCGCCCGTCGCCTGCCCCGCCTGCCAGACCTTCGTGGCGATGCGGCCGGCGAAATCGTTCTGGAAGAAGGCATAGGACTGGCGCGAGACATGCCGGTGCGCCTGCCAGCGCACCAGATTGTAGAAGCCGGGCGTGATCGTCTGCTCATCGACCAGCGCCGACAGACCGACCACCAGGGTGCGGATGATCAGCACCACCGCGCCCATGAACATAAGCTCGGGACCGGCGGCGGTCCACAGCGTGTGCCAGCTGCGTTCGCCGGGAAGCTGGTCGAGAATATCGACCAGCCGTCCGACGAAATAGAATAGCCCGGCCTCGACCAGCGGCGCGATGCCCCCGATGATCAGCATGGCGAAGAAGGCGAGCTTGGCCTGCCCGACATAATGCCAGAGGAAGCCGCCGACGCTGGCGGGTGGCCGGAGGTTCGCGGGCTCGCGGAACGGGTAGACCCAGCGCTCGAACCAGCGATAGACGGCCTTCATCATTCCGCGGCTTCACCCTTGGCGATTGCGTCGTTGGCGGCCTCGGCCGAAACGTCGTCGAGCAGGAAGCCGCCCGACTGGCGCTGCCAGAGCTGGGCATAGAGCCCGCCCCTGGCGACGAGCTGCTCATGCGACCCTTCCTCGATGACACGGCCCTTGTCCAAGACGACGAGCCTGTCCATCGCGGCGATGGTCGACAGCCGATGCGCGATGGCGATGACGGTCTTGCCCTGCATCAGCTTGTAAAGGTTCTCCTGGATCGCCGCCTCGGCTTCCGAATCGAGCGCCGAGGTCGCCTCGTCGAGGATCAGGATCGGCGCGTCCTTCAGCATAACGCGGGCAATGGCGACGCGCTGCCGCTGGCCGCCGGACAATTTGACGCCGCGGTCGCCGACATGGGCGTCGAATCCCTTGCGGCCGTTGTGGTCCGAAAGCCCGTCGATGAAATCGAGCGCCTCCGCCCGCCGCGCCGCCTCGAGCAACATCTCGTCGGTCGCGTCAGGTCGGCCGTAGAGGATGTTGTCGCGCACCGACCGGTGCAGCAGCGATGTGTCCTGCGTCACCATGCCGATCTGCGCGCGCAGCGAATCCTGCGTCACCGCGGCGATCTCCTGGCCGTCGATGAGTATCCTGCCGCTTTCCAGGTCGTAGAAGCGCAGCAACAGATTGACCAGCGTCGACTTGCCGGCGCCGGAACGGCCGACGATGCCGACCTTCTCGCCAGGTTTCACGGTGAGCGACAGGTTCTCGATGACCCCCTTCTGCTTGCCGTAGTGGAAGCGGATGTCCTCGAAGCGGATCTCGCCATGGCTGACGGCGATGTCCCTGGCGCCGGGTCGGTCCTCGACCAGGCGCGGCAGCGAGATCGACTGGATGCCGTCCTGCACCGTGCCGATGTTCTCGAACAGGCCCGACATCTCCCACATGATCCACTGCGACATGCCCCACATTCTGAGCACCAGGCCGATAACCACGGCGACGGCGCCGATCGTCACCGCCTCGCCCAGCCACAGCCAAAGCGAGATTGCCGTCACGGAGAACAGGAGCAGCGAATTCAGGATGTAGAGCAGGCCGTAAAGCACCGTCACCAGGCGCATCGAGCGGTAGACGGTATCGAGGAAGCCCGCCATGCCTTCCTTGGCGAAGGTTGCCTCGCGGCGCGCGTGTGAAAACAGCTTCACCGTCTGGATGTTAGTGTAGCTGTCGACGACGCGGCCGGTCATGGTCGAGCGCGCATTGGCCTGTTCCTCGCCGACCTTGCCGAGCCGGGGGATGAAAAAGCGCAAGAGCACGATATAGCCGACCAGCCAGACGGCGAGCGGCGCCGCCAGCCGCCAGTCGGCCGAGCCGACGATGAACAGCATGCCGAGGAAATAGACGATGACGTAGTTGAGGACGTCGATCAGCTTGATGACGCATTCGCGCACGGCGAGCGCGGTCTGCATCAGCTTTGTGGCGATGCGGCCGGCGAACTCGTCCTGGTAGAAGGCCATCGACTGCTTGAGCAGGTAGCGATGCACCTGCCAGCGGATACGCATCGGGTAATTGCCCATCAGCGTCTGCTGGTTGAGCAGCGAATGCAGCCACACCGTGCCTGGCAGCGCGAACAGCACGACGAAAGCCATGCCGCCGAGCTTCCAGCTCTCGGTCTCAAGGAAGGTTTCGCGGTTCTGCGCCGACAGCCAGTCGACGATGCGCCCCATGAAGCCGAACATCCACACTTCGGTGAAGGCGATCGCGGTCACCAGCACGGCGTCGAGGAGGATATAGGGCCAAGCGCCGCGCGTATAATGCACGCAGAAGGCGACCAGCGTCTTCGGCGGCTCGACCGGCTCCGCGGCGGGAAACGGATCGAGCTTGTTTTCAAACCAGCGGAACATCCCAGGCACTCGACTTGTCTATGCGCTCACGCGGCGCGGGATTGATGAGCAAGCGTCCCCTGCCGCGCGGCGCGACGGGCCGGCGATACGGAATCATCTGAATCGCCGGCCCTGCTTCGCGCAATATAGGGTGTCGCGGGCTTTTCGCCGACAGGCTCGCCGGAGGATGCTGACGGCACCGAACTTCCTGACGAAAAGCTGTCGCCAGTCCGCGTTTTGCCGGCCGGGCGAAGCAGCCTTGCGACACGGCGCACCAGCGAAGGCCGGCTGTGGTCGGGCACGGCGCACGAGAAATCGACGTCCGGCAGCATGCCACGATGCGGACGCCGGCGCTCCTCCGCGTGCACCGCCGACGAGTAGGTCTCGCCGATCAGCAGCGCCCAGGTCGCCATCTTGCGCTCGTGCAGGCTTCTCGAGCCGGGTATTCTGAATGGATCGAACATCGGTCCGACCTCCATGTGCAAATGCGTTAAAAAGGGTGACACGAACTCGATCTCCGGCATTCGGCCGGAGACAGGAAACGCGTCGGTCAGGACACGACTGGGAGCGTCGGTCCCGACATGACGGCAAGCGTCGGTCTTGACACGACGACAAGCGTGGGTCCCTACACGTTCAGGTGGGGCGGCGCGCCCCTTTGGTAGTTTGAAAAACATCGCGAGATTCCTTCGAGAAGCCGAAACTGGGTTCGGCGGGAATCGGTGCGATGAGGCCTTAAAGTGTCAGGAGAATCGTCGTACCGAAACCGCCGTTGGGCATACAAGAGCCCCGGAGAGGAGCTGGAAGTGCATGGTCATCATGTGGTCCCCCTCCTTCGGTTCGGGTTGACGATGATGGGCATATACTCGCCTTCGCAGAAAATGACCACCCGCCAGTCCAGAAATCGCCAAAAGCTGGGGATGCCTGTGGCCGATCTGCCACTTATTAGAAGGATGCGGAAATGAACTATCGTCTCCGCATCGCGCTCTACCAGCCGGATATCGCCGGCAACACCGGGACAATCCTGCGCTTCGCCGCCTGCCTTGATCTCAGCGTCGACATCATCGAGCCGGCCGGCTTCCCATCTCCGATCGGGCGCTGAAACGGGCCGGCATGGATTACCTCGAAATGGCGGCGCTTTCCCGCCATGCCGACTGGCACGCCTTCGAAGCGTGGCGCCGGACGAAGGCGCGCCGCCTGGTGCTGCTCACCACCAAGGCCGCGACCGCCTATACAGGCTTTACCTTCGCCGCCGGCGATATCCTTCTGTTCGGCCGCGAATCCGCCGGCGTGCCGGAAGAGATTCACCAGGCGGCGGACGCGCGGCTGACCATCCCGATGCGGGCGGGAGCGCGCAGCGTCAATGTCGCGCTGTCCGCCGCGATGGTCGCGGGCGAAGCGCTCCGCCAGCTCAGACAGTATCCTCAGCCCCTCGCTCCTGTCGCGTAAGGCCTCCACTTGCGGCGTCATTCTTACCCAGGCGCACATCGCCTTCTCCTGCATTTGCCATATCACCGCCCCTTCGCTACAAGCTCAACCTAACTTGAGGTCAAGCGGAAAGTGCGAGATGGCTCTGGTGAAGGAATTGACGGTCGGCCAAGTGGCGATGCGCAGCGGCGTGGCGGTATCGGCGCTGCATTTTTACGAAGCGCGCGGGCTGATCCGCAGCCATCGCACGGCGGGCAATCAGCGCCGGTACAGCCGCGACGTGCTGAGACGGGTGGCGATCATCCGTGTCGCCCAGGAAGTCGGCATCTCGCTCGCCGAGATCGCCGCGGCGTTCCAATCCCTGCCCGAGGGCCGAACGCCGACGCGCGAGGATTGGAACCTGCTTTCAACGGCCTGGCGCGACGGGCTCGATCACAAGATCGCCCAGTTGAAGAAGCTGCGCGACGGCCTGACCGACTGCATCGGCTGCGGCTGCATGTCGATCGACAAATGCCCGCTCAGGAACAGGGACGACAAGCTGGCCAGGGAAGGAACCGGCGCGAGGCGGCTGCTGGCGCCCTGAGACGGCTCGCGCTCTAACTCGCGCTCTAAGGTGTGTATTCAGGCCGGCATCACCTGAATATCAACACACCCTAATCCGCCGCCGGCAGCCGCCGCATGGTGAATTCGATGACGTCGCCCGGCCGTTCGAACCAGCTTTCGATCTCGGTCCAGTAGGCTTGCTTGGGGAAACGCTCGAACCATTCCTTGGCTTTGAGACGCGCGTCCGGGCGGGGCAGCACGAAGGTCTCGCGCAGGAATCCGTCGCGCGGCTGTCTTTCGCGCTCGGCCCGCGAGCGCTCCAGCCTCCTCTTCAAGCCGTCCAGCGGCGGTCTTGCCGGGGTGCGCACGAAGGAACTCCTTTTTGCGCCTTGGTCAGACAGGACTTGACCCTTGCCCTTAAGAGATTAGGGATCGCGCCGGGAAAAAACGAGTCATTTTGTCGGGCAGGCTAGCCCGTGACTGGAGACGGAATTGGAACGACCTGACCTTCCTGTGGGACTGCCGGCCGACATCGAGCAGAAGAAGATGAAGGCCCGCCTCTGGTTCGAGGCGCTGCGCGAGCGCATCTGCGCCACATTCGAGCAGATCGAGCAGGAACTCACGGGACCGCAATCGTCCTGGTCGCCCGGCCGTTTCGAGAAGACTCCCTGGGAGCGCGACGAGGGCAAAGGCGGCGGCGGCACCATGTCGATGATGCGCGGCCGCGTCTTCGAGAAGGTCGGCGTTCACACATCGACCGTCTACGGCGAATTCTCTCCCGAATTCCGCAAGCAGATGCCCGGCGCCGAGGAGGATCCGCGCTTCTGGGCGAGCGGCATTTCGCTGATCGCGCACCCCTGGAACCCGAACGTGCCGGCCGTGCATATGAACACGCGCATGGTCGTGACCACGCGCCAGTGGTTCGGCGGCGGCGCGGACCTGACGCCGGTGCTCGACCGCCGCCGCACCCAGGACGACCCCGATACCCTCGCCTTCCACCGCGCCATGCAGTTCGCCTGCGAGAAGAACGCCGCCGTCGCCGACTACCCGAAATTCAAGGCGTGGTGCGACGAGTACTTCTTCCTGCCGCATCGCAACGAGCCGCGCGGCGTCGGCGGCATCTTTTTCGACTGGCTGCGTTCGGGCGAGGACAAAGGCGGCTGGGACGCCGATTTCAATTTCGTCCAGGATGTCGGCCGATCCTTCCTCGTCGTCTATTCCCACCTGGTGCGCGGTAATTTCAACCAGAACTGGACCGACGGCGACCGCGACGAGCAGCTCATCCGGCGCGGCCGTTACGTCGAATTCAATTTGCTTCACGATCGCGGCACCATCTTCGGCCTGACGACCGGCGGCAATGTCGCCTCGATCCTGTCCAGCCTGCCGCCCGAGGTAAAATGGCCGTAAAAATCCGGTGAGCGCAAGGTTGGCCGCATTGATGTCCCATTCGGCAAATCTTGGCGGACAATGTGGCGACTTCGATTTCTTTTTCGTCTAATATCCTTTTGAAAAAATTGAGTTATTTAACGTCCCGGGGTCGGGAAGCGCCGGCGGTTCGAAACTTCCGCGAGCCGCGACCCGACGCGACCGGACGGCCCTGATCGAGAGGGGTGCCTTGCCAAACGGGTGCCCGCATTTCCAGGAGAGCATGCCATGCGCAAGCTTATTGTGACGGCAGCAACCGCTGCCTTTCTCGCCTCCGGCGGCGCCGCGTTCGCCGCGGTCAAGCACACCACCGGCACGGTCAAGAGCTTTGATGGAACGGCCATGAGCCTTGTTCTGGACAACGGATCGACCTTCACGCTGTCCAATGCGTTCAAGGATCCGGGCATCAAGCCGGGCGAGAAGGTCCGCGTTTCCTGGGACGTGAGCGGCAAGAACAAGATCGCCGAGGCCGTCAAGATCATGAAGTGACGGACCGCTTAGCCTTAGCAGATCAGGCAACGAGGAGGCGGAGCGGTACTGCTCCGCCTTTTTCGGCTTCAGCACTTTGACCGGTCGTCCCCGACAGCACTACTCTTGATGCAACCGAAGCCGGCGACATGTGTTATGATTATCCACTTGAGCAATTCCAGGAAAAGTGCCTAGCGGTTTTCCATGCGGGATTGCGTAAAAAGCAACGGCTGGAGTGGTCGAAGCTGAACCGCTCCGCAGCGAGGAAAGGGAAAACCCATGAAGGAATTCCAATGCGGAACACTCGTCCCTGGCTGTGACTGGCACACCCGCGCCGAGGAGGAAGCGGAGGTCATGCGCCGTGCCGTCGAGCACATGCGCGAGACCCATGGCGAAACCATCATCCGCGAGACCATGATCGAGGCGATCCGCTCGCGCATCGAGAAGGTCCGCGACGCGGCCTGAACCGGTTTCGCACGACTACTAACAAGACGGCGAGCGGGATGCAGCATCCAGGCGCATCTCGCTTTTTTTCGTCCCGACCGCCGGCAATGACCCGGCTTTCGCCGAATTCAAGCAGAAACTTATATTCGTACCGGCTTCGATAACCCCGCGGTAACGGTCTCCATGCGATCGTCGAGCGTATGATCCGGCCAAAGGCGGCTGTCCGAGGAGCTGTCGCCATCCAGGCGCTATCCGGATCCGGTGGGCGAGGTGCTTCGCGCATGCGCGAAAAATCCGACAATCGAGGCGGTTCGCGAACGGCGGCGCTGTTGTTGTGCGCGTTCCTCTGCGCGTCGCCGGCGGCCGCCCAGGAAATGACCACCTCGCTCGTCGATATCCACCAGGGCTCGCCGCTCAGCGATCGCGCGAGAGACCTCGGCAACGGCGGCTACGAATTGCAGGACGGAAGGTGGGTCTCGTTCAATCGGTGGTACCACGCCAATTGGCTCGACCTGCACGTCGACCTTCTCACCCAGTTGACCGAAAGCAGCGGCATCCTGTGGGGAATTGGGACCGGAGAACAAGGCGAGAAGTATCGCATCGCGCCGAGCCTCAAGCTCGGCTTTCTCACCCAGACCCATCCCAGCCCGAGCAGCACCCTGTCCCTGTCGGTTACCTCGATCATCGGCGGCAACCTCACCGAAAGGCCCTGCGTCGCCGACTACGGGAATCTTGGCACCTACAGCGTCAACTGCCGCCTCGCGGCCGGCGAGACGGCACCTGAGGAAACGCTGAAATATCTGGTTAACGCTACACCCGAGAGGCTGCACCTGTGGCTCAATTACCGTGTTACTTTCTGACCGCCGGGAGGCCAGGCATGAGAAGTCTTCTTGCCCCCGTATTTCGCAAATCGTCCGTCCTCGTTCCAGTTTGACCGGGAGTAAGACTATGTCTGGTAGTCGTTGGAAGTTCGCCATTGCCGCCGCTCTCGTCCTTCTGCCGGCATCGGCCGCGTCGGCGCAGGAAGCCCTCGACGCGGACGAGATGGCAGCACTTTGCCATGGCGGCGGGTCAATATGCGTGAGCGCGAGGATCCCGGCCGCGAAGACCACACAGGCAGTGCGGAACTGGATGAGCCCCGACGTCGGCGCCGCATGGGCTAAGGGCTACAAGGGCAAGGGTGTCACCATCACCATCGTTGACGACTTCAGCAGTTCGTCGCGCTTCTCCGGCAATTTCGGGATCGGGGTGCAGACCCAAAGGCACGGTGAATGGACGCGCGAGGAAGCGAGCATGATCGCTCCCGCGGCGACCATACGCTCCAAGGATTTTTCCACAAGCTCGGCCGTGTCGCTGGCAGGCGGCCGCAACGTGCTCAACCTCAGCTACGGCATGTATACCGCCGCGGGCTACGGCGTGAACCAGATCTGGTGGGCCCCTGAGGAGGCATCGATCATCTCCTACGCCACCAAGGGATCGGCCATAGTCTCGAAAGCGGCCGGAAACGACGCGGTGGCGGTCGGCGGCGTCACAGGCGGCCAGCAGGACTATCTTGACCTCGCCCTGATCGGCAAGCCGACGGCGATCTTTGCCGGCGCGCTGTCGACCAACGGCACGACATCCAACAAGGCCGCGCTTGCCTGGTATTCCAACTACGCCGGTTCCGACCCGCTCGTGCAGAGCCACTTCCTCGTGGTCGGCGTCGAGGGCGACAAGACCGGCCTTTACGGCACGTCCTTCGCCGCGCCGATCATCTCCGGCTACGCCGCGATCATCGGCAGCAAGTTCACCAAGGCGACGCCGGTTCAGATCACCAACGACCTGCTCAACACGGCTCGCACCGACACACTGGCTAACTACGATCCTGCGGTCTACGGCAAGGGCGAGGCGAGTCTTTCGCGCGCCCTCGCTCCCGTGGCGATCAAGTGAGCCGCGCCGATCGTTCAGGCGTCATCTAACCCTCGAGAGCTTTCGCAGCGCGTTCGAGCAGCGCGCCGCGGTCCAGGATGAAGCCAGAATCGACCCATTCCTTCTCGAGGTTTCTCAGGATCGCGCCGAGCTTCGGCCCGGGCGACGCGCCGAGTTTGGTGAGGTGAGCGCCCTTGATGGGGAATACCGGCTTCTGCCATTTCAACGCGAAGCCAAGCAGGCGCGAGAAGCCGCCGGCTTCCATCAGGGCCTGATTGTCCTCGACGGCACGTGCGCGCGCGGCGGCGAGCGCGAGCCGCAGCCGATCGACGAAGCCTTCGCGATCGCCGAAATAGAGCTTTTTCGAGAATTCCGTCTCGGTCGTCTTGTGTTCCGGCGAAGCCGTCAGCGCCCATTGCTTGAGCCGTTCGCCCTCGCCGTTCGAAAATCTGAGCCTTTCGGCAAGCGTCTTCATGCGCGCGGCATCCGGCGGAACCATTGCCTCCAGCCTGAGCAGCGGATCGGCGTTCCAGCCGAGATCCTTTTCGGTCCTGACCAGCCCGTGGATGGCGTCGATGCCCCATTTCTCGCTCTCCGGCAGCACGGCGGTGAGAACGCCGGCCTGACGCATCCACAGCAGGGCGCGCGAAGGATCGGGGGCCGAAAGCAGCTTCTTCAGCTCGGACCACACGCGTTCGGCCGAGAGCCGCGCGAGCCCGTCCTTCAGCCTCGCGCAGGCCTTCAAGCCCTCGGCGTCAGGCCGGCCGTCGCCGTACCAGGCGAAGAAACGGAAGAAGCGCAGGATGCGCAGATAATCCTCGCGGATGCGCGCTTCCGGATCGCCGATGAAGCGCAAGCGGCGCGCCTCGATATCAGCGACGCCGCCGACAAGGTCGACGACCGTGCCGTCGGCTTCGGCATAGAGCGCGTTGATGGTGAAATCGCGCCGCTCGGCGTCCGCCTTCCAGTCGCGCCCGAACGTCACTTTGGCCCGCCTGCCGTCGGTCTCGATATCGGCCCTGAGCGTCGTGACCTCATAGGCCTTGCCGCCCGCGATCGCCGTGATGGTGCCGTGCTCGATCCCGGTCGGCACCGTCTTGAAGCCGGCGGCCTGGGCGCGGCGGATCGTTTCCTCGGGCAGGGTCGTAGCGGCGATGTCGATGTCGGCGACCGGTTGGCCGATCAGCGCATTGCGCACCGCTCCGCCGGCCACGCGCGCCCCTTCGCCGCCCTCCGTCAGCGCGGCAAGCAGCTTCTGCAGATGCTTTTCGTCCAGCCAGTCGGCCCTGCCGGAGAGAGACACCCCCGTGCTCATGCATAGAGCCTTTCATAGAGTGTGCGGATGATTCCGGCGGTGACGCCCCAGATGCGCTGGCCGCCATAGGGCATCTCGTAGAAGAACCATTCGAGGTCGTTCCACATGCGGCTGTCGCGCGCGTGGTTGGTAGGGTCCATCAGGAAGCGCAGCGGCACCTCGAAGGCGGCGTCGACCTCGTCGGCATTGAGCGTCAGCGAAAAGCCCGGCCGCACCACGGAAAGCACCGGCACGATGCGGTAGCCGCTGCCGGAGATGTAGTCGGGCATGCGGCCGACGATTTCGATGTGGTCGCGGTCGAGGCCGATTTCCTCGAACGTTTCTCGCAGCGCCGTCGCTTCCGGGCCGGGATCGGTCGGATCGATGGTGCCGCCGGGAAAGGCCACCTGGCCGGAATGGCTGCGCAGCTTCTCGGCGCGCTTGGTCAGCAGCACCGTGGCGCCGTCGGCGTGATCGATGACCGGGATAAGCACCGCGGCGTCGCGCAGCGGCTTGATGTGCTTCAGCCTGGGATGGCCTGGATTGTAGCGGTGATCGCCGAACTCGTCGCCGGGTTGCGCCTCGGCCTGCGCCGCAGCGCGGGCGCGAAAATCCGCGATCGAGAACGGCACCGGCGCCACCTGGTCCATCACGCGCTTAGCCGCTCGAGTTTCTCGGCCGGCATGATCGGATAGACCTCGCCGCCGGAGCGCACGGCGAACATTGCCCTGCCGTCGATGTCGATCTCCTCGCCATGCTCGACCAGCTCATACATCACCGGTCGCGCCACCAAGGCCTCCAGCCGCCCGCGCACCAGCACATAGGGCTTGAGCCCGCCTGTGGTGTCCTCGTCGACGAAGCGCAGCGGATGGCCGGGTCCGGCGGTGACGACGTCGCCGACATTGGTGCGAAAGGTGATGACCTGATCGTCGCCGGTTCCCGACACGTTCATCTCGACGGCGACAAAGGGCGCGTCGGCGACGCGGATCCCCACGCGCTCCACCGGTGTCACGAGGTAGGTCTTGCCGTCGGCGTCCTTGCGCAAGACGCTCGAAAAAAGCTGCACCAGCGGCATGCGCCCGATCGGCGTTCCGAGATAGAACCACGTGCCGTCGGCCTTGATCTCCATGTCGAGATCGCCGCAGAAGTCCGGATTCCAGCGCTCCACTGGAGCCGGCCCCCTGCCGGCTCGCGCCGCCCGCGAGATCAGCGCTTCCAGCCCGCGCGCCTCGGTGGCGCTGGTCAGACTCGGTTCGCGATGTCCGCAATGATCGGTCATGGTCACGAAATAGTCACTGTTGTTTCGCTTGTCAGCCTAAGTCTGTGATTTAAGTTCAATCACAGGCGCCAGGCGAGGCCGAATCGCGGCATTCTGCGACTCTGAGAGTGCAGGCCGGTATTTCCAACCACAAGGATCGAACGGCATGAGCGTGATGATCAAGGAAAGTCCGTTGAGCGACAAGGCGATGATCGAGCAGGCCGAGAAGGCGCTGGCCGACATCTCGAAGGTTCGCGACGCCGTAGGCCGCGTGATCTTCGGCCAGGAGGCCGTCGTCGAGCGCACGCTGGTGGCGCTGCTTGCCGGCGGCCACGCGCTGCTTGTCGGCGTGCCGGGCCTCGCCAAGACCAAGCTGGTCGAGACGCTCGGCATCGTGCTCGGCCTCGATTCCCGCCGCGTCCAGTTCACGCCCGACCTGATGCCGTCGGACATCCTCGGCTCGGAAGTGATGGAGCAGGACGAGTTCGGCAAGCGCTCCTTCCGCTTCATCTCGGGGCCGATCTTCACTCAGCTTCTGATGGCGGACGAGATCAACCGCGCCTCGCCGCGCACACAGTCGGCGCTGCTGCAGTCGATGCAGGAATATCACGTTACTATCGCCGGCGTTCGCCACGACCTGCCCTCGCCTTTCCACGTGCTGGCGACGCAGAACCCGCTGGAACAGGAAGGCACCTATCCGCTTCCGGAAGCCCAGCTCGACCGCTTCCTGATGCAGGTCGACATCCTCTATCCGGAGATCGAGGCGGAGCGCCGCATCCTGCTCGAGACCACCGGCGTCGAGGAGGCCAAGGCCGACAATGTCTTGCAGCCGGCCAGGCTGAAGGAGGTTCAGACGCTGATCCGCCGCATGCCGGTGCCGGAAAGCGTCGTCGAGGCAATCCTCAAGCTGGTGCGCTCGGCCCGTCCGGGCCAGGGCGTTGCCGACACCGACAGGCACGTCGCCTGGGGCCCGGGTCCGCGCGCCAGCCAGGCGCTGACCCTGTGCGCCCGCGCGCGCGCCCTATATGATGGCAGGCTGGCGCCGTCGGTCGACGACATCCGTGCCTTGGCCGAGCCGGTGCTGCAGCATCGCATGGCGCTGACTTTCGCCGCCCGCGCCGAAGGCACGTCCGTGCGCGACGTGGTGGCGAAACTGGCAAAAGGCATCTGATGGGTCGAATTGGCGAGGTTCAGACACCGGTTGCGACGCGCGATGCGCTCGCCCGTGGCCGGCTGCGGGCCTCTCTGGTGCCGGACCTGCTGGTCGAGGCCCGCCGCATCGTCAACACGGTGATCGCCGGCTGGCACGGCCGCCGCAAGCGCGGCATTGGCGAGAATTTCTGGCAGTTCCGCCCCTATGTCGAAGGCGATGCCTCGCGCATCGACTGGCGCCGCTCGGCGCGCGACGACCACACCTATGTTCGCGACCGCGAGTGGGAGGCGGCTCATACCGTCTGGCTCTGGTCCGATCCCTCCCCCTCCATGCTCTACAAGTCCGCGGGAGCCGGCGTTTCCAAAGAATCGCGCGCGCTGGTGCTGACGCTTGCGTTGGCCGAGCTTCTGTCGCGCAGCGGCGAGCGCATCGCCTGGCCGGGCCTCACCGACCCGTTCACCGCCCGCAACGGCGCCGAACGCATCGCGGCCCAGCTCAGCCATGCCGGCGAGATGCCGGCCAAGCCCGATCTCGCGGCCATCCGCCGCTTCTGCGACATCGTCATCGTCAGCGATTTCCTCGATCCGGTCGAGGAAACCATGGCCTGGCTCGACGTGCTCGCCCGTCACGGCGTGCGCGCGCATCTGATCGAGGTCGCCGACCCGGCCGAGGAGACCTTCCCCTATGCCGGCCGCACCGAATTCACCGATCCCGAAACCGGCGACAAGCTGACCGCCGGCCGCGCCGAAACGCTTAAAGACGAATACCGCCTGCTCTACGCCGCGCGCCGCCAGGAACTGGCCGGCTGGTGCAAGCGCCTCGGCTGGAGTTTCACCGTCAACCACACCGACCGCCTCGCCTCCGAGGCGCTCGTGCGCGTCCACATGGCGATGACCGCCGACAGCAGCCGCCCAGGGCTGACTGCCGGCGGCAGTCATGCAGGGCTGACCGCCGGCGGCCTTGCCGAAAAGGTGGTCACATGAGCTGGCTGCCGCTTTCCTTCGGCGCGCCGATGGTGATGTGGGGTCTGCTGGCCCTGCCGGTGATCTGGTGGCTGCTGAGGCTGACCCCGCCCAGGCCGCAGACCGAGGTCTTTCCGCCGCTGAGGATTCTCGCCCGGGTCCTGAGGCGCGAGGAGACGCCGCATCAAAGCCCTTGGTGGCTGACGCTGCTGAGACTGTTGATGGCGGCGCTCGTCATCACCGCGCTCGCCGAACCGGTCTTCAATCCGCGCGAAAAGCTGCCGGCGGAAGGCTCGGCTCTGGCGCTTGTCATCGACAATGACTGGGCAAGTGCCGCCGACTGGGGCAGGCGCGTCGCCACCGCGGAGCGGCTGATCGCCGACGCCGGCTCGAACGGCGTGCCGGTCGTCATCGCCTTCACCGCCGAGAAGCCGAATGTCGAGATCGGCCCCTTCGATGCGTCGGCCGCGCTCGACCGCCTGCGCGCGGCAAAGCCGCGCCCGATCCCGACCGACCGCCCTGCCGTCTATGCCCGTGTCGCCGCCACATTGGAGCGCCTGCCGGGCGCCAGCGTCGCCGTGCTTGCCGACGGGCTGGCGGCCAACGGCGACGAAGTGGCTTTCAAGACTCTTCTGGAAAAAAATGCCTCGAGGCTGGTCTGGGCCACCTCGGACCGATTCTCGCTCACCGGCCTGACCGGCGCCGACAATCAGGTCGACGGTTTCACGCTGACCACCGTCCGCGCGCCCGGCGATCCGGCGCCGGCACAACTCACGGCGGGCGCCTTCGACGACAAGGGCCGCCGCATCGCCGACGCGACGCTGACCTTCGCGCCGGGTGAGACCACTGCCACCGGAACGATGAAGGTGCCGTTCGAATTGCGCAACGACTTCGCCTCGATAGCACTCGATGGCGAGCATCAGGCCGGAGCCGTTCGCGTGCTGGACGAGAACTCCAAGCGCCGCCGCGTGGGACTGCTTTCGCAGGCCGAGGCCGACCAGGCGCAGCCGCTGCTGTCGCCGCTCTATTACATTCGCCGCGCCCTGCAGCCCTTCGCCGATCTGGTCGAGCCGTCGAGCGCCGATCTGGCCGACGCCATACCGCAGCTTCTCGACCAGAAGCCGGCGATGATCATCATGGCCGATGTCGGCACCATTCCCGCGCAGGTCCGGCAGCGGCTGGTCGACTGGGTGAGCAATGGCGGCACGCTGGTGCGCTTTGCCGGTTCAAGGCTGGCCGCCGCCGGCAATGACGACGACCTCTTGCCGGTCAGGCTGCGCAGCGGCGAGCGCGCGCTGGGCGGCGCGCTGTCCTGGACGACGCCGCAACCGGTCACCGAATTCCCTAAGAACGGCCCGTTCGCCGATCTCGCGCCGCCGACCGAGGTGACCGTCAGCCGGCAGGTGCTGGCCGAGCCGACGCCCGACATCGTCGAGCGCACCTGGGCGACGCTGGCCGACGGCACGCCGCTGGTCACGGGCATGAAGAAGGACAAGGGCACGCTCGTGCTCTTCCATGTCACGCCGGAGGCGACCTGGTCGAACCTGCCGATCTCCGGCAGCTTCGTCGAGATGCTGAGGCGCGTCGTGCAATTGTCGCGCAACCAGGGCGCCGCAGTCGCCAATGCCGAGGCTGCCGCCGCGTCGCTGGCGCCCTATCGCATGATCGGCGCCGACGGCACGCTGGTGCCGCCGACACCCGATGCGCGGCCGCTCGTGCCCGCCACCGGCACGCTGCCGGTGACGCTGGAAAACCCGCCCGGCCTCTATGGCTCGGAGACCGGCGTCTTCGCGCATAACCTGCTCAACGCCTCGAGCACGTTCACGCCGCTTGCTCGGCCGCAGATCTCGCTGCCGGTGACCGCCATCCCCTACGCCTTCGACGAATCGGAAAACCTGAAAGGTCCACTGGTCACGATGGCCCTGCTGCTCATGGTGCTCGACACGCTTGCCGTGTTCTGGATGGGTGGGCTGTTGTCGCGCCGGCCGCGCCGTGCCGCGGCGACCGCCGCTGCCGTTCTGATCGCTATCGGCGGGCTCTTCGCCCACGCCGATCTTGCCCGCGCGGATGATTCGAAGCCCGGCGATTCCCAGGCGGTCGACGACATTTCGAAAACCCGCATCGCCTATGTGATCACCGGCGAGCCCGGCGTCGATTCGATTAGCCGCGCCGGCCTCGAGGGTCTCACCCGCTTCCTGATCGAGAAGACGGCGCTGGAGCCCGGCCCGCCGGCGGGTGTCGACATCTCCAAGGACGAGTTGTCCTTCTATCCGTTGATCTATTGGCCGATCGACGCCACCGCGCCGATGCCCAGCGAAGCGGCGGTCGCTCGCATCGATGCCTATATGCAGCAGGGCGGCACGGTTCTCTTCGACACGCGCGACCAATTCTCCAACGGCATCGGCGCCGGCTCGGCAAGCCCGGCCACCGAGCGGCTGCGCGACATCCTAGCCAATCTCAACGTGCCGCCGCTGGAGCCGGTGCCGTCGGACCATGTGCTGACGAAGTCCTTCTTCATCCTTCCCGAGTTTCCCGGCCGCTTCAACGGCAGTCCGCTCTGGGTCGAGACCTCGCTCGATGCCAGCAACACCGAGAACCGTCCGGTGCGCACCGGCGACGGCGTCTCGCCGATCATGATCACCGCCAATGATTTCGCCGGCGCCTGGGCGGTCGACGAGAACGGCGATCCGATGCTGCCGACCGTGCCGCCGGATCCGATGCAGCGCATCTACGCGCTGCGCGCCGGCGTCAACATCATGATGTACATGCTGACCGGCAACTACAAATCCGACCAGGTGCATGTGCCCGTCCTGCTCGAACGGCTGGGGCAGTAGGTCATGAACTGGTCGATCTCCTTTGAGCCGCTTGTTTCCTGGCCGCTGTTCTGGGTCGTCATCGTGCCGCTCCTGCTGCTCGCGCTGGCCGGCCTGTGGTTCCGCCAGCGCGGCTCGGTGCTGCGCTTCATCGCCCTGCTCGCGCTCGGCGCGGCGTTGCTCAACCCGGTTTTCCTCGATGAAGAGCGCGAGGCGCTGAAGAGCGTCGTCGCCGTCGTCGTCGATCGCAGCCACAGCCAGGACATCGGCGACCGCGCCAAGCAGACCGACGAGGCGCTGGCTGGCCTTCAGGAGCGTCTTGGCCGCTTCAAGCAATTCGACGTCCGCGTCGTCGAGGCCGGCAAGTCCGAGGACGCCGACGAACGCACGGAAACCAGGCTGTTCAGCGCGCTGGAAGGCGCCTTCCGCGACGTGCCGCCGTCGCGCATCGGCGGCGCGATCATGATCACCGACGGCGAGGTGCATGATGCGCCGGCCGGCGCTCCGGAGTTCAACGCGCCGCTGCATGCCCTGATCACCGGCAACGAGCACGAGAAGGACCGCCGCATCCGCTTCGAGAACGCGCCGCGCTTCGGTCTCGTCGGCAAGCCGCTCGACATGAGCTATCGCGTCATTTCCACCGAAGGCCAGGGCGGTCCGGTCGACGTGCGGGTCTCGGTCAATGGCGAGCAGGTCTCGGTCGAGCATGCGACCATCGGCCAGCCGATGAAGCTTGAGGTCACCATCCCCAACGCCGGCCGCAACATCGTCCAGCTTTCAATCGATCACGATCCGGGCGAACTGACCGACGCCAACAACCGCGCCATCGCGCTGGTCGATGGTATCCGCGATCATCTGCGCGTGCTTCTGGTCTCCGGCGAGCCGCACGCCGGCGAGCGCACCTGGCGCAACCTTTTGAAATCCGACGCTTCGGTCGACCTCGTCCACTTCACCATTTTGCGGCCGCCGGAAAAGCAGGACGGCACGCCGATCAACGAGTTGTCGCTGATCGCCTTCCCGACGCGCGAACTGTTCGTTGAGAAGATCAAGGATTTCGATCTGATCATTTTCGACCGCTACCAGCACCGCGACGTGCTGCCGATCCTCTATTACGACTACATCTCCGAATATGTCGAAAAGGGTGGCGCGCTGCTGATCGCCGCCGGCCCCGAATATGCCGGCGAAAGCTCCATTGCCCGCACGCCGCTGATGTCGGCCCTGCCGGCGATGCCCACCGGCGAGGTTGTCGACAAGGCCTTCTATCCGCGTCTCACCGATCTCGGCCAGCGCCACCCCGTGACGCGTGGGCTCGACGGCTCCGCTGCCGAACCGCCGCACTGGAGCCGCTGGTTCCGCACCATCGGCGTCAAGAATCCGGAAGGCGAGGTGGTGATGAAAGGTGCCGACGACCGGCCGCTCTTGCTGCTCGACCGCAAGGGCGAAGGCCGGGTCGGCATGCTGCTTTCCGATCAGGGCTGGCTATGGGCGCGCGGCTTCGAAGGCGGCGGGCCGCATGTCCAGCTCTATCGCCGCATCGCCCATTGGCTGATGAAGGAACCGGAGCTGGAAGAGGAGCGCCTGACCGCCGACGGGCGCGGCATGGTGCTGGAAATAAGGCGCCAGACGATGAGCAACGATCCAGGCCCGGCCCAGGTCATCACGCCCACCGGCAAGACGATGACGGTCAAGCTCGAAAAGGCCGAGCCGGGCATTTTCACCGGGAGCCTGCAGGCCAGCGAGATCGGCCTCTATCAGGTGGGCAATGGCGACCTCACCGCCCTTGCCCATGTCGGCCCGATCAACGCGCCGGAATTCTCCGATGTCGTCTCCACCGAGGACAGGCTGAAGGCGCCGGCTGAGGCGACCGGCGGTAGCGTGCGCCGGCTGGCGCCGTCATCCATGCTGGGAAGCCTCGGCGGCGGCGTCAGCCTGCCGTCGGTCGTGCCGGTCCGTTCCGCGGGCGCGGCCTCGGGCGATGACTGGATCGGGCTCCGCACCACCGATGACAGCACCCTCAAGGCCGTTTCACGCGTGCCGCTATTCGGCGGCTTCCTCGGCCTCGGCCTGCTGCTGCTGGCGATCGGCTCGATGTGGTACCGCGAAGGGCGGTAGCATCCTTCCTTCTCCCCCTTTCACGGGGAGAAGGTGCCAGAAGGGCGGATGAGGGGCGGCGCCCAGCCAATCAGAACCCAGCGCTTGCCTCACCCCTCACCCTGCTCGGCCGGCAAGCCGGCCTCGCTTTCCCTCTCCCGTAAACGGGGCGAGGGAGTGCCCCCTATTCCTCCGGCTCTGTCGTGAACAGCAGCGGATAGCCCTTGGCCTTGCCGGCATCGGTCGCCCGCGTGGCCTTTGTCTCGGCGACATCGCGCGTGAAGACCGCGACCACGCAGACTCCGCGCGTGTGCGCGGTGATCATCACGCGATGCGCCTGATCCTCGCTGAGCTTGAATTCGGCCTTCAACACGGTGACCACGAACTCGCGCGGCGTGAAGTCGTCATTGACCAGAATGACCTTGTAGAGCTTTGGCCGCTCGGTCTTCGGCTGCGTTTTGGTACGGGGTATGAGGACGGTCTCAGGCATAGGAAATCCGCCAGTCGTAAGCTAAAGCAATTCCAGGAAAGGTGTTCAGCGGCTTTCCGTCCGGAATTGCGCGAAAACATCCACAATTCTCGCTTCGACTCTGCCATGCAGGGAAGCATACGTCCATTTGTCCGCCCGGAGCGGATCACGACGACAAGACGTTATGTGGGGAGCGTCGCCTGCCGTTCAACGGCCATGTCGACCGATCGTGCGGCGCATGGTTGTGCCGGATCTGCCGGAGCCGCCATCGCCCATGTTGGAACCGCGCTCCATAAAGGCTGCAACCGTCCAGGCGGCGAAGCCGATCAGGGTTGCGCCGATGAGCACGATCAGGACCCAGCTCTGGGCCGGCGTGATGTAGTCGAAGCTCGATGAGATCGCCGGTGCGAAAAGCTCCGGCTCCGTCCTGCCGCTGGCGGGATCCGGCACCGGGCTGGCCTTGAAGATGATCAAAGATCTCGCTGCCGCGGTGGCGATCAGGCCGCCGAGGGTCAGCGAGCGCATCAGGGACGAAAGCCGCTTCTTCATGCGGATTGTCCTACGGCACCGGCATTGCGATCGGGTTAAGGGTTGGGAGCGCGGCGCGGCGGAAGCCGCCGGTGTCGGACTTCGGCCGCCGGAAAGCCGCTCCGGTCGGATCCGGCCGGAGCGGTCTTTGCAAGATGTAATACCGAGACCCGGATCAGGTCTTCGGGGCATCCTTCTTGTCGGCCTTCTTGACGACCGTCTTCGAAGCCTTCTTGTGCTTCTTGACCGTCTTCTTGGCAGCGACTTTCTTCACGGGCTTGGCAGCCGTGGTGTCGGCAGGAGCGGTCGTCGTCGAAGCAGCCGGAGCAGCGGTCGTCGTGGCGGCAGCGTTGCCGAGAGCCGGCATCGCGAGCGAGAGAGCAACACCGAGGCCGAGGGCGGAGAGGAGGGACTTCTTCATGGCTTCATTTCCTTTTCATGCGGGTCGAGGGGGTGAGCGTCACTGAACCGGGTCGATCGGTGTCACTCCAAGCAGCTTCAAAGCATTTGCGAGCATCCGGATGCCCTGTGCCTGTTTCTTGGCGGCGCAGAACCGGTTTCCCTTTCTTTGAAGTGCCTTCGCCGCGGTGACCTGCGTTGCCGCGGCATGGGTTACGAGGGCTTCGTCAACTTGGCGGTTGAGGTTGGTGCAGCGCTCGGTCCGGGTCAGCGGCGTTACCTTTGCGTTGGAGGCCCCGACCGCGGCTGTGATGAGCGACATGCTGAGCAAAGCACCCATCACGCTGGTCCAGAACCTCTGCATCGGTCTTGCCCGTTACTCCGGAAACTTGCGTCGCAGCCGATGACCTGACCGCCACGGCACCAGTTATGCCCCTGAAATTTTTCACGAGTTTTTCCCGAATGTAGAATTTTGTTTCTGAATTGTTTCCGGGGAGCCAACCCTTCCTATTTCGTCGCCACTGGCCAAGATGTGGCCCGAATTCTATCGTGTGGGTGATCACCGAAGGACGGCTTGGCTACAGCAAATCGCGGGGCTCTCGTGAAATCCGACGCGCACATACTGATCGTCGACGACGACAAGGGCATACGGGACCTGCTTCAGGAGTTCTTCCAGAAGCGGGGATTGCGTACGACCGTGGCCGCCGACGGAACCGAGATGGAGGCGATCCTGCGCCGCGCGCAGGTCGACCTGATCGTCCTCGACGTGATGTTGCCGGGAAAAAGCGGGCTGGAGCTCTGCCGCGAAATTCGCGCGAACTATGCGACGCCGATCATCATGCTGACCGCGGTGACGGAGACGACGGATCGCGTCGTCGGGCTCGAGATGGGCGCGGACGACTATGTGCCGAAACCCTTCGATCCGCGCGAATTGCTGGCACGCATCCGCGCGGTGCTGAGGCGCAACGGCACGGCCGAGCCGCGCCGGCCCACCAGCAAGCAGATCTACCGCTTTGCCGGCTGGACCATGGATTGCTCGCGCCGCCGGCTGACGGCGCCCGACGACGTGCGGGTGGAGCTGACGATGGCGGAGTTCAACCTGCTGCAGACCTTCGTCAAGAGCGCGCAGCGCGTTCTGACCCGCGAGCAGCTCATCGAGCTTTCGGGCGGCGACTCCGGCTACAGCTTCGACCGCAGCGTCGACATCCTGGTGAGCCGCCTGCGCCGCAAGATGGAGGACGACCCGAAGACGCCGAAGCTGATCTTGACCGTGCGCAGCGGCGGCTATCAGTTTCTGCCCGAAACGACCTCCGAATGAGACGCTTCCTGCCGCAAACCCTGCCTGTCTGGGTGTTGCTCATCGTCATTGCCGGCCTGATGATCAGCCAGGTCGCGACGCTCTACATCGTCTCGCGCGACCGCGCCGCGGCCAACGGCGTGGTCGACCTCTACCGGCTGAACGACCGCGCCTATTCGCTGGTGCAACTGATGCATGAGGCCACGCCGGAGGAGCGCAAAGTTACCGCGTCGGGCCTGTTCAACTCCACCTATGCACTGACCGTTTCGGACACCCCTGCCGTCATCTCCTCGATCGCCGGCGACGACCAGCTTGCCGAGTTGGAGGACATCCTGGTCGGCCGCCTGTCCAAGTTCGGCGTCACCGACGCGCGCGTGCGCCGCGACCCGGCGACGCAGGAAGCCGATGCCCCGGACGGCCAGGTGATGAACAGGGATGTCGGCCAGGTCGAGCGTGATCTTCTGGTGCTGGCGGCTGATTTCGCCCAGAGCGACAAGCTGACGGCGTCGCTGCGCTTTTCCGACGGCCAATGGCTGAACTTTACAGAGCCGATCACGCCTGCCGGGCCGATCCTCAGCGTCGACAGCCTGCCGCTCTATTCGCTGATCGCTGGGCTGGTCGTGGTGATGTCGATCTGGTCGCTGCGCCGGCTGACCGCGCCTTACCGGATGATGGAGACGGCGGTGAACCGCATCGGCAACGACCTGAAAAGCCCGCCGATCGCCGAGACCGGCAGCCGCGAGATCCGCGCCGCGGCAAAGGCGGTCAACGCCATGCAGATGCGGCTGCGCGACTATGTCGAGGATCGCGAGCACCTGGCGGCGGCGCTGGCGCATGATCTGCGCACGCCGCTGACCCGAATGCGCCTGCGGCTCGAGCTGCTGCGCAGATCGCCGGCGCGCGCCGCCCTCGCCCACGACCTCGCCGACATCGAAAGCATCGCCAGCTCGGTGATCGACTTCGCCAAATTCGAGGTCACGGAGGAAAAGGCCGAGCGGATTGACTTCTGGTCGCTGGCGGAGTCTGTCGTCGACATGTTCGAGGACGCTTCATTCGACGAGGACGCTACACCCACGCGCGGCCTGATCTGCATCGCGCGGCCGGTGGCGCTGCGCCGCTGCATCACCAATCTCGTCCAGAACGCCGTCACCTACGGCAAGAGGGCGCATATCGGCGTGCTGCGGTCGGGCGACACGATCACGCTCACCATCCGCGACGAGGGGCCGGGCATTCCGCAGGCAAAGCTGGATCAGGTCTTCGGTTCCTTCGTGCGCCTCGAACAGTCGCGCAACCGCGAGACCGGCGGCCTTGGCCTCGGCCTCACCATTGCCCGCAACATCGCCCGCGGCGCCGGCGGCGAGATCAGCCTTTCGAACCATCCCGGCGGCGGCCTGCTGACGGAGCTGCGCCTGCCGCTGGCAGCTTGAGTCAGCAGCCGCTTTCCCGGCTGCCGCCGGGACTGGATCAGCCGCTCCATCCTTGTGATAGTGCGGCCCGCTCCGGCTCTACAGCGCCGCGCGTCCTCTTGGACGCGAAGAGGACGCTGTAGCACTTCAATTTGGTGCATGATCCTTTCCGAACCGAAGGTCAGCGACGCAAAAAAACGATTCCGATTTTCGGGGTCATGCACGAGGAAACCGAACCATGTTTTACGCAATCCTTGCCTATCACGTCGAAGAGACCGTCCAGTCTTGGACGCCCGAGGAGGATGCAGCCCTTATGAAAGACCTGCTCGAGATCAACGACAGGCTGATCCGCGCCGGTAAGCTGGGGCCGGCGGCCAGGCTGGGCGAGACCGCGAAAGCGGTCACGCTGCGCGGTCCGGGCGACGGCATGGTGATCGACGGTCCCTTTGCCGAGACCAAGGAGCAGTTGCTTGGCCTCTATGTCCTCGATTGCGAGAGCCAGGACGAGGCGATCGCGGTGGCGCGCGATCTCAAGCGCGTCAATCCCACCGCTGTCTACGAGATCCGGCCGATCGCGCTTTATCTGCCCGGCGCGCCGCTGGCCGCCAGTTGAGTCTTCACAGCGCACTTCAGACCGCAGCCTCGATTTCTTTTCCGATGCGAAGCGTTTCGCGCACCAGGAGATCGAGATCGTCGCGCCGCGTGCGGTGATTGGTGATCGCGACCCTCAGGCAGTGCCGGCCGCGCACGGTCGTGTCCGATAAAGCCGCGCTGCCTTCTTCCTGAAGTCTCAGCATGATCTCGGTGTTGAATGCCTTGAGCCGTTCTTCGGATGCGCCTTCCAGGCGATGGCGGAAGCAGACGATGTTGATAGTGGTCGGCGCCGTCAGCTCCAGCACCGGATCGGCCCGGATCAACTCAGTCAGATAACCGGCCTGGGCGATGTTCTGGTCGATGAGCCGGCCGAATTTTTCGACCCCGTGCTCTCTCAGCGCCATCCAGATCTTGAGCGCGCGAAACCCGCGCGAGGTCTGCAGGCCGTAGTCGTGCAGCCATTGCCCGGAAGCGAGGCCGCGCGGCGTCGATTCCAGATATTCCGGGGTGACGGCGAAGGTATTTCGGTGGGCGGACGCATCGCGAACCAGCGCGCAGCCCGCCTCGAACGGTGCGTGCAGCCATTTGTGCGGGTCGAGCGCGATGGAATGCGCCTGCTCGATACCGGCGACGAGCGATCTGTTTTCAGGTGCGATCGCGATCAGCGCGCCGATGCAGCCGTCGACATGAAACCATAGGTCTTCCTCCGCCGCCAACGCCGCCAGCGCCTGCAGGTCGTCTATCGCGCCGGTGTTGACGGTGCCGGCGGTGCCGATGATGCAAGCCGGCTTGAAACCCGCAGCGCGGTCCTCCGCGATGGCCGTCCTGAGCGCATCGACGTCGATGCGCAAATTGGCGTCGGTGGAGACGCGCTGCAGTGCCCTGTTGCCGAGGCCGAGCGCTTCCATCGCCTTGCGGTGGCAGGAATGGACCTGGTCCGACGCGTAGAAGCGCAACGGCCGCGGTATGGCGCCGACGCCTCTTTCGCGCACATCGACCCCCGCCTTGGCATTGCGCGCCACGGTCAGCCCGATGATGTTGGCCATCGAGCCGCCGCTGACCAGCGTGCCGCTGGCCGAGGCCGGAAAGCCCACCATCTCCTTGCACCAGTCGACCACCTGGCTGTCCATCAGCCCGGCGGCGTGATTGCCGCCGCCGAGGTTCGAGCCCTGGATCGCCGCCAGGAAATCGCCGAGCGCGCCGGTGAAGTTGCTTGAGCCCATGTACCAGGACCAGAAGCGCGGGTGGATGTTGCCCATTGGATAAGCCATGACGTTGCGGGCGACGTCGCCATAGACGTCGGCAATCGGCGCCGGCTCGCGCGGCAACGGCGCCGAAAAGAAGGCGCGGACCTCGTCCGGCATCCCGCGCCACACCGGGCGCTCCCGCACATCCCTGAGATAGCCGATGGCGTCATCGACGACCCGGTGCGACAGGGCCTGCATATCGGCCCAGTCCGGCGGATCGAGCGTTTCGTCCGCGACCTTGGCTTCCTGCAGCGTGTCCATCGGTTTCTCCCAAGCATGCGACCAGCCCAGGCATGCGGCCCGCTCTCGGGTCCCACGCCAAATCAGTCGCGGCGCCGCCATCCGGATGGACAACAGCGCCGCGTTGTCTTCAGGCGTCGAACTGGCAGCTCGGTGTCGAGCGCGACAGCGCCGTCTCCTCTGCATCCATCTCGGCCTCGATGCCGTCGAAGAGCGGCGTCGACATGTAGCGCTCGCCGGTGTCGGGCAGGATGCACAGGACTACCGAGCCGGCTGGAGCGGTTCCGGCGATCTGGCGCGCCACGGCGAAGGTGGCGCCGCCGGAGATGCCGGTGAAGATCCCTTCCTGCCGCGCCAGCGCCTTCGCCCACTTGATGCCTTCCGGACCGGGGATCGGCATCACTTGGTCATAGTAGCGCTTGTCGATCGCCTCCTGCAGCACCTCGGGGATGAAATCCGGCGTCCAGCCCTGGATCGGGTGCGGCTCGAAGGCCGGATGGCTCGAGGCCGGCGCGCCACCGGCGCCGCGTTCCTGTGTCTTGCCGCTGCCGATAAGCTGCGCGTTCGCAGGCTCGGCAAGGACGATGCGGACATCCGGCCGTTCGCGGCGCAGCACCCGGCCGACGCCGGTGACGGTGCCGCCGGTGCCATAGCCGGTGACCAGCACGTCGAGCCTTGAGCCCGCGAAATCGTTGATGATCTCGCGCGCCGTCGTCGCCTCGTGGATGGCGGCATTGGCTTCCGTCTCGAACTGGCGGGCCAGGAACCAGCCATTGGCTTCGGCGAGCTCGACGGCTTTTTTGTACATCCCGAAACCCTTCTGGGCGCGCGGCGTCAGCACCACCTTGGCGCCCAGCATGCGCATCAGCTTGCGGCGCTCGATGGAAAAGCTGTCGGCCATCGTCACTACCAGCGGATAGCCCTTCTGCGCGCAGACCATGGCAAGGCCGATGCCCGTGTTGCCGCTGGTTGCCTCAACGACGGTCTGGCCCGGCTTCAGCTTGCCGCTGCGCTCGCCTTCCTCGATGATGTTGAGCGCCAGGCGGTCCTTCACCGAGGCTGCCGGATTGAAGAACTCGGCCTTCACATAGATCGTCGCATGGGCCGGGCCGAGATTGTTGATACGGATGACCGGCGTGTCGCCGACCGTGTCGAGAATGCTGTCGAACAGCCGGCCGCGACCGGCGGTGGTCCTGATTTTCAACTGCTGCAACATGAGCTTTTCTCCTCGCTATCTCACGTGCCGGTTACAGACCGGCGACTTCGGCGGCGCGGTTTCGACACTTTGCCCCGCTAGGTTGCTTGACCTGCCGCTAATGCGGCAACGGCGGCATTCCGGCATGGAATTGGGCTGCCGGATGCTTCCTGTCGTCTTTGGTGATAGAACATGGACCAACTGGTCAGCGTTGGAGAAAGCGTGGAAACATACGTGGAATCCACCCGATCGAGCCTGAGCGACGCCGCCGCCGGCCTGTCCGTGCGACTGCTTGGGCAACTGACGATTGCCCGTGACGGCGAGCCGGTTAAATTGCCTTCCTCACGCAAGCTGCGCGCGCTGCTTGCCTATCTGGTGCTCGCGCCACATCCCGTCAGCCGCAGCCGGCTCTGCGAGCTTCTGTGGGATGTGCCCAATGATCCGCGCGGCGAGCTTCGCTGGTGCCTGAGCAAGCTTCGCGGCGCCCTCAACGAACCGGGCCTCAACAGGATCGAGACCGAAGGCGACACCGTGGCGCTTCGTCTTGCCGATAAGAGCGTCGACGCCGTCGAAGCGGCTGCGGCGGTCGCCGAAGGGATCGAAACGCTCAGCCTCGAACGTCTGCGGGCGCTTGCGCAACTCTTCGCCGGCGATTTTCTTGACGGGCTGGAGCTCGATCGGAGCCCGCATTTCACCAGTTGGCTGACCGCGCAACGCCGCCGTTTCAGCTCCTGCCACGTCGCCGTTCTGGAACACATCATTGGCCTTCTCCCGCAGGGAGCCGATGAAGCAGGCGCCTATCTGGACAGATGGCTGGAACTCGCGCCGTTCGACGGGCGCGCGCATGTGGCGCTGCTGGAAAACCTCGCGCGGCGGGGACAGATCGGCGCCGGTGAGGAGCATCTTGCGACCGCGGCGGAGCTCTTTCGCTCCGAGGAGCTGGATGTCGCTCCCTTGCGGGAAGCATGGCAGGAGATAAAAGCCCGCCATTCCCGCGCGACGCCGTGCGCCCGATCCGGGCCAGCTTTTCTGGCCCCGCAACCGCCGATCGTTGCCGTCGAAGCCGAACCCGCCGCATTGCGCCGGGCCTCGCTGGCGGTGATGCCGTTTGCGGAAAGCACCGTCAATTTCCGCGGCGGGCTTGCCGATGGCTTGACCCACGACATCATCACGCGTCTTGCCAAGCTTCGCGATTTCTTCGTCATTGCCCGCGGATCGGTCTTCGCTCTGGCCGAGAAGGACATCGCGCCGGAGGATGCCGGGCGCAGGCTCAATGTCGACTATGTGGCGACTGGCTCGGTCCGCAGCCTTTCGGGCAGGGTCATCGTCTCGGTCGAGCTCGTCGAGGTCCGCACCGCGAGGATCGTCTGGGCCGAGACCTTCGAGCACAGGCCGGACGAAATCTTCGTCGTCATCGACGATATCGGCAACAGCATCGTCTCCTCGATCGCGGCCGAGATCGCGACCGTCGAACGAAACCGGGCAATGCTGAAGGCGCCGAATTCGCTGAATGCGTGGGAGGCCTATCATCGCGGCCTCTGGCACATGTACCGCTTCACCCGCCAGGAAAACGAACTGGCGCAGCAGTTCTTCAACGACTCCCTGAAGCTCGACCCGACCTTCGCCCGTGCCTATGCCGGGCTTTCCTTCACCCATTGGCAGAGCGCCTTCCAGCGCTGGGGCGATCGCGACCGGGAGGCGGCACTGGCTTTCGAAAGCGCCGGTCACAGTCTTCTGGTCGATGACCGCAATCCGGCCGCTCACTGGGCGATGGGCCGCGCATTGTGGCTGCGCGACGAGCAGGACGGCTCGCTGCTCGAGCTGGCAAAGGCCGTCGACCTCAGCCCGAACTTCGCGCTCGGCCATTATGCCCTGTCCTTTGTCCACTCGCAGTCGGGCGATCCGCAATCGGCGATCGGCTCGTCCGATCACTCGCGCCATCTCAGCCCCTTCGATCCGCTGCTGTTCGGCATGATGGGCGCGCGCGCCATGGCCCATGCGCGGCTGGGCGAATACAACGAAGCCGCCGAATGGGCTCTGAAAGCGGCGGCCAGGCCCAATGCCCATGTCATCATCCTGGCGATCGCCGCGCATTGCCTGGCCTTGGCCGGCCGGCGGGACGAGGCCCGCAATTTTGCAGCCGCGATCCGCACCACATTGCCTGACTACCGGGCAGACGATTTCATCGCCACCTTCCGCTTCGACCGGGATGGCGAAGCTTTGTTCCGGCGGGGCGCGAAGCTCATCGGGCTGCACTGAGCCTCCGGCCATCTTGCAGGCCGGCATCACCTGAATATTGGCACACCCCAAGGCGTGTCGAGATTCAGGTCAGGCCGCGCCGAAAATGACGGTTTCCGAGAACCGGAGCGGAGCGTACTTAAAGTACGTGAGCACCGGAAGCGCAGGAAACCGGCATTTGCAGGCCGGCATCATCTGAATATCAACGCGCCTTAGTGGATGAGCGGGCCGCTGGCCCTCCGCCACGCATCGATGCCGCCCTGGATGTGGCGGGCGCTCGAGATCCCGACATCCTGCGCCGCCTGCACGGCCATCGCCGAGCGTTCGCCGAAGGCGCAGTAAAACAGTATCTGTCTGCTGGTCGACTTCGCCAGTTCATGCAGCATGCCGCCGGCGGCGATATTCTCCTGCAGCCGCGCATAGGGCAGATGGATCGCGCCGGGGATGACGCCGTGGCGTTCCCGCTCGGACTGCTCGCGCAGGTCGATCAGCGCGACGTCGGGCCGGCCGACCAGCGCCAGCGCCTCTTCGGCGGTCACCGACCAGCCCCGGCTGGCGATATCGTCCTGGTGCAGCCCCACTCTCATGTTGGCTGGCACCGCCACATCCATCATCTTCGGATTGGACAGCTTCAGATTGTTCATGATGTTCACGTACTCGTCGACCGACCTCACCTGCAGGCGCGGATTGAAGGCCTTTTCCTCGCCGATCGTCGACACGGTCTCGCCCTTGTAGTCGTGCGCCGGGAAGATCATCGTCTCGTCGGGGAGCTTGAGCAGGCGGCCGAAGATCGATTCATATTGCTGGCGCGGATCGCCGTTCTGAAAATCGGTGCGGCCGGTGCCGCGAATGAGCAGCGTGTCACCGGTGAACACCCGGTCCGGCAGAATGAAGCTGTAGGAATCGTCCGTATGGCCGGGCGTATAGATGACATCGAGCGCCAGCCCCTCGATGGCAAGTTTGTCGCCGTCGGCAAGCCGCATCGACACGACGTCGGCCTTGGTCTGCTCGCCCATCACGGTCACGCAATGCGTCCTGTCGCGCAGCGCGCCGAGACCGGTGATGTGGTCGGCATGGAGATGCGTATCCACCGCCTTGACCAGCCTGAGGTCGAGTTCGTTGACCAGCTGCAGATAGCGCTCGACCTTCTCCAGCACCGGATCGATGATCAGCGCCTCGCCGCCGCGGCGGCTGGCGAGCAGATAGGAATAGGTGCCCGAAACGGAATCGAAGAGCTGACGGAAGATCATTTTATCGGCCCCATATGCCAGCGGCCCAACCCGGCTGCCGGCCAAGTCTAAAACAAGCATGAGGTGCCCGCCAGCGATCACTTCATGCT
>NZ_RQXT01000034.1 GCF_003863365.1 Mesorhizobium tamadayense | reverse complement strand
CCAAGGCACCCTTTTACGGTGTTATCTGAAAAACGGTCCGGGGACCGGAATGCGAGGATTTCACGGACGGCAGGGCTTCGGCCTCGCCGGCCCGCGATGTCCTGCGCCGTCGGCTCGCGGCCAGGCCGCGGTGACGATCAAGGCGCGGCGATGCCGGCAAAGGAGCCTTCGGGCTCCGGCGCCCGCTTCGCCGCCCCGCGATCCGCTCCCGAAGGCCCGCCGTACGCGCATGCCACCGGTCTCCGGATCATTCGTGCCCGGAACAGTGAAGATGTGAAACGAGAAACGAAAGGACGCTTCGACGCATGACGTGACGCCTGGCATGGGGCCATGCCCGACAGGAGTGAAGACAATGAAGACCATTCTTGAAAAGCTGCTTGGACGCCAGCGCGTCCTCGTGAAGGAAAATGAGCGGGCCGTCGCCCTCTACAAGGGCGAGATCCGGGGTGTCCTGATGCCGGGCGAGCATTGGCTCGCCAGCCGGCGCGGGAACCTGGAAGTGTCAAGGCACGACCTGAAGAACCCGGAATTCGTTTCGGCTTACGAGAAGGCATTGTTCGACAAGCTCCCGGATATGGCCGCGCGTCACTTCACCGCCGTTCGCACCGGGCGCACGGACATTGCGGTCATCGAGCGCGACGGCGCCCTCTATGCCGTTCTCACTCCGAACGCCAAGCTCGTGCTGTGGACGGATGCCGGTCCGTGGAAGGTGACGTCTGTCGACGCGGCCGCCGATCTGGCTGTCGATCCGGCCTTGATGCGCCGGATCGGCCAGGCCCGGAAGGCGGAACACATGTTCCTCCATCCGGTCGTGGACGGCCAGGTCGGGCTGCTGTTCGTGGACGGCGTCTACACCCGCACGCTTGCGGCGGGCGTGCACGCCTTCTGGAATGTCGGGCGCATGGTTCAGGTGAAGGTCGTCGACCTCAAGCGTCAGTCGCTTGATGTCGCCGGGCAGGAAATGCTGACCAAGGATCGGGTGACGATCCGCGTCAACATCGCCGCCGAATACCGGGTTGTTGACCCGGTGACGGCGGTGAGCACGGTGAAGGACTTCTCGGAAGCCCTCTACCGCGCCCTGCAGTACGCCTTCCGCAAGACGCTTGGCGCGCTCACTCTCGACCAGATCCTCGACAGGAAGATCACCGTCGACGAGGAGGCGGCGGCCAAGGTGCGTGCCGATATGGCCGCGATCGGCCTCGAGGTCAGCGATATCGCGCTCAAGGATGTCATCCTGCCGGGCGATATGCGCGAGATCCTCAACCAGGTGGTTTCGGCCGAGAAGCAAGCCGAGGCCAACGTCATCCGGCGCCGCGAGGAGACGAACGCCACGCGTTCGCTGCTCAACACGGCCAAGGTGATGGCCGAGAACCCGGTGATGCTGCGGCTGAAGGAGCTCGAGGCTCTCGAGGCCATCGCCGGCAAGGTCGAGCGTCTGACCGTCCACAACGGAACGGGCGGGCTGCTGAACGACCTGGTCAAGCTCCGCGAAGGCTGAGTTGACGAACGTCGAATGGGAGGGGCCGCCGGGCCGACCGGCGGCCCTTCTTGCGTTCGCAAAGCCGGCATCCCATCTGCGCGCCGTGCATTCGGCCTTTTCCTGCCCGGAAAAACCGATTAGACAGCGCCCAAACAAGATGCGGACAGATTCCGCCCGCAACCGAAGGAAGAGCCCTTGTCCACCACATTCGAGAAAGTCGCCAAGATCATTGCCGACACCAGCGAGATCGACATCGACACCATCACGCCCGAAAGCCACACCATCGACGATCTCGGCATCGACAGCCTCGATTTCCTCGACATCGTCTTTGCCATCGACAAGGAATTCGGCATCAAGGTGCCGCTGGAGAAGTGGACGCAGGAGGTCAATGACGGCAAGGCCTCGACCGACGACTACTTCGTCATGAAGAACCTGTGCGCCAAGATCGACGCGCTGGTCGCGGCGAAAGTCGCCTGACCTGCCGAGCCCGATCTTGACCCGCCTCCAGCCTGACCCACAAAGCCGCTCATGAGCAGCCCGCGCGACGTCGTCATCACCGGCATCGGCCTTGTCTCTTCGCTGGGAGAAGGACCGGACGCGCATTGGCAGAAGCTGACCCGGCCGGGGATTGAACCGGTGCTCGATGCGACGCGCTTCGCGCCCTACACCATCCATCCCCTGCCCGAGATCGACTGGAACCTGCAGATCGCCAAGCGCGGCGACCAGCGCCAGATGGAGACCTGGCAGCGGCTCGGCAGCTACGCTGCCGGCCTTGCGCTGGACGACGCCGGCATCAAGGGCAATGACGAGCTCTGCGCCACCATGGACATGGTGGTGGCGGCCGGCGGCGGCGAGCGCGACGAGGCCGTCGACAGCGCCATCCTGGCGGCCTCCGAGACGCGCAACGACCGCGACGTGCTGCTCAACGAGAAGCTGACCACGGAACTGCGCCCGACGCTGTTTCTCGCCCAGCTCTCCAATCTGCTCGCCGGCAACATCTCGATTGTGCACAAGGTCACCGGCTCGTCCCGCACCTTCATGGGCGAGGAAGGCGCCGGCGTCTCCGCCGTCGAGACGGCCGCCGCGCGCATCCGTTCCGGCCAGTCGACCCATGTGCTGGTCGGCGGCGCGTTCCAGACCGAGCATTCCGACATGCTGCTCGGCTACGAACTGGCGGGCTATCTGCATCGCGGCCCTTGGCGGCCGGTCTGGCAAAGGCAAGGCGCGGAAGGCGGTGGCGTGGTGACGGGCTCGGGAGGCGCCTTCCTGGTGCTGGAGCAGCGCGAGCATGCGAAAAGCCGTGGACGCAAGATCTACGCCGAGCTCGGGCCTATCGTGTCCGGGCGCGCCAGGCGACGTAAGGGCGGCCTCAATGCCGAGATCGCCAAGCTGCTGAGCCAGGCTGCGTTGCCGAACGGCGAATTGCTCGCGATCTCTGGCGCCTCAGGCGCCCATGCCGCCACCGCTGCGGAAAAGGAGATACTCGACGCCAATCCGGCGATCGCCGCACGCGGCTTTTCAACACTGACCGGCCATATGAAGGAAGCGCAGTTCCCCTTCGCCGTGGCGCTGGCAGCACTCGCCGTCGACCGCAAGGCTGGTTATCCTGTCTTTGATGCAACAGTGGAGCGGCCTTTCGACGGCACTCCCGCGGCCGTCCTTGCAACGGCGATCGGCTATCACCAGTTCGAGGGCCTTGGGCTGATCAAGGCCGCTTGAAGCGAGGCAGATAAGAAACATGGCCAATCTGAACGACCACATGGGCAGGCCGATCGTCGCCGTGACCGGCATCGGCGTGGTGACCTCGCTCGGCGTCGGCAAGGCCGACAACTGGGCGGCGCTGACCGCGGGCAAATCCGGTATCCATCCGATCACGCGCTTTCCCGTCGATCACCTCAACACCCGTATCTCAGGAATGGTCGACTTCTTGGCGTCGAGCTCCAAGGGTGCCAGCCCCCTCACCTACGAACTTGCCGAGACGGCGGCACAGGAAGCGGTCTCGGAAGCAGGTCTCGATTCCGGAGATTTCGGCGGACCGCTGTTTCTCGCCTCGCCACCGGTCGAGCTCGACTGGGCCGACCGCTTCTCGCTCTACAATTCCGACAAGCAGGAAAGCGGTTCCGAAAGGTTGCTGAGGGTGGCCCGCGCGTTGAAGGAGCTCGACATTTTCGAGACCACCCAGTTCGGCTCCATCGCAGACCGGCTCGCCGACCGCTTCGGCACGCGCGGCCTGCCGATCACGCTATCGACGGCATGCGCTTCCGGCGCTACCGCCATTCAGCTCGGCGTCGAGGCGATCCGGCGTGGCGAATGCGACAAGGCGCTGTCGATCGGCGCCGACGGTTCCGCGACCGCCGAGGCGCTGATCCGCTTCTCACTGCTCTCGGCGCTTTCCACCCACAACGATATCCCCGAGAAGGCGTCAAAACCCTTCTCGAAGGACCGCGACGGCTTCGTGCTGGCCGAAGGCTCCGGCGCGCTGGTGCTGGAATCGCTGGAGGCAGCGCTTGCCCGCGGCGCCACCATCCTCGGCATCATGCGCGGCTGCGGCGAAAAGGCCGACGACTTCCACCGCACCCGCTCCAAGCCCGACGGCTCGCCGGCGATCGCTGCGGTGCGCGCCGCCCTTGCCGACGCGGGCTTGAGCGAGGACGAGATCGACTACGTCAACGCGCACGGCACCTCGACCCCGGAAAACGACAAGATGGAGCACCTGTCGCTGTCGACCGTGTTTGGTGAGCGGATCGGCTCGATGCCAATCTCGTCGAACAAGTCGATGATCGGCCACACGTTGTCGGCCGCAGGCGCGGTCGAGGCGGCGTTTTCGCTGATGACGATGCGCGAAAGCGTCATTCCACCGACGATCAATTACGACAATCCCGATCCCGCGATCGTGCTCGATGTCGTGCCGAACAAGAAGCGCAACGCCGAGGTCGGCACGGTCCTGTCGAATTCCTTCGGCTTCGGTGGCCAGAACACCTGCCTTGTCATGGCGCGGGAACCGGTCTAAGCGGACCTCTTTCCGCTCTGACAGAACCCGACAGGCCCCATGCGCGCATTGCAACTTATCGAGGACCGCCGCCTTGAAACGGTGGACCTGCCGCCGCCCCCGCCGCCCTCGCTCGGCGAAGTGACGCTCCGCATCAGAGCGGTGGCGCTCAACCATATCGACGTCTGGGGCTGGCGCGGCATGGCCTTCGCCAAGCGCAAGCTGCCGCTGGTCATCGGCGCGGAAGCCTCCGGCGAGGTCGAGGCGGTCGGACCAGGTGTCTCCAACCTCCTGCCGGGCCAGTTGGTGTCGATCTACGGCGCGCGCACCTGCGGGCTCTGCCGCGCCTGCCGCGAAGGCCGCGACAATCTCTGCGAGCACGTCTCCGGCGTCCACGGCTTCCATCTCGACGGCTTCGCGCAGGAAAAGATCAACCTGCCGGCCCGCCTGCTGGTGCCTGCACCGCCTGGCGTCACCGAGATCGGCGCTGCGGTCGCGCCGGTTACCTTCGGCACGGTCGAGCACATGCTGTTCGACAACGCGAAGCTGGAAGCAGGCGAGACCATTCTCGTCCATGCCGGTGGCTCCGGCATCGGCACCGCCGCCATCCAATTGGCGAAGCGCATGGGCTGCACGGTCATCACCACGGTCGGATCGAACGACAAGATCGACAGGGCGAAGGCGCTTGGCGCCGATCATGTCATCAACTATCGCGAGGACCGTTTCGAAGGCGTCGTGCGCAAGCTGACGAAGAAGAAGGGCGTCGATGTCGTGTTCGAGCATGTCGGCGCCGACACTTTCGCCGGTTCGATGCTCTCCTTGAAGCGCGGCGGCCGTCTGGTTACCTGCGGCTCGACCTCCGGTGTCTCGACGCAGGTCAACCTGATGCAGCTTTTCCAGCAGCAACTGAAGCTGCTCGGCTCGTTCGGCTGCCGCATGGAGAACATGGCCAATGCCATGCTCAAGATGGCGGCCGGTCTCGTCGCTCCTGTCATCGATACCGAAGTCGGCTTCGACGACATCGGCGCCGCGCTGAAGCGCATGGAGGGCCGCGACGTCTTCGGCAAGATCATCCTGCGCGTTTCCTAAGGCAAGATGGTCGGCAAGGTGCTCAAGAAAGCCCGCCGGGACTTCATGTTCCGCTACGGCCGGCGGCTGCGCCAGATGGAGCACTGGCTGGTCGCGCGGCTTGCAATGTCGATAATCTGGCTCCTGCGCCTTTTGCCGCCTGATAGCGCGCTGAACTTCGCCGATCGCGTCGCTCGCCGCATCGGGCCTATGGTCGGACGGCACCGCGTCGCAGTGAACAATCTGCGCCTTGCCTATCCGGAAAAGAGCGATGCCGAGATCGAGGCCATCGCGTCGGACATGTGGGGCAACATGGCTCGCCTTGCCGCCGAATACATTTTCCTCGACGCTCTGTTCGATTTCGATCCGAATGCCGCCAAGCCGGGCCGGGTCGAGGTTCGCGGCGTCGAGCATTTCATCGAGATCGCCGGCGAGAAGAAGCCGCATATACTGTTCACCGGCCATCTCGGCAATTTCGAGCTGCTGCCGGTTGCCGCGGCCACATTCGGCATGAACATCACGGCGCTGTTTCGCCCGCCCAACAATCCCTATCTTGCCGACTACATCCACTCGACGCGCCGCTCGTCGATGGGCGGCCTGCTGCCGTCTTCCACCGGCGCGTCATTCGCGCTCGCCGCCATTCTGGAAAACGGCGGCAATATCGGCGTGCTGGTCGATCAGAAATTCACGAACGGCGTCGAGACGACCTTCTTCGGCCGCCTCTGCCAGAGCAATCCAGTGCTGGGCATGCTCGCCCGCCACTATGACTGCGATGTCTATCCGGCGCGCTGCGTCAGGCTACCTGGAAACCGGTTCCGCCTCGAGATCGAAGACAAGCTCGCCCTGCCACGCACCGAAAGCGGCAGCGTCGATGTTCACGCCACCACCCAGTCGCTCGCCGACGTCGTCGAGCGCTGGGTGCGTGAGGATCCCGGACAGTGGATGTGGTTCCACAAGCGCTGGGAAATGAGCGGCCGCCGCCGCAAGCGCGGGCAGGCCAAAGAGGTCGGCTGAGCCTGAGGGCGGTATCTCAAATCGCTCGGCGCGGTTCTCCGGCTCGATCAACCCAGCCCGAGCGCAAGAGTGCCGACGTCTGCGCAAGGAAAAGCCGCGAAGGTCGCTCTTCGCGGCTTTGATCTAGCCGGCCCGCAATTCCTAGAGGAACGGCACCGTAAAGTTGGGTCGATACGTATCCATAGTAGCGCCGTTGCGGTCTTCGGAGAGCAACGTATCCGAGCCGAAGCTTGCCCGCAGGCCAATTACATACTTGTGGATGTTCACGCTGCCCGAGGCTTCGGAGAAAGTCAGGTGATCCAGCTGGTAGCGCCCAAACACGGACCAAGGCGTGCCGGAAAACCGGTAGGTTGCCTGTAATGCCGCCGAGACCGTATCGAAGTGCGCGCCAAAGCCGGAGAGGCGCGAAAAGCCCAGCTCACCGTCGAAGCGCAGATCGTCCTGCGCGAAATAGCGCACCACGCCACGGCCGCCCCAATTGTCGAAATGTTCGGATTCGCCACTGGCCCGCAACTGCCCGTAGTAGACTTGGCCGTAAACTGTCACGTTGCCGAAATACGCTTGAGCTTCGGGACCCACCGTGAAGGTGTAGAGATCTTCATCGGCAATGTCGCCGCCAAATCCATTGATCGTGGCAAAGCCGCCGAGCGCATAGGAACTCGGATCGCGCCAGTAGCCATGGATCGCGCCGCCATAGTCATAGACGTTCGCGCCTTCGATCCAAAGCGAATCGATCACGGCGTCGGTCTGGATGTTCCAGCGGGCGTCGATCGGAAAATTGACCCGAACGGCACCTCCCGCGGTCGTGCCATCTGCATCGTCTCCGGGGGTCGCGAAATAAAGACCGCCGAGATAAACCTCCCCATAACCTGATATATGCGGCTGCGCGAGTTCCTGATCCAGAATAACCGGCTCATCCGCAGCGAAAGCCGAAGTTGCGGTTGCCGCGATCGCGGCGCTCAAAAGAAATCGATACATCATAGTCCCCAAGCAGCCAGAATTAACGCTTCGTATTTACCACTGCCACGTGATGTGGACCAGCTTCCGCAATATTGAAGGCAGCATAAGCCGTTGCTTTTCTAAGCATGTGAGGCATTGCTGCAACGTTTCCCGAAGTAGGAGCCGCGTGCCGGCAGCGACCCGTCGCTGGCGCTTCGGTGCCCTCTCCGGCCCTTTTCAGTCGGTGACGACGATCCGCGTGTTGCCGTAGCCGGCTTCCTTCACCATCGAATAGAAGGTCGCGGCATTGGCCGTGTGCAGGCGCACGCAGCCATGCGAGGCCGGCCGCCCGAGATACTTCACAGCGCCGGTGCCATGGATGGCGTAGCCGCCGCGGAAGAACACCGAATACGGCATCGGCGACATCTCGTATTTGCGCGAATACCACATCCGCGCCGTCCATTGCGGCCGGTAGTTGCCGCGCGGCGTGAAGTAGCCCCTGCGCGCCGTCGACACGCTCCAGCGGTAAAGCACCTGGCCGTATTTGCTGACGGTCATCGTCTGCGATGACACATCGATGTTGGCGACCAGCGCGGCCGCCCGACTTGCGATAGACGTGCCAAGCAAGGTGGTTGCCAGCACGGCTGCCATGAGAACGGACTTTTTCATGCGATCAAACCCCTTCGATTGCCCCTGCCCATCACGTGGTTTTTTTCCATCATTTTGCCGGCAGGTGCGTTAAGTACCACACACTCGTTGACGAAACCGCCAATCCGATGCGGCGAATTTGAACGATTTCCCGCCATAGTTGCCGGCGCGCCACGCACCCTCGACGGTTTAACCCGTGAGCCTGCCTCAATCATTGTCTGGCAACCGGCGAAAGGCAGCTTGCAAAAGCGCCGCGTTGCTTTTTCAATCCGCCGGATGAACGAACGACTCCTGCGGGCCGTCGATGATCGGGTCGACGACCTGGTCGCGCTGACCGCCGACCTGATCCGCTTTCCGACCGTCAATCCGCCCGGCGAGGCCTACCGGCCATGCGCCGAATATCTTGGCGCGCGCCTCAAGAAGTTGGGCTTCGAGACCGAATTCATCCGAGCCGAAGGCACACCCGGCGACACCGAGCGCTATCCGCGCGTCAATGTCGTGGCCCGGTTCGACGGCCACTCGCCCGGCGCTTGCGTGCATTTCAATTCGCATATCGACGTGGTCGAGGCCGGCGAAGGCTGGACCGTCGATCCCTTCGCCGGCCTGGTGAAGGACGGCAGGGTCTATGGCCGCGGCGCCTGCGACATGAAAGGTGGACTGGCGGCTTCCGTCATCGCCGCGGAAGCGTTCATGGAGATCTATCCCGACTTCCCCGGCGCCATCGAGATTTCAGGGACGGTCGACGAGGAGTCCGGCGGTTTCGGCGGGGTCGCGCATCTGGCGAAGCTCGGCTACTTCTCCAGGCCGAAGGTCGACCACATCATCATCCCCGAGCCGCTCAACAAGGACCGCATCTGCCTTGGCCATCGCGGCGTCTGGTGGGCGGAGATCGAGACCAAGGGCGAGATCGCGCACGGCTCGATGCCGTTCCTCGGCGACAATGCGGTGCGCCATATGGGCGCCGTTCTGCAGGCCTTCGAGGACGAGCTGTTTCCGGCGCTCGACCGGAAGGTGACGCGCATGCCGGTCGTGCCCGAGGGCGCCCGGCGCTCGACCATGAACATCAATTCCATCCATGGCGGCCAGACCGAGGACTTCCGGCCCGGGCTGCCCTCGCCCAACGTGCCGGATTCCTGCCGGCTGACCATCGACCGCCGCTTCCTGCTCGAGGAAGACCTCGCCACCGTAAAGGGCGAAGTCACCAGCATCCTCGAACGACTGAAGCGCGAGCGGAAGAAGTTCGATTACGAGATCCGCGACCTGATGGAGGTGCTGCCGCTGATGACTGAGCGCGACGCGCCGGTCGTCAAGGCCGTCGCGAAGGGCATCATGGAGATCTTCGACCGCGAGCCGGACTATGTGATTTCGCCCGGCACCTACGACCAGAAACACGTTGCCCGCATCGGGCATATCTACGACTGCATCGCCTACGGCCCCGGCATCCTCGATCTCGCCCACCGACCCGACGAATGGGTGGGCATCGCCGACATGGTGGAATCGGCCAAGGTGATGGCGATCGGCCTCAACGTGCTGCTGCGCGGCACGGCTGGTTGATCGGGAAAAACATTTCTCCTGGCGCTGCCCGTCAGCACGAAACGCAATTTACTCCCGCGCGAAATCACGCTTCTATCCGCCGGGCTTGACCGTTTGACCACATGGGGAGTTCGGCAATGAAACTGTGGAAGACCATTCTGGCCGCGGCCGTGCTTACTTTCGCTGCCGCCACGTCGGCATTTGCGGCGCGCACCGATCTCGTCATCGGCATTCCGCTCGAACCCCCGCATCTCGACCCGACCGCCGGCGCCGCCGCCGCGATCGACGAGGTTCTCTATGCCAATGTCTTCGAAGGCCTCACCCGCATCGGCCCGAACGGCGAGGTGCTGCCCGACCTTGCCGAAAGCTGGGCCATCTCCGATGACGGCAAGACCTACAGCTTCAAGCTGCACACCGGCGTGAAATTCCACGACGGCAGCGGCTTCAGCGCCGACGACGTGAAATTCTCGCTCGACCGCGCCCGCGCCGACAATTCGGTCAACGCGCAGAAAGGCCTGTTCGCGCAGATCGACAGGATCGACGTGGTCGATCCCGTCACTGTCAAGATCACGCTCAAGAACTCGCAAGGCTCCTTCCTCTACAACATGGGCTGGGGCGACGCGGTGATCGTGTCGCCGAAATCGGCCGACACCAACAAGGAAAAGCCGATCGGCACCGGCCCGTTCAAGTTCCAGAACTGGGCCAAGGGCTCGTCGATTACGCTGGTCAAATCGGACAACTATTGGGGCGCGCCGGTCTTCCTCGACAAGGTCGAGTTCCGTATCGTGCCGGACGCGGCCGCCGCCGTGCCGGCGCTGCTTTCCGGCGACATCCAGGCCTTCCCCTTCTTCGATCCGGACAGCGTCTCGCAGGTCAAGGGCGACCCGCGCTTCCATGTGGTGATCGGCTCGACCGAGGGCGAGACCATCCTGGCGATCAACAACAAGAAGCCGCCCTTCGACAAGCTGCAGGTCAGGCAGGCGATCTCCTTCGCGCTCGACCGCAAGGCGATCATCGACGGCGCCTCGGCGGGCCTCGGCGTGCCGATCGGCTCGCATATGTCGCCCGCCAACAAGGATTATGTCGACCTTACCGGCCTCTACCCGCATAATATCGACAAGGCCAAGGAACTGCTGAAGGAGGCCGGTCTCGAAAAAGGCTTCAAGGCGACGCTGAAGCTGCCGCCGCCTTCCTATGCGCGGCTTGGCGGCGAGATCATAGCCTCCGAGCTGCGCGAGATCGGCATCGACTTGGAGATCGTGCCCGTGGAATGGGCCCAGTGGCTGGATCAGGTCTTCACCAAGAAGGACTACGACCTCACCATCGTCTCCCACACCGAGCCCAATGACCTCGGTATCTATTCGCGCAAGGACTATTACTTCAACTACGACAATCCTGCCTTCGACACGATCATCGCCAAGCTCAACCTGACCTCGGACGAGACCAAGCGGAAAGAGCTGCTGGGAGAGGCGCAGAAGATCCTCGCCGACGACGCCGTGGTCGGCTTCCTCTACGAGCTGCCGAAGGTCGGTGTCTGGGACGCCAAGCTGCAGGGCCTGTGGGAGAACGCGCCGATCCAGGCCAACGACCTCACCAAGGTGAAGTGGACGGAGTGACGGCTGGCGCGATCGCCTGATCGCCTGCCATGACCGCCTACCTGCTCAAGCGCCTCATCATCGCGGCCGTCACGCTGGTGCTGGCCTCGATGGTGGTGTTTGCGGTGATGGAGATCCTGCCCGGCGACCCGGCACGCCTGATGCTCGGCTTCAACGCCAGCGCCGACCAGGTCGAGTTACTGCGCAACCAGATGGGGCTGAACGCGCCGTTTGTCCTGCGTTACCTGCACTGGGCAAGCGGGCTGCTCAGTCTCGATTTTGGCCGCTCCTACACTTATTCGGTGCCCGTCATCGATCTCGTGCGTGAGCGCGTCGTCGTCTCCCTGCCGCTGGCGCTGATCGCGCTGGCGCTGTCGACGGCCATCGCCATTCCGGTCGGGGTGTTTTCCGCCGGCCGCCAAGGCCGGGCCGGCGATGCGCTTGCCATGGGCGCCGCCCAGCTCGGCGTCGCCGTGCCGAACTTCTGGTTCGCGCTGATGCTGATCTATCTCTTCGCCGTCTGGCTGCGGCTGGTGCCGGCCGGCGGTTTTCCCGGCTGGAGCGCCGGTGCCTGGCCGGCGGTGAAATCGCTGCTGCTGCCGGCCGTCGCGCTGGCCTTGCCGCAAGCGGCGATCCTGGCGCGCGTCGCCCGCTCGGCGCTGATCGAGGTGCTGAACGAGGACTATATCCGCACCGCCCGCGCCAAGGGCCTGCCTTACCGCGCGGTGCTGTGGCGCCACGCCTTGCGCAACGCCATGATCCCGGTGCTCACCATCCTCGGACTGCAATTCGCCTTCCTGCTCGCCGGCACCATTATCATCGAGAATGTCTTCTATTTGCCGGGGCTCGGCCGACTGGTGCTCCAGGCCATCAACCAACGCGACCTGATCGTCGTCGAAAGCATCGTCATGCTGCTCGTCGCCGCCGTTATCGCCGTCAACCTGCTTGTCGACTTCTCCTATGCCGTCGTCGATCCGCGGCTAAGGGGCCGGCAATGACGATGCGCGTCGACCTGCCTGAGGAAACCCTTGCCGGCGTTCTGGCCAAGGCCTTCGGCAACCGCTCTTTCCTAATTGGCTTCGCCATCACGCTCCTGGTGGCGGCAGTCGCTATCCTCTCTTTCATCTGGACGCCCTATGACGTGACCAGGCTGGTGATCGCCGACAAGACGCAGGCACCTTCGCCGGCACACTGGTTCGGCACCGACCATTTCGGCCGCGACATCTTGTCGATGATCATGGTCGGCGCCCGCAACTCGATCGCCGTGGCGCTGGTGGCGGTCGGCATCGGCATGGGTGTCGGCGTGCCGCTCGGCGCCTTCGCTGCCGCGCGCGGCAGCCTTGCCGACGAGGCGCTGATGCGCGTCAACGATCTCGTCTTCGCCTTCCCGGCGCTGCTGTCGGCGATCATGATCACCGCCATCTTCGGCCCCGGCGCCGTCAACGCCATTATCGCCATCGGCATCTTCAACATACCGGTCTTCGCCCGTGTCGCCCGCGCCGGCGCGCTAGCGATCTGGCCGCGCGAATTCATTCTTGCGGCGCGCGCCGCCGGCAAAGGCATGACGCAGATCTCGGTCGAGCACATCCTGCCCAACATCGCCACGCTGCTGCTCGTCCAGGGCACGATCCAGTTCGCGCTTGGCATCCTGGCCGAAGCCGGCCTCTCTTACGTTGGCCTGGGCGCGCAGCCGCCAATGCCGAGCTGGGGCCGCATGCTGTTCGACGCCCAGACCCGCATGGTGACGGCGCCCTGGATGGCGATCTTTCCAGGCATGGCGATCGTCATCACCGTGCTCGGGCTCAACCTGCTCGGCGACGGCATCGCCGACATCCTCGACCCGAAATCGCGGCGGCGCCGATGAGCCTGCTCGAAATCGAGAACCTGTCGCTGGCCATCGGCGAGACGCCGATCCTCAAAGACGTCGACCTCGCCATCGCGCCCAGCGAAGTGGTCGGCCTGGTCGGCGAATCTGGCTCCGGCAAGTCGATGACGGCGCTGACCGTGATGCGGCTGCTGCCGCATCTGGCGCGTACCAATGGGCGTGTCACCTTCGACGGCATCGACATCCTCGGCGCGAGCGAGGACCAGATGTGCGCGCTGCGCGGCGACGACATCGGCATGGTCTTCCAGGAGCCGATGACGGCACTCAATCCCGTCAAGACGATCGGCGAGCAGGTGGCCGAAGGCATTCGCTGGCACACGAAGGCGGGCCGCGCGGAGGCCGAGGAACGCGCGCGAAAAATGCTCGACCGCGTTGGCTTGCCGGAAGCGAAATTCCCTCTCTCGCGCTACCCGCATGAACTGTCCGGCGGCCAGCGCCAGCGCGTCGTCATCGCCATTGCCTGCGCGCTGAAGCCGAAGCTCTTGATCGCCGACGAGCCGACGACGGCGCTCGACGTGGTGCTGCAGGCGCAGATCCTCGATCTGCTGCGCGACCTCGTCGCCGAAAACCGCATGGGCTTGCTCCTCATCTCGCACGACCTCGCGGTGGTGACCGAAATGGCCGACCGCCTGACCATCCTGCGCCGTGGCGAGGTGATGGGAGCCGGCGATACCGCGCGCACGCTGTCGGACCAGTTCCACCCCTACACGCGCGAGCTGGCGCTGGCCTCGATGCATGTGCCGGCGCGCCCCAAAACCCACCTTGCCGGCTCGGCAAAGCCGCTGCTCGAGGTCGAAAGCGTCAGCCGGGATTATCCGGGTCGACGCAAATCCTTGTTCCGACCGGCAGAGCCGATCCGCGCCGTCAACGATGTCTCGCTGACTATCGAGCCCGCCCAGTCGGTGGCGCTCGTCGGCCGCTCCGGCTGCGGCAAGTCGACGCTTGCCCGCATGATCCTGGCGCTGGACAAACCGACGGCCGGCGCGATCCGCTTTCGCGGCGAGACCATCACCGGCAAGGCGGAAGCCGAGCTGAAGCCGGCGCGCCGCGACATGCAGGTGGTGTTCCAGGATCCGTACGGCTCCTTCGACCCGCGCCAGAAGGTCGAGAAACTGGTGGCCGAGCCGCTGCATCTTCTGGAGAAGCAGCCGGCCAGGGCCGAGCGCCGCGAGATGGTCGCGCATGCGCTCGACGAAGTCGGGCTCGGCCCGAGCGACATGGACAAGTACCCGCACGAATTCTCGGGCGGACAGCGCCAGCGCCTGTCGATCGCCCGCGCCATCATCACCCGCCCGAAGCTGGTGGTCGCCGACGAGCCGGTTTCGGCGCTGGATGTCTCGATCCGCGCCCAGATCCTCGACCTCTTCGCCGAGCTCAACCAGAAGCTCGGCATCGCCTACCTCTTCATCACGCACGACCTGACAGTTGCCCGCGCCATGTCCGACGAGGTGCTGGTCATGCACGAGGGCAAAATCGTCGAACGCGGCAGGACCGCAGACGTGCTCGACAATCCGCGATCGGAAGCGGCACAGGCGCTAGTGTCCGCGGCGCCCGACCTTCACCGCGCGATCGCGCGGCGCCTGCAGGAACAGGGATAAGCGGCCCTTTCAGCCATCCGGCTACACCACATCGACAGGGCTGATGTCGAGCAGGTCGAGCGTGCGGCGCAGCAGCTTGACCTCACTCTCGGCCAGTTTCGCGTCTGCCTTGGCGATCTCCGCCATGTGGCGCGCGAGCAGCTTGCGCCGCTCGACGTCGAGGTCACGGAACAGGGCGATCGCCTGCGAGCCGTTGGTCTCGTAGCCATAGTCGTTGAGGTATTCGATGACGCTGTCGATCGAGGCTTCGGGAATGCCGAAGGCTTCCTTGCAGATGCGCCGGAAGGCGACCATCTCGCTCTCCGAGACCGAGCCGTCCGCCAGGATCATGCGGAACAGCATCAAAAGCTCCGCCGACAGCACCGGATCGTCCGCGACCTTGCGCACGCCCGGGTCGCCGTCGAAGATCGAGCGTATCTGGTCGAGCAGCGCCATCGCCATAAGCCTCTCCTTGCGATTCTGTTGAGATTGTTAGCGTGGAATCGGTCTTGCGCAAACTGGGCGGGCATGATGGAAGCTGCAGCTCCCTCCCGTGACTGCACCCTCGATGATCGATCTTACCCTGCAGACCGCCCTCATGCTCACTGCTGCCGCTTTCGCGGCGGGCTTCGTCGATTCGATCGCCGGCGGCGGCGGCCTGATCACCATCCCGGCGCTGCTTCTGGCCGGCTTCTCGCCGGTCGCGGCATTGGGCACCAACAAGCTTCAGGGGATGTTCGGCTCCGGCTCGGCCACCATCCATTATGCCGCGAAAGGCCAGGTCGATCTGCGCCGCCAGCTCCCTTCAGCGCTGCTGGCGCTGATCGGAAGCGCGGCCGGCGCCCTGTTGGCGACGGTCGTGCCCGGCGATTTCCTGCGCGCGCTCCTGCCTGTTCTCCTGATCGCGATCGCTCTCTACTTTGCGCTCAAGCCCAACATGAACGATGTCGACCGCGCCGAACGGCTGTCGCCTTTCCTGTTCGGCCTCGTCATTCCACCGCTGGTCGGCTTCTATGACGGCCTCTTCGGCCCCGGCGCCGGCTCCTTCTACATGCTAGCCTTTGTCAGCCTTGCCGGCTACGGCGTGCTCAAGGCCACCGCGCACACCAAGCTGCTCAACTTCGCCTCCAACATCGGCGGCTTCGCCATCTTCGCCGCGGTCGGCGTTATCGACTGGAAGATTGGTTTGATCATGGGCATAGCGCAGTTCCTCGGCGCCCGTGTGGGCGCAAGCCTCGCCATCAGGATCGGCGCGAAACTGATTAAACCGCTGCTGGTTGTCGTCTGCCTGGCGTTGGCAGCCAAGCTGCTTGCCGACCCGGCCAATCCCTTGCGCCAGCTCATTGGTGTGTGACCGCGCTGCTGATAGAATTCGTGCGTGCGAATCATGTTGGAGGGAACCGGACATGAATCTCAGTGCACCTACCCAGATCGTGTTCATTATTTCGTTGGTCATCGCCATCATCGGCCTTCTCGCCGCTCTTGGCCTTCTTGCGTTTATTCCTCTTGCCGCGGTGTGGATTGTCCTCATCGCCTATATCGTGCTTGCCGCAGGCTGCCTGATGCGCGGTGCCTGAAAGCAATTCCAGGAAAAGTGTGTAACGGTTTTCCGTTCGGAATTGCGTAAACCGCTTTAGCCGATCTCTGGCAACTCGAAGCGCCCGGCCCCGCCGGGCGCTTTTGATTTGAGGGCATGGTCTGCTAGGCTCGGCTGATGTCCGACGAGACAGAGCGCCATCGGCAAGACGATCGGTCCCCGGCCCTCCATTTCGAGATGGTCCGGCGCAAGCCCGCCGCCGCGCTCGCGGGCAGTGTCACCGATGTCTGCGGCTACCGCGAGCTATGGCCCGGCCATTTCCGCATCGTCGAATATGCCTCGCTGACCGTGCCGCTGGTGATCAGCTTCGCGGATGCCTTCGCGATCGGGCTTGGCCGCGACCCAGGCGACAACGACCGTTTCGCCAGCTTCGCCGCCGGCCTCTATGCCGGTCCTGTCGTGATCGAATCCTTCGGCGGCTGCTGCTGCGTCCAGGTCAATTTCACGCCGCTCGGCGCAAGGCAATTTTTCGGCGTGCCGATGAGCGAATTGCGGGACCGCATGGTCGGCCTGGACGATGCGCTGGGCTTCGAGGGCATCGCATTGTGCGAGCAGCTTGGCGAAGCGCCAGATTGGGACACGCGCTTTGCCATTGCCGAAGCTTTCGTGACCAGCCGGCTTGCGAAAGCCATAGAGCTTTCGCCCGAAGTCGCCTGGGCTTACGGGACGGTCCTCGCCACCGGCGGCCGAACCCGGATTTCGGCGCTTGCCGAAGAACTCGGCTGGAGCCGCAAGCATCTCGCGGCAAAATTCTCCGACGCGATCGGCATCGGGCCGAAGACATTGTCGCGTATCGTGCGCTTCAATCGCGCGCTTTCCCTATCGAAGCGGCAGGAAGACGACTGGGTAGGCATCGCCGCCGATTGCGGCTATGCCGATCAGGCGCATCTGGTGCGCGAGTTTCGTCAGCTCGCCGGCGAAACACCGACCGCGCTGGCTTAGCCCCTGCCCTGCAGGTAACATTTCTTCAAGACGCTGGACCACTTTTGCCTGAGACTGGCTTCCATCAAATCACCAGGGAGTTTGTCATGCCCACGGCAACCGAAGCACCCCGCATCTATCCCGCCTTGCGCTACACGAACGCGTCCAAGATGATCGACTGGCTCTGCGACGCCTTCGGCTTCGAGGTCCGCGCCCGCTACGGCGAAGGCGACATCGTCCATCACGCCGAGCTGACCTTCGGCTCGTCGATGATCATGCTGGGCACGGTCCGCGACGATGATTACGGCAAGATGGTCGGCGAGCCGGGCGGCCGTGGCGGCAAGTCTATCTACATCGCCGTCAATGACGCCGATGCCGCCTATGCCAGGGCGAAAAATGCGGGCGCCAAGATCATCCAGGAGCTGGTCGACCGCGATTACGGCAGCCGCGAGTTCATCTGCCTCGATCCGGAAGGCAATGTCTGGTCCTTCGGCACCTATTGGCCGAAGGCTGGGGAGAAGGCTTGAACCTCAGCGCTTACGCTTGAGGTTGGCCGACGCCTTTCGAACATCGTCATCCTTGGGCGTAGCGACGCGAAGCGGAGCGCAGACCCAAGGATCCATGCCGTGACCTTGGCCGAGGAGTGCATCGGAGCAGAATTCTGCGCATGGATCCTCGGGTCTGCGCCGCGTCGCTTCGCTCCTTGCTTCGCCCGTGGATGACGACCCGATGAGCGTTTTCGCCAATCTCAAACGTGGTCGGCAGAAGGACCTAGCGCGCCAGTGCGAAAATCGCGTCGCAGTCGAGATGCGTCTCCAGTTCGGCCGCGACCTCGTCCAGCGCCTTCTCGACCTCGGCGCGGTAATCGATGCCGCCGCCGCTGACGCCCAGGCTCGCAAGATACGCGGCGCGAAAGGCGTCGGCGGAGAACAGCCCGTGCAGGTAGGTGCCGATCACCTTGCCGTCGGCGGAAACCGCGCCGTCCTCGACGCCGTTGATGATCGCCGACGGCCGCGCCGTGTCCGGACCGGTGGTGCGGCCGAGATGGATTTCGTAGCCATCGAGCGGCAGCCCGAACTGCATCGATCGCGCGCTTGAATTGCGCACCGTTTTTTCCGGCGCCATCACCGTTTCGATATCGAGCAGGCCGAGGCCTTCAGTCTCGGTGATGCTGCCTTCGATGCCGTCGGGATCGCGCACCACGCGGCCGAGCATCTGATAACCGCCGCAGATACCGACGACATGGCCGCCGCGCCTGCGATGTGCGGCGAGGTCCCGATACCAGCCATTCTCCCGGAATTTTATGAGATCGCCGATCGTCGACTTCGAGCCTGGGATCACCACCAGGCCAGCATCCTCCGGCAACGGCTTGCCCGGCGGCACGAACACCACCTCGACCTGCGGCTCGGCCTTGAGCGGATCGAGATCGTCGAAATTGGCGATACGCGCCAGCATCGGCACCGCAACCTTCAGCGCCCGCTTCTCGCCGGTGGCGAGACGCTCGAGCGCGACCGAATCCTCCGACGGCAGCCGACCGGCCGCCTTCAGCCACGGCACCACGCCGAAGCAGCGCCAGCCGGTGAATTTTTCGATCGCGCTTATGCCGTCGTCGAACAGCGAGACGTCGCCGCGGAACTTGTTGATGAGATAGCCTGCGATCATGCACCGGTCTTCCTCCGGCAGGATCAGATGCGTGCCGGCGACCGAAGCGATGACGCCGCCGCGGTCGATATCGCCGACCAGGATCACCGGCACGTCGGCGCGCGTCGCAAAGCCCATATTAGCGATGTCGCGGCTGCGGAGATTGATCTCGGCAGGCGAGCCCGCGCCCTCGACAATCACGAGATCGGCGCCCTCCCCGACCTTCGCCCAGGAATCCAGCACCGCGTCCATCAGCTTGGCCTTCATCGCCTGATAGTCGCGCGCCCGCGCCTCGCCGAACACCTTGCCCTGCACCACGACTTGCGAGCCGATGTCGCTCTGCGGCTTGAGCAGCACCGGGTTCATGTGCACGGTCGGCCGAACCCCGCAGGCCAGCGCCTGCAGCCATTGCCCGCGGCCGATCTCGCCGCTGCCGGCCCCATTGTCGCCGGGGATATCGGCGACGGCGGCATTGTTCGACATGTTTTGCGGTTTGAACGGCCTGACCTTCAAACCGCGTTTTCTCGCCGCGCGGCAAAGCCCCGCCACGAGTACGGTCTTGCCGACATCGGAGCCGGTGCCTTGCAGCATGATCGCTTTTGCCATCAGCCCATGCCCTCCGAGCCGATGGTCGACTTCTGCGCCAGCGGTCCGCCGCGCCAAATATAAAGCGCCATCAGTGGCTCCTCGCCGGTGCGCATCGCATGGTTGACGTTGGACGCATGACGAACGACCTCGCCGGCCGCGCGAACCTGAAAGCCGCCCTCGCCCATTCGCCACTCCGCGCCGCCGGTCAGCGGAATATAGATCTCTTCGGCAATGTGGTGATGGTCGGGATAGACGATGCCGGGCCCAAGGATCAGCAGACCGGCCGCGACCTCGTCATTGATGAAATGGCCGCGCGTACCGAACACCTCAAGCCAGCCGTAATTGTCGATAAAGGTCTGGCCGAAATCGGCGGCCGTATAGGTCTGTCCCCAGCGCAATTCGTCTCGATGGTCGGCCACGAACTGCGCCAGCGGCCTGGCATCCTGCGGCGCAATTTCCGCGATGCGATCGAGACGACGCAGGCAGCCGAGTGGATGCGGTTCGAGCGAACGAGAGGGCATGTCCCAATCGATGCGCGCGACCGCGTCCACGACCAGATCGCTATCGACGCTGGCGAGATAGCCGCGGAACCGGTCAAGCAACTGATCGAAGACTGTCGGCACGCAGAGCTCCGTTGATCATTCCATGCACAGCCGCTCCGCGGAGGGCCGGGTTGCGCGGCGGCATCATTGGTCTAGATTGGACGGCGCGCAAAGCCAAAAACGACAGGCCAGAAGGTCTGAACGACAGGGAGCACGCCATGGACGCGGCAGTCGATGCGGGCACTGGCCAATTCGAACTCACCGAGGAGCAGCGCGCCATCCAGGAGATGGCTGAGGCCTTTGCGGCCGACCGCGTCGCGCCGAACGCGCTCGACTGGGACCGGGCAAAGCACTTTCCCGCCGATGTGATCCGCGAGACGGGGCCGCTCGGTCTCGGCGGCATCTATGTCAAGGACGATGTCGGCGGTTCAGCGCTCGGCCGCCTCGATGCGGTGCTGATCTTCGAGGCGTTGGCGCGCGCCGACCCTGCCTTCTCCTCCTTCATCTCCATTCACAACATGGCGGCCTCGATGATCGATCGTTTCGGCAGCGACGAGCAGCGCCGGCGCTTCCTGCCGCAATTGACGTCGATGGAATGGCTGGCGAGCTATTGCCTGACCGAGCCTGGCTCCGGCTCCGATGCGGCAGCCTTGAAGACCCGAGCAGTGAAGAGCGGCAGAGACTATGTCTTGAACGGCGCCAAGCAGTTCATCTCCGGCGCCGGCGACAGCGATCTCTATGTCGTGATGGCGCGCACCGGCGGCGACGGGCCGAAAGGCATCTCGACCTTCGTCGTGTCCAAGGATGCGCCGGGCCTCTCCTTCGGCGCCAACGAGCACAAGATGGGCTGGCACATGCAGTCGACCCGCCAGGTCATCTTCGAGGACTGCAAGGTGCCGGCCGAGAACCTGCTTGCCGCCGAAGGCGCCGGCTTCGGCATCGCCATGGCCGGGCTCGATGGCGGCCGGCTCAACATCGCCGCCTGCTCGCTCGGCGGCGCGCAGTCGGCGCTCGACAAGGCGCTGGCCTACACGGCCGAGCGCAAGGCCTTCGGCACCAAGATCAACCAGTTCCAAGCGCTGCAGTTCAGGCTGGCCGACATGGAAACGGAACTGCAGGCGGCCCGCATCTTCCTCTACGCCGCCGCCTCGAAGCTCGACCGCAAGGCGCCGGACGCCGGCAAATGGTCGGCGATGGCCAAGCGCTTCGTCACCGATGTCGGCTTCGATGTCGCCAATGAGGCGCTGCAACTCCATGGCGGCTATGGCTATCTGCATGACTACGGCATCGAGAAGCTGGTGCGCGACCTGCGCGTCCACCAAATTCTCGAAGGCACCAACGAGATCATGCGTGTCATCATCGCTCGCGCGCTGATCGGACGCTGACGGCAAATATTCTGGAGAACAACGATGGCAACCATCGCCTTCATCGGCTTGGGCAATATGGGCAATCCAATGGCAGCAAACCTGGTCAAGGCGGGCCATGCCGTGCTCGGCTTCGATCTCGTGCCCGAGAACTTGACCGTAGCAAAAGAGCACGGCGTCACCGTCATGGCCAATGCCGTCGCAGCCGTGAAGGACGCCGATGTGGTCATTACCATGCTTCCCGCCGGCAAGCATGTGCTGTCGGTCTACGGGGACATCGCGCCCAAGGCGAAAAAGGGCGCGCTGTTCATCGATTCCTCGACCATCGATGTCGAATCGGCGCGCAAGGCCCACGCGATTGCAATCAAGCATGGCTTGCCGTCGATCGACGCGCCCGTCTCTGGCGGCACCGGCGGCGCCGCCGCTGGCACGCTCACCTTCATGGCCGGCGGCTCGGACGCGGCTTTCGCCGCCGCCGAGCCGATCCTGAAGCCGATGGCCGGCCGCATCGTTCATTGCGGCGGCGACGGCGCCGGCCAGGCCGCCAAGATCTGCAACAACATGATCCTCGGCATCTCGATGATCGGTGTCGCCGAAGCCTTCGTGCTCGCCGAGAAGCTCGGTCTCTCGCACCAGGCGCTCTTCGACGTCGCCTCCACCTCGTCGGGTCAATGCTGGTCGCTCACCACCTACTGCCCAGTGCCCGGACCCGTTCCGGCATCGCCCGCCAACCACGACTACAAGCCGGGATTTGCCGCGGCGCTGATGCTGAAGGACCTGAAACTGTCGCAGGAAGCCGCGCAAGGCGCCGGCGCCGTGACGCCTCTGGGCGCCGAGGCGACGCAGCTCTACGCGTTGTTCAACGCGCAGGGCAATGCCGGCGCCGATTTTTCCGGCATTATTAATTTCCTGCGCGGCGATAAAAACTAAGCGACTGCTTTAAAAGGATTATTAGCATATTTTTTCGGCGAAAGCCGGCAAATTTAGATTTGCTTAAGCTCTCGATAACGCACCGGTAACGATGTGCCTTTAAAACGGACTGCGAGGCGGACATCGCAACCGCCCGGCGCTCCGGATCAGGTCTCGCGTACCGGAGCCCGTAAGTTTCGCAAGTCTCTTGTAGCGAAGCGCCATGCGTATCTGGCAAAGCCGCGTTCCCGTTGGGACGCGGTTTTTGCGTTTACGCGACCATGATCCAAGCGTGACGGGTCGGTCGCCGGACATATCGCCAAACGAATGCCCGGCGACCCGCCTCGCTCAGCGCTTCCGCAAATCCGCCTCGGCAAGGTCGAGCGCCTTGGCGATGCGCTCGCAGGCCATGTCGATGGTGTCGCGCGTCCAGATCAGCGGCGGCGACAGGATCATCGTGTCGCCGGTGGCGCGCAGCATCATGCCCTGCGAGATCGCGTGGTCGCGCACGACGACCGCAGCGCTTCCCGACGGCAGGTAACGCTCCTTGGTCGCCTTGTCCTTGACGATCTCGATCGCCCCCATCAGGCCGATCGAACGCACCTCGCCGACCAGCCTGTGACCGGCGATGCGTTCCTGCAGCGCCTGCGCGAAATAGGGGCCGGTGTCGGTCCTGACGCGGTCGACCAGGCCTTCCCGTTCGATGATCTCGAGGTTCTTCAAAGCCACCGCGCAGGCCACCGGATGACCGGAATAGGTGTAGCCGTGGTAGAACTCGCCGCCCTTCTCGACCAGCGTCCTGCTGATGCGGTCGCCGACCAGCAGCGCCGACAGCGGCTGGTAGCCGGAGGTCAGCGCCTTGGCGGTGGTGATGGTGTCGGGCTCGACGTCGAACGTCTGCGCCGCGAACCACTCGCCGGTGCGGCCGTAGCCGGTGATCACCTCGTCCAGCATCAGCAGCACATCGTATTTGCGGCAGATGCGCTGCACCTCCGGCCAGTAGCTCATCGGCGGGATTTTCACCCCTCCGGCGCCCATCACCGGCTCGCCGATGAAGGCGGCGACCTTGTCGGCGCCGCCTTCAAGGATCGCATCCTCCACCGCCTTCGCCGCGCGGATGCCGAAATCATGGTCGCTTTCGCCCGGCAGCGCCAGCTCATAGGCATATGGCATCATCACATGGACGATGTTGGGCACCGCGCCGCCGAGTTGCTTGTGCATCGGCTCCATGCCGCCGAGCGAGGTGCCGGCGATGGTCGAGCCGTGATAGCCCATCTTGCGCGAAATGATCCGGTTCTTCTCCGGCTTGCCTTCCAGCGCCCAGTAGTGGCGCACGAGCCTGAGCGCCGTGTCGTTGGCCTCCGAGCCGGACGAGCCGTAGAAGACCTGGCCGACATGCTTCGGCGCCAGCTCCGCCAGCTTCTTCGACAGCAGCACCGGCGTCGGCGTCGAGCATTTGAAGAAGGAGTTGTAGTAAGGCAGCTCCTTCATCTGGGCATAGGCGGCGTCCGCAAGCTCGTCGCGGCCATAGCCGACATTGACGCACCAGAGGCCCGCCATGCCGTCGAGGATCTCCGATCCTTCCGAATCGTAGATGAACGGGCCGTCGGCGCGGGTGATGATGCGCGAGCCGATCTCTCGCAGTTCCTTGTGGTCGGTGAAGGGATGAAGGTGATGCGCGGCATCGATCTGCTGAAGCTGCTTCAGCGAATAGTTCTGATAGGTCATGGATTTGATCTTTCCTCTTGAACCAATCCGGCAGGAGCCGGGGCGGATTCGTCAGAGGAAGCGGGGCGGCGAGTAGCCGATGCGGGCGCAGAGCCGCAAAAGCTCGGCACGCAGCGTGCGCGGTGACGGCGTCACCGCGACCCCGAAGGCGCCAGAAGTGCTGATGCGGACCATGGCAGGCAGCTTATGCTGCCTGATGCCCCGAATTCAAGCCGTGCCGCGTTTTCAGTCGAGCACCGGATTGTCCGAAAACCGGCTTCCACTTTTCGGTCCAGTGCTCAGCGCCCGCTGCAGAAAGACATAGCGCATCGCCGTTTGCGCCGCTTGCGGCCGCCGATCGCCGCGCCCGCCGTGACCGCCCTCCGTTTCCTCGAAGAACAGCGTCCGGGCATGACCGGCAGCCTGCAGCCGCGCCGCCATCTTGCGCGCATGGCCGGGATGGACGCGGTCGTCGGCGGTCGAGGTCATCAGCAGCACCGGCGGATAGGCGGCATCGGCCGCGACATGCTGATAGGGCGAATAGGAAGCGAGCCAGGCGGCATCCTCCGGCTTCGACGGGTCGCCATATTCGGCGATCCAGGACGCGCCGGGCGGCAGATCGGTGTAGCGGAGCATGTCGAGCAGCGGCACGTCGATGATGACAGCGCCGAACAGCCCCGGCCGCTGCGTCAGCGACACGCCGGTGAGCAGGCCGCCATTCGAGCCGCCCTGAATGCCGAGCTGCGCCGCCGTGGTGATGCCGCGCCTGACCACATCCTCGGCCACCGCCGCGAAATCGTCGAAGGCCTTCTGGCGCTTGCCCTTGAGCGCGGCCTGGTGCCAGGCGGGGCCGAATTCGCCGCCGCCGCGGATGTTGGCCTGCACATAGGCGTTGCCCCTCTCCAGCCAGAGCCTGCCGCGGATGCCGGCATAACCCGGCAAGAGCGGCACTTCGAAACCACCATAGCCGTAGAGCAGCGCCGGCACCGGCCCTTCCTGGTCGCGCCGTCGTACGACGAAATAAGGGATCATCGTGCCGTCCTTCGAGCGCGCCTCGAACTGCTCCGAGACATAGGGCGAGGCGTCGAAGCGGGCCGGCTGCGATTTCGCCGTTTTAACCGTCACACCATCATCGTCCGACCAGATGATCGAGCTCGGCGTCAGGAAGTCGGTGAAGGAGAAGGAGACGCTTGAGCCGAAATGCTCGGCATGGCTGATGCCGACATTGCCATTGCCAGGCAGGCCGACCGGCTTCAGCGACCAGCCCTTGTCGGTGCGATCGCAAACGACCACCTTGCCGCGCACATTGTCCATCAGGTTGATGAACAGCCGGTCCTGCGTCCTGGCGAGACCCGCAATGGAAACGCGGCGCTCCGGTTTGAGCAGCGTCTCGATCGGTTCGAACGTGCCGGTTTCAATCCAACGGTCGAAATCGACGGAGTAGAGCCCGTCGGGCAGGCAGCGCGTGCCGTCGGGCGCCGTCCACGGGCTGCGCACGCCGAAGACGAGCTGTCCCTTGAAGATCGCCGTGTCGGTGGCATCGTCGGGCAGCGGAACACGCCGGTTCTCGCCCGAAGGGAGCCGCAGGAAGCTGTGCGAGGTGAAGAAGTCGATCGTCTTGCCAAGCAGAACATGCCGCTTGTCGCCGTCGAACTCCACGCCGCCGCCGACCGCGAGGTGATGCTTCTCGCCTTCGAAGATCGGCTCAGCATCCTCAAGCCTCGTGCCGCGCCGCCAGAGCTTGATAACGCGCGGATAGCCTGACTGTGTCTTGTCTTCTTCCGCGAAAGCCGCCGAGACGATCACCGTGTCCTTGTCCAGCCAGGAAAAGCCCGACTTCGAGGCCGGCGCACGAAAGCCGTCCGCGACGAAGGACTTCGTCACAATGTCGAACTCGCGCATCTCGCTGGCGTCGCCGCCGTCGGGCGACATGGAGAGCAGGCAGCGGTCGAAATCCGGATAGAGCCGGCTCGCCCCGCCGAACACCCATTTCACGCCCTCCTTTGCCGAGAGCTGGTCGAAGTCGATGATTGTTTCCCACTCCGGCTTTTCGGTCTTGTAGGAGGCGACCGTCGTGCGGCGCCAGAGACCCAGCGCATTGGTCTTGTCCTGCCAGAAATTATAGACATGGCCGGCAAGCGCGGCCCCCACCGGAATGTTGTCCTCGGCGGTCATCAGGTCGAGCGCGGTCTCGAATGCCGCCCGGTAGGAAGGATCGCCCTGCAGTTCGCCGACCGTCAAGGCATTCTGGCGATGAACCCATTCGAGCGCTTCCTTGCTGTTGCGGTCTTCCAGCCAGAGAAAGCGATCTTCGGCGGATGAACCTGGCTGCTTCTGTGCGATCGACTTGGTCATGGAGTCTCCGAAAAATTCGTCACGCTCGGTGCCACAAACATTGGCACGACGCTACCGACATTCAATTGGAACACGTAAATGCGAATGGTCGAATCGCTATGGTAAGGCTCTCGGCATGGACTGCGAGGAACCTCATGCAACGTCTGTACATTGCAACTGAGAAGTTTGATCCATCCCACGGCACGGGATGGGGCGAGTACATAGAGTGGTCGGGCCTCACCCAATTGACAGAGGTGGTCTCACTCGACGGCATCCTCTGTCCGACGGCACTTGCGGAGATAAGGGCTAGCTACTGGCCCCACATCGTGAACGAAGACTTCATGCTGAATTTCTTCGTGGATCTGGAGTTCCTGCTTTCGGAATTGACCGATACGAGCAAGCTCAACATCCTTGGCGTGATCCGAAGGCCTTCGGCAGACGTGCGCTCGTTCGGTTGGGAAGGGTTCACCTTCATGGGCTATGATCTGCTCGACAAGGATGTCGACATCAGTGCATTGACCAATTGCGGCGGCTTCCCCGACGTGTTTGCAAACGCAGAACTATCCCCTGTCGGGCTGATAGATGACTTTGATCGCGCTGTGGAGATTCGAGATTTGCTGTACAAAACACATCCCGAGGAACGGCACGCCGACTGTGACGTGTGGGCAATCTTCAGACGACAAGACAAGTAAGCGGTTACCTCACACCATCCGCCGTCGCGCAACGGTCGCCACCGCCAGCGCCAGGCAGATCGCGCCGAGCGTGACCGGCAGGCCGGACGCGCCGATCACATCCATGACACCGCCGGTAAGCGGCGCGACGAGGATGCCGCCGACGCCCCACATCAGCGAGAAGGTTGCATTGCCGGCGACCAGCGTCGAGCCGCTGAAGCGCTCGCCGAGCTCGATGATCGACATCGTATAGATGCCGTAGGACACCGCGCCCCAGATAAAGACGCAGGGCCAGATCAGCGGCGTCTCGATCAGCACCGGCAGCAGCACGCAGCCGAGGATCGTCACCGACACGCAGCCGAAGCGCACCAGGCGCGCCGTCAGCCGCTCCGCCAGCAGGCCGAGCGGCACCTGCATGGCGATGTTGCCGGCAATCATCATCGACAGCAGCGCCGACATGCGCGCCTCGGGAATGCCGTAGTGGGTGCCGTAGACGGGAAGCAGCGCCAGCACCGCTTGCTCGAAGCCGGCGGCCACGACGACCGTCGACAGTAGCAGCCAGGCCATCGGCATGAAACCCAACACCGAAACCCCGTGCCCGGCCTCGTCGACCCTGGGCAGGCGTCGAAGCACCAGCGCCAGGCAGGCGCCGCAAAAGACGAAGGCGAAGATGCCGACGAGAAACGGCGCCCAGCCTTCGGTGCCGACGGCAAGCAGGCAGAGGGGCCCGGCGGCGAAGCCGGCCGAAATGATCGTCGAATAGACGCCCATGACGCGGCCACGCCGCGACGGCGGCGCCAGCGCGATCACCCAGATTTCGCTGAGCACATAAAGCGGATTGGTGACCACGCCGATCAGGAAGCGCAGCGGGAACCAGAGATAGACGTCTTGCGTCCAGCCGATCAGCGCCAGCACCAGAGCGGAGAGCACAGCGCAGGTGAGCGCCGTGCGCCCTGCCCCGAACCGGCGCGCCAGCCCCGGGATCAGCGGCGAGGACAGGATGAAGCCGACCGGCGTCATCGCCGCCGACAGGCCGATCACAGCCGGCGACACGCCCTGGCGCTGCAGGATGAAGCTCAGCAGCGGATAGGAAAGCCCTTGCGCGATGGCGAAGACGGAAACGGTCGCGATCACGCCTGTGATCGCAGCCCACTGCACCGTCTCGCCGCTTCCTGAGTCCGCCAGAGCCATCATCCCTGCTCCAATCGCTCGAGGCTTATCCGTTGTGGGCGATGGCCGTAAGGCCCACCGCCGGCGAAAGCGCATGCTCCAGCCAATACCTGTCAGGAGCGCGGGCGCTGCGAAGAACGGCCACCAGCAGCGCGTGCAGTCCAGCAATCGCCCGGGTAGGAGCGGTGATTTGGCGAGCCAACCGTCTGCCCCTCCGTCATGTCGCTTCCCTCGCCCTAGTGGTCGCCGCCTCCTTACCGGCAGCATTGCCGCCGGTCCATTATGCCGGCCACTTTCAGATCCTGACGAGGCTTCTCATGACTGCCGCCCTTCATCCCGCCGAACCGGCATTGGCAACCGATCGCGCCCGCCGCGGCGGGCGCGCCGGAAAGCGTGCCGGTGGATCGGCCGCCTTCGAGCAGCCGCCGTTCCGGCAGTTGAAGAACCCGTTGACGCCGACGAAGCTGGTGTCCGACGACGAGCTGGAATCGATCCATGTCGCCTCGCTGCGGGTGCTGAGGGAAATCGGCGTCGACGTTCTGCATGACGAAGCCCGGCGCATCATGAAGGCGCATGGCGCCGACGTGCGCGAAGGCAGCGAGCGCGTGCGCTTCGACAGCGACATGATCCTCGAGCTCGTCGCGCACTGCCCGCCGGAATTCACGCTGCACGCCCGCAATCCGGCGCATAATCTGCGCTTCGGCGGCAACAACGTCATCCTTTCGATGATGGCCTCGGCGCCCAATTGCTCCGACCTCGATCGCGGCCGGCGGCCCGGCAACCAGGCCGACTACCGCAACTTCCTGCGCCTGGCGCAGATGCACAACATCCTGCAATGCACCGGCGGCTATCCGGTCGAGCCGATCGACATCCATCCTTCGGTCCGGCATCTGGAATGCATCCGCGATCTCGCCATGCTGACCGACAAGGTCTTCCACATCTATTCGCTCGGCAAGGAACGCAACGTCGACGGCATCGAGATCGCCCGCATCGCGCGCGGCGTCAGCCGCGAGCAACTCATGGAAGAGCCGTCGGTCTTCACCATCATCAACACCAATTCACCGCTCAAGCTCGACGTGCCGATGATGGAAGGCATCATCCAGATGTCGAGCATGGGCCAGGCTGTGATCGTGACGCCGTTCACGCTCTCCGGCGCCATGGCCCCCGTCACCGTCGCCGGCGCGCTGGTGCAGCAGAACGCCGAGGCGCTTTCCGGCATCGCCTTCGCGCAGATGGTGAAGAAGGGCGCGCCGGTCGGCTATGGCGGCTTCACCTCCAATGTCGACATGAAGTCGGGCGCGCCGGCCTTCGGCACGCCAGAATACATGAAGGCGCAGCTCGTCGGCGGCCAGCTTGCCCGCCGCTATCGAATCCCCTACCGCACTTCGAACACCTGCGCCGCCAACACGGTCGACGCGCAGGCCGCCTATGAAAGCGTGTTCTCGCTCTGGGGCGCGATCCAGGGCGGCGGCAATCTGATGATGCACGGTGCCGGCTGGCTGGAAGGCGGCCTGCGCTGCTCTTACGAAAAGACCATCCTCGACATCGACCTTTTGCAGATGGTGGCGGAATTCCTCACCCCGCTCGATCTGTCGGAGGACGCCCTCGGCTTCAACGCCATCCAGTCGGTCGGCCCGGGCGGGCATTTCTTTGGTACCCAGCACACGCAGGAACGCTACAAGACCGCCTTCTACTCGCCGATCGTCTCCGATTGGCGCAATTTCGAGACCTGGGCCGAGGCCGGCTCGCCGACGGCGCTGGAGCGGACGAACAAGGTGTGGAAGGAGCGCCTTGCTTCCTACGAGGAGCCCTACATGGATCCGGCCATCCGCGAGGAACTCAACGACTTCGTCGAGAAGCGCCGTGCCGAAGGCGGCGCGCCGACCGACTTCTGATCATCCGTATTCATTTGATGAACAGTAGACCCCCACTCCGTCGAGCTTCGCTTGCCGCGCTTGATGGCAGGCCGGCCGAAAACATCGCTGTATCCGATCTCCGCTTTGTCTTCACGCCACGCTCACTCGATTCACTCTCCCAAAAAACGGACCTATCTTCATGAAATCCCACGCAAAAGCGGTTGTCATCGGCGGCGGTGTCGTCGGCTGCTCGGTGCTCTACCATCTCGCCAAGGCCGGTTGGACCGACATCGTGCTGATCGAGCGTTCGGAGCTGACCTCCGGCTCATCCTGGCACGCGGCGGGCGGCTTCCATACTTTGAACGGCGACCCCAACGTCGCCAAGCTGCAGGCCTACACGGTGCAGCTCTACAAGGAGATCGAGGAGCTTTCCGGCCAGTCCTGCTCGCTGCATTTGACCGGCGGCGTGATGATGGCCGACACGCCCGAGCGCATGGACTTCCTGCGGCTGGCTCACGCCAAGGGCCGCTATCTCGGCATGGACACCGAGCTGATCACGCCTTCGGAAGCGAAGGCGATGTTCCCGCTGATGGATGAGACCAATTTTGTCGGCGCCATGTGGGATCCGGTCGAGGGCCATCTCGATCCGTCGGGCACGACGCACGCTTATGCCAAGGCCGCGCGAAAACTCGGCGCCGAGATCGTGTTGCGCAACCGCGTCGTCGAGCTGACGCAGGAGGTCGACGGCACCTGGAACGTCGTCACCGAGCAAGGCACGGTGAAGGCAGAGCATGTCGTCAACTGCGGCGGGCTGTGGGCGCGCGAGATCGGCCGCATGGTCGGCGTCGAGCTGCCGGTGCTGGCGATGGAGCATATGTACCTGCTCACTGAGCCGATGCCGGAGGTCGAGGAATTCAACAAGTCGACCGGCCGCGAGATGATCGGCGTGCTCGACTTCAAGGGCGAGATCTACACCCGCCAAGAGCGCAACGGCATCTTGCTCGGCACCTATGAGAAGGCCTGCAAGCCGTGGTCGCCGGTCAACACGCCGTGGGATTTCGGCCATGAATTGCTGCAGCCCGACATCGACCGCATCGCGCCGTCGCTAGAGATCGGCTTCAAGCATTTCCCGGGCATCGAGAAGGCCGGAATCAGGCAGATCATCAACGGTCCTTTCACCTTCGCGCTCGACGGCAATCCGCTGGTCGGCCCGGTGCAGGGCCTGACCAATTTCTGGTGCGCCTGCGCCGTCATGGCCGGCTTCAGCCAAGGCGGCGGCGTCGGCCTCGCGCTCTCCAACTGGATGGTCCACGGCGATCCCGGCTTCGACGTCTGGGGCATGGATGTCGCCCGCTTCGGCGAATGGGCGACGCTGCGCTACACCAACGCCAAGGTGCGCGAGAACTATTCGCGGCGCTTCTCGATTCGCTTCCCGAACGAGGAGCTGCCGGCCGCGCGGCCCGCGCAGACGACGCCGCTCTACGACACCATGCTCGCCAACAACGCCGTCATGGGTGACTCGTGGGGCCTCGAAACCCCGCTCTGGTTCGCGCCGAAGGGCATGGAGCCGAAGGACATCGTCTCTTTCCACCGCTCGAACGATTTCGGTCCGATCGGCGAGGAAGTACGCGCCACGCGTGAGCGGGTCGGTGTCACCGAGATCGCCAACTTCGCCAAATACGAGGTGTCGGGGCCGGCGGCCGAGGATTTCCTCACCCGGCTGATGACCAACCGTATGCCGAATACCGGTCGCATCGTGCTGACCCCCATGGTCAACGAATTCGGCAAGCTGATCGGCGACTTCACCATCGCCAAGACCGGTGAGGACCGCTTCATGATCTGGGGCTCGTCGGCGGCGCAGAAATATCATATGCGCTGGTTCGAGAAGCATCTGCCGAAGGATGGTTCGGTGCGCATCCACCGCTTCGACCAGACGCTGGTCGGGCTGTCCATCGCCGGGCCGAGCGCGCGGGATTTGCTCCAGAAACTGGTCGACGTCGACGTCTCGACCAAGGCCTTCCGCTTCATGGACTTCCGCGAGATGGCGGTCGGCGGCGCGCCCTGCATGGTCAACCGCATCACCTATACCGGCGACCTGGGTTATGAGATGTGGATGGCGCCCGCCTATCAGCGTCTCGTCTACAGGGCGATCAAGGAAGCCGGCGAGGAATTCGGTCTGGTCGATTTCGGCATGCGCGCGCTGCTGTCGATGCGTCTGGAAAAGAATTTTCCGACCTGGTTTCGCGAGTTGCGGCCGATCTACGGTCCTTTCGAAGGCTCGATGGACCGCTTCATCAAGCTGGAGAAGAACGACTTCATCGGCCGCGAAGCGTCAGCCAAGGAGCAGGCGCAAGGGCCGAAGCTGCGCCGCGTCTCCTTCATCGTCGATGCGGCGGATGCCGACGTGATGGGCGACGAGCCGATCTGGGCCAAGGTCAGCAAGGACTACGGCACGGTGGAAAAGCTGCATGGGTATGGCGCGCCGCGCTTCGATGAGACCGGCAAGGAAGTGCGTGGCTCCAAGGCCGCCGAAGGCGCTTCCGCCGTGCGCGGCATCGTCGACGGCGAGTGGCGCGTCGTCGGCTGGGTCACCTCGGGCGGCTATGCGCATTACGTGCAGAAGTCGATGGCGCAGGGCTATGTGCCGGCAGCCCTCGCGGAAGACGAGAGCGCCGGCCTGTTCGAGATCGAGATCCTCGGTCGCCGCCGTCCGGCCCGCATCAATGTCGAGCCGCCCTTCGACCCGAGCGGCGAGAAGATGCGAGCATAAAGCAATTCCAGGAAAAGTGTGTCGCGGTTTTCCGTCCGGAATTGCGAAAGGCAAAAAGCCAGAGCGGCAACGGCTCTTTGGATCGCGAGGGTGGCCGGCTATAAAGCAACCGGCCACCCATGCATCAGATGAGAAGACGACCCCCTTGCGGCTGCTAGAGAAATGGACCGACTGGCTCTGCGACGGACGGGTCGGCCCTTTCAGCGCCGCGGTCGCATTCGCCCTTGCATATTGCCTTGTGCAGATCGTGGCGATGACGCTCTTGTCCCACTTCGTGGGCACGAGCGTGGGCGTCGACGACTCCGAACAGTTGATGGCGATGCAGTTCCTCGCGGCTGGCTACGGCAGCTCGCAGCCGCCTTTATACACCTGGCTCGGCATCCTCGCGGCCTCGCTGGTTGGAACCAGCATCCTCGCGCTCAAGATCGTCAAATACGCTCTGCTGGCCGGCGGATTGATCGCCTGCTTCGCCGCGGTGCGCCGCCTGAGCTACTCAAACCGCGCGGCGACCGCCGCCATGTTCGGCCTGCTGCTGTTTCCGCAGATCGTGTGGGAGATGCAGCATGCCCTCACCCACTCGGTCGCGGTTTTTTGTTTTTCCTCACTGCTGCTGCTGGCGGTGGTCGAGCTGCAGAAACGGCGCTCGGCAGCCGCCTATGCGCTGCTTGGCCTGGCGGCGGCCGCCGCCATGCTGTCGAAATACAATGTGGTGATCTTTCTCGCCGCGCTGTTCCTTGCGGCGCTGTCGCTTCGCGAAACGCGTGAGGCGATCTTCGACCGTCGTTTCCTGATCAGCATGGTGGTGGCGATCCTTGCCTGCCTGCCGACATTTTACTGGAGCCTCACGCATCTGGGGGACCTGCTGGCGCACAGCGGGGGCTTGGGCGTCGCCGAGGGCGGCAGCGCAGCAAAGACCTTGTCTCGCGGCATCCTCGGGTTGGGCAATGCGATACTCAATTTCGCCGGGTTGCCGGTCGCGATCTTTGCGGTGGCGTTTTTCCTGGCACGCAAAGAACCCGCACCAACGCCCGAGGCCGCACCGTGGCCGGAGAAGCTGGTCTGGCGGGCGATCGCCTTCGCCTTGCTAATCACGCTCGTGGTGGTGCTGGCGGGCGGCGTGACGCAGTTTCGCGATCGCTGGATGCTTCCCGTATTTGTGCTGCTGCCGGCTGCCCTTGCCATGCGGCTGGATGCGATGGGGGAAAGGGGCAGGAAGACGCAAGCGACGATCGTTTTCGTCGGCGCCGTGATCGCCATATTGGCGCTGCCGGTAAGCTGGTACATGCACGTCCACGGCGGCGACAACCGCGGCAGCATCGTGCGGATTGACTACGCTTCGCTCCAGCGTCAGCTGACCGCCGAGGGGCCGGTCGGCACGGTGGTCTCAAACTGGTTCTGGATCGGCAATCTTCGCTTGGTCGATCCCGATCTCGTCGTGCTCGACGACGAGATACCCGATTTCGCCAAGTCGATCCGCGAGCCCGCAGTGCTGGTGCTGGCGGATGACGAAGAGGCGGCATCGGTCATTTTCGACAGGATCACCGAGGCCGGCTACGTCATGGACACCGTTCATCGGCACATCGCGGTGCCGCAGTTGTTCGGGGGCATGCCGCGCCAGGTGACCATAACGAGGCTGCACAAGATCGGGGCGCCGTAGGGGAACCGCATGGACAAGCAACGCTTTGGCCGGCATCGCAAGATCATGCCGTTCGAGCCGGCCTCGGTCGAGGCGCTGCGCGAGGCTTCCCGCGACAAGGCTGCCGCGCTCAACCAGCATGTGCTGGGCTATGGCGCGCAAGCGGAAACCGAATGGGCGGCGGCAGGCATTGCGGCGCCCGACCTGCCGGCTATGCGCAAATACCGGCTGGACCGAATCCGCGCCGAGCTCAAGCGCCGCGACTATGCCGGCGCCCTGCTCTACGACCCGGTCAACATCCGGTACGCGACAGATTCGACCAACATGCAGCTCTGGGTCGCGCACAATCCGACCCGCCATTGTTTTGTGGCGACAGACGGTCCGGTGGTGCTGTTCGACTATTTCTCCTGCGAGCATCTGTCCGACCATTCCGGCGTCGTCGACGAGGTGCGGCCGGCGGTGTCGTGGATATATCTCTACAGCGGCGAGCTGACCGACCGGAAGGTCCGGCGCTGGGCCGCCGGCATCGCCGACCTTGTTGCCGAGCACGGCGGCGGCAATCGCCGCATCGCGGTCGACCACATCGATCCGGAAGGCCTCGGGGAGCTCGCCCGCCGCGGCATCGCGGTCGGCAATGGCGAGGCGGTGATGGAGAATGCGCGCCTGACCAAGTCACCCGACGAGATCCTCTCCATGCGTCGCGCCATCGTCGCCTGTGAGGCGGCGATGGGCGAGATGGAAGCGGCCCTGAAGCCCGGCATTTCCGAGAACGAGCTGTGGGCGCAACTGCATCGCGGCAACATCGCGCGCGGCGGCGAATGGATCGAGACGCGGCTCTTGTCGTCGGGGCCGCGCACCAACCCGTGGTTCCAGGAATGCTCCTCGCGCATCGTCGAGGACGGCGATCTTGTCGCCTTCGACACCGACCTCATAGGCCCTTATGGCTTCTGCGCCGATCTCTCGCGCACCTGGCTCTGCGGCGACGGGAGGCCATCGAACGAGCAGCGCGACCTGTTCCGCATCGCTGCCGACCAGATCGCTTACAATACCGAGCTGTTGCGGCCGGGCATCTCCTTCCGCGACCTGGTCGAGCGTTCGGCGGTGCCGCCCGGCGATTATTTCCCGACCCGCTACGGCGTGCTCTATCATGGCATCGGACTGGCGGATGAGTATCCGACCCTGCCGCATGCCAGCGACTGGACGGACGACACGCCCGACGGCGTGCTCGAACCGGGCATGGTGCTGTGCGTGGAAAGCTATATCGGCCGGCTTGGCGGGCGCGAGGGCGTCAAGATCGAGGAGCAGGTCTTGATCACCGAGACCGGCAACGAAAAGCTCTCAGCCTACCCGCTGGACGAACGATTGCTTGGCGGTTGAGGCGACAGCCTCGCGCATGGACGCAATCACATCCGCCGGCGTTGTCCTGGCGGTGATGAAGGGCAACCCCTTCCGCCTTGCCGTCCAGCCGACCACTTTCACGCGCCGTGCGGCCGGCTCGAAACGCTGCGCCAACGCCCAGCTCTGGCAGTCGATCGCGGCGATATCGGCCCTGCCCTCGGCGATGGCGACGATCGATGAGCGGTGGCCGCCGCTTTCGCTGCGCGAGGCGAAGATGTCGAGGCTTTCGGCCATCGCCTCCAGGTCGCGCGTCAATCCGTGCAGTCCGGACATCGACTCCGGACTGTTGAAGATGAAGCGCTTGCCGCGGATGAGATCGAGCGGAACGACGGCTTTGCCATCTGCGGGCGACGCAAGCGAGGGCCCGCCATCGGCAAGCATGACCAGCGCGCTGGAATAGAGCTCGCCCTGGCCGCCCTCGAATTCGTCGTAGTTCGGCTGGGCAATCACCTGCACATGCCGGGCCAAACCCAGGTCCATCGGCCCCCAGCAGGTCTGTCCGAAGAGCAGCGCCGGGCTCAGCCAAAGCTGATGGAAATCGAACTCGTCCGGGGGCAATGTCGCCGGGTCCGGCGCGATCAGCTTTCCAGCGCCGTCGCGAATGCCGTCAGGCACCGACGGCAGGTCGCGATTGCTGCGCGCCACAGCTTCCGGCGCATCGATGCCCCTCTGCCGGAAGGCGTCGCGGAGCCGCGCCCATTGTGCGTCGACCTCGCCGCGCATCTCGGGCCAGTCATACATCGGCAAGGCCGCAACCAACTTACTCATGACGAACAGCTTCCAAAAACAGGCGCCCTTCGACGCCTGCGTCCCGCGGCGAAAAAGCAGTCGCGGAAAGTCGAATTATTCCTTGGGCGGCTCAGCCGGCACTGGAGCCGTTCCAAGTCCATTCACATTACGCGCTCTGATGCGCGGCTTGAAGGCGCGGCCGGGCTCGGGCGCGCGCCGCAGCACCGGATGCACAACCGGCTCCTTGGCCTTGAAGGCGTAGGATTTGATCAGCGCGAAATAATTCGGATAGACATAGCCGTTGTTCATCCGCAGCCATTCTTCGCGGCGATCGCGAAACATCTTCGGCAGTCTGTACCAGGCGACCGTCGGGCTCTTGTGGTGCACGAAATGCAGGTTGTTGTTGAGGAATAGGAGGGAGAGCGGCGACCGCTCGACAATGATCGTGCGGCCCTCCGGGTGTTCCGACCACTGATGCTCGGCATAGGTACGGACGGAGATCAGTGACTGGCCGAGCCACACCGGCACCAGAATGTAAAGCCAGAGCGGGATGCCGAAACCATAAGTCACGATCGGCACTAGCAAGGCAAGGCCGACGGCGTGCAGCAACCATGCCCGGCGGATGGCCTTGTCGCCGGCGGCGATCTGCTTCGCATCGTCGATGAAGAAGCCGATCGACGACAGCCATGGGCCGAGGATGAAGCGACCGGCCATGGTATTGTTGATCCTGAGCAGGAATTTCATTGCCGGCGGCAATTCCTCATGCATCCACAGCGCCTGATAATAGCTTTCCGGATCGTCCAGCGGATCGGTCAGCCGCTCGTCGGCATGATGGCGAAGATGGATCGTCTTGAAACGGCGGAACGGCCAGACCATGCCGATCGGCAGGAAAACGACGGCTTCGTTGATCCTGGCATTACGGGTTGGATGGCCATGCACCACTTCATGCATCAGCGAGGATTGCAGGGCCGCGATCAGGGCGAGCGCGCCAAGCGCCAGAAGCGGATAGGAAGGCCAGAGCAGGAAGCCGGTGGCGAGCCAGGCGCCGTAGCAGAAGAATGCGAGGAATACGGTCGGCCATTCCACGGCCGGTGCGCTGCTGCGTCTCTTGCTTATGCCAGTCATGCTATCGACCACTGCCTTCCAGTCGCCGGAACCGGTTTGATTCCTGACAATATTGTGTCAGGAGCCTTCCGTTGTCGCAACGCGACAAAGCGCACAAACTGTTGCGAATGCGCATTTCCAGCCGCATATGTTATATATTGTAAACAATCTTGGGGATTCATTTACGCCTGAGCTGCGATCGGAACGGCCTCGGCGCAAATTTTTCCTCTTCCGAACAGGAGCAGCGTGATGGACAAGCGCGATCTGTCGACGACCTTCCGGGAGCGTCTGAAATTGCTCTTGACACGTTCCGACTTGAACCAGTCGGCCTTCGCGGCCGCCGTCGGCATCGACCGTTCGGCGCTCTCGCAGCTCCTGTCGGGCGCCTCGACGCGCCTGCCCCGCGCCGAGACGCTCCTCAACATCGCGGCCGAGTTCAAGGTGTCGCTCGACTGGCTGCTGGGCTTGAGCCAGGACGAAGGCGTCACCGGCGAGATTCGCGAAAGCCTGGAGATCGAAGAGGCGCCGGACGGCTTCGACCGCACGCTGCTTGCCAAGTGGCATGCCGAGGCGGTCGGCACCAAGATCCGCTATGTGCCGGCGGGCATACCGGACCTCCTGCGCACCGAGGCGCTGGTCGAATACGAGGCCGGCATTGCCAACAAGAGCCGCGAGGCGCAGGCCGGCGAAACGCAGTACCGCATCGACTACAACAGGCGGCCGGAGACCGACATGGAGGTCTGCATGCCGCGCCACACGCTGGAGATCTTCGCGCGCGGTCTCGGCGTCTGGGACCGTTTTCCGGAAGCCGAGCGCCGCAGGCAATTGCTGCACATGGCAACGCTCCTCGACGACCTTTACCCGACCTTCCGGCTGTTCCTCTATGACGGCCGCATGCGCTATTCGATCCCCTACACGATCTTCGGACCCTATCGCGCCGCGATCTATGTCGGCGACATGTATCTGGTGTTGAACGCCACCCAACCGGTCCGCACCTTGACCAGCCATTTCGACAATCTGATCCGCGCCGCCGACGTCAACGCGCATGAGGCGGCGAGTTTCACGCAGAGGCTTGCCGGGATGTCCTTCCCCTCAGGCTCTGTCTGAAGGCTGCGATCATCGTCATGTTGGCATGCGGCCAGCCCGGCCGGCGTCGTCGTTTCAGGGAAACCCATGCAAGAACCACATCGTATCGTCGTTCCTCCGCAATCCGGCCGTTCCGTGCGCGTCAAACGCGGCGATCTGATCCGCATCATCGATCCCCAGGGCCAGCAGGTCTCCGACCTTTGGGCCTTCTCGACCGAAGGCGGGCTCGACTGGCTGAGCACCTCGCAGACCCGCGACATCACCGAGCGCTTGTTCCCGAAACCCGGCGACCATTTCTACAGCGCCGCGGGCAAGCCAATGCTCACCCTGATCGAGGATGCCTCGCCCGGCCCGCATGACATGCTCTACCCGGCTTGCGACAGCGCGCTCTACGAGCGTGCCGGATTGCCGAACCATCCGAACTGCCGCGACAATCTGATGAAGGCGCTCGGCACGGAAGGGATCGAACTGCCCTTCGCGCCCGACCCCGTCGACCTCTTCCAGAACTCCATGCCGCAGCCAGACGGCACGCTGGTGGTCGAAGCCTCGATCAATCCGCCGGGCAGCTATGTGATGCTGCGCGCCGAGCAGGACCTGCTGCTCGTCGTCACCGCCTGCTCGGTCGACCATCATCCGACCAATGGCGGCGTCTGCACCGAGATCGAGGTCGAGATTACTCCCTGACCGTAGAGGCGGACACCCTGATTGCGGCCGCAAACTCATTGACTAGACATAAAGACTTCTTTATATCGTTATCCGAATTCCGGAGCGAAAGCCAAAGCCATGACCGCGACCAACCCCATTGACGCGTTGCTTGCCGAAAAAGGCGTGCTGCTGGCTGATGGGGCCACCGGCACCAATTTGTTCGCGATGGGACTCGAGGCCGGCGAAGCGCCGGAGCTGCTCAACGAGACGTCGCCCGAAACCATCGCCACGCTGCATCAAAATTTCGTCGATGTCGGCGCCGACATCATCCTGACCAATTCCTTCGGCGGCACCCGTCACCGGCTGAAGCTGCATCACGCCCAGGACCGGGTGGGCGAACTGAACAAGCGCGCCGCCGAGATCGCCCGCTCCGTCGCCGACAAGGCCGGCCGGAAGGTGATCGTCGCCGGCTCCGTCGGACCTACCGGCGAGCTGTTAGTGCCGCTTGGCGCCATGACCTACGAGGACGCGGTCGACGCCTTCGCCGAGCAGATCGAAGGCCTCAAGGCCGGCGGCGCCGAAGTCGCCTGGATCGAGACCATGTCGGCGCCCGACGAGATCCGCGCGGCGGCGGAAGCCGCGATCCGCGTCGGCCTGCCCTACACCTATACCGGCTCCTTCGACACCGCCGGCCGCACCATGATGGGGCTGCTGCCGAAGGACATCCACGGCGTCGCCGACGGGCTGTCGCAGCCTCCGCTCGGCGTCGGCGCCAATTGCGGCGTCGGCGCCGCCGACATCCTGGCCTCGCTGCTCGACATGACCGACGCGAAGCCGGAAGCGACCGTGATCGTCAAGGGCAATTGCGGCATCCCGGAATTCCGTGGCAGCGAGATCCACTATTCCGGCACGCCGGAGTTGATGGCCGACTATGTCAGGCTGGCGGTCGATGCCGGCGCCAAGATCGTCGGCGGCTGCTGCGGCACCTCGTTCGCCCATCTTGCCGCGATGCGCCAAGCGCTCGACGGCCACAAAAAGTCGACACGCCCGACGGTCGAGACGATCGTCGAGCGCATCGGTCCGATGCGCAACAAGGCGGCGACGGCAAACACCCCCGAGACCAGCGGGGCACGCCGCGAGCGTCGCCGAAACCGCGCCTAAGCAGGCCTGCTTTATTCGCTGTTTTCGGCGTAACGCGACAGTGCTGTATTGAGGTCGGTAGCGGCGCGACCGCTGTTGTTGCCGGCGCCCATGGTCATCAACGCGCCGGACGCGCGCGGATCGCTTATCTGTTCCAGCATCACGCGGAAGCGATCATTGTTCAGCGCTGAGAGCGCCGTGTTGCGGGCCGCGTCAACGTCATTCCTGATACGCGCGGATTCCGCCGACGGGGCGGACGGCGCTGGCGCCGGAAGGTTGCCCGCCGTCGGTGTCGCGTTCCCCGTGATATGCAATTCCATTCCCTCAAAACCCTCTATCAGCTTTGACTAACAGGAGGGCATTGCGATGAAGTTCCGCAAAAGCCGCGCAATTTAACGATCAACAAAAGTCCGGCGGGTTTTGCCCGCCGGGCTTTCGCTCAATCCGGCCTATGCTATTTGTTGCCGTCCAGCGACGAGGCCAGCCGCACCAGCGACAGGAATTCGGCCCTGTAGCCGAACGGATCGGCGCCGCGGGCGGCGTTGGCGATTTCCAGGATCCGGTCATAGCCGAAATTCGCCGTCTGGTCCTCGTCGCGCAGCTTCTGGCCGAAGGCGGCGACCGCGACCGAGAAGCGCTGGTCGGCGCCAGCCTCGTCGAAGGACGACACCTCGTTGGCGGCGGTCACCGGCGTGGTGATCAGCTTCGAGATGTTCTCGTTCGGCAGCTTGTAGCGGATCTTGACGAAGGCATATTCGCCCGCGTTGGCAACGCCGCCATTGTCGACTTTCGCCTGGCCGTAGCGCAGCGGATCGACCTGCTCGCCGCCGCTGCCCTTCGGCGTGATCTCGTAAATCGCCGTCACCGAATGGCCGGAGCCGATATCGCCGGCATCCACACGGTCGTTGTCGAAATCCTCGCGCTTCAAGGCGCGGGTCTCATAGCCGACCAGGCGGTATTCCGAGACCTTGGCCGGGTTGAACTCGACCTGGATCTTGACGTCCTTGGCGATGGTAAACAACGTCGACGAAGCATCCTCGACCAGCACCTTCTCGGCTTCCGCGAGCGTGTCGATATAGGCGGCCGTGCCGTTGCCGTTCTGGGCGATGGTCTGCATCATCTGGTCGTTCAGATTGCCCCGGCCGAAGCCGAATACCGACAGGAACACGCCGGTCTTGCGCTCTTTCTCGATCAGCCGCTTGAGGTCGTCGTCGTCGGTCTGGCCGACATTGAAATCGCCGTCGGTGGCAAGCATCACCCGGTTGACGCCGTCCCGGACGAATGACTGCTGGGCAAGCTTGTAGGCCTCCTTGATACCGGCCTCGCCGGCCGTCGACCCGCCGGGCTCCAGGTTGTCGATGGCCGAAAGGATCTTCTGCTTCTCAGCCGCCTTCGTCGGCATCAGCACGGTGCCGGCGTTGCCGGCATAGGTGACGATCGAGACGGTGTCGTCGGGCTTCAGCTTGCTGACCAACAGCCGGAAGGCCGACTTCAAGAGCGGCAGCTTGTCCGGCTCGTCCATCGAGCCCGAAACGTCGATCAGGAACACCAGATTGGCCTTGGGTTGCTCGGCCGGCTTCACGTCAAAGCCCTTGATGGCGACATGCATCAGCTTGGTGCGCTCGTTCCACGGCGTCGGCATGACGGTGACGGTCGAGTTGAACGGCGTCGCGGCCGAATCCGGTCCCTTCCAGCCATAGGGGAAGTAGTTGATCATCTCCTCGACACGGACCGTGTCGGGGTCCGGCAGAGCGCCTTGCTTCAGAGAGCGCCGGACGAAGGAATAGGAGGCCGTGTCGACATCGATCGAGAAGGTCGAGACCGGATCCTGGGCGGCCTCGTGCACCGGATTGGTCTTGAAGGTCTCGATGCGGTCGCGGTTTTCCTCCTGCGGCTGCATCTGGTCGGCCGGCATCGGCGAGGGCTGCACCATCAGCTTGGAATCGGCGACGGCGCCAGCAGGCGCTTGGGCGGGCGGCATCGCCGCCATTGGCGCTTGGGCGTTCGCGCGCCCGCCGGTTGCGAGTTGACCGCTCTCCGCCGGCCCCGGCGCGGGCAGCGCCTCGGGCGCCATTTCCTGCTTGGCCAGGCTGTCGACCTCGGTCGCCGGCTTCGGCGGCGATGCCGGCGCGACCTGCGCCTCATCTTCGACACGCCTCTTGCTGTCGGCGTCGGTCTTCTTCTCCTTGGCGGGCGCGGCCGCCAGCGGTTCGTTGGTCGCCAGCCCGTTGGCCGCGGGCTTCTGGGCCGCCGGTTTGTCGGCCAACGTCTCGGTCACCTTACCGTCGTTGCCGCCGATAACGGACGGCTGCTCCTTCAACATCTGAAAAGCGGCATATCCTGCGATGGGCAGCGCAACCAGCGCGGTGATGGCCGGCGTGGCGATGAGTTTCCGTTGCATGATCTCTCTCCAGAGCGTTCTTGCTCGCTCCGTGAGACGAAGGCCTGCTGCCGTTCCTTGGGGGGCGGTCGAAATTTTTTCTTGGCCGTCGAAGGCGTGCATCGCGGTGGCGAAAGCGCGCGCCTTCGCTTCGCCGTCGGGCGCCGGAACTGCGAGGTCGCGCAGCCTTTCGAGTTCGTTGTCGTCGACCATGGTCACACTTCCCCGGCTGAACGCATGAGCATTTTCAGCCGTTTCTTCGCTTCATGGATGTGCCAGGAAACCGTCGTCTCCGAGATCGCCATTACCTCCGCCGCCGCTGCGTGGCTAAGCCCTTCCCCGTAGACGAGCAGTACCGCGTCGCGCTGCTTGTCGGGCAGCATCCGCACCGCTCCCCACAGCGCCTCGGTCGGGTCATGGACTTCCGTCGCCGCAATCAGCGCATAAGTGCCGAAAGCCTCGGTATTGGCGGTGTCGCGCGCCCGCTTGCGCATCATGTCGCGCGCGGCGTTCAGCGTCATGGCGTAGAGCCATGTCGTGAAGGCACCATTGCCCTGATAGTCGCGGATCGCCCGGCCGAGCCGGACACAGACGTCCTGGGCGATGTCCTCGGCGTCTGCCTTGCGGCCGCACCAGCGATAGGCGGCGCGATAGACGAAGCCATAGTGCCTTTCGAGCAGTGTGCCGAAAGCCCCCCTGTCTCCGCCCCTCGCCCGCCCGATCAATTCGGCATCGGAGGCTTCGCTGTCGTCCAGCATCATCGCCGTCATTTGCCTGTTGGACGAAGGCTAATGGCTAATCCTTGGGACGATGGAAAGATCTTTTTTTGCGGAGCCGGTCAGCCCAGCTGACGAGGTGTGTCGAGATTCAGGTCAGGCCGAGCCGAAAGTGGTGGCTTCCGAGAACCGGAGCGGAGCGTACTTGAAGTACGTGAGCACCGGCCTTCGCCGGCCGTAGCCTTAGCTGCCACGCCACTCTCATGTCATGGATGCTTCGACCGGCGAAGGCCGGAAGCGCAGGAGGCCGCCACTTGCAGGCCGGCATCACCTGAATATCGGCACACCTCAGCCCAGTGTTTCGCCGAAAAACGTCGTCAGCCGCTTCCAGTGGCGCTCGGCACCCCCCTCGTCATAGACGCTGTGGTCCTTGATGCACCAGCCATGGCCGACGCCGACATAGTTCTCGATGGTATGATCGACCTCGGCGACCCTGAGCGCCCCGGCCAGCCGCGCCGATTGCTCCGGGGGGAAGCTGCGGCGACGCCGGCGGTGCCAACATAGACGCGCGCCTTGATCGACGCCGCCTTGCGGTGCGGGCTGTCGGCGGCATCGCTTGCCAGATTGCCGCCGTGGAAGCTTGCCGCGGCAGCGATGCGGTCCGGATAGGTCGCCGCCGCATTCAGCGCCCGCGCGCCACCCATGCAGTAGCCGACGACGCCTATCGGCCCGCTGATGCCTTCGGCGGCGAGCGCGTCGAGGAAAGCCGCGCTATCGCGGATGGTCATCTCCTGCGTGGTACCGGTCACCAGCGCCATCAACTTGGTCTTGGTTTCCTCTACCGTGAAGGCAGTCTTGGCATCGAACGGACCATAGGGCGCATTGCGATAAAAAAGATCGGGGACCAGCACGGCATAGCGTTGTCCAGCGAGCCTCTCCGCCATCGCATCGAGCGCCGGGCGCGGCCCGAACGCGTCCATATAGAGGATGACGCCGGCCTTCGTCGCAGCCGCCGGTCGGAAGAGCCCCGCTTTCGCCTTGCCGTCCCTGGTTTCGATCTCGATCTCTTGCTTCGCCATGATGCCCTCTTGATTGTCGCCGAATAGATATCCGGCTGGAGCGACCCGGCAAGACAATCCCGGAGCCCGCCGTTCAAGATTTCGTGCGGACGGCCGTGATCCTACAGCCGGGCAAATGCAGCCATGTGAAAGGCCTGCGCCTCCGGCGGATAGCGATAGTCCGCGCCATAAGGACAGACGTTGCGGTCGAGGCAGCCGCCGGTCCGGCAGGGCGCGCCTGTAGGCCCACGCACATGATCGAGACAGGCTTCATGCGCAAAACCCTGCTCGGAATAGGCATCGACCGGACAGGATTTCATGCAGGGTTTTTCGGTGCATGTGTCGCAAAGGTGAATCGCTGCGTGAGGCTCGGGAAGGAAAATCTCCTCCTCGAACAGCAGCGCTCCGCGATAGGCATGCCAGAGCCCATACTCCGGATGCATGAGGATGCCGAGCGGCGACGGCTTCAACCCTTCCGCCCGCGTCGCCCATTGCTGGAACGGCAGATAGGGCCGATCGGAGGGTGACACCGCGCGGGCGCCGAACTCTCGCGCGACCGCGCCGATCACCTCGCGCGACCATGTGTCGAGCGGATTGGCGACAGGGCGCGGCTGCCTCCCGAGCCAGCGCTGGAAATGCGGCCAGGGTGCGGCGCCAGCCTGCCCGACCAGCAGAGCTGAGCTTGCCGGGCTGCCGGAAGCTCCGCCCGGTGCTGCTTCGTCGCCGTCAAAGCGGAAGCCGCCGCGAAGGATCAGTCCATGGGCAGCTAACGCGGCCGCGATTCCATCAATCGTGCCGCGCGAAACAATCATCCCTTCCGGTCCGGGTCGGAGAACGCGCTCCGCCAGACTTCCTTGTGAATGATGTTGGCGACTTTAGCCCGGCCTGACTCGGGCTCCTTTCAAGTGAAGGCGTCGGGCATCGAGCCCTTCTTCCTGGCGATGAAGTCCTTCAGCGCCTCGTCGATGGCGGGATCGAGATGCGGCGCTTCATAGCTTTCCAGCCAGCGGCGGGCGAGCTCGTTGGCGCGCTGCGGCGCGGTCTTCTCGCCTTCGGCCAGCCATTGCTCGTAGGAATTGTTGTCGGCGATGTTGGAGCGATAGAAGGCCGTCTGGAAGTTCGCCTGCGTGTGGTCGCAGCCGAGATAGTGGCTGCCCGGACCGACCTGGCGGATGGCATCCATCGCCTGGCCGTTTTCCGACAGGTCGACGCCCTCGGAGAACTTTTGCGTCATTCCGAGCTGGTCGATGTCCATCATGAACTTTTCGTAGCAGGAGGCGAGACCACCCTCGAGCCACCCGGCCGAGTGGAGCACGAAATTGGTGCCGGCGAGGATCGTCGAGTTCAGCGTGTTGGCGCTCTCATAAGCCGCCTGCGCATCCGGGACCTTCGAAGCGCAGAGCGAGCCGCCGGTGCGGAACGGCAGGCCGAGCCGGCGCGCGAGCTGCGCTGCGCCATAGGACACCAGCGACGGTTCCGGCGTGCCGAAGGTCGGCGCGCCCGACTGCATCGAGATCGACGAGGCGAAGGTACCGAACAGCACCGGCGCACCAGGACGGATCAGCTGCGTGAACGAGGCGCCGGCCAGCACCTCGGCCAGCACCTGCGTCAGCGTGCCGGCGACCGTCACCGGGCTCATCGCACCGGCAAGGATGAACGGCGTGACGATGCAGGCCTGGTTGTGACGCGAATAGACTTTCAGCGCGCCGAGCATCGTCTCGTCGAACACCATCGGCGAGTTGGCGTTGATCAGGCTGGTCAGCACAGTGTTGTTCTCGACGAAGTCGTCGCCGAACACGATCTTGGCCATGTCGACGGTGTCCTCGGCGCGCTCCGGCGCCGTCACCGAACCCATGAACGGCTTGTCCGAATATTTGATGTGGCTGTAGACCATGTCGAGATGGCGCTTGTTGACCGGCACGTCGACCGGCTCGCACACCGTGCCGCCCGAATGATGGATCGACGGCGCCATATAGGCGAGCTTCACGAAATTCTGGAAATCCTCGAGCGTCGCGTAGCGCCGGTTGCCGTCGAGGTCACGCACGAAGGGCGGGCCATAGACCGGCGCGAACACCGTGGCGTTGCCGCCGATCTGCACCGAGCGCTCGGGATTGCGTGCGTGCTGGGTGTAGATCGAAGGCGCGGTCTTCAAGAGCGAGCGGCAGAGCCCCTTGGGGAAATGCACACGCTCGCCCTTCACGTCCGCGCCGGCTTCCTTCCACAGCGCGAGCGCCTCTGCGTCGTCGCGGAAGATGATGCCGATCTCTTCCAGGACCGTGTCGGTGTTCTTCTCGATCAGCGCCAGGCCTTCCTCGTCGAGGACCTCATAGACGTTGATCTTGCGCTTGATGTAGGTGAGCTGGGTGCCCGGACCGCCGCCGGCGCGCGCCGCGCGTCTGGCCGCCGCGCCGCCGCTGGCACCGCGTCCGCGTCGGCCGCCCGACGCTTCCTGCTCGACTGCCGCGTTATCGCTCATGATCGTTCTTCCTTAAGATTTGGCCCGAATTGGCTTGCGGCCCATCAGAGCCGCCGCTTCTTGCCGGATCGTAGTCATGCACCCTATTGGAAACGGCCCGCCAGCGCCAACGCCTGTCGCAAAATCGACAAGAAAAGCGGCAACTTTTCAGTCGCTTTCCTTTTGCGGGAAGTCGCAAATCAGCTATGGCTACCCAGCCCTCGCGGGTTAGGTATTGGCCCATCGATTTTTAAGCTGCAGCGAGCATTCCGAGCTGCAAGGAGCCCGAGGAAAAATGGCCGACGACGAGATCATCCTTTCCGAGCTTTCCGACGACGAGCTCGTGCAGCAGATGCACGACGACCTTTATGACGGCCTGAAGGAAGAGATCGAGGAAGGCACCAACATCCTTCTCGAGCGCAACTGGGCGCCCTACAAGGTCCTGACCGAGGCGCTGGTCGAAGGCATGCGCATCGTCGGCGAGGATTTCCGCGACGGCATCCTGTTCGTGCCGGAAGTGCTGCTCTCGGCCAACGCCATGAAGGCCGGCATGGCCATCCTGCGTCCGTTGCTTGCCGCCACCGGGGCGCCCAAGCAGGGCAAGATGGTGATCGGCACCGTCAAGGGCGACATCCACGACATCGGCAAGAACCTCGTCGGCATGATGATGGAAGGCGCCGGCTTCGACGTCATCGACCTTGGCATCAACAACGCGGTCGAGAAATATCTCGACGCCATCGAGCAGCACCAGCCGGACATCGTCGGCATGTCGGCGCTGCTCACCACCACCATGCCCTACATGAAGGTCGTCATCGACACGATGAAAGAAAAGGGCATCCGCGACGACTATGTCGTGCTGGTCGGCGGCGCGCCGCTCAACGAGGAATTCGGCAAGGCCGTCGGCGCCGATGCCTATTGCCGCGACGCGGCGGTGGCGGTCGAGACCGCCAAGAGCTACATGAAGCGCAAGCACAACGTTCGCGCTTCCGCCTGATACCAAGGCATACAACATGGGCCGACAAGAAAAGCCGCGCCTTGCAGCGCGGCTTTTTTGTTCCCAGATGATGGAGGATCTGCGTGCGGATCAGGGCTTGGTGACGGTGTCCTCGACCGCCTTGGCCGTCGATTTGACGTCCCTGCCGACGCCCCGGACGGTGTTGGCGCAGGCCGTGAGAGCAAGCGCGCAGGCGAGAATGGCGACGGGGCCAAGGCGCAGCAGTTTCATGGACAGGTGTCTCCCTCGTTTAACAAATTCGATCCACCGCCGGCTCAGCTGAATTGATGGCCAAGATGCAAAAAACGCAACCGAATCAAGCAGACAGGCTTCTGGTCATTGCCTGCGGGATGATTGCGCGTGAAGTTCTGGCCGTCAAGCAGCAGCTCAAGCTCGACCATCTGGAACTGACCTGCCTGCCGGCCGAGTTCCACTTCTATCCGGACCGCATCGCGCCGGCCATGGACAAGGCGATCGAGAAGGCCAAGGCGGAAGGTTATCGGCGCATCTTCGTCGGCTATGCCGATTGCGGCACCGGCGGCTTGCTCGACCGCGTCATCGAAAAGCACGGCGTCGAGCGCATGGCCGGCCCGCATTGCTTTGCCTTCTACCAGGGGATGGACGCCTATGCGAAGGTCGCCGACGACGACATGATGTCGTTCTACATGACCGACTTCCTCTGCCGTCAGTTCGAGGCATTCTTCATCAAGCCGCTCGGCCTCGACCGGCATCCCGAACTGATCAAGGACTATTTTGGCAACTACGAGAAGCTGATCTATCTAGCCCAGACCGACGATCCCGAACTCGACAAGGTCGCCGAGAAGGCCGCCAAAATGCTCGGCCTCGCCTACGAGCGGCGGCCGACCGGCTATGGCGACCTGACGGGCGAGTTGGCACGGGCGGCAGCCAGCTGACCAACTGACCAAGGGGGAATTCCGATGCATGCCCGGCCTTTGCTTCTGTTTGCGTGCCTGAGCCTCTGCACTATCGTGCCCGCTTACGCCGATGGCGAGGTGCAGAAGCTGATTACTGCCGCCACAAGGCGCGGCTCGACAAATATGGCGAGACGCGCAAGGCCGCGCTTGACGAAGCGAAGACTGGCGACCCGGCCGAGGTCGGAGAGCTCGATGGGTTGCTCGCCAGGCCGTTGGTCGCTTTCTCCGACAAGGACCTGACCGGCAATTGGAAATGCCGCGCCATCAAGGCCGGCGGCTTGAGCCCGCTCGTCATCTATGGCTGGTTCAAATGCAAGGTGATCGACGACGGTTCCGGCTGGCGGCTGCAGAAGATCAGCGGCTGGCAGCGCACCACGGGCCGCTTCTTCGACGACGGCGAGAAGCGCGCGATCTACCTCGGCTCGTTCTCGGTCAATGACGACAAGGCCAAGCCCTATGGCAGCGGCCCCGAAAGCGACCAAGTCGGCTACGCCTTCCGCAACAGCGCTACCGAATGGCGCATCGAATTCCCCGCGCCCTATTATGAATCGAAGCTCGACATCATGGAATTCAAGCGCTGACGGCTCACCAAGGATTAACCCGCCCGCCCTAGCATGCGCCCGATGTTGAGAGCGGGTGCTTGCCATGGCAGCGTCGGAATCCAGTCCGCGACAGATTGTGGTCGTCACCGAGGGCGGTCCGCATATCTGGGCCATCCTCAACGTCATCGCCGATCGCGTCGGCCCTGTGAGCGTCATCCTCGAAACCCCTGAATCCAAAAAGCGTTTGCTGCTTGGCCGGGCGCGGCGCCAGGGCTGGATCTCGGCCATCGGCCAGCTCGGCACGATGGTGCTGACCAGGCTCGGCAAGCGGTTCCTTGCCGGCCATACCGCGCGCTTGGTCGCCGAGGAGAAACTCGAGACGGAGCCGCGGCAAGGGCAGGCGATCATCCATGTACCTTCCGCCAACGGGTCGGAATGCCTTGAGGCGATCGGGAAGATCAAGCCGGGCGTCGTGCTGCTTGCCGGCTGCCGGCTGCTGTCGAAAGACACACTCGCGAAGATGCCTTGCCCGGTGCTCAACTATCATGCCGGCATTGCCCCGAAATATCGCGGCATGAATGGCGGCTACTGGGCGCTGGCTTCCGGCGACGCGCAGAATTTCGGCACCACCGTGCATCTGGTCGATGCCGGCGTCGACACCGGCGGCGTGCTGAAGCAGGCGCGCGGCAAGCCAAGACGTGGCGATACAATCGCCAGCTACGCGTTGCGGCAGGCGGCATTCTCGCGCGATATCTGTGTCGAAGCGGCGAGCGATGCGCTGACCGGAAAGCTCGCGACGATCGATCCCGGCCTGCCGTCGAAGCAATGGTATCACCCGACCATTTGGTTCTATCTTTGGACCGGCCTTACGAAAGGCATCTGGTAGACTCGGTCAACACTGTCGTCTCTATGCCATTCTCCTACAGAAAGTGAGTTCTGCCGATGTCCGACACGGCCAGTGTCAGTATCCGTGTCACCTCTGATGAACGTGAGATTCTTCGAGCTGCTGCCGGCAAGCGCGCACCAATCTTAGCGACTTCATCCGGCGCAAGGCTGTGGAAGCCGCCGAAATGGAGGTGCTGGACGGGACTGTCGTGACGATCCAAGCTGGCGAATGGGAGAGTTTGAGGAGTGGGCAACGTCTCCGCCAAAGACCCTTCCCAGACTGCCAAGGCTCGCTGAATCACGGCCAGTGTGGCAGGACTGACAACTCCCCGGTCCCTTGCTATCGACGACGGAGACGCCTCCGTGCTTGCAACGAGATCAGAGATTTTCACCTTTCTTTTTGCGACGTCCAATAGCGTCGCTTTTGAAGGCGCGCGCGTCGTCCCATAACAAGCGGCCCAAGGGCGCATGCGGCAATGCTCGCAGCATCAAGGAGCAAGAGTTTCATGGCCGATCTGATTGTCGTCTATTGGCGCGACATTCCCGCACAGGTCATCGTCAAGAAGGGCCGGCAGAACGCCAAGCGCGAGCTGCCGCTGCGCTTCACCGAGGCGATCGACATGTGCGCCATGCGCACCGGGGCCGGCGGCACCGACGATTATCTCGCCGAATGGCGCAAGGCCGATCCGGTTCCGGTCGGCGACGACATCGAGGCCGAGGTCGAGAAGGCATACAACGAGATCGACGCGAAATATGACCGCGAGCGGCTGGTCGCTCTGGTCAAGGCGGGCGGAAAAGAAAATGTCTGAAAAACAGCCGGCGGTTACCCAGGCCACCCTGGTCAAGAAGGCAGCGCCGAAATCCGACTACAAGCCGGCGGACGTGTCGCCGCAGCGGCGCGTCCAGCGTTCCTTTGCGGTGCGGTTGTGGTCGGTGCGGCATTCGCGATTGCTCGAATGGTTCTATAGCAGGTTCGCGGACGCGTTTTTGCTCCTCCATCCGCTGTGGAAGGGCATCGGCTATGGCCGCGTCGAAGCCCCGATCAAATTCGTCGAGAAGCGCGTCAAGGGCTTCATGTTCGACTGCCGCATGTGCGGCCAATGCGTGCTGTCCTCGACCGGCATGTCTTGCCCGATGAACTGCCCGAAGCAACTGCGCAACGGCCCTTGCGGCGGCGTGCGCGCCAACGGCAATTGCGAGGTCGAGCCGGACATGCCCTGCGTCTGGGTCAAGGCCTGGGAAGGCTCGCGCAACATGGTGCATGGCGACAAGATCCTGGACGTGCAGAAACCCGTCGATCAGTCGCTGCGCGAGACCTCGGCATGGCTCAGGGTTACCGCGCAGGCCGCCGCCGCGCGTGAAGCCGCGCAGAAGCCGCAGAACAACGGAGCTTCGGCATGATCGCCCGCCAGCTTGACGAGAACCCGGCCGGCATCCACCTGCCGCTCGATCCCCTGCCCGGCCATTCTTCGCGCGGCCGGCTGGAGCGCGTGCTTCGGCGCGGCGAGTTCGCGGTGACGACCGAGCTCAACCCGCCAGACAGCGCCGATCCGGAAGACGTCTACAACCGCGCCAAGATCTTCGACGGCTGGGTCGACGCCATCAACGCGGTCGACGCCTCGGGCGCCAACTGCCACATGTCGTCGGTCGGCATCTGCGCGCTGCTCACCCGCATGGGCTATGCCCCGATCATGCAGATCGCCTGCCGCGACAGGAACCGCATCGCCATCCAGGGCGACGTGCTGGGCGGCGCCGCGATGGGCGTCGCCAACATGCTGTGCCTCACCGGCGACGGGGTGCAAGCCGGCGACCAGCCCGGCGCCAAGCCGGTGTTCGACCTCGACTGCATGTCGCTGCTGGAGACCTGCCGCATCATGCGCGACAACGGCAAGTTCCTGTCGGGCCGCAAGCTGACGACGCCGCCGCAGATATTCCTGGGCGCTGCGATCAATCCTTTCGCGCCGCCTTACGATTTCCGCCCCCACAGGCTGGGCAAGAAGATCGCCGCCGGCGCGCAATTCGTTCAGAGCCAGTACTGTTTCGACGTGCCGATGTTCCGCACTTACATGCAGAAGGTGCGTGACCTCGGCTACCACGAAAAATGCTTCATCCTGTGCGGCGTCGGCCCCTTGGCCTCGGCAAAGACGGCCAAGTGGATCCGGTCCAACGTTCCGGGCATCCATATTCCCGATGCAGTCATCAAGCGGCTCGAAGGCGCGCAGGACCAGAAGAAGGAAGGCAAGCAGCTCTGCATCGACATCATCAACGAGGTGAAGGAAATCCCGGGCGTGTCCGGCGTCCATGTGATGGCTTATCGCCAGGAGGAATATGTCGCCGAGATCGTCGATGAATCGGGCGTGCTGAAGGGCCGCCAGCCGTGGAAGCGCGAAATCCGCCGCGACGACCAGCTGGTTGCTAACCGGCTCGACCACATACTGCACGACGAGATTACCGAAACCCAGGTGGACATGGTGAAGACCGCGCATTGAGGCGCGGGCGAAAACCATTCACTTGAACGAAAACAGATAACGATATAAAGAACTCTTTATATCACGACGGAGAGATTTCATGACCCGCACCATCGTCGCCTCGGCGACCCGAGAAATCGTCATCGGCTTCGACCAGCCCTTCTGCGTGATCGGCGAGCGTATCAACCCGACCGGACGCAAGAAGCTCGCCGCCGAGATGGTGGCCGGCAATTTCGAGACCGTCATCAAGGACGCGCTGGAACAGGCCGCCTGCGGCGCCACCATGCTCGACGTCAATGCCGGCGTCACCGCCGTCGACCCCAACGCGACCGAGCCGGCGCTTTTGGTGCAGACGCTGGAAATCGTACAGAACCTGGTCGACCTGCCTCTGTCGATCGACTCTTCGGTGACGGCCGCGATCGAGGCCGCGCTGAAGGTCGCCAAGGGCCGCCCGCTGGTCAACTCCGTCACCGGCGAGGAAGAGAAGCTTGAGGCCATCCTGCCGCTGATCAAGAAATACAACGTTCCGGTGGTCGCCATCTCCAACGACGAGACCGGCATCTCCATGGACCCGGATGTCCGCTTCGCCGTCGCCAAGAAGATCGTCGAGCGTTGCGCCGATTTCGGCATCCCCGCGCATGACGTCGTCGTCGACCCGCTCGTCATGCCGATCGGCGCGCTGGGCGATGCCGGCCGCCAGGTGTTTGCGCTGCTGCGCCGGCTACGCGAGGAGCTCAAGGTCAACACTACCTGCGGCCTCTCCAACATCTCCTTCGGCCTGCCGCACCGCCATGGCATCAACGCCGCCTTCATCCCGATGGTGATCGGCGCCGGCATGACGAGCGCCATCATGAACCCGGTCCGCCCGCAGGAAATGGAAGCCGTGCGCGGCGCCAATGTGCTCAACGGCACCGACGAGAACTGCACCAACTGGATCCGCACCTACAAGGACTACAAGCCGGCCGAAGGCGGGCAGGCCGTCGCGGCGCCAACAGCGGTCAACGCTCCAGGCGAAGGCGGCGGCAATGGCGGGCGCCGGCGCGGCGGCCGCGAGGCCCGCATGGCGAGGGCATAAGGTAGAGATTGTGACTTTTTCGACAGAGGGAGGCATTTGCATATGAACCCTCCCCCGAACATAACCGATCCGCTCGTGCTGTTCATGCCGTCAGGCAAGCGCGGGCGGTTCCCTGTCGGCACGCCGGTGCTTGATGCCGCGCGGCAGCTTGGCGTCTATGTCGAGAGCGTGTGCGGCGGCCGCGCCACCTGCGGACGCTGCCAGATCGAGGTACAGGAAGGCAGTTTCGCCAAGCACAAGATCGTCTCGTCCAACGACCACATCTCGCCGAAGGGCGCCAAGGAAGAGCGCTACGAGCGCGTGCGCGGCCTGCCTGAACGCCGCCGCCTCTCCTGCTCGGCACAGATCCTCGGCGACCTCGTCATCGACGTGCCGCAGGACACGGTCATCAACGCCCAGACCATCCGCAAGGACGCCGACACCAGGGTGATCGCCCGCGATACGGCGATCCGCATGTGCTATGTCGAGATCGAAGAGCCCGACATGCACAAGCCGCTCGGCGACCTCGACCGGCTCAAGATCGCCTTGATGAAGGATTGGGGCTTCAAGAACCTCGAATTCGACTTCTACCTCATGCCGCAGGTGCAGAGCATCCTGCGCAAGGGCAACTGGACCGCCACCGCTGCCATCCACAAGGATGCCGACAGCGACATCGCCCGTGTCATCGCGCTCTGGCCCGGTCTCAAGAACGAGGCCTATGGCCTTGCCTGCGATATCGGCTCGACCACGATTGCCATGCATCTGGTGTCGCTGCTGTCCGGCCGGGTCGCCGCTTCGTCCGGCACGTCCAATCCGCAGATCCGCTTCGGCGAGGATCTGATGAGCCGCGTCTCCTACGTGATGATGAATCCGGACGGCCGCGAAGGCATGACGGTCGCCGTGCGCGAAGCCGTTTCCGGCCTCGTCGACAAGGTCTGCGCGGAAGGCAATGTCCAGCGCAACGACATCCTCGACGCGGTGTTCGTCGGCAATCCGATCATGCACCATCTCTTCCTTGGCATCGATCCGACCGAGCTCGGCGGCGCGCCGTTTGCGCTCGCCGTCTCCGGCGCCGTGCGCATCAAGGCCTCCGACCTCGGCCTGAAGCTGAACCAGGGCGCGCGCCTCTATATGCTGCCATGCATTGCCGGCCATGTCGGCGCCGATGCCGCCGCCGTGACCCTCTCCGAAGGCCCGCATCGCCAAGACGAGATGATGCTGATCGTCGATGTCGGCACCAATGCCGAGATCGTGCTCGGCAACAGCACGCGCGTCGTGGCCGCCTCCTCCCCCACCGGTCCGGCTTTCGAAGGCGCGGAGATCTCCGGCGGCCAGCGCGCCGCGCCCGGCGCCATCGAGCGCGTGCGCATCGACCCCGAAACGCTCGAGCCGCGCTACCGCGTCATCGGCTCGGAGCTCTGGTCCGATCAGCCGGGTTTCGCCGAAAGCGTGCAGGCGACCGGCGTCACCGGCATTTGCGGGTCCGGCATCATCGAAGTGGTGGCCGAGATGTATCTCGCCGGCATCATTTCCGAGGACGGCGTCGTCGATGGATCGCTGGCGGCGCGCTCGTCGCGCATCGTCTCCCATGGCCGCACCTTCTCCTATGTGCTGAAGGACGGCGAGCCGAAGATCACCATCACCCAGAACGACGTGCGCGCCATCCAGCTTGCCAAGGCGGCGCTCTATGCCGGCACCAAGCTGTTGATGGAAAAGCAGCACACCGACCACGTCGACAGCATCCATTTCGCCGGCGCCTTCGGCTCCTTCATCGATCCGAAATACGCCATGGTGCTGGGCCTGATCCCCGACTGCGACCTCGACAAGGTCAAGGCCGTCGGCAACGCCGCCGGCGCCGGCGCTCGCATGGCGCTGCTCAACCGCGGCTACCGCCGCGAGATCGAGGAGACGGTGAGCAGGATCGAGAAGATCGAGACCGCGCTGGAGCCGAAGTTCCAGGAGCACTTCGTCTACGCCATGGCGCTGCCGAACAAGGTCGATCCATTCCCGAAGCTGGCCGCCGCGGTGAAGCTGCCGCCGCGCAAGGCGGTGGGCGAGGACGGCGCCGCTGGCGATGCCACCCCACGCCGGCGCTCACGCGAGGAGCGCGCGGCACGGCGCGGGCGCGAATAGACGGGCTCTCGGCCAGTATTTCAATTTCATTTGTATGCAAATGTTTCCGGATCTGCCTGATCCGGAAACCAAAACGCTGTTTTCGCGAAATCCCTCCGATACATGCGTGAGACATTTAGCAGACATCGAACGGCGGCCGCGGATAATCCTCGGCCGCCGCTCTTCAAGGGAGACGAAAATGTCGATGTTCGAAAATCTCGGCCGCTTCGGCGTGTCAATCCGGCAGGCCCATGCCCGTGACAAGGCGATCCGGGCGCTGAACAGCATGCCGGCGCATGTCCAGAAGGATATTGGCTGGCCGGCCTCGCCGCCGAGCGACCCGCAGGCAGCCCTTCACGCGCTGCTCCTGGACACGCCGCGCTGATGACCTTCGCCGACAAATGCAAGCTGCTCGGCAGGCGCCGGGGCCGGCAATCGGCCTCGGCGACCGGCGGCAACAAGCTACGCGCCGCGCTGCTGCCAAGGCGGTGAGGCGCAGCCATCGGGATCACGCCGATGTGCCCGTGGTGGAACCTTGACATTTTCAGTTAAGGTACAATCTTCGAATAGTAGGGGGAATTCTCTTAGTCGGCTCTGCCGAACGTGTATCCGATGCCCAGTCTGAAAAGCCACGTCGTCTCGTTCATTCTCAGGCACAGCCGCAAGCAGGCATTTTCAAGCCCCGAGAGTCTGCAGCGCTGGATCACATATGCTCGCAAGACCGAGGACTATCGTCCGCCGGCGTCGCTGAAGGCGCGACTCGACATCGCCGAGACCAGCATCGACGGCTTTCCCGTCTACGAGATCGCGCCGAAACCCGGCGAGCGCCGGCGCATCCTCTATTTGCATGGCGGCGCCTTCGTCTTTCAGATCACGTCCTATCACTGGGTGCTGATCGCCGAGATGGCGGAGCGGCTGGGTTTCGGCGTCACCGTGCCGATCTATCCGATCGCACCGGAGCATCATTTCCATGACATGTTCGGCATGGTCGGCGACGTCTACCGGCGCATGCTGGAAGAGACCGATGCCGAGGACATCATCTTCATGGGCGATTCCGCCGGCGGCAACATGGCCGTCGTGCTCACCATGATGGCGGCGCAGCAAGGCCTGCCCTTGCCGGCGCGTCATGTGCTGATCTCGCCCGGCCTCGACATGTCTTTGTCCAATCCGGAGGTGTTCGAGGCCGAGCGCAGAGATCCGTGGCTCGGCATTTCCGGCGGGCTCGAGGCGATCCGGCTCTACAGCGCCGGCATCGACCGCGCAGACTGGCATATCAGCCCGCTCTACGGCGATCTCTCGGTGCTGCCGAAGACGCTGCTGCTCACAGGCTCGCACGACCTTCTCAGCCCCGACAATCTGATCTTCGCCGCGAAGGCGCGCGCCGCCGGCGTCGAGGTCGATGTCGTCTACGAGGAAGGCATGTTCCACGTCTGGCCGCTGATCGATATGCCGGAGGCGCGACGCGCGCGCGACAGCATTGTCGACTTCCTCAGGGGCGAACCGCCACCGCGGCGAGCCCCCGCGCCGCGTCAAACCGAAACTGCCTACGCGGCGCGGCCTGCGGCGGCGGCCGAATAGCTCAGAATTTGCCGGTTTCCCGGAACAGCTCGAAGGTCGCGCGGATGTGGTCGGCGACGGCCTTGACCGGCGCGCTGGCGTCGGGCGCCACCACCATGGCGAGATTGTAGCTGCCGATATCGGGCATGCCGTCCTTCGCGCCCAGCGAGACCATATCGTCGCCGAGGAAGGATTTTGGCAGCGGCGCCACCGCGAGATCAGCCATGATCGCGGCGCGCTGACCGGCGGTGTGGGCGCTCATATAGGCGATGCGGTAGTTGCGGCCTTCGCGGCCGAGCGCTTCCAGGGCGCCGGCCCGCCAGGCGCAGCCTTCTTCCCATAGCGACACCGGCAGCGGCTCGCGCAGATGCGCGCAGCCGCCCTTGGCGCCGGCCCAGACGATTGGTTCGGTCAAAAGCACCTCGGCGCCGAGCGCGCTGGTCTTGTAGGAATTGGTAAGCAGCGTGATGTCGAGCGCGCGGTCATCCATGCGGCGGCGCAGATTGATGCTCTGGTCGATGGTGACGTCGACGGCGATCGACGGATGCGACTGCGCGAAGCGCTTCAACACATGCGGCAGCACGCGCTCGCCATAGTCATCGGGAGAGCCGAGCCTGACCACGCCGACAATGTCGGGAATGATGAACTTCGACACCACTTCGCGGTTGATCGACAACAGCCGCCGGGCGTAGCCGAGCAGCATCTCGCCATCGGTGGTCAGCGTCACCGAGCGCGCGTCGCGCGCGAAGACCGAGCGGCCGAGAATGTCTTCCAGCTTCTTGATCTGCATGGAGACGGCCGAGGGCGTGCGAAACACCGCGTTGGCCGCGGTGGTGAAGCTGCCGGTCTCGGCGATCGCCACGAAGGTGCGCAGCACGTCGAGATCGAGCAGCGGCAGAGGATGGTTGAGCGGGGCGTTCATCGGCTTGCCTTCAATTTTTCTGATGCAAACGATCATTCCATTTCGTTTGATTGAACATCACTTCAGGCGCATAGTCAACTCGATCGATGCAGGATGCTGCCAAAAGCAGGGATTGAACGACCATGACACGGACCTGCATCGATATGAAATGAAGCTGAAACAGACCTGACGTAAACGCATTGCCGGGCGCCCCCCTGCCCGCGTAGAGGAGAAAGAAAATGTCTATCCTGTCGTCCATCGGTCGGCTCGCGACCGAATTCAGCGCGGCCCGCGCCCGCTACCAGACCGAACGCGCCATCCATTCGCTGCCGATCGAGCTGCAGAAGGATATCGGCTGGCCGGAAGCTGCTGATGCCAAGTCCGGTTCTCGCCTCGGCGTCGGAAGCTGGGCCGGAGCAAAGTAACAAAGTGTGCGGTCAAACCTGAAGGTCTGCCGCGTCAGCTCGGCAGGCCTTTTGTTTGCATTCAAACGAATATTCGAGCCATGCCGCCGCTGCATGACGCATATGAACCACTCGCATAGCGCGCAATTCTCCATTTAACGCATTGTAAATAATCATAAATTTCGGGCATCTGCCCAAATATGTCGCGAACTATGTCGCTTTTCATATCAAGTGCTTCGCTTTTGCGATTTAGTTTCTGCTGAAGCGAGCCTATATCAGCGCGAGCCAAAACGAGCTGCCCCACTCCATCAAGCGAAGGCGACCCGTCTGAGCAACCCGAATGGAGATGACAATGAAGCTCTTTGCCCGCCTTTTTCCCCGCCGCGAAATGAACCTGACGACCGCTCTCGAGCGTCAGCGTCTTGCCAAGACCATGCCCGGCCAGACCGGCGCCATGGCTGCTGCTCGCCTCGGCTTCGTTGCCTGAGACAGCCTTTTTTCGAACGGCATTTGCTGCCGTCGCGCTGAATGGAATTCGACGCCGCCCGGCCTAGCCGCGGCGGCGTTTTCATTTTCATCGGGCTTTCGTTGCATGGGCGGCGGCGCCGACCTCAGACCAATTGCCCATTTGCGACCCGTGTCGCAAATTTAATCTTCACTTAGCCGCCTACCCGATTGACAGGAATGGTTTTTCCTGATGACGCTATGCTGTTCGCGACATTCTGTTCGCGTCATGGCTGCGTGAGGTTTCCCCGTGAATGCCGTAAAGCATCCGATCAAAAGATCGTTTGTGTTCTTCCTCGTCCCCGACTTCACCATGATCGCCTTTGCGACGGCGCTCGATCCGCTGCGCTCGGCCAACCGGATGCTCGGCTACGAGGCCTATCGCTGGCGCCTGGCCAGCATCGACGGCAAGCCGGTGCGCGCCTCGAACGGCGTCGAATGCGCCGTAAACACCTCGCTCGAGGAAGAGCGCAGGAAGATGGCCGGGCCGGACAGGCCGAACATGGCGATCGTGTGCAGCGGCATCAATGTCGAGCGCTACCACAACAAGTCCGCCTTCGCCTGGTTGCGTGAGGAATACAACCGCGGCGTCGCCGTGGGCGGTCTGTGCACCGGCGCGCATATCCTGGCCGCCGCAGGCCTCTTATCCAACAAACGCTGCGCCATCCATTGGGAGAACCTGCCGGGCTTTTCGGAGGCTTTTCCGAAGGCCAATGTCTTTGCCGACCTCTTCGAGGTCGACCAGAACGTCTACACCTGCGCCGGCGGCACCGCCGCGCTCGATATGATGCTGAAGCTGATCGGCGACGACTTCGACGAAAGCCTCGTCAACCGTGTCTGCGAACAGGTGCTGACCGATCGCGTGCGCAGCCCGACCGATCGCCAGCGACTGCCGCTGCGCGCGCGCCTGGGTGTGCAGAATTCCAAGGTGCTGACCATCATCGAGCTGATGGAGGCGAACCTCTCCGAACCGCTGTCGCTGATCGAGATTGCCGACCATGTCGATCTGTCGCGCCGGCAGATCGAGCGCCTGTTCCGCACGGAGATGGGCCGGTCGCCCGCCCGCTACTATCTGGAAATCCGGCTCGACCGCGCCCGGCACCTGCTCATCCAGTCGTCGATGCCGGTGGTCGAGGTGGCGGTAGCCTGCGGCTTCGTCTCGGCCTCGCACTTCTCCAAATGCTACCGCGAGCTTTATGCACGCTCGCCGCAGCAAGAGCGCGTCGACCGCAAGCAGCTTCTGGCGGCTTGAGCCGTCGAAAACCTAAGCGGATTGCGCCTGCGCGGTCCGCATCGCCTCGACGCGGATATCTTCGGTCAATTGCGCCTTCAGCGCCGAGAATTCCGGGCTGGTCTTCAGCGTGTAGTGGCGCGGATGCGGCAGGTCGACCGGCACGTCGGACTTGATGCGGCCAGGCCGCGCGCTCATCACGATCACCCGCGAGGCCATAAAGATAGCCTCCTCGATGTCGTGCGTGACGAACAGCACTGTCTTCTTGCGCCGCTCCCAGATGCCGAGCAGCAGTTCCTGCATCAGGCCGCGCGTCTGGTTGTCCAGCGCGCCGAACGGCTCGTCGAGCAAAAGGATCGCGGGGTCGTTGGCCAGAGCGCGCGCAATCGCGGTGCGCTGCTGCATGCCCCCGGAAAGCTGCTTCGGCCAATGGTTCTCAAAACCCTTCAGCCCGACGAGATCGACATAGGAAGCGACGATCTCGCTGCGCTCGCGCTCGGACATGTTCCGCTCGCGCAAGCCGAAGCCGATGTTTTCCGCGACCGTCAGCCAGGGAAACAGCGTGTAGGACTGAAAGACCATGCCGCGATCGGGGCCTGGCCGGGTGACGGCGTTGCCATCGAGCAGCACTCGACCGGTGCTCGGCGCCTCCAGCCCGGCAACGATCCTGAGCAAGGTCGATTTTCCGCAGCCGGACGGGCCGAGGATTGTGATGAAATCATTGGCTGCTACGGCAAGGTCGACAGGCTGCAGCGCCTGCACCGGCTGGCCGCCGCGCACCCCGGCAAAGGTCCGCGAGACGCCCTCGATGACAAGCTTGCTCACGCCAGGCTCCATGGATAGAGCCAGCGGTTGAGCGCCTTGAAGGCGAAGTCGGACAACAGCCCGATCAGGCCGATGACGATGATGCCGAAGATGATTTGCCCGGTCGCCAGCCGCGACTGGCTGTTGATGATCATGTAGCCGATGCCGGACGAAGAGCCGATCAGTTCGGCGACGATGACATAGGTCCACGCCCAGCCGAGCACCAGCCGCAGCGTCTCGGCGATCTCCGGCGCATTGGCGGGCATGATAACCCGCTTGACGATGCCGTTGTCCGTGGCGCCGAGCGTATAGGCCGCCTCGACCAGGTCGCGCCTTGTGCTGCCGACCTTGACGGCGATGATCAGGATGACCTGGAAGACCGAGCCGACGAAGATCACCAACAACTTTTCCAGCTCGCCGATACCGGCCCACAGGATGAGCAGCGGGATGAAGGCGGACGCGGGCAGGTAGCGGGCGAAGGACACGAACGGCTCCAGGAACGCTTCGACCGGCTTCCAGGCGCCCATGACGATGCCGATCGGCACGGCGACGATCGAGGCCAGCACGAAGCCGCCGAAGACGCGCCAGATGGTGATCAGGATGTCGAGCCAGAAACGGTCCTCGACCAAAAGCCGCCAGCCGTCCTTCAACATCGACAGCGGATCGGCGAGGAAGATCCGGTTCACATGGCCGCCGAGCGTGATCCACGCCCAGAACGCCACGAAGAGCACGAAGAAGGCGATGCCGAGCACGGTTCGCGTGCCCGGCGGAACGGGATGCAAGGGACGCAGCATCAGGCACTGTCCTTGGGAAGCAAGAACGGCGGCTTGTCGCCGCCGTCGATCGAAAGATATGGGATCAGTTGGCAACCGCGCTGGTGTCGGCGAGCGTCGTCACGCCCGGAGCTTCCTTGATCAATCCCATCTGCAGCAAGAGCTCCGCCGCGGTCTTGGAAAAGTCCTGGAACTCCTTGGTGAAGAACTGCTTGTTCTCCTCGCGGTCCGCCCATTTCAGGTACTTGGCCGAGTCCTCGAATTCCTTGGCCGACTGTTTCACGTCGGCGCCCATGATCTCGTAGGATTTCTGCGGCTCCTTCTTGATCATGTCGAGGGCGTCGAAATAGCTGTCGGCCAGCGCCTTGGCGGCGTCGGGGTTGGCCTTGAGGAATTCCGGCGTGCAGCCGACAGTATCCAACACCATCGGATAGTCGAGCGTGGTCGCCAGGATATGGCCCTGGTCGGCCTTGTCGCGCACGGCGGAGATGAAGGGCTCATAGGTGACGGCGGCATCGTTCTGGCCGGCCAGGAAGGCCTGCGCCGCCGCATCGGGCTCCAGATTGACGACGGTGACGTCCTTCGTCGACATGCCGTTCTTGTTGAGCACCCAGGCTAGCAGGAAATAGGGCGACGTGCCGGGCGCGGACGACGCGACGTTCTTGCCCTTGAGGTCGGCGACCGTCTTGATGTCGTTGCGCACCACGATGCCGTCGGCGCCGTAGGATTTGTCGAGCTGGAAGATTTGCTTGGTGGCGACGCCGCTGGCGTTCCACACCATCCAGGTCTCGACGGTGGTCGCCGCGCATTGCAGATCACCGCTGGCGATGGCCAGCGGACGGCTCGCTTGCGGAACTTTCTTCAGCGTGACGTCGAGCCCATGTTTCTCGAAAAGTCCGGCCTGCTTAGCTAAAGTCAGCGGCGCGAATCCGGTCCAACCGCTGATGCCGATGGTAAGCGACGTCGCGGCCATGGCCGGCGCCGACAATCCGGCGACGGCCGCCAGAGCCGCCGCGAAAATGCTGGTTCTGTTCATCGTGGTTCCCCTTTTATGTGGTGAGAAGAAATTGTCTCACAGAGCCCAAAAGGCTTGTCAATGAAGCAGGACCGGTCATGGACCATGGTCTAACGCAGCGGGGGAGAGCCCTGCGCGCCTGACCGGCTGCGGCCGCTCGCCCGAGACGCCGCCGGCGTTCAATACCGGTCGCAATAGCACTCCGCCGACGAGATGCGGTCGTTCCAGCCGGAACCGCCGAAATCGCGGACCCTGCGGTCGAGCTCGATCGAGCGGCCGCGCCTTCCCGAATTCTCATAGGCAACCAGCGTGCAGCCCCGCCGCACGAGCACCGAAGAGACGCGATCGTTCCAGAACCCGCCCCGGAAATTCACGGCGTCGTCGGGCCCCATTTCAAGCGAGCGACCGCGGAAGTTTGCATTCTCGAACAGCACGCAGGCGGCCTCGCCGTAGAATTGGGCGCTAGCGCTGCCGGCGCAAAGCAGAGACGCAAATATGGTCGGGATGAACAGGCGTTTCATTGTGACTTTCCTCGTTTGGTCGCTTCGGGCAGTTGCGCCGACCCCACGGCAGTTTGCCATCGTGCCATCGCTGGAAGCAAGCCCGCGTCCGGCAATCCTCGACGGTGGTTTCCAGACTGAAAACCCCGGCGCACGTCCCTGGAAATGTGTTCTTTGCCTGCGCAATACGGGCGGAAAACTGGAAACGATTCAGCGGCTGTCCAGCATCCAGCCGCGGTTGCGCCACATCTTCTCGCCGGCCAGGCAATCGGCGGCCGGCCTGTCGTCGGCGAGCACCACCGGCAGGTGAGCGGCCTCTTGCGCCGCCCATTGCTGCGAGGCCGGACCGGCAAGCTCAAGCACCAGCTTGCGGCGGATCGCTTCCGGAAACTGCGTCCAGTCGTTGACCGGGATCATGAAGGCGCCCGGCCCACCGATGACGCAGTCGCTGTAGTAGCGGTCGAGATTGTCGACATCGAAGGCGCCGCTGAAACCACCGCGCGTCATCAGCGGCAGCCCGTTGATGGTGATGCCCTGCTTGACCACCTCGTCGCGCGTGATGTCGACCGGCGCGCCCTGGTTGTTGGGTCCGTCGCCCGAAACGTCGATGACGCGCTTGGTGCCCTGAAAGCCGCTTTCGGCGAAAAGGTCGCTGCCGAAGGTCAGCGCACCGGAGATCGATGTACGTCGCGCGCTGCCTGGCGGACGCGCATTGAGCTGCGCGACGACCCGTTCGGCATCGGCACGATTGGCGATCACCGTCCACGGCACGATGACCCGCTGCCATCTGGTGCCGGCCCACTCGACATAGGTGACCGCGATCTTGCCATAGGCGCCGTCGGCGATGGCCTTCAATACATTGTCATGCGTGAGCGCAGCGGCATAGCCGTGGCGCTGGATCTCGAGCTCGGCCGGCGACATGGAAAGCGAAACATCGACCGCCAGGACCAGCTCGACATCGACCTGCTCTATCGCCGTCGATCGCGCGGTCAGGCCGAAGAGCAGCGCCAGCGCGGCGACGCCGGAAAGCCAATGCCCTGTTCGGCCGAAAGCGGACATGACGCGACGGTAAGCGATAATCGTGCACCAACAAAGTAAAAAGGCCCGGCGTCGACCGGGCCTCTTTTTGAAATCTGCGTGAGGCGAGCGCTCGCTTAGCTGCGCGGCTTGAGGTTCTCCGGGTCGTAGAGCGGCTTATAGCCGACGCCGGCGACCTCGACCGGATAGGTCTCGCCGAAATACTCCACCTGCAACTTGCGGCCTTCCTGGCAGTAAGCCCAGGGCAGATAGGCGAGCGCGATATTCTTGCCGATCGTCGGGCCATAGGCGACCGACGTGGTGAAGGAGCGCCGGCCGAGCTCATCGACCAGCGTCTCGCCGGTCGCGGGATCCTGCACCGGCATGGTGCCGACCGGATAGCGGGCGACGCCCTTGGAATCGGTGTTCTCGGTCATGACCAGCGTGCAAAGCATCGCTGGCTGGTGCTCGCGGGCGCGGTACTCCAGATGCTTGGCCTTGCCGCAGAAGTCGTTCTCCTTGACCTTCGGCCGGGCGAGATCAGCCTCCAGCAGATTGTATTCGGTCAGGAGATCGGCGTTCTGCAGCCGCAGGCTCTTCTCCATGCGGCGCGTGTTGGCATAGGTCTCGACGCCGAAAGGCATGACGCCGGTCGAGCGCAGCTCGTCCCAGACGGCCAAGCCGTCCTCGTAGCGCATATGCAGTTCCCAGCCCTGTTCGCCGACATAGGAGATGCGGAAGGCAGTGACGTCCTTGCCGCCGATCCTGATCGGCTTGATTGCCGCGAAGGGGAAGTTCTCGGGCGTCAGCCCGTTCGGATCCTCGATCACCTTCTGCAGGGTCGTGCGCGCGTTGGGCCCCCAGATGCCGATGGTGACGTATTTCTCGGTCACATCGGTGATGGTGACATCGAAACCTTTGTCCTGCGCGGTGCGCTGCATATAGCGGAAGTCGCGCGGACCGGCGTCGGCGCCGTCGATGACGCGGCAGCGGTCCGCCATGCGGATGACGGTGAAGTCGGCGCGCACCATGCCTTCCTCGTCGAGGAAGTGGGTGTAGATGCCTTTGCCGATATTGTTGTCGCCGCCGATCTTGGCCGCGCACAGCCATTCCAGCAGCGCGACATGGTCGGGCCCCTCAACATCGTACATCGAGAAATGCGAGAGGTTGACGATGCCGCAATCCGCGCTCATCGCCAGATGCTCGGCATTGGAGACGCGCCAGAAATGGCGGTTGTCCCACTCGTTCTCGCGCACCGGCACGCTGTTGCCGTATTTTTCTAAGAGATGCTCGTTGGCGGCGTAGCCGTGGGCGCGCTCCCAGCCGCCCAGTTCCATGAAGTAGCCGCCGAGTTCCTTCTCGCGCTCCCAGAACGGCGAGCGGCGGATGTTGCGGCTTTTGGAGAAGGGCTCGCGCGGATGGACCGCCGGATTGTAGACCTTCATCGCCGTCTCGGTGCAGCGATCCCAGATGAACTGTTCCTGCGTCTGGTGCGGATAGAAGCGCGCATAGTCGATCGCGTGATGGTCGATCGAGGTGCGGCTGTCGGTCATCCAGTCGGCGATCAGCTTGCCCATGCCGGGGCCGTCCTTGACCCAGATGGCGACAGCGTACCACAGCCCCCTCACCTTCTGGCTTTCGCCCATCGACGGGCCGCCGTCGGTCGTCACCTGCAGCAGGCCGTTGAAGGAATGGCCCTCGTTGTAGCCGAGCTCGCCGAGGATCGGCGTCAGCTCCATGGCGCGCTCCAGCGGCGCCATGATCTGCTCCATGTCGAGATCGCGCTGCGACGGCGAGAGCCGCGCCTGGTCCTTCTCGAGCAGGTCGCGGGGATGGCAGAGCCGCGGGTTTGTCTCCTCGTAATAGCCCCATTCGATCTGCCCGCCTTCGGCGGTCTTGGGATCGCCGGTGTCGCGCATATAGGCGGAGTTGCCCTGGTCGCGCAGCAGCGGCCAGCCGATCTCCTTGCCGGTGCCGGCGAACTCGTTGTAGGGGCCGAAGAAGGTGAGCGGATGGTCTATCGGCATGACCGGCAGGTCCTCGCCCACCAGCGCCGCGGTGAGTCGACCCCAGATGCCGGTACAGACGATGACATAGTCGGCTTCGATGGTACCGCGCTCGGTCACCACGCCCTTGATGCGGCCGCCCTCGACGATCAGCTCCTTGGCCGATGTATTGGCGAAGGCCGTGAGCTTGCCGGAGGCGACACCCTGGTCGACCAACTTGCCGGCCACCGTCTGCGAACGCGGGATGACGAGGCCGGCATCGGGATCCCACAAGCCGCCCTGCACCAGATGCTCCTCGATCAGCGGGAACTTTTCCTTGATCTCGGCCGGTTCGATCAGTCGGGCGCGGGTGCCGAAGGCCTTGGCGGAAGCGATCTTGCGTTTGATCTCCTCCATGCGGCCATCGTCGCCGACGCGCGCGACCTCGAGGCCGCCGATTCGAGCGTAATGGCCCATCTTCTCGTAGAAATCGATGGAGTAGAGCGTCGTCCAGCAGGACAGGAAATCGTGGCTGGTCGTGTAGCAGAAGTCCGAAGCATGCGCCGTCGAGCCGATATCGGTCGGGATGCCCGACTTGTCGATGCCGACGATATCGTCCCAGCCGCGCTCGATCAGGTGATGGGCGACCGACGCGCCGACGATACCGCCCAGACCGACGATGACGACCTTCGCCTTTTTCGGAAACTCTGCCATGGCCCGCGACTCCAAATTGGTAAAGCGGGCGCGCCGGCGCCCGTTCGAATGGCGCACAATATGCAGAGGACGCGGATTGAGCTACCGCCTGTTTGCGACACGCCGCAGGTGCGGCGCGACCCGGCGCGCAAGCTCACCCGCTGGATGCGATTTCGCTCAGGCGAAGGCCCAGATGTCCTCGGCCTGGAAGCCGACCTGGTAGCCGGCGGTCTTGAGCTTGACGACGACTTGGCCGATCTCGGCGGCCGGCAACGCGCCGACCTCGATCTTGATCATGCCGGGACGATAGCGCTCGAGGTCGAGCTGGTGGAACACCATCCAGTCGGCGCCTTCGCAGTCTACCAGGAAAGCGTCGATAGAGGTGATGCCGTTGCGGTCGAACAGCGTCTGCAAGGTCTCCGACGGCACCTCGATGTCCTTCAGATGCGGCGCGAACTTGTTGAAGTTGGCGTCCGCCTCGCCCCAGGCGTTCTTGCCCGACATCAGATTGGTGTCGGTGACCGACGAGCAGCCGATGAACTCGATCGGCAGCGTACCCGCTTCGAGTGCGGCGGCGGCGAAGGTGTGGACGGTGATGGTGCCCTTTGTCCTGGTCACCGCCACCGGTTCGATCACAAAACGTTCAGCGTCGGGATAGTTCGCGCGCAGCCGCTTCTGGTTGTAGGGGATCGGCTAGACGAGCAGTGCGCGCGCCCGAGGGATGCGGTGCAGCCAGGGCGTCACGTCGTCGAACAGCGCGCGTTCGCAGGCGCCGACATTGACCATCTGGAACGACCGGCTATTGCCGCCGAAGCGCGCCTTGAGCGCCGCCTTGGCGAGGAACTTCGTGCCGCGCAGCGCCGGTCCGCGATCGAGCAGCCCGGCCGGAAAGCCGAACGACAACAGAACGCGCGCGAGGCTGGAAACCGAGCTCATGACTTGTCTCCGGCAATGGAGCGCGAGGTCGAAGAAGTCGTTGACGATGTAGATGGCGGACGCCACGGCGCTGAACGAAACGAACGCCAGAACGCACTGCCAGATCATGCCGATGTTGAAATATTCGTGCGACAGCACCATCGGCACCGCGATCAGCGAATTCTTCAGCCACTGATGCATCCTCAGCATCTTGACGTAGGTCTTCAGCGTCCGCTTCGGCGCCGGCATGGTCTCGGCGCCACGCGCCGCTTGCCAGCGCTGGGCGCTGCGGTCCGGTGCCACGACGATGGCGTTGCGTGCGGCGTCGAACACCTTGAGATCGTGGCGGCTGTTGCCGGCATAGTCGAAGCCGGCGTCGCCGTAGGCGGCGACCAGCGAGGCGCGCTTCCTGCCCGACGTCAGATTGTGCGGTCCGTCCGTCGCCAGCACGCGGTCGAAGATGCCGAGATGGGCGGCGATCGCCTCGGCGAGCTTGCGCGGCGTGCCCGTCGCCAGCACGATCCTGCGGCCTTCCCCATGTTCGGCGCGGAGCCGCTCCAGCAATTCAGCCCGATAGGGCAGGCAAGCCGGATCGATGTCGACGCGCGCGGCGATTTCCCGCTTCAGCCGCGCCGGACCGCCGGTCAGCCAAAGCGGCAACAGAAAGAGATAGAGCGGGTTCTTCTTGAGCAGGATGAACAGGCCTTCCCACAGAAGGTCCGTTGCAATCAGCGTGCCGTCGAGATCGACTGCAAGCGGAATTGCGTTCCTGTCCGACCGCGCGTCCATTGTCGTCCTGCCCTGCTCACCCCGCGCCGCGTTTCGGCGTCTTCGCAACGGATATAACGGGGATGGCGGAGCGAACGTTAAAACGCCCGGTTGCAGCGCGCTGTGCCGACAGTATTTCCGGCGCCATCGTTAAGCGGCGGCTACCGGAAACGATAAAAGGCCGGACATTCGCCCGGCCTTTGCCGATCGCGTCTAAGTGCAATTACTTGATGCGGGCGACGCCGCCCGAGATCTCGACCGTTTCCGAGCCGGTCAGCGCTTCAAGGTCGCCATTGGGCAGGGTGACAAAGCAGCCATTCGGGCAGAACTCCACCGTCTCGCCGGCGGCCAGCGCCAACTCGGTCTTGCCGCCGCCTTCGGTCACGATCAGCGTGCGCGTCTGGGCGTCCTTGTTGACCGCGCTGGCGGCAAAAGCCGAACCGCCCAGGGCCAGGAAAGCGACGGCGGCAACGACAGACTTCCACATTGCAATTCCGGTGTTTCCACACCGCCTCTTGTTGCATTTCGCAAGGCATTCTCGCCCTTTGCGTGAGAGCTTATATGAGATGTAATCTGAACAGCAACTGAATGCCGCATTCATGCCACAATCGGATTTGGCCGGCCTGCAAACCCAAAACAATTCCAGGAAAAGTGTCAAACGGTTAGGCTCGGCGACTTCGCCGTAGCCTTCCGTCCGGAATTGCGTGAAAACAAAGAGATAGAGCGGTTCAGCGTTTCCGTGAAACGGCGGACCGGTCTAGTCGGGGTCGGGTTTGCGGCCTTTCCTCTTCGTCTTGGCCAAACGCTCCCGCTCGGCCGCGGCTTCCGCCTCCAGCCGCTCGCGCTCGGCGAATTCGGCCTCGATCTTGTCGTCGTCGATCGGCCACGACTCATGCTTCTTCGTCTCGACCACGGCGCGCGGCGTCGACGGGATCTCGATATGCTCGTCCTCGAAGATATCGAGGATCGCGAAGCGGATATCGTTCTGGACGATGCTGCCGTTCATCACGTCGGCCACGAACACGCGGATTTCGAATTCGAGCGCCGCCGGCCCGAAATTGGCGAAGAGCACGAAAGGCTCGGGATTCTTGAGCACCATGGGATGCTTGCGCGCGATATCGAGCAGAAAGGCATGGACGCGCTTGATGTCGCTGCCATAGGCGACGCCCACCTTGATTTCGACGCGGCCGAGCTTGTTGCGGTGCGTCCAGTTGCCGACCGCATTGTTGATGAGGTTGGAGTTGGGCAGGATCACCGACTGCCGCTGGAACGTCTCGATCTCGGTCGCGCGCACGCTGATCTTCTTGACCGTGCCGCTGATGTCGCCGGCGACGATCCAGTCGCCCACCTTGAACGGTCGCTCGGCAAGCAGGATCAGGCCTGAGACGAAGTTCGAGACCACGTTCTGCAGACCGAAGCCGATGCCCAGCGAAAGCGCGCCTGCCACCAGCGCCAGATTGGAAAGATCGATGCCCGCCGCCGATATGCCGATGAGCGCTGCAAGCGCGACGCCGGCATAGCCCACCGCCAGCCGGATCGAGTTGCGCACGCCGGTGTCGACCTTGCCGCGCGCCATGACCGAGCCGTCGAGCCAACCCTGGAACCAGCGCGTCAGGAAATAGCCGATGACGAATACGACGATGCCGGTGAGGATGCCGAGCACCGAGATGGTGACGGACCCGACCGTGACGCCTGTCGCCAGCTTGTAGGCCCAGGCTTCGATATCGCCGGGCTGGAAGCCCCACATCAAGAGGATCAGCGGCAGGAACACCAGCACGATCATCAGGTTGATGGCGGTGCTGACAACCAGGCCGAGCTGGTCGAGCGCGGTGTCCTCATAGCTGGAATTGGCCGACAGCCAGCGCCCGACCGAAGTGTCGGCGAAGCCGCCCTCCTCGCCGATCGCCCGCGCCGACAGGAAGCCGATATAGGCGGTGACCAGGGTGGTGCCGGTGACCACGACCTGAATCGAGACGAAAAGCGCAAGACCGATATAGCCGAGCAGCGCCGCGGCAATGGTGGAGAGGCCGAGCCCGATGGCAAGGAAGCGAAGCCATGCCGGCCACGGCCGCCACGAGCCGTCCTTCGCCCTAAAAGGCCTCAGCGCGCCCATCAGGATCAGGATGACGCCCACGATGACGGTGGCAACGAAGCTCCTGGCAATCGTCAGCGACAGCGGCGAGCCCATCTTCTCGTTGACGACCGACAGGAAGTAATTGAAGCCGAGAACCACGGCCATGGCAGTGGCCAGCCGCACCAGCCAGCGCGCGGCGCCGGTCTCCACCGGTATAAGCCGCCAGTTCGGCAGCCGCGGCTCGAGTGCTGCGTTGGTCAGCCGGTTGACGCAGAACACCACCGCGACGACCGACAGCAGCGCGTTGAGGAATTCGCCGATGTCGCCGCGCAGCACGTTGTAATAGTTGAAGAAGAACACGGTCGAGGCGAGGAACGCGCCGAGCGCCACGGTCGGCAGCAGCGTCGACCAGAACGCCACCGAAAGCCGGCTGAGGTAGGACGGCTCTTCGACCGAAGGATCGGCCTCGAAGATGCGGCCGAACAGGCGCCTGCCGCCGATCAGCAGCACGGCCGCCAGCGCCAGCGCCATCAGCGTCGCCGCAAGCATGGCCTGGAACTTGAACTTCAACGCGAAGGTGAGCCATGACGCCACCGCCTTGTAGAGGCCGGTGAACTGGTCGTGCGCGTCGGAAAGGGCCTGCGGGCTCAGCGCATCGGTCAATTGGTAGCGTTTCGTCAAAACGCTGCGGAAAATCTCGCTGCGCATGGTGGCGATCTTGTCGACCAGCCCGCTGATGCGGATCGAGAGATTCTGCGCGCTGGCGACCACGGCATTGATCTCGGCCTTCTCTGCCGTAAGCGCCGCCCGCTCATTGGCGACGATCGCAGGCTCCGGCGGTTGCCCCTGCGCCGGCGGCGGCCCCAATACCTTGATGCGAGCATTGATGTCGTTGAGCCGCGGACGGAACGCGAGCGCGCTGTTCAGCGCCGCCCGTGAAATATCCTCGAGTTGCAACCGGATATCGACAAGGCCGGCATCGTCCTGGTCGGGGGCGCTTAACTTCTTCTCCAGCCCGTCGGTCTTCGCCGTCAGGTCCTGGATGACGTTGGTCTGGTCGGCGACGAGCTGCGTGGAGCCCTGGCCGATCGCCTGCGCCAGCGCGTCGAGCGACGGCTGCGCTGCGACGGCGACAATGGCGACCAGGATCAGGCGTAGCAGTCGGAAAATCATGACGTGATGGGCGACTCGCGGCCGAAAAATCTTCGAAAATCCCGCCCTTGATAAAGACCGGCATATCAGGCGGCAAGCCGTTCCGATCATCAGGCCGATGCGGCGGATCGAAGTCGGCCTGTCGAAAAGCGATGGCGCAATCTTGGCTTTGCGCTTCTCGCCTGCTCTATAGTCTGCCGCCTCGCACCAACAGGACGATGGGAAGAATGGCGGAATATTCAGCCTTTTCGCTGCTCAAGAACGCGCTGGCCGGCAACCAGGACTGGAAGCCGGCCTGGCGCAAGCCGGATCCCAAGGCGTCCTATGACGTGATCGTCATCGGCGGCGGCGGTCATGGCCTCTCGACCGCCTATTATCTCGCCAAGGAACACGGCATCACCAACGTCGCGGTGCTGGAGAAAGGCTGGTTGGGCTCGGGCAATGTCGGCCGCAACACCACGGCGGTGCGCTCCAATTATCTCTTGCCGCAGAACACCCGCTTCTACGAGCATTCGATGAAGCTGTGGGAGAACCTGTCGCACGACCTCAATTACAACGTCATGTTCTCGCAGCGCGGCTGCCTGAACCTCGCGCACACACCCGCCCAGCTTGACGACTATGCAAGGCGCGGCAACGCCATGCGCCATCTCGGCGTCGATGCCGAGCTGATGAGCGTTGACCAGATCAAGCGGCTTGTTCCGGCGCTGGACGTCTCGGGTTCGGCGCGCTTCCCCGTCCTTGGCGGACTGATGCAGCCGCGCGCGGGCACCGCCCGGCACGATGCCGTCGCCTGGGGCTATGCGCGCGGCGCCGACCGGCGCGGCGTCGACATCATCGAGAATTGCGAGGTCACCGGCTTCCTACGCGACGGCGACAAGGTCATCGGTGTGACCACGAAGCGCGGCGATATCCGCGCCAAGAAGGTGGCGCTCGCCGTTGCCGGCAGTACCGGCCAGGTGATGCAGCTTGCCGGCATTTCGCATATGCCGATCGAAAGCTACGTTCTGCAGGCCTTCGTGTCGGAATCGCTGAAGCCGATCATCAACACCGTTCTCACCTTCGGCATGGGTCATTTCTACATCTCGCAGTCCGACAAGGGCGGTCTCGTCTATGGTGGCGACCTCGATGGCTACAACAGCTACGCGCAACGCGGCAGCCTGCCGGTCGTCGACGAGGTGATGAGCGAGATGCTGGCGCTGTTCCCTGGCCTGGCGCGGGTGCGCATGCTGCGCTCCTGGGGCGGCGTTTGCGACATGACGATGGACGGCTCGCCGATCATCACCACAGGACCGCTGCCCGGCATGTATCTCAACTGCGGCTGGTGCTATGGCGGCTTCAAGGCGACGCCGGCGTCGGGCTGGTGCTTCGCCTGGACCATCGCCAAGGACGAACCGCACGAGTTCAACGCGCCCTTCACGCTTGACCGTTTCTACCGCGGCCTCATCATCGACGACAAAGGCCAGGGCGCGACGCCGCGGCTGCATTAGGCCATGATCCCAAAAAGTGGAACCCGGTTTTTGGAAAAGGTCATGGTCGAACGAAAAGACATAATCGAATGCTGATCACTTGTCCCTATTGCGGCCCGCGCGACGTCATCGAGTTCACCTATCAGGGCGACGGCAACCGCACGCGGCCGCAGCCGGCCTCGCAGGACCTCGACGCCTGGAATGCCTATGTCTACGACCGGCTGAATCCGGCCGGCGATCACAACGAGATCTGGCAGCATTCCGGCGGCTGCCGCGCGCATCTCAGGATCGTGCGCAACACGCTCACGCATGAAATCCTGAGCACCGCCTTCGCCCGTGGCGGACACAAATCCGCCGGCCACAAAGCGGGAGGCAACCAGTGAGCCCTCGCCGCACAGAAACCGGCGGCCGCATCGATCGGCTGCGCACCATCCGCTTCACCTTCGACGGCGCGCCCTATACCGGCCATGCCGGCGACACGCTGGCCTCGGCGCTGCTTGCCAAGGGCGTCACGCTGTTCGGCCGCTCGTTCAAATATCACCGTCCGCGCGGCCTGCTCGCCGCCGGCGTCGAGGAACCGAACGCGCTGGTGACGGTGCTGCGCGGCGACGTGCGCGAGCCCAACATCCCGGCCACGATGGTCGAGATCTATGACGGGCTCGTCGCCGTCAGCCAGAACCGCTTCCCGTCGCTCGCGTGGGATGTCAGCGCCGTCAACCAGCTCGGCGGCAAGATCCTCTTGGCCGGCTTCTACTACAAGACCTTCATGGGGCCGGTGATCGGCCCGCTGAAGGGCACGCGCTTCTGGATGTTCTGCGAGCATTTCATCCGCCGCGCTGCCGGTCTCGGCAGGGCTGGCACCGCACCCGATCCGTCGCGCTACGAGCGCATGAACGCCTTCTGCGACGTGCTGGTCGTGGGCTCCGGCCCGGCCGGGCTGACGGCGGCGAAGGCGGCGGCCGACCAGGGCGCGCGGGTGATCCTCGTCGAGCTCGAGCCGCGTTTCGGCGGCACAGCGAACTGGTCGGGCGAGACAATTGACGGTGCGCCGGCTTCCGACTGGGCGGGACGCATCGTCGGCCAGCTCGAAGGCTATGACAATGTCCGCCTGCTGCCGCGCACGACGGTCTGGGGCTACTATGACGGCAATACCCTGGCCGCGCTTGAACGGGTGACCGACCATAAGGAAGTGCCGGCCAAGGGCGAGCCGCGCCAGCGCTATTGGGCGATCCGCGCCAAGACGGTGGTTCTCGCCACCGGCTCCTTTGAGCGCCCGCTGGTGTTTCCCGGCAACGACCGTCCGGGCGTCATGCTGGCGCATGCGGCCGAACGCTACGCCAACGAATATGGCGTGCTGCCGGGCGAGCGGATCGCGCTGTTCACCAACAACGACAGCGCCTATCGCTCGGCCGTTGCCTTGAAGAAGGCTGGTGCGGCGATCGTCGCCGTCATCGATGTCCGCAGCGACGTGTCGAACGAGATGAGCAGGCTGGCGAGCGAGGCCGAAGCTGAGCTGCTTGCCGGCCATGCCGTGGTCGCAACCGAAGGCGGCAAGGCGCTCGCCGGCCTCAAGGTGCAGCGCTTCGACATGATAAGCGGCGCGCTCAGCGGCGACGAGCGCAGCATCCATGCCGACTGCCTGCTGATGTCGGGTGGCTGGTCGCCGACGATCCATCTCGCCAGCCAGGCCGGAGCGAAAGCTGAGTGGGACCCGGGCAGGCAGGCCTTCCTGCCGCCGCGGCCGACTCAGCGTTGGCCAACTCAGCAATGGATCGGCGCCGGCGCTTTCACAGGCAGTTTCTCGACGGCGGAAGCCATTGCCGAGGGCCGCGCGGCCGGCCTTCAGGCTGCCGGCGGAACGGCGTCCTTGGCGGCTCTGCCCGTTGTCGGGGCTGCTCCTGGCGATCCCGATCCGGCGCCGGTCTTCGAGATCAAGGCCAAGGGCAAGAGTTTTGTCGACTTCCAGCACGATGTGACCGCCGAGGACGTGCGGCTCGCGCATCGCGAGGGCTTCGTCTCGGTCGAGCATCTGAAGCGCTACACCACGCTCGGCATGGCGACCGACCAGGGCAAGAGCTCAAACGTGCCGGGCCTCGCCATCATGGCCGAAGCGCTCGGCAAGCCGATCCCGGAAGTCGGCACGACGCGTTTTCGTCCGCCGTACACGCCAGTATCAATCGGCTCGCTGGCGGCCGAGCGCTTCGGCGATCTGAAGCCCGAGCGGCTGACGCCGATGCATGACTGGCATATCGCCAACGGCGCGACCATGTATTCGGCCGGCCTCTGGTACCGCCCGATGATCTACGGCCTTGCCGGCGAGACGGTCGAGCAGGCCTATGTCCGCGAGGCCAAGGCGTCGCGCGAGAGCGCCGGCATCGTCGATGTTTCGACGCTCGGCAAGATCGCCGTTCAGGGCCCGGACGCGGCGGAGTTGCTCGATCGCGTCTACACCAACGTGTTTTCCACTTTAGCCATCGGCAAGGCCCGTTACGGCTTGATGCTGCGCGAGGACGGCCTTGCTTTCGACGATGGCACCACCTGGCGGCTCGGCGAGCAGGATTTTTTGATGACCACCACCACCGCCAATGCCGGCAAGGTGATGCAGCATCTGGAATATTTCCTCGACGTCATCTGGCCCGAGTTGAAGGTCACGGTCACCTCGGTGACCGACGAACGGGCGGGCGCGGCGATCGGCGGACCGAACGCGCGTGCCATCCTTGCGTCCTGCGTCACCGGCACCGCCGTCGACAACGCGACCCTTCCGTTCATGGGCATCGTCCACGGCCAGATCGCCGGCGTGCCGGTGATGATCTGCCGCCTGTCCTTCTCCGGCGAAATGGCTTTCGAGGTCTATTCCGGCGCCGGCCACGGAACGCGGGTGTGGGAAGCGCTGATCGAGGCCGGCAGGCCTTTCGGCCTGGTCACTTACGGGCTCGAGGCGCTTGGCACCATGCGCATCGAGAAGGGCCACGTCACCGGCGCCGAGATCGACGGCCGCACCACGGCGCGCGATCTCTATCTCGACTGGATGCTGTCGAAGAAGAAGCCCTTCATCGGCTCGGCCATGATGGACCGCGAGGGCCTGATCGCTCCGGACCGGCTGCAGCTCGTTGGCCTCATCTCACTCGACAACCGGCCCTTCAACGGCGGCGCGCATATCGTCGAGGAACTGGACGAAGCCAATCCGCACGATTCGATCGGCCACATCACCGCCTGCTGCTATTCGCCGGCGCTGGGCAAATACATAGCGCTTGCGCTGGTCAAGGGGGGTAAGGCGCGGCATGGCACGCGCGCCTTCGTCTCCGACCCGCTGCGCAACCGGTACGGGCCAATCGAGATCGTCTCCAATCATTTCTACGATCCGGACGGGAGCCGCATGCATGGCTGATCGCCAATTGCCCGAACGCCAATCGCCCGAGCGCCAATTGCCCGAGCGCTTGTCGCCGCTTGAGCCGGTCTACCACCCCGGCTCGCACGGCAATTTCGAACACGGCGTCGACGTCATCCTGTCCGAGACGCGGCCGGGCTCGATCCTGCAGCTCGCGGCATGGCCGGGTGAAGAGAAGCGGCTAATCGATGCCATCCGCAAGGTCACCGGTCTCGCCCTGCCCGACGGCGCCGGAGGCGGCATAAGCAATGGCGGTCGCGCCGCCTTCGGCTTCGCGCCGGGAAAGTTCACCGTGGTCGACGAGGCCGAGGGCCTTGCGGCGGCCTTCGCCGGCGTCGTCACGCCGGCCATCGGCACGCTCACCGATCTTTCGCATGGCCGCACCGCGATCCGCATCGCCGGGCCGAAAGCGGAGTGGGTGCTGGCGAAATTCTTCGCCATCGACTTTGCCTTGCCGGCCTTCCCGCTGGGCGCCGGCCGCTCGACCAATCATCACGATGTCTTTGCTCAGATCCAGCGCAGCGGCGCCGACCAGTTCGACATCTATGTCTTCCGCTCCTTCGCGCGCTCGTTCTGGAAGGCCTTGTGCCACGCCAGCGAGGAAGTCGGCTACGAGGTGCACTAGGACCAGGCATCTGGCACTATCGACGGCCACAACTGCTGCTTGAGCGCTGGCCAGCAGAGGCGATAGGTAAGGAATCACGGGGCACTTGTCGGAGCAGGCGTCCGGTCAGGCAACCAGTTCACCATACCTTCCCATGACTGCAGAGATTTCGGCGACAGCCATGACCCGCTTTGCTCCGGCGGGCGAGCCATCGATGCTGTTGCCGGCGACCGTCGCCTGCGGCGTCTTCATGACCAGCCTCGACCAGAATGTCGTGGTGACCGCGCTGCCGGGCATCGGCGAAAGCCTGGCTCGCCCGCCGAGCCAGCTCGGCCTTCTGATCACCGTCTATGTCGCGAGCCTCATCGTCACGATGCCGCTCGGCGGCTGGCTGGCCGACCGCTTCGGCCTGCGCAACGTCTATTGCTTCGCGCTGCTGGTCTTCGCCAGCGCTTCGGCGCTCTGCGGCCTGTCGGAGAACATCTGGATGCTGGTCGGCTCGCGCGCGCTGCAGAGCTTTGGCGGCGCGCTGATGGGCACGCTCGGCCAGGTCGTGATCCTCTCGAGCTTTCCGCGCGACCGCACGCTCAGGATCAACATGTATATTTCGCTCGCCGGCCAGTCCGGGCCGCTGGTCGGGCCGCTCGTCGGCGGCGCGCTGACCACCTACGCTCCTGGCGCTGGATCTTCTACATCAACATACCGATCGCGCTGACGGCCGCTCTGCTAGCGGCTTCGCTGTTTCCTTCGACCACCAAGCCGGTCCGCACGCCGTTCGACTTTCCGGGCTTCCTGCTCGTTAGCGGCGGCATGGCGCTGCTCGTCTTCGGCATGGATTCGCTTGCCGCGAAGGATGCCGCGAGCAGCATCATCGCCGGCGAGCTTGGACTGGCGATCGTCATCCTCACCGTCGCCGCCTTCTACTGCCTGCGCGCCCGCAATCCGCTGCTCGACCTCAACCTGCTGCGCATCCGCACCTTCCGCATCAGCTTCCTCACCGGCGGCGGGCTCGACACGATCGGCCTGAGCTCCGTCGTCTTCCTGCTGCCGCTGATGTTCCAGCTCGGCTTCGGCATGAGCGCGGTGCAGGCCGGATCGCTGACCTTCGTCGCCGCGATCGGCTCACTGCTGATGCGCTTCTTCATGCCGCGCATCTTGAATCGCTTCGGCTTCAAGCGCGTTCTGGTCGCCAATACGCCGATCGCCGCGTTGCTGGTCGCCGGTTTTGCTTTGATGCAGGAAAGCACGCCCACCTGGATCGTGCTTGCCCACATCTTCGTCTTCGGCCTCTTTCGTTCGGTGCAGTGGGCCTCGACCGGCAATCTCGCCTACTCGGACATCGCGCCGGAACAGCTCGCGCGCTTCAGCGCGCTCTACTACATCCTTTGGCAGCTGGCGGTGGCGATCAGCGTCGGTCTGGCGGCGGCGCTGCTCTCGCTGCTCGCCGGCGGCGGCCAGGCCAGCATCAACGACTACCGCATCCTGTTCATTGTCGAAGGCTTGATCACGCTTTGCGCGCTGCTCGCCTATCTCAGGCTCACGCCGCAGGACGGCGCCCATGTCAGTGGCCATGGCGCTCATATGAGCACGGATT
>NZ_RQXT01000033.1 GCF_003863365.1 Mesorhizobium tamadayense | reverse complement strand
ATCGGCGCGACGCTCGGCCTGGGCGGGGTCGGCGGCATCGTCGTCGAGACCGAGGCCTATCGTCCCGACGATCCGGCCTCGCACAGCTATCGCGGCCGCACGCCGCGCAACGCGCCGATGTATGGCGCCCCGGGCACCGCCTATGTCTATCGCTCCTACGGAATGCACTGGTGCCTGAATGCGGTGTGCCTGCCGGGCAGCGCGGTGCTGATCCGGGCGATCCAGCCGCAATCCGGCCTCGCCGCCATGCGCGGCAGGCGGGGAACCGACGATGAAAGGCTGCTGTGCTCCGGCCCGGGGAAGCTCTGCCAAGCGCTCGGCATCGACGGCTCGCACAACGGGCTGTCGCTCACCGCCCCGCCCTTCGAATTTGCCCGCTCCGAAACCGACGCGGCCGCGACCCTGACCGGACGCAGGATCGGCATCACCAAGGGCGTGGAGGCCGAGTGGCGGTTCGGCCTTAGCGGGTCGCCCTATCTCAGCCGCCGGTTTTGAGTCCTCCGCTGCGTCTCTTATTCGGCAATTGCGGCGGCGATTTCGAAGCCTTCGACGAGATGATTGCTGTCTTCCGGCTTCTCGAATTCGATACTCGCACGCAAGTGGCTTACCGGCGAGAAGCCAGGGTCCGATTTGCGGATAAGCGTGACGCAGTCCCGCGCCCCGGCCCTGTCGCCCGAGCGCGCCAGCGCAGCCGCAAGCAGCGACCAGCGTCGAGGCCCGTAAGGCAGGCGCTGTATCGCCGTTGCGGCGCCGGCATAATCGCGGGCGGCATAGAGCGCGAGGGCTCGATCGCAATGATACCATTCGGCATGAAGAGGATTTGCCGCGATCGCCCTGTCCATCAAATCCAGCCCGTCGCGCGGCCGCCCGCGCAAGGACAGCACGTGACCCATCTGCGTCATCGTGTCGGCATCGTAGGGATTGATGTCGAGCGCGCGCCGCATGTGGTGCTCGGCCGCCGCATGGTCGCGCGCGGCAAGCCGCGCCTGTGCCAGGATGCGATGGCAGCGGGGCTCGTCCGGCGCCAGCGCCACGGCAAGCGAGGCCCGCTCGATGCAGCTTGCGATTACATGGTCCGGCGCGCTTCCGTAGTCGGCAATCGCCAGCTCCACCAGCGCCACGTAGGCATGGGCCAGCCCATAATCTGGATCGCGTGAAATCGCTGACTTGAGCAGGTTCAAGGCGTCGATATTGTCGTCGGGGCGATAGCCGCGGAACCGCAGATCGCTCGCGTCACCAGTTCATAGGCCGCGAGGTCCCGCGTCGGCTTGCCCGCGGTTCGCCGCAACGCCGCCGCCTCAAGGTTTGAAACCAGCCGGTTCACGACACGATAGGCAATCTCATCCTGGACCGCGAACAGATCCGGCCCGGCCGCCGTGTAGCTCTCGCCCCAGACCAGCGTTCCGGCTTGCGAGTCGACCAGCTTGGCGCTGATCTTCAACTGGTCGCCGCTGCGAATGACGGAGCCTTGCACGAAATAGTCCGGCCGCACCGCGATCGGTGGGCCATAGCCTTGAGCCTGGCGGAAGGCGGCGAGCGCCGTTTCCCGGTTCAGAATCCTGACTGTGTGGAAGCGAGCAAGCCTGTCCGCCACATCGTCCGCAAATGTGCCGATCACGGGATCCGAAGTTTCGCCGGGCGCCCGGCCGTCCTCGAACGGCACGACCGCGACGATCGGCTGCGACGCCGTCGAAGGCTTGTGACAGGGAGCCGAAAGCACGTAGCCGCGCTTGGGCACGGCCTTCAGAATCGCCTGGTTGCTGTCGTCGAGCGCCTTCCTTATGTCACGCACCGCCTGGGTGAGCGAATCCTCGGTCACGGCGATGTTTCCCCAGACCGCGGAGATCAGATCGGACTTGGTGACGACCTTGCCATCATTTCGGGCGAGATATGACAGCAGGCTGAACGCCTTCGAGCGCAGCGGCACCGCTGCCCCGTCCCGCAGCAGCAGGCCGCGCTCCAGATCAAGCTGGCAGTCGCCGAGTTGTAAGACCCCCTGCGAAGCGGATTCCGCCATGGAACAGCGCCCTGCCCTTGCGCAACATCCAATGACCTATTCGCCTACCATTCTGCGCCGGGGTCAAGATATCCGTTGGACTGGGCTGTTGCGGCAGGGCGCGGTCGCCCTTCAGCTCCATCGCAGCAATTTCGAGCATTTCGATCAGCGCGCCGGGCGGCGCATAGCCGGGGCTTACCATTCCGCCGGCGACGATCTCGAAGAGTTCCTGGCGTGCGCGGTAGCGGTCTTGATCGTCGAACATGGCTGCCTCCATCTGTTGAAGCAGCATGCCTGAGATTGCCCGCGCCGTACCGCGGGACTTCTGAAATTCTGCTGAAATCCGCAAGCATAAACCGCGACCGATGCTTGAGGGTGTTCTCACAACCGCGCAAGCCGTACCGAGAGGTGGCGCGTTTAGACATCATGTTGCGCCGTTATTGACTGAGCAGCGGCAAGAAATTCCTGCGAAACCCGAAAATAAAACCCGGCAGAAGCCTTGTTTAACCGGCAATTCGGGTCTAGATATAAAGTTCGTTGATTTGGCCGACTTGGCTTAAGCGGTGTCAGAGACCCGCCATCTTATTCCGAATTCCCGATGAGAACGCGTTGAGCCTGGCCGGCACAACCGTTCGCACGTCTCGACTTTCGGAACAAATCCCTGCTGACCACGGATGTACTGGCAGCAGGTATGTCGCTCCGACGGTCGGGGCGACGCCTTGGCGCACGCTTTCCGGCTTCGGGAGGATCATGCGCATGAATACCCGCACCGCACAGAGGCCGGCGCGCTGTTTTATCGACGTTTTGCTGCCGGCGGCGCCCGGGCGTCGCCATCTCGGCAAGGACGTTCGCGACCACCAGATCGACGACCACCCGATCAGCTCGAGGCTGGCCGATTAGTCTTGCCGAAGGCGCAGTGGAACAGGAGGAGCAGACAATCATGATCTCTACACGCTCTGAGAGGCTCAACAGCCGTCCGATGCGCCGCGAGGCCGCAACCCATCGCTATTCCTTGGGGCAAAGCGTCCGGCTGAAGGGCAGCTTCAACACAATTCCGAAATCCCGCGAAATCTACCAGATCACCGCAACGCTGCCGCCTCGGGGAGATGTCCTCCAGTACCGCATTCGAAGCGATGCCGAGAGCCACGAGCGCGTGGCGACAGAGGACAGCCTCGAGCCCGTGCGCGTGGCGCGGGACGACGAAGATGCAGCTCTTCTCAAGAGGACGTTCGGCGATGGCCAAGGAACAAAAGCGTAGCAATCGCGAGACCCGAAAACCGCAACAAGCCAATGCATTCCCGAAGGCCGACGGCCCGTTCGCCAACCAGGTCAAGCTTGCAGCGAACGCCAACGGCACGCGCGGCAAGAGCCGGAACTGACGAGCGACGGGCGCAACCGATGGAGAGTGACCATGCCGCTCGAATTTCTCAATCCGAGTCGAAGCTTCGACGAAGCGCGCAAAGCGGTTCGTTTCATCGGTCACGACGGCATGTTTGAGGTGCCGTTCCTCATCGAAGCCGAGGCATTGGCCGCAAACGGCCGCAAGGGGTTGGAAACGACGGAAGCCGCTTGCCTGGCGGCCTTCGACGCGGCGCGGGGTTCCATCCACACCAGGGCACGAAAACTCTACTCGGGCGGTCGGCGGACGACCTACACCATAACGGCCGCCGATATGCGCTGACGATGAACCCGCGCATGCGCGACATGAGCGGTGAACCGGCGGATCCACCCGGTCGCATTTGTCGGGAATGATAGGGCCTGGGGTGGACCAGATAACAGCCGTAGCCATTGGAGGCTAACGGCAGCTGAGGAGATGAATTGCGAGTTGACGTACGGAACAATGACGTCGATCAAGCCCTGCGGGCCTTGAAAAGGAAACTGCAGCGCGAGGGTCTTCTTCGCGAGCTGAAGCGGCGCCGAGCATACGAGAAACCCTCGGAACGACGTGTCCGGGAAAGGGGCGACGCCATCCGAAGGGCGCGTAAGCTCGCCCGCAAGCAAGCGCAACGCGAAGGGCTGCTTCCTGCCCCGAAGAAAAAGCTCCCGCCCGTCGCCCGTCACGCAAGAAACGGTCCTGCCCGATCCGGCTGAATCGGTTTCCTGCCAATCTGACGGGCAGTTCCCTCGAACACTGCTTCTAAAGCGCGTCGCGGCGAAAACGATTCAGGCGACGCGCTTCAAGTCTTGTTTTGATGCATGTCGCTGTCCCAAAATCGCTGCGCTTTTGGGCGACGTCAGTCTCCGGACTCGGAGGTCCGTCCTCCGCCGGCCGCGATCTTGCGAAAGTTTCTGCTTTCGACATCGATAATGGCTCCGCAGCCCAGGCATTCCACCTGCGTGTGCACGCGCAGCCAGCCGACGCTCTTGCGCGTCTCATAGGCGCAGTCCGCGCAAACGACACTTATCTCGTCGTCTTCGAGCGATCTGTCGGTCTCCACGGATTTGCCGCCTAGATCAACTGGTTACGCGCTGCCGTCTCGCGGTCGCGCCGTCGCATTCCATTTGTGTCGTTATCGATCCGGCGCCGCGCCTCTGTTCGCGGTACTGTTCCGGCGGCGCCGCCTTCACTTTTCCATTGAGCGAGGGCGTCCTGGTACGAATCCAAACGTCTTACGTATATGCCCAGGATCGTGCGCAAATGCGTTTTCGATACTCCATCGAAGTGTTCGGCAAGAAAGCGTGAGGCAGCCGTTCGACGGCGGCTGCCATTGATCAAGGCTGGGCGAACGTCGGCGAGAATTTTCTCGATCGCCGTCATTTGCTCGGATGTCAGGTGGGTGGAAGACATGTGGGTGGAAGACATAATGCCCTCCTTCTTGTTGGGGGACCAAGGCACCCTCGCCGCCCTCGGTCGGCATCGCCCATTGCAAGAGCTGCCGATCCGTGACGATACGCCTGTCGCGAATGAATGGCGATGACCAATCGGGAAATAGTTGGCGGAGCGGCATGCCGGTCCAGGCGCGTCCTTGCCCGAAGAAGCGTTCTGTGTTCTCTCCCCCGCACATTAGGAAAGGCTTCTGGATGAGAATGGCAACGACCGTCGCGTTGGCCGCGGCGCTGGCTGGATGCGTGACGTCTCCGGTCGACTACGGAGCGAAGCTTTCGCAGCAAGACCCGAAATGGGCGTCGCCGGAATGCCAGCAAGCCCGCATGGCGGCTTCCGATTACGACGCTCGCGAAAAAGAGCACCCGGGATGGGGTTTTGGCGTCCTGCTTGGTCCGTACAGCATGGGGCTGGTCGCGTCCATCAAGGAGCACGAGCAGCAACAACGCAAATTGTTCGCCCGCAACATGCACTTGCAGTGCTCGAGCCTGCCGCTGCCAAAGGAGCTGGAGGGCGCTCCCGAGGCTATCAAGCCGACGAAATATCCATAAGCATCACGACCCGCGCTTGTTCGTGACGAGCAGAAGGCGCCCGCCTGGGTGGTTCGCGCGCGAAACCGTCGAGTGTCAGATGCTCGACGGCGACGATCCGTGCTACTCCGTCAGCCTTCCGGCCATGCCTGCAACAGCGGACCGTCGCTGCCATAGACCGGGTCCCTCTCCGGCCGGCCGACCTTGGGAATCGTGCGCAGCGCTTCCGCATGCTGCTCGGCGCGCGTGCACAGATCATAGGTGCCGAAGGGCGGATAGGCGCCGACTACGAGGAGATCGGATGACGAGGACAGGCGCTGGTGGCCGGTGCCGGCCGGCAGGATCGCCACATCGCCGGCCTTGACCGTCAGCACTTCACCTTTGTCGCCGCCGAAGCGGACCTCGGCCGTGCCGCGCGCGATGCCAAGCACCTCGTGGATACGCGAATGGTAATGGACGTAAGCGAAGATGCCGTTGCGCCAGCTGTCGCCCCAGCCGTTCGTGCTGAAGAGGTCCTCGAAGACGGACGCCGGATCGACACCATCCGGCAGCGTCACGGCGCCGGTATAGACGAGCATCGGCCAGCGGGGGTTGTTGGGCACAAGGCCGTCATCCGCAAAGCGGAAGGTGAGCGGTTCCCGCCGCTCGACAAGTTCGGTCAGCTTCGCGTGTCCCGGCATGCCGTGACCTTTCCGCCGCTTCCTTTCGCTCGAACCCGTTCCAGCCAGCCGGTGCCGACCGGTCTCAACCAGCGGCGGCGCGCTTTGTTCCCGTCCCTCGCGCCCTGCGGCAACGCCTAGACCGAAAGCATGACCTTGATCGCGCGGCGCTCGTCCATGGCGCGGTAGCCTTCGGCGACTTGCGACAGTGGCAGTTGCAGGTCGAAGACCTTGCCGGGCTTGATCCTGCCCTTGAGCACGCGGTCCATCAGGTCGGGCAGGAAGCGGCGCACGGGCGCCGGGCCACCCAGCATGCGCTTCTGGCCGAAGAACAGGTTCTGGCCGTCGAAGGTGACGCCATGCGGCACGCCGACATAACCGATCGTGCCGCCGGGCCGCGAGCAGGCCAGAGCCTGGTCAAAGGATTCGGCCGTGCCGACGCATTCCAGCACCGAGTCCGCGCCGACGCCCTTGGTGAGTTCCTTGATGCGCGAAACACCTTCATCGCCGCGTTCGGCCACAATGTCGGTGGCGCCGAACTCGCGGGCGAGCTTTTGGCGGCTCTCGTGCCGGCTCATGGCGATGATGCGCTCGGCGCCCATCTCCTTGGCCGCCAGAACGCCCATCAGGCCGACAGCGCCGTCGCCGACGACGACCACCGTCGAGCCTTCGCGGACCTCGGCGGCGTCGGCCGCATACCAGCCGGTGCCCAGCACGTCCGAGACGGCGAGCAGATCGGGCACCAGTTCTGGGGGCGGAACTTCTGATGTCGCGACCAGCGTGCCGTCGGCCAGCGGCACGCGGGCGTAAGGCGCTTGCGCGCCCGACATGAACTCGCGCTGGACGCAAGACGACTGGAAGCCGAAGCGGCAGTGCGGGCAGGTGTTGTCGGAGATGCAGAAGGAGCCGACCACGAACTGGCCGGGACGAACCGTGCGGACCTCTGCGCCGACCTCGACGACGATGCCGCAATATTCGTGGCCCATATGCATCGGGCCGTCGACCGGCTGCAGCCCGCGATAGGGCCACAGATCCGAACCGCAGATGCAACTCGCCGAGAGCTTGATGATTGCATCGGTAGGGCGAAGGATCTTTGGATCTTCGACCTCCTCGCAGCGGATATCGCCTGGTTTGTGAAGAACGGTTGCGAGCATTTTGCTTTCCTTTTTCGGGAGAAGATCAGGCGCCGTAGTCGGCGTCGCTGACGTGTTCCAGCCAGTCCACGGTCTTGCCGTCCCTGGGCTCCTGGACCGCGATGTGGACCATTGCGGTCTGCGGCGATGCGCCGTGCCAATGCTTTTCGCCGGGCGCGAACCAGACGACGTCGCCCGGCCTGATCTCCTCGACCGGGCCGCCCTCGCGCTGCACGCGGCCGAGGCCGGAGACGACGATCAGCGTCTGCCCGAGCGGATGCGTGTGCCATGCGGTGCGGGCGCCCGGCTCGAACGTCACCTGCGCGCCCTGCACACGCCCGGCGTCGAAGGGGTTGAAGAGCGGGTCGATGCGGACCGTGCCGGTGAACCAGTCCGACGGGCCCTTGCCGGAGGGCCTCGTGCCTGCGCGAAGAATGTCCATGGTGATCTCCTGTCAGATGCGTTCGATGCGAAGCGGCAACTTGCCGCTTATGTGCAGGGCCTCTTCGCCCTCGTCGAAGCGGCCGAGCCTGATCAGTCCGGGGTGGCGGTATTCATCGTAGAACATCGCCAGGTTGCCCCAAGGCATGAAATAGCAGAGGTCGTAGGGCCGCTCGTTGGCGAACGGACCACTGCCCTCCTCGGTCAGCTTGCGCGGCAGGTAGGCGATCTTCTCGTTGTGCGCGTAGTCGTCGATGGTGAGATCGAGCGGCAGCATGGAGAAGAAGTCCCGCGCCGACGGGTTGCCATAGAGCGTGGCGGTCATGGTGCGGCCGTTGAAAATCATCCTGATCCTCATGTCGGTGGGCTCCTGGCTGGCCGGGTCCCTGCCTTGCTGGCTGCGGGCGGCCCGCGGCAGGACCGCTGTCGCGAGCGCGGCGCCGAGCAATGTCCGGCGGCTGAGCTTTGGACGGTCGATCGTCATGGCTGCGGCCTCTTGGCCATGCGCCATGCGGCCAACGCCGTGAGCGCGGATCCGCAGAGTAGCGCCGCGCCGAAGGCGAAGGCTCCCCACCAGCCGACCGTGTCGAAGAGCGCGCCGCCGATGGCCGCGCCGCCGGTGATGGCAAGCTGGATAACGGCGACCTGCAACCCGCCGCCGGCCTCCGCGTCATCAGGCAGGGTGCGGCTGAGCCACGTGCCCCAACCGACCGGAGCTGCCGTGCCGAAGAAGCCCCAGGCAAAAAGCAGCAGGGCCGTGGGAACGGGCATGGCGCCGAGGACGATGAGCGCGACCGCAAGGACGGCCATGACCAGCGGAATGACGACAAGGACGCTGAACAGGCGGGAATGCAGCAACCTGCCGATGCACCAGGTGCCGGCCACGCTCGCCAGCCCAATCGCCAGCAGGGTTGCCGAAAGCGCCGCAATGTCGAGATGCGTGACGTTCTCTAGGAAGGGACGCAGATAGGTGAAGAGCGCGAACTGGCCCATGAACAGCATCATGATCGACGCCATGCCTATCGCCACAGGTGGGCGGCCGAGCAGCACCAGCACGTTGCCCGGTCGCTTCCTTCGGCGCGGCGGAAGCGGCGGCAGGCTGAGCCACTGCCAGACGAGCGCCAGAGCCCCGAGCGGGACGACGAGGAAGAAGGCGCCGCGCCAGCCGGCATATGCGCCCAGCAGGCTGCCCAGCGGCGCGGCAATCGTGGCCGCGACGGCGTTGCCGGCGTTAAGCATGGCGAGGCCCCTGGGGACCTGGTCCTCGGGGACGAGCCGCATGACGATCGCGGTCGACATAGACCAGAAACCGCCGATCGCGATACCGAGCAGCGCTCGCCCGGCCATGAGGAATGTGTAGTTCGGCGCGAAGGCAACGGCGAGCCCCGACACGATCAGGATCACAGTGAAGCCGGTCACGACCAGCCGGCGGTCGATGCGGCGCGTCAGGCCGGCGACCAGCAGGCTGGTCACGACGGCGAAAATGCCCGAGATCGAGATGGCCTGCCCCGCTCGGCCCTCGGTGATGCCGAGATCGACCGCGATCGGCGACAGCAGGCTGACCGGCATGAACTCCGAAGCGATGAGCACGGCAACGCACAGCGCCATCGAGAGCACCGCCCCCCATGCGGCGCGGTCGTCGACAAGCCTTGTGTCGTAGGTTGTTTCCATCATCGGCTTCCTTGAAGGGCGACGGGCGGACCAAGGCCGCCAAGTCATGCCGGGAAGATATTGCAGGGGCGCCCATTCGATTAGACCGAATAATCCGCATGGACTTATCGATCTGTGATATGAATGATGTTTGCTTGCACGCAATTCCGGACGGAAAACCGCGGCGCATTTTTCCTGGAATTGCTCTTGGAGGCAGGCGATGCAGCGCGACGACATGAAGGATCTGCTGTGGTTCCTGGCTGTCGCCCGGGAGCGCAGCTTCACCAAGGCGGCGGCCGAGCTCGGCACCTCGCAGTCGACGCTCAGCCACACCATCAAGGAGCTGGAGGCGCGGCTGGGCGTGCGCCTGCTCACCCGCACGACACGCAGCGTGGCGCCCACCGAGGCGGGCGAGCGGCTGTTCCAGTCGCTGGCGCCTCGCTTCGAGGAAATCGAAGCCGACCTCGCAAGCCTGGTCGCCTTCCGCGACAAGCCCTCGGGCACTGTCCGCCTCACGCTGTCCGACCATGCGCTGCAGACGGTCGTCTGGCCGAAGCTGCAACCGGTTCTCCGCGACTATCCGGATCTCCGTGTCGAGCTCTACAGCGACAACGGCATGCGCAACATCGTGGAGGAGCGTTTCGACGCCGGCGTGCGGCTCGGCGAGAGCGTCGACCGCGACATGATCGCGGTGCGCATCGGCCCGGACTGGCGGCTGGTGGCCGTCGCTTCGCCGGATTATTTCTCGCGCCGTCCGGTGCCGAGGACGCCGCAGGACCTTGTCGGGCACGACTGCATCAATTTGCGCCAGGCCACCTTCGGCGGGCTCTATGCCTGGGAATTCGCCAAGGACGGCCGCGAGCTGCGGGTGCGGGTGGACGGCCAGCTCACCTTCAATTCGACCATTCCCATGATCGACGCCGCAATCTGCGGTTCAGGCATCGCCTACGTGCCGGAAGACATCGTCAGCCATCACATCGCCGAGGGACGGCTGAGGCTGGTGCTTAGCGACTGGAGCCCGCCCTTCGCCGGTTACCACCTCTACTATCCGAGCCGCCGGCAGCTTTCGCCGGCCATGGCGGTGATCGTCGAGGCGCTACGGTATCGGAGTTGAGGCTCACGCGGTTGGAGCAACGGCGGTTGGGTCGTCGCCGCCGCTCGCCGCTCAGGCGGCGCTGCCGGTTCGGCGCGGCGGGAGTTCTGCAGGATCGAAGGCGGCTTTAGCTGCCGCGGAATTGTCGAAATGCCGTACGTCGAAGGCCAGCGCGTCATGCATGGGAAGTGCTGCCGAGAAGAGAAATCCCTGCGCGACCATGCAATCGAGCGAGCGCAGGATCAGGCGATCGGCGTCGGTTTCGACCCCTTCCGCCATGACTTCTATTCCCAGCGTTCGCCCAAGATCGATGACCGCCTTGACGAGCGCCTGATCTTCAACCGACTTGGCCAGGTTGCGAACGAAGTTCTTGTCGATCTTGATCTTGCGGATCCGGCTGTCCTTCAGCGAAACCAGGGTCGAAAAGCCGGTGCCGAAATCGTCCAGCACGATCGATATGCCCGCGTCCGCCAGGCGTTCCAGCTTTTCGTCGACTCTCTCGCGATCCACGGGAGCCTCTTCCGTGATCTCTATCTCGAGCATGGCCGCGGGGACATTCTTCGTCTTCAGGATGTCCAGCATCATGTCGTCGACATTGCCTGCCTCGAGCTCGCGCGGCGAAAGATTCATCGCGACCCGAACGTCCTGGCGCCCGTTTTTCACCAGTTCTTCGATCATGGAGCAGCAATTGAGAAAAACCGTCTCCGTCAGCAGGGGCAGCAGACCGGTTTCACGCGCCGCGGTGACGATCTCAGGCGGGGGAATGGCCCCGTGAACCGGATGCCGCCACCGCAGCAGCGCTTCGAAGCCGATCACCGCATGCGTGTCCAGTCGAACGATGGGCTGGAACCATGAGCAAAGGGTGCCTGCCTCGATGGCTGCGCGCAGATCGCGCTCGATGCAGTGCTTGCGTTCGAGCCCGTGCTCGAGCTCGGCATCGAAGAGACGGTATTCGTTCCTGCCGCTGCGCTTGGCCGCATAAAGCGCGAAGTCCGCGCGCAGCAGCATCTCCGTCAATCGCGGTTTCTCCGACACGTAGATGCCGATCGAAGCGCCGACGCGCACCGAATTCAACGCCGGGTCCGGATTGGCGATGGCCGCGATGATCGAGGATGCGAGCTCGTCCGTCGAACGCGGGGACCGCAAGGCGGGAAAGAGCAGCACGAACTCGTCTCCGCCGATGCGCGCGATCGTTGCCCCTGGCGGGGCATGGTTCTCTATCCTGCGCGCGACCCTCACCAGCAGGTCATCCCCGATATTGTGACCGTAGGTATCGTTGACGGATTTGAAGCCGTCCAGGTCGATCAGCATGGCCACGAACGGACCGTCGGAAAGCCCGATCTGGCCGATAGCCTGCTCGAGCCCGTACCTGTTGAGCAAGTTCGTCAGCGGGTCCCGCCGGGAGTTGCGTTCCATCCGGGCTGCGAACTCTCTCGCCTCGTATTTGAGGCGGCTCGTCTCTTTGAATCGGGCCTGCCCGAGCAGCGAGCTTCTGATCATCCCTCCGAGAAAGAGCAGGATCGTGAAGCCGAGGACGTAGTTCTCGATATTGCCTTGCGCCAACACGCATCCGGCGGCGATCAGAAGCGGCAGCGTCATGAAGTTGAGCGAAGCCGGCGCGTACGACGCGCCGTAGGTGACCGAACCGGCCGACAGGCCCGCAAGAACAATCAGATAGAGCGGCGCCTGGGGAGTGGTATACCCATCCGATAGCAGGGCCAGAAAAGACCACGCGATGCCCGACGCCAGGGCCAGGATCCCATAAAGAGAAAGTCGGGTACCGACCGGCTTCAGCCCACGATCGGGAATCTCCGACTGATCCAGCGCCAGTCCTATGCGCGCGCCATTGATGAGGCTGACCGCGGCAAACCACAGCACCGCCGCAAGGCCGTCGCCCGAAAGCATCTGCACGGCCAGGATCAGGGCAGAGAGGACCGTGCCGATGGGCATCGAAACGAAGAGACCCATCCTGAGATCGGCGAGCTGATCCCGCAGGATCCCGGCTTCCACGGACTCGCTTTGCCCCTGAGGGCTGGAACGTGGACCGGGCTGCTTGAGATGTCTCATAATGCCAAGTTGCTAAATGAGCGGGATGAAAATCACGTTAAGGATTTCAGCAGCTTACGGCGCACGGGCCGTCCTGACCCTGCTTCGCCGCTTCGATTCTGATAGAATTGGACGCCGTCAGTCACCCGAAGGCGCATCCGCGTGCCCGCCGCATTTGCGCAACCGGGGCAGGTCGCGCAAGCGGAGATCCCAGGCCTGATCCGACAGCGCGGTCAGAGCTGCGAAAATATATCGGTCCGTTGGAAACCGATCTGGCGAAACTTCATCAAATCATCCGTCGGCCTCTACGGTCAGGGGAAGGATGGGCGCGCCGATGTCGCGACCAGGCCTCGAGCCTTGCCCAAAACATCGCCGGGAGTCAGTCTGGTATGGGCAGGCTCCAATCGAATAGCGCAGGGAGAAGAAGATGGCTCAAGACCATTCTAAATCGAACGGACCGGATCTGGCCCAAGGCATCGCGCTATCCGACCTTCCCGATGGCGGAAAGCTGGTCGGTCGCTGTGGCGATGAACAGGTGCTGTTGGTGCGCCGCGGGACAGAGGTCTTCGCAATCGGGGCGACGTGCACGCATTACGGCGGGCCGCTGGTTGACGGTCTTGTCGTGGAGGATACGGTTCGATGCCCGTGGCACCACGCATGCTTTGATTTGCGCACCGGCGAAGCCGTGCGCGCGCCTGCCTTCAATCCACTCGCCTGCTGGTCGGTGGAGCAGCGGGGCGATCGGATATTCGTGGGCGAGAAGCGCAAACGGGTGGCTAAAAAGCCCACCAGTGGAGGCGCTGGCCAGTTTGCCGGCAAAATCGTGATCGTCGGCGGCGGCGCGGCTGGTTTCGCAGCCGCCGAAAGACTGCGTCGCGAAGGCCATCAGGGCAGCATCCTCATGCTCAGCGACGACGAGGCGCCGCCCGTCGATCGTCCCAACCTTTCCAAGGACTACCTCGCCGGCAAGGCGCCTTCGGATTGGGTTCCGCTGCGTGGGGCGAGCTTTTATGCAAAGAACGACATCGATCTGCGTCTCAAAACCAACGTCGCCGCCATCGATGTCCGGTCCGGCGAGGTCGTGCTCGCAGACGGGAACCAGACCGCTTACGACCGGTTGCTGCTTGCGACGGGAGCCGAACCGGTCCGCCTCACCATCCCGGGCGCCGATCAGCCGCACGTTCATACGCTGCGCTCGTTCGCGGACTGCAGCACAATCATCGACCAAGCCAAAACTGCCCGCAGCGCCATCGTGCTGGGGGCCAGTTTCATCGGCCTCGAGGTTGCCGCGTCCCTGCGCGCGCGGGACATCGAGGTTCATGTCGTCGCGCCCGAGGAACGCCCCATGGAGCGGGTGCTCGGGCCGCAAATGGGCGACTTTATCCGCAGCCTTCACGAGCAGAATGGCGTCGTATTTCATCTCGAGCACACCGCGACCGGCATCGACGGCACGAACATGCAACTTGGCAGCGGCCTTACACTGACCGCGGATCTCATCGTCGTCGGCATCGGCGTTCGGCCGCGGCTCGGGCTCGCCGAAAAGGCTGGGCTCAGCCTCGACCGCGGCATCATGGTGGACTCCTTTCTGGAGACGAGCGTGCCCGGCATTTTCGCGGCCGGCGACATTGCGCGGTGGCCCGATCCCCACACCGGCGAAAACATAAGGGTCGAGCACTGGGTGGTCGCAGAAAGGCAGGGGCAAACGGCAGCACTGAACATGCTCGGACAGCGCGAGAAGTACACTGCGGTGCCGTTCTTCTGGAGCCAGCACTATGACGTCCCGATCAATTACGTCGGACATGCGGAGCGCTGGGACGAGATAGCGGTGGAAGGCGACATTGCCGCCAAAGATTGCCTCCTGCGTTACAAGCACAAGGGACGCACACTGGCGGTCGCCTCGATTTTCCACGACCTCGAAAGCCTGAAGGCCGAAATGGAGATGGAACGCCAGAGAGCTACCTGATGAAACATTTAGGGCCGGTTAGAGCCCCGCACGCACCAAGGCGGAAGCGGCCGGCGATCAGTCTGCAGCGGGTCAAAGCCGCACTTCCAATCAGCCTCCTGCCTTGCCCGCTCATACCAGCCGCTGCCCGCCATCGATGTGGATGGTCTCGCCGGTCATGAACTCGTTCTGCATCAAATAGAGATAGGCGGGCGCCACATCGTCCGGCGTCGCGATCCTTCCCGCCGGCAGGCGGGCGCCCATCTGGTCGAAGTAGCCGCCCTTGGCCTCGCCGACGATCTCGTCCCACATCTCGGTGTCGACCCAGCCGGGCGAGACGATGTTGACGCGCGTGGGCGCAAGCTCCAGCGCCAGCGCGCGGGCGAAATAGGTGAAGGAGCCGGCGATCGCCGCGACGACCGAGCCGCCGGGTACCGGCGGCCGGTCCTTGTTGATGCCGGAGGTGAAGGTCATGGAGCCGCCGGCCTTCAGCGTGCGCACGGCGTGCTTGGCCAGCATCACGGCGCCGACCAGCTTGCTGTCGACGAATTGGCGCACGAACGCCATGTCGGCCTCGCCGATCGGATAGTTGGGCGGCGGCGTGCCGGCGGTCGCCACCAGATGATCGAAGGCGCCGACCTCGTCGAACAGGCGGGCGACGTCGGCCTCGCTCGCCATGTCGGCGGCGATGCCGGTCACCCGCCCTGGCCCGGCGAGCCTTTTCTCGGCGGCCTTGAGCTTCTGCGCCGAGCGGCCGACGATCGCCACCTCCGCGCCGCTTTCGAGCGCGGCCGCCGCCACGCCAAAACCGATGCCGGAGCTGCCTCCGACGACAATGATCCTGCTTCCCTTGAGCGTAGCCATGGGGTCCTCCGTCTTTCAGCGATGGGGTTGAAAAATCACGCGCGGCCGGCGTGGGCCGCTTCGATATCGGCGAGGATGATCTTGCTCATCGAGTACATCGCCCGCCGCGCCCGGTCGGCCTTCTCGCGGTCCGGGTCGTTCATCAGGCGCAGCGCCGGCTCCGGAATGACCTGCCAGAACACGCCGAACTTGTCCTGCAGCCAGCCGCAGGGTTTTTCCGAGCCGCCGCCGGCCGTCAGCGCGTTCCAGTAATAGTCGGTCTCGGCCTGGTCCCTGGTTTCGATGTAGAGCGAGATCCTTTCGTTGAAGGGCGGCATCGAGCCGGCATTGAGCGCGGTGAAGCGCTGGCCTTCAAGCTCGAAGTCGAAGATCGCGTGCGGCACGGTCTTGTTCGTGCCGCCGACGAAATCGGTGAACTCGATCGACCCAAGCGCCCGGCCGTTCCTGAAGACCGACAGATAGAAATCGCGCGCCTCTTCGGCATTGAGGTTGAACCACAGGAAGGGATGAACGGTAGCCATGCTGTCCTCACGGGGTTTGATCATTGGGTGAGCTTTGATCACAAGTGCTGTGAGGATTTCTGGCTGGAAAATGCGCGATGGACAAACCAAAATTTGGCAAGTATTTGTTACCAGAACTCACAAATAGATTTTCGCCATGGCCCGCGGACTGCCGCCACTGAATGCATTGCCGGCCTTCGAGGCCGCCGCCCGGCATCTGAATTTCTCCCGGGCGGCGGACGAGCTCAACGTCACCCATGGCGCCATCAGCCGGGCGGTAAAACATCTCGAGGACCGGCTCGGCGTGCAGCTCTTCGAGCGCGCGACGCGCTCGGTGCGCCTCACCCCTGTCGGCGAGCCCTATGCGCGGGCGGTGCGCGAGGCGCTCGACCAGCTTTCGGTCGCCACCCAGACGGCGACGTCGCGTCTTTCGGGCTCAACCTTGAATGTCAGCACGTCCGACGGGTTTGCCGGAAAATGGCTGGTGCCCAGGCTCTACCGCTTCCACCGCGCGCATGGCGATATCGACGTGCGCGTCTCGACCACCGGTAGGCTCACCAATTTCCGTGGCGACGGCATCGACGTCGCCATCCGCTACGGCGCCGGCCACTATCATGGCCTGACGTCGGAATTTCTCACCGGCGAGGAAGTCTTCCCCGTCTGCAGCCCGAAGCTCTTGGAGGGGCCGCATCCTCTCAAGAAGCCCGAGGACCTCAAGCATCACACGCTGATCCGCGACGGCTACCGGATCGACTGGGCGGCCTGGCTTGCCAGCGCCGGCGTCGAAGGCATCGACCCGAACAGCGGGCTCTCTTTCGATTCCGCCACCTTCGCGGTGGAGTCGGCCGTGCAGGGTGAAGGCGTGGTGCTGGGCCGCACCATGCTCGTTTCGGCCGACCTCGCTACCGGCCGGCTGGTCCGGCCGTTCGACCACGCGTTGAAAGCCGTCTCCAGCTTCTACCTCGTCTACCCGCCCGAGGCGATCCGCCAGCGCAAGGTCAAGGCTTTTCGCGACTGGCTGTTTTCGGAAATCGAGCCGGGCTGAGTTCAGCGGCCATCCCGCCCTGGCGGCACTCGGTCGGAGCAGTTGGGACACTCCCGCACGCGCCCCAATCTTGACGGCCAAAACCCATAAACCCATATCGCAGCCAGGCGCGGGCCGCTGCCGGTCCCTGCCAAAACTCAAATTGTTCGTTCGACTTGGAGGATCTTATGAACAATCGGATGTTTGACAGCCCTGTTTTCGTGAAGAGCGGGAACGGCCTTGTCCAGGAAATCGCGTGTCTCGAAGACGCCCTGGAATTTCTCTACGAATGGCCCAAGAACAGACGTGGCACCATCTATGACACGGCCCTGCGTGCCTGCCAGCGAGCATTCGACAGCAGTTATCCGCTGACGGCCGCCAGGGATGCGTTTTGCGGTTTCGCAAAGTCGGTCAAAATCCACGAGGACGTGAGCGTCGCCTTGCCCTGGATGACCGGCAAAGGCCGTCGCGGCGGCGGAATGGTTGCGTAGAGCGTTGCGAAGCGAGGCCGTCGCGATGCTTGCCGAACCGTTCGAAAGGCCGATCCGCGTCTGGATCGGACTGGAATTCCCGCGTCAGTTGAACACTGTCGCAGACGCCTATCAATTTGTCGTCGACTGGTGTGGCAACAGCCCCGAGCAGAAGGCGGCGATCCGTGCCTGCAAGGCCGCGCTGGCCGGCGACATCGACGCAGAAACAGCGAGAGGTGTCTTCGTTGCCTTTGCCCGCAGCAAGGACCTCCTTATCGAGGATGGAGCAATTGCGCCCGCAACAGGAAAAGGCCAGCCGAATCATGCTTGATGCGACTGAGGCGGCGTCCGACGCCGCCTCGTTCATGCGGTGAGCTGGCTGCCGTCCGACTGGCTCTGCGGGGGTTTTGGGTTCCGAATGGGGTAACCGACGGCATGGGCGGGGGGCGTTGGGGAGCCGCCGGTCACCAGGACAGGGGGCCATGGAATCAGAATATGCATAGGCCCTTATATAATCATGCCAGCAATTCGCGTTCTTGGGAACTGGTTTCTAGTTTAAAATTCAAACGTATATGAGAGGAAGCGCACACTCACGATGATCTTCACACGGTAACCCGCGACAGGAACCAGATCGGCTGTCCCGCGTCATAGAGACAGGTCGCGGTCCCGGAGTGATGTCGATGGTCAGGCTCCTTCTCGTCGTCGCGGTGGCGCTCGCGCTCGCTTGCGGCGGTGCGAAGGCGGCGATCGATCTCGACGCGGTCAATCAGGCGCAATTCACAGAGGGCGAACCCAACGACGTCAGCCCGATGCTGCTCAAGGCGCAGATCCTTCTCGATCGCGCCCGCTTCTCCCCCGGTCTGATCAATGGCCGCCTTTCCGACAATTTTGCCAAAGCCGTCGCGGCCTTCCAGGCGGCGAACGGGCTGCCCTCCGACGGCAAGCTCACCCGCGAGACCTGGGACAAGCTCACGGCAAGCTTCGCCGGCCCGATGCTGACAAATTACGAGGTCACGGCCAAGGATGTGCGCGGCCCCTTCACCAGGCGCATTCCGGCCCGCTTGGAGCGGATGGCGCATCTCAGGCGGCTTGGCTACCGCAACGCGCGGGAGAGGCTGGCGGAGCGTTTCCACCTCAGCGAACAAGTGCTGAGGATGCTCAATCCAAAAATCGGTTTCAGGAAAGCCGGCACCACGCTGGTGGTGCCTGATGTCGGCCGCGGCGATCCTCCCGCAGCCGTCGCGAGCATCGAGGTCGACAAGGCCTCCCGCCAGGTGCGCGTCCTCGACCCGTCAGGCAAGCCGCTCGCGGTCTACCCCGCCTCGATCGGCAGCGAGGAAAAGCCGGCGCCGAGCGGATCGGCGGAGGTCAAGCGCGTGGTCCACAACCCGACCTATCACTACGATCCGAAATTCGCCTTCAAGGGCGTCAGGACCAAGCGCCCCTTCACCATCGCTAAGGGGCCGAACAATCCGGTGGGTTCTGTCTGGATCGACCTCTCGATCGAGAGCTACGGCATCCACGGCACGCCCGATCCCGGCAAGATCGGCACGACCTTCTCGCATGGCTGCATCCGGTTGACCAACTGGGACGCCGAAGACCTTGCCGCCATGGTCAAGCCGGGCACGAAAGTCGCCTTCAAGGACGAGACCGCGCAGGACGGGCAAGCGCAGTGAAATACCGCCAGTTTGCGAGCCCGCCAAAGCGGGACCGCTGCATAAGCCCAGTTTATCAGGACCCCTAGTTTTTCAGAACGTTACACGGCCTTCCGTCGCCTGTAGCTTCGTCGCGCTCCTTTGAAAACGATCCGGATTTGGTGGTTCGATGCAGACACATGCGCGGGTGGTCATCGTTGGCGGCGGCTGCGTCGGCGCGGGTATTCTCTACGGCCTGGCAAAGCGCGGCTGGACCGACGTCGCGCTACTCGAGCGCACCCAGCTCACCGCCGGCTCGACCTGGCACGCCGCGGGCCTGATCCCCTCCTATGCCCGCAACATCAATGTCGGGCGCATGATCAAGAAGACCATCGAGATCTATGAAGGGCTGGAGGCCGAGACCGGGCAGCCGGTCGGATGGCACAAATGCGGCCAGTTGCGCATCGCCAATTCCAGGGACCGGCTCGACGAATTCAAGAGCTATATGAGCGTCGCCGATGTCCAGGGCATGCGGGCGCAATTGCTGACGCCGGCCGAGGCCAGCGAGCTCTGCCCGCTTCTCGACAACAACCACACGCTGGGCGCTCTCTATCATCCCGATGATGGCCATATCGCGCCGGCCGATGTGACGCATGCCATGGCCAAAGGCGCGCGGGATCTGGGCGCCAAGGTTCACCTCAACACTGAGGTCACCGGCTTCAAGCGGACGCCCAGCGGCGAGTGGCTTGTTGAGACGAACCAGGGCGACATCACCTGCGAGCACGTGATCTGCGCCACCGGCAATTACGCGCGCCAGACCGGCGCGCTGCTTGGCCTCGAAATCCCGGCGATCCCGATCCTGCACCAGTACTGGATCACCGAAGCCGTGCCGGAAGTCGTGGAGCGGAAAAAACAGGGACGGCCCGAAATGCCGATCCTGCGCGACGAAGGTTTTGAAGGTTATCTCCGCGAAGAAGGCGACGGCCTGATGTTCGGGCCCTACGAGCGCACCGCGAACCTGAATCTGTTCGCCGAAGACGGCGTTCCCGCCTGGTTCGGCGCCGACCTCCTCGAAGAGGATTTCGAGGCGGTGTCGTGGAATTGGGAGCAGGCCATACAGCTCGTGCCGGCGCTCGGACGCGCCGGAATCAAGGCCAATGTACGCGGGCCATTCCAGATGACGGCGGACGAGCTGCCCTTGATGGGGCCGGCCTGGGGCCTGCCCAATGTCTGGCTGGCCGAGGGCGTGCCCGGCGGCATCTTGTGGGGCGGGACGATCGGCTATTACCTGTCGGAGCGGATCGTCGAAGGCGGCAACAGCCTGGACACTTCCGATCTCGATCCGCGCCGCTTCGGTGACTATGCCAACAAGACCTGGACGCGCGAGAAAGTCCGCGAGGCCTGGGGCACGCATGCGGAGCAGAAATATCCGGGGCAGGACATGCCCGCCGCCCGCCCGCAGAAGACTGCCCCATCCTATGACAGGCTGACCGAGCTCGGCGCCGTCTGGGGCGAGCTCAACGGTTGGGAGATGCCCAACTGGTTCGCGCCGAAGGGCGTCGAGGCCAAGGACCAGTACAGCTGGCGCTGGACCGCCAAGGGGACTTTCGTCGCCGAGGAAGTCCAGGCGGTGCGCAACGCAGTCGGCCTGATCGAGATGACGCCGATGACCAAGTTCGAGGTGTCGGGGCCAAACGCGGCCGCATGGCTCGACAGGATCCTCGCCAACCGCCTGCCGGCGACCGGCAAGGTAACGCTGGCGCATCATTTGACGGCAGCCGGCGGCGTGCAGGCGGAATATATGGTGGCCCGCCTCACGGAGGACAGTTTCTACCTCATCTCGACGCCGCGCGCGGAGCGCTGGAATCTCGACGATCTCTCGAAACTGCTTCCCGCCGACGGTAGCGTCAGCCTGAAGAACGTCACCAACAATCGCGGCTGTTTCACCGTCGTCGGCCCTAAGGCACGCGAAGTGCTGCAGCCGCTGACCGAGATCGACCTTTCGAACGAGAGCTTCCCATGGTTCAGCGTGAAGACCGGCGGCGTCGCCTTGGCCAGCGACGTGCGGCTGCTGCGTGTCAACTACGAAGGCGAGCTTGGCTGGGAACTCTACCATCCCTTCGCCTACCAACGGCAATTGCTGGATGCGCTCCTGAAGCAAGGCGAAAAGCACGGCATGCGGCTTGTCGGGCTGCATGCGCTGGAGTCGCTCAGGCTGGAGAAATCCTATCGCGCCATGTACCGCGACATGAACCCGGAGCTCAATGCGCTGGAGAGCGGGCTCGAGCGCTTCATCCGCCTGGACAAGGGCGATTTCGTCGGGCGCGACGCGGTGCTGAAATACAAGCAGCGCAACGACCAGCGCCGGTCGGTGACGCTCAAGGTCGAGACAGACGGCGCGAGCACGCTTGCCTCCGAGGGCATGTATGTCGACGGCGAGCTGGTCGGGCGCATAACGTCCGGCGGATACGCCTACACGCTCGGGCATGACGTCGCGCTGGCGCTGTTGCCCGAGCCTCTGAGCAAGCCCGGCTCGAAGCTCGACGTTGCGATCCTGGGGGAATGGAAGGTCGCCGAGGTGATCGCGGATTCGCCCTACGATCCCGGCAACGAGAGGCCACGGATGTAGCCGGCGATCAGGCGCCGACGGCGACCATCACTTCGCAATACCGCGGATCGTTCTGCCCTGCCCTGCGTTGAGTGACACGCAAGGAGGAAACCACAATGGACGATCGGATCGAGAAGATCAGGCAGCGCGCCTACGAGATCTGGCAGCGCGAAGGCAGCATCCACGGTGACCACGAGCGGCACTGGCATCAGGCCGAGATGGAAATCGATCGCGAGGCGGCCTTGCCGCTCACGGCGGACGATGCGTTGCCCGAAACGCGCGAGGTCGCCAGCTCGGATGTGCTGACCGTCGAGGCGCTTGCGATGCGCACCGGGATCAGCAGCGGGGAGGCGCAGGAACTGCTCGACCGACTGGGCAACGACCGCGCCGCGATCGAGCAGGCGGCGCGGAGCATCCAGGCGCGGAAACGGGGATAGCTGCGAGGCGCCAGAGGCGATGAGCTGGAAAGCGGCGGCGGTTTCCTTGCCGACCCGCTCTAAAGCCTGCCCCCGGTCAGGCGCCGATTGCGGCGCGGCGCGGATGCATAGTTACGTCAATGGCGCCTGGCTCGACTGGCGGAAATGGCCATGAACGACGAAAAGGACAATCCCGGCGTCGCGGTGTTCCCGCCGCTGCTGTTCCTTGTGGTGCTGATCCTGATGCTGGCGCTGCGCTATGTCTGGCCGCTCGCGATCGGCGGCAGACCGCTGACCATGGTGCTGGGCATCGTGCTTGCGGCCCTTGCGATCGCCATCATAGCCTGGGGACGCATGACGATGCAGCGCGGGGGCACCAATATCGACCCGACAAAGCCGACGCTGGCGATCATCACCGGCGGCCCGTTCGGCTTCACCCGCAACCCGCTCTATCTCGGCCTGCTGGGTCTCCTGCTCGGGATCGGGCTCATGTTCGATACCTGGTGGAGCATCCTCGTGCTCATCCCGACCTTCCTCATCCTGCATTCCGGCGTGGTGCTGCGCGAGGAGGCCTATCTGGAGCGCAAGTTCGGCGAGCCTTACCGCACCTACAAGACAAGCGTGCGCCGCTATCTCTGAGGCGATGCCGCGATCCATGCGACCGGGCCGACAGCAGGTGGGCGTCGCGCCGTCAGCCCTTCATCGAATTGCTGAAGACCTGCACACCGACGCGCTCGTTGCGCCGCCAGCGCACCACGGCGCGATAGACGGCGTCGTCGTCGGGAACAATGAGCGTGAAGCGGTCCGGCAGTTCCACCTGCGAACCGACGCGCAGCTCGGCGCCATGCTCGTGCTGGTTACGAATGGAGCACCGGATGCTGGCGTCGCCGGTGACGATCGTGGCCTCCTTCAGCACGAATTCTCGTGAATGAAGACGGCGCTCGACGTGGGGAAAGGTGGCCATAGTGCATTCGTCCCGGAATTCCTCGGCGAGCTCCCTCGCCCGACGCACCACCATAGCGCCGAGGCGTTTCCGTTCCGTTAGCGATTTCTAATTACGACGCGCCGGCCGGGTCTCATTTCCGGACACCCGCAACGATGTCCGCTATCTCCCAAGAATCTGTTGCTGCGACAGCGGCTCCGACTTCCGCTGCGGTGAACGCAGCATTCAAGCTGCCGTGATTTGCCAGACGGCGACGCCGGCAAGCGTCATTCCTGCGACGCCCTCGATGCCGCGGGAAATAGCGGCGAACAGGCGCGGCCGGCTTTCAAAGACCCTCACCAGCCGTTCGCGGAACAGGATCGACAAGACCGCCACCGTGGAAAGGGTCAGCGCCACGCCGGTCATCATCGTCACAGCAAAGAGAAGGCCCGCCACAGGAACTCCCCTCGACATCGCGAAGGTCATGGCGAAAAGCGTCAACGGGCATGGGATCAGGCCGGCCATGAAGCCAACCGCTTCGCCTTCATGCTTGTGATGGTGGCCGTGGCTGAGTGCCCGCCAGATCATCCACAGGCCGATCAGCCCGAGCAGTCCTCGGCTGACATGCTCAAGCAGCGGTGCCCGACCGACGCTGCCAAGCGCGATCGAGACCAGAGGCAGAGACAGCGCGGCGATGATCACCGCAATAGTGACATGGGTGACGGAAAGCGTGATCGAGACCAACAGGCCACGTGCGACCTTGGCCTCCGAACCGGCAAGATAGGTGGCCAACACAGCCTTGCTGTGACCTGGTGTGAGCGCGTGGGCGGCGCCAAAGACGACGCCCATCGGCAGGAATGCCATGAACCCAAGCCAATCACCGCCGCTGGACAGCAATTTAATCTGATCTCCGAGTGCCAGGTAGATCGTGCGCTGGAATTCGACCAGCGTCTGAAACAGCGGTTGCATCAGGCACAGGTCAATTCAAGTCGCGTCGCGAAAATCGTGCCGAGATCGGTTCCGGACGGATCGGTGAAGAAGGCTTCCGTCAATCTCTTCTGGTTCTGAGCAATCGCTGCAAAGACGTGCGGGTGCGCGCCAGCGGGAACGGCCGATGCCAGCAACATCGTCGCGCGTGCAACGAGACCGCTCAGCCGCATATGCGCCTGCCCCTTCCTTCTGATGTCGGTGTCCGGACCTGTGGCAGCCCAAACCGGCTAAAATGGGACGGTGAGCGGAACCGTCAGTCGTCGACGATGGAACTTGCAGTGATGGCTTCAGATGTGCCCGCAATGGCGGCGGACGTCAAATGGACGATCTGCTTGCCGTTGCCGGCGATCAATATGGCCGAGCACGCCGCATGCCATCCGCGAGCGCGGTGGCAGCCGCCTTGCTCAGGCTGGCCGGCCCTTGCTGGTCGTCGCGCGGATATAGTTCAGGTTCTTGGTTCCGACCGCGCCGGTGTCGTCGACCTTGAACCCGCACTCGCCCAGCAGCGCCGCGATCGCGTGCATGTCGATATGGCCGTGCCGGTGAAGTCTTGGCAGCCAGCTCGATCTGCGCCCGGGCCTGCCGAAATCGATGAGCAGCAGCCGGCCTCCCGGCTTCAGCACGCGTTCGGCTTCGCGCACAAATTCCGAGCGAACGGGCTTCGACAGATGATGCAGCATCAGCGTGCCGATCACGATATCGAACTGCGCATCGCCGAAGGGAAGTGCCTGCGCCGTACCGTTGAAGAAGTCGAGGTCGAGGCCGGCGCGTCCTGCCTTGGGGCGCGCCCGCTCGATCATTTCGGCCGACGCATCGACGCCCGCGACGCGTCCGTCGGCACCCACCTGCCGTTTCGCGGCAATGGCGAGCGTTCCCGTTCCGCAGGCGACATCGAGCACCGCTTCGCTGGGCTGCAGCTTTGCCAGGCGCAGCATCAATTCGCGGAAACGGCCCTCGCGACCAAAGGTCAGCGCGCGCACCAGAAGGTCATAGCCCAGCGCCCGGTGCAGAACGATGCCGATGCCCTTTTGGGCGGCGCCATGCGCGCCACCGCCGACAAGCCCCTTGTGACGCAAGCCGCCCCACAGAACCGCGACCACGACCACAGCAAGGACGAGGCCATGGATCACGGCCGTCCAAGCGCCGGCCTCGACGTAGCCCATGCCCAGATTAGCCAGCACCACGAGGCCCGCGACCAGCGCGAGCTTGGCGAACAGGACCAGCACGATGATGCCCTTGCGGGAATGCGCTCTGTTGCCGGCATGATGATCGGATGAGTGCATGCTCAGTGTCGTTCCGCTCCGTTGCGAGGTGCTCAAACACCTGTTGAGATTCTGGACGCGGCGTATCATACTGGACATGATGTCCGGAATTGGCGTTGCCGGACGGCAAGGCGTGGACTGTCCAGAACCGGGCACCCGGAGGGTTCATGACCATGAAAATCGAGCGGGCCGACGACACAGGCACGATCGACCGCCGCGTCGCGCGGACGCGCGCCCTGCTCCAGGATGCCATCATCGCCCTGATCCCGGAGCGCGGCTATGCGGCGATCACGGTCGACGACATTTGCCGCAAGGCGAATGTCGGCCGGTCGACCTTCTACACCCACTACACCGACAAGGACGCCCTGCGCAGCGCGACGCTCGAAGCACATCTGCGCTCGCTGAGCCGCGAGCGCCTGTCGAAGGATGAGCGGACGGGAAGCCGCCTGTTCGAGTTCAGCCTGCCGATGTTCGAGCACGCGCAGGCGTTCCGTTCGCTTCATCACGCGCTGCTTGCGAGCAGCGGCGACACCATCCATGACCAAATGCGCGAGCGTATCCAGCGTTCCGTTCGCGCCGAGCTTGGCGGAAAGCGGATCGGCGAAACCGGCGTGTCTGCCGAATTCGCCGTCCAGTTCATCTCCGGCGCGTTTCTTGCCGTGCTTGGCTGGTGGCTCTCCACCGACACGAAGCTTTCGCCGGCGCAGGTCGACGAACTGTTCCAGAAGATGGCGGGACAGGGCATCGGCGCGCGACAGGCCCCGATTGATGAAGGCTAGAGGCCGAGTGTGGCTGCTGCCAGCACCAGATATCGGCCGGCCTTGGCGACCGTGACGATGGCGAGAAAACTCCAGAGCGGTTCGCGCAAAACGCCCGCCGCGACCGTCAGCGGATCGCCGATGACGGGCACCCAGCTCAACAGCAGGCTCCATCTGCCAAAGCGGCGATAGCGGGCCGCGGCGCGGTCGAGTGCTGCGGGGTTCGCTGGAAACCATTTGCTATCGCGAAAGCGGTCGATGCCGCGGCCGAGCAGCCAGTTGACCAGCGAGCCGAGCACATTTCCCGAGGTCGCGACCAGAACCAGAGCGACCGGCGACTGGCCCCCCGCCAGCAACAGGCCGGCAAGGACAGCTTCCGACTGCAGCGGCAGGACGGTCGCGGCGGCGAAAGCCGTTAGGAAGAGCCCACCGAAAGCGGCAAGGTCGGAAAGCATTGGGCGGCAGGCCGGCTATCAGTGGTGGTGGCCTTGCGGCTCGGCCATGGCGAAGGACAGATCCTCGCTGTCGTCGCCGGCCGCGAGTTGCAGCCTGGCGCGGAACTCGTGCGGCTCAGTCGGGGCAACGGGGCTCTGCAGGTAGTGATGGTCGCCGCCGACCGGCGACAAGGTTAGCCGTTCCAACTCTCCGCCGGGCCGCTCGATGGCGACATTCGCCTGCAGGCCCTCGGCGTGGCGCGAGAGCCGCAAACGCATGCGCTCGCCCTGCGGCGTGTCGACGATCTCCAACAACCCGCTTGCCAGCTTGGCCGACACCAGGAATGGATCCGGCGCGTGATGGTGGCTGCCTTCGGCCTCCGGCTCGGCAAAGCGGACCGTGGCGACATCGAGCGCCGGGATGTGGGCAAACAACTCGGCTTTCAGAGATGTGGCGATGTTGTTCGCGGCGGCGAGCAGCAGACCGTCATTGACCGCAATCGCCACGTCGACCTGCAGCTTGTGGCCGAGCCAGCGGGCCTTCGCCTCGACCACCTTGTCGATGCCCACGACATGTCCGGCCGCGTGATGGATTTCGTCTACGAGGCCGGGCTCCACCCCGTCCAGCATGCGGGTCAGCACCGACCGAGCCGATTGCCAGACGATGCCGAAGATGGCGGTGGTGATGATAAGGCCGATGATCGGGTCCGCAAGGGGGAAGCCGAGCCAGACGCCAACCGCGCCGGCAACCACGGCGAGGCTGGTGAGCCCGTCGGTGCGGGCATGATAGCCGTCGGCGATCAGCGCTGCGCTGTTGATCTGCCGGCCGACGCGAATGCGAAACACCGCCACCACCTCATTGCCGAGAAAGCCGATGACGCCGGCAGCGGCAAGCCAGCCGAGGAACCGCACCGGCTGCGGATTGAGCAGGCGGTCGATCGCCTCATATCCGGCGACAATCGCGCTCGCCAGGATGATGAGAACGATGACGATGCCGGCGAGGTCCTCGACCCGGCCGAGGCCGTAGGTGAAGGTCCGGGTCGGCCTGCGGCGCGCCAGCACGAAGGCGATCCAAAGCGGTATGGCGGTGGTCGCATCGGCAATGTTGTGGATGGTGTCGGCAAGCAGCGCCACGCTGCCTGAAAACACGACGACGGCGACCTGCAAGGCAGCGGTGACCGCCAGGATGACGAACGACCATTTGATCGCCCAGATGCCGCGATCGGTCGTCGCGATCGTGGCGTCGATTACGCCATGGGTGTGGCCGTGCGGACCGTGGTGATCATGGCCGTGCCCGCCATGGTCACGACCATGTGCCCCGAACCCGAACCAGTCCAGAATCCTTGCCCACATCGCTGCCTCACAGATATTTGGTGAGCTGCTTCAGCTCCTTGAGCGTGTCCCTGGTCGGCTCGCCGCCTTCGACCAGGCAGTGCTCCATATGATCGTGGATCAGCTCGTGCTTGGCGTTGCCGACGGCACTTTCGACGGCATGAAGCTGCTGCGCGAGGTCCAGGCAAGAACGGCCCTGCTCGAACATGGTGAGCACGGCGGCCAGATGGCCGTGCGCGCGCTTGAGCCGGGCGATGATGTCGGGATGCGAGTTGTGTATTGTCATGCCGCTATCCTATCCCCCAGGGTAGGATAGTGCAAGGCGCTTCGGCGACGCGAGCCGGTCCGATGCGACTGGAGCAATTCCAGGACAGTGTGAAACGGTTAGGCTCGGCGACTTCGCCTTCTCCGTTTCCGCGAAACGGTGAACCGCGCTAATGTCGCTTGAAGTACTGAACCTCGCGCTCGTGCTTCTCGGCGGCCTCGCGTGACTTGAAGGTGCCGAGGTTCCGGCGCTTGCCAGTCCTAGGGTCCACCTTGCGCGAATAGAGACGGTATTCGCCGGACTTCAGCTTGCGGATCATGGCGACCTCCTGTGCGATTTCATAAGCCTAATCCCTGGACCCGTTCGGGGTTCCAGCAGGGCCGAACGTGATCCATTTCACGGAAGTGCGGGGCCGAATGTCGGAATCGACGTGGCAGCGACATAATTCGGTCGGATTATTTGTACTCAAATGATTTCCGTGACGTTAGGGTAGCGTCGCGAGCATGCCGGACTGGAGGAGGGTGAGATGGTGACGGCGAAGCTTCACGGCGTCGAACTCGTCAAGGGCCAGAAGTGGACGGTGCGCGTCACCGCCTACGGCACCACGCTGACCTTCCCCTTCGAAGCCGAGCAATATGCGCGCTCCTACGCCGACGGCCAGGCCTTCCGCCTCGGCGTCGAAGTGGTCGAGCTGAAGGACTGCGCCTAGGGTTCCCCAGCGCGAAAAATCTTGACGGATCGGATAGTGCTTGCGTTGGCGGATCGCATGCCTTGGCGATTAGCCTGAACGCTCCTCACGATCATCATCCTGAGGCGAAGCAAGGAGCGAAGCGGATGACGACGTTGGGAGGTCTAAAGATCATCGACGCACAGCCGCAAAGAGACAAGCGCAGAGCCCAAGATTGACAGTCGCGGCGAGCGCGAGCGTCGTCAGAACGAGGTTTCCGCCGCCCACGCCCAGGAGCAGCGCCCCGATCGAGGGAGCCGCCGCCTGGACAATGAGGCTCGGCGTCGCGAGCTTGCCCATGAGCGCGGCGTATCGCTGCGGGTCGAACAGGACGAGCGGCAGGGCGCCGCGGGCGATGGTGTGGATGCCGTTGCCGGCTCCGTAGAGGATCAATGCCAGAGCCGTGAGGGTCTGGCTCGCGAGCAGCAACCAGACCCCGGCCGCGAGCAGCGACACCGATGTCAGCATCGTCCAGATCGGATGATGCCGGTTGCGGCCGATCAGCATTTCGGCCACCCGCGCGCCGACCTGCGACGAGCCGACCAGGGTGCCAAGGGCGACCGCGGCCGCCAAACCCACCCCGCGAAACTGCAGCAAGGTGAGCAGATGCACGGAGAGCATCGAGGCGATCAGTGCCGCCAGCGTCTGGATGGAGGCAAGCAGAATGAAGCGGGTCCTCGCCCGGCCCGTGGTCGACGCCTGCTTCCATCCGGCTGTTGCCGGTGCCGGCATTGAGACCGGTGGAGGCGGCGGTATCACCCAAAGGTGAAGCGGCAGGCAGATCAAAAGATGGATCGCGGCGTAGCAAAGGCACGCGATGCGCCATCCTTCATGCTCGACGAGGAAGGCGCTGAGCGGCCAGCAGACCGTGCTGGCGAAGCCGCCGAAAAGCGTCAGGTTAGTGATCGCGCCGCGCGCGCCCTGCCCATAGAGGCGGCCGAGCGTGGCGAAGCCGGCATCGTAGAGGCCGCTCGACATGCCCAATCCCATAAGTAGCCAGGCAAGCAGGTAAAGCGGATAGGCGGTTGCTCCCGCCATCAGCGCGTGCGCGGCGGCCAGCAGCAGGGAACTCGCGGCAAGCACCGGCCGGCCGCCGTGACGCTGGATCAGCCGCCCGGTGACGGGCGACACCAGCCCGGCAAGCAGAAGCCCGCAGGAAAGCCCGGCAACGACCGAGGCCAGCGACCAGCCCGTGTCGGCGGCGATCGGCGCGGCGAGCACAGCGGGCAGATAGTAGGACGACCCCCAGGCGAGGATCTGGGTGATGCCAAGCGCCGACACGAGGACGTGGCGATTGCGGGCGCCGGGTGCCGCGCCTTCCAATCAGGCTTTCCCCGGCGCGTAGGCGACCTTCTCGCCATCCTCCTTGACGAACTCGCGCACCGGATTGTCGAGCAGCGGCAGCACCGCCTCCGAAGGCCGGCAGAGCCTTGTGCCCTTGGATGTCTCGACGATCGGCCGGTTGATGAGGATCGGATGGGCGAGCATGAAATCGATCAGCTCGTCGTCGCTCCATTTCGGATCGGCAAGGCCAAGCTCGGCATAAGGCGTTCCCTTCTCGCGCAGCAGCCCGCGCGGGGTGATGCCCATCGCCGCGATCAGCTCCAGCAGCCGTTCGCGGCCCGGCGGCGTCTTCAAATATTCGATCACCACCGGATCCTCGCCGCTGGCGCGGATCATGGCGAGCGTGTTGCGTGAGGTGCCGCAAGCGGGATTGTGATAGATCGTGACCGTCATGGCTTGGCTTTCAGTGTCTGGGGTTGCTCGATGGTTTCGGGCCGCAGCAGCCAGCCCATCAGCGCCAACGCGATCAACGCGCCGAGCAGCTCGGCGACGATGAAGCCCGGCAGATCGGCCGGCCTGATGCCGGAAAAGCTGTCGGTGAGCGAACGCGCCACGGCGACGGCCGGATTGGCGAAGGACGTGGAAGCGGTGAACCAGTAGGCGGCGGTGATGAAGAGGCCGACCAGCCACGGCACTGCCCGTCGCTCGAAGCGGAGGCCGGCGAGAATGACGGCGACCAGGCCGAATGTCGCGACAACTTCGGAGAACCATTGCGCCGGTCCGGCGCGCAGCTTCGTCGCGATCTCCAGAACCGGCAGGGCGAACATGAGATGCGCGCCGATGGTGCCGGCGATGGCGCCGGCGAACTGCGCGGCAAGATAGGCCGGCAGATCGCGGGCCGGGAGCGACCGGTTCAAGCAGAACACGAGCGAAACGGCCGGATTGAAATGCGCGCCGGAGATCGGCCCGAGGATGGTGATCAACACCACCAGCATGGCGCCGGTCGCGAGCGTGTTGCCGAGCAGCGCCAGCGCCGTGTCATGCGTCAGCGTCTGCGCCATGATGCCGGAACCGACCACCGTTGCCACCAGCAGGCCGGTACCCAGGGCCTCGGCGACGGCCCGTCGCGGCAGATCGTAGGAGATCACTGCCTGGCCCCCTCGCCCGGCTGGCAGCAGGGCGCGGCAAGCGCCGGCGCGCAGATTTCCGGGCGGCCCGAGCAGCAATCCTCCATCAGGAACCGGATCAGGCCGGAAAGCGCGTCATATTCGGCGCTGTAGACGATCGAGCGCGCGTCCCGGCGCGTGCTGACCAGGCCGGCGCGCTCCAGTTCCTTGAGATGGAAGCTGACATTGGAAGGCGAGACGGCGACCTGTTCGGCGAGCGAACCGGCGGCGATGCCGGCCGGCCCGGCCATTACCAGCAGCCTCAACAGCCGCAGCCGGGTTTCCTGCGACAGCGCGCCGAATGCGATCAGGGCTTGACGTTCGTCCATGTTTCAATAATCCTTGAAATATCGAAATGAGGAATAACCGACATGCTCACGCTTGACAACCCAAAAATCGCCCCCGCCCTTCCTATGGACCCGTCGGATCTTAGCATCGGCGATCTGCTCGATGCGCTTGCCGCCCACAAGGACAAGCCGCTGGTGTTTCGCTATGATGGCCGGCCGGTAAAGCCGGGCTACCACGTGACCGAGGTCAAGGCCGGGCAGTTCTCGGCGCTCGATTGCGGCGCCAATCCGGAATCCTGGTCGGAAATTTTTGTGCAGCTATGGGACGTCGACGAAGGCGGGCCGGTGCACATGCCGGCCGGCAGGTTCGCTGCCATCATCCGCAAAGTTGCCTACCACGTGGCTCTCGATCCGGCCGCCAGGCTGACCTTCGAGGTCAGCGACGGCATCCGGCCGATGGAGCTTCACCGGGCAACGCAGCCGGCACTGGTTGGCGGCACCGTCGAGGTCGAACTGTCGCCGCGGCCGGCGAGCTGCAAGCCACGCGACCGCTGGCTGGAAGACCAGAAGGCGGCCGGCGCGTCGTGCTCTGCGCCCGCGAGCGGCAAGGCTTGTTGCAGTTGACCGAATTGTCGCGCGGGTTTTCCGGCGCAGGCAAATTAGCGATCTCTTGTATTTCTTGCAAATGAGGATCATGCTTAGCTCAATGCGTGGCAACCTGATGCGCAGCGGGGGTATAAAAAGGGTAAGGCGTCATGGGACTTGCAGTCTGCTATGACCACGGCGGGATCGATCTGGCTTGGTCGATCTTCCTCTGCATCACGGCGGTTTTCATGCTCATGGCGCCATTGGCCGTTGCGCGACTGTCCGCGATATCGCGCGCGGATTCAGTCGGACAGCTTCAGACGGCGTGAGGTCGCTCCTACCCCTGGCGGGCGACCTTTCGCATGGGGACTTCACCAAACAGCGCCGAGCAGTCGATCTCGTCGCGGAAAAGCGCGTCGGGATCGAGCACCAGCCACGACGTATGCGTGCGAAGGTTCCTTAGCCTGGCGTTCTTTTCGGCGCGCGCCCGGCGCTCCGCCTCGGCAAGAGAGGCCGGGGCCGGCCTTTCGGCCTTATGAGGGTGAGAACTCCTCGACATAGCGACACAAAACGCGGTCGCCCCGCTTTGCGTTCCACCGAATGCCGTAACGCGCTGCCCGATATGGTCGTGTTTTTTCCGCCTGGCGGATGACCCTCTCTGAAATAGCCATTGACGGCCGAGATGATCGAGCGCGAGGGCCAAACCGCCCGACAGCCCGCCTTTCAGGATCGTCAGCACCGGAGCGCCTCGCCCTGTTAGACGTCTTTCACTCCAGCCGCTGGTTCAACTTGGATGCATGGCCGCCCCAACGCAGCGACTAGTTCCAGTAGCGGAACACCCTGCCCATTTTATTGGGCATCATGAAAATGTCCTCCGCATGCGAAAAGCCGGCATCCCGCCCTAAGCGCAGCCATGTCTGCGAAGTTTCGGGGAAATCGGCCAGAAGCATATGCCTTTCCATCGATGCGAATTCCTCGTCGGAAACGGCCGACCATTTGTCGCGCAGCAAGGAGAAGCGCGCGAGCCAGGCGGCGCGATCCTCTGCCTCGAACAACGCCGGTTCCCAGATGACGAACAGGCCCATACCTCCCAAGGCCCTGTGGGCGTTGCGCATCACCTTTGCCTTGGCCGCCGTCGGCAGATGGTGCAGCGACATGCCGATCCAGATCACATCGACCGGTTCAGACCATTTCGCCATCGCTTGCGCGAAATCGCAGCAGCGGAGTTCGACGGGACAAGGAAGGGCAACCAGTTCCTGAGCCGCCAACCGCAGCGATGCCGCCGACAAGTCGATACCGACATAGTTGCCTATCTCCATTGTCCTCAGCATCGCGGCGCAGGCACTGGCATCTCCGCACGCCACATCGAGGAACCGGAATGACGCGGGTGCTTGCTCAATAAGCAAGTCGCGAAGAAGGTGATAGACGTCCTGATGGAACATCAGGTTCGCACCGACTATCCTGCGGTAGGTTTCAAGCTCCCTGTTGAACATGTCCTGCGAGCCGGCAACCCCATTATCCGTCGTCACCGGCATGCTTTCAGTCGACGCATTTGCCATGATGTCCTCCCACGGAGCCTCAATGGAACAACGCTAAGCGGCGGTGCCCGCCGCATGGAGATGCAAGGCGCGGAACACCGCCGTGTGGCCAGGGGTCGCAATGGAGAACCTCATGCCCAGTTCATGCATGCGCCCGGAGAGCCAGGCGACCTCGATGGGCCTGCCTCTTTCAAGGTCGTTGGCCATCGATGATTTCACATGTGGAGGTAACGCGGTCCACCTCGTGATGACGCGGTCCTCGAACCCTTCCGCCATCGGATGACCGGCCGCCGCGGCAACCGCCATCCCCTCGTCCCGCAATTGCTCGACGAAAATCCGGGCCTCGGGATCGTCGAGGATTGAACCAATGCCTGAGCGCATGAGCGACGTTGCGCCGGAGAAGGCCGCAAGCGTCACGAACTTCTCCCAAAGCACGCTGTCGATGTCGGCAACCGGCTTCAGTTCGAGCCCGACGGCTCGATCGCAAAGCGCCTGAAGCGCGCGGATGAGAGGATCGCGATGACCGCCGACGAGAATGTGCGGCAGCCCACCCGCATGGAGGACCTCTCCGGGTCTTTCGATGAAGCCGGAAAGGTAGGTGGCGCCGCCGATCACCTTGTCGCCGCGAACATGGCGACGGAGAACCTCGATGCCATCGATGCCGTTTTGCAGCGTCACGACACGGGTCTTCCTGGCAATCAGCGGTCCGAGCGCCGCGGCGGCCTTCTCGCCATCGTAGAGCTTGACGGCGAAGATCACGAGATCGACTGGACCGATGTCGGCCGGAGCAGCGCTTGCGGACACGGTGGGCAGGAAGATGTTGCCGGTGTCGCTGCGAATTCGCAGGCCGTCCCGGCGCATGGCTTCCAGGTGCGCGCCGCGAGCAATGAAGCTGACGTCGCCTCCCGCCTCGGCGAGCCTGGCCCCGACATAACCGCCGATGCCTCCCGCACCCATCATTGCGATCCGCATGCCGTCCCCTCGACGCCAGCCGATGCCATGGCCGCGCGACACCAGCGAACTCACAGCCGTTCTAACATTAGCAGATCCTCAATAAACAGACCAGCCGGCCCAACAGCCGCTCCATTAACCTTCCCCCGGAGCCCGGACCAAGGTCGGTGTCGCAATCGCCGCGGCTGGCCTATAGTCTCTGTTCGTGGTGGGGTGAATCGCGCGTATGCCTAGGGAGACTTTGAAGCGACTTTTGCAAATCTGGAGCGGGCTGTCGCTGGCCTGGCAGTTTGTGATTGCCGGTGGCATAGGTCTATTGGCGGTAATGCTCGTGGTTGGGCTATGGGTGACGTCGCAGATCCGCGAAGGGGTGATGCACAACTCCGCCACCACGACAGCGCTCTATGTCGACAGCGTGATCGCGCCGCTGCTGCCGGACCTGCGCAAGAGCCGCGAGCTCGACGACGCGGTCAAGCAGGCGCTGGACGAAACGCTCGGCCAGGGCGCCCTCGGCAAGAGGCTGGTGTCGTTCAAGCTGTGGCGGCGCGACGGCACCGTGCTCTACGCCGACGACTCGGCGCTGATCGGCAAGGCGTTTCCCCCCAACCCCAATCTGATCTCGGCCTTCGCCGGCAATGTCGTGGCCGAATACAACAATCTCGCCGACGACCCCGAGACTGACGAAGAGAAAGCAGTGAACGCGCCGCTGTTCGAGATCTACAACCCCGTGCGCGAGCCCTGGTCGGGCGAAGTGGTGGCGGTGTCGGAATTCTACGAGATCGCCGACGATTTCCAGGAGACGCTGAATTCGGCGCTGAGATGGACCTGGCTGGTGGTGGCCAGCGCCACGGCGGCCTCGCTGGCGCTTTTGTCAGGCATCGTGTTTCGCGGCAGCCGCACCATCCAGACACAGCGTGCCGCGCTGGAAGCCAAGGTCAGGGAGTTGCAGGCGGCGCTGGCACAGAACTCATCGCTGCGCCAGCGCGTGCAGCGCGCCTCGCGTCGCGCCACCGCCATCAACGAACGCTATCTGAGGCGCATCGGCGCCGACCTGCATGACGGCCCGGCGCAACTGGTGGCGCTTGCCGCGCTCAGGATGGACAGTCCGGTTCTGGTCGACCCCGCCACGCCGAAACCGGAGCGCGAAGCGGAGATCGCCGGCATCCACAAGACGCTCGGCGAAGCGATGCGCGAGATACGCGGCATCTGCAACGGCCTCGTGCTGCCGCAGATCGAGGCGCAGGCGGTGGCCGACATATTGCGGCTGGCGGTCGCCGAGCATGAGCGCCGCACCGACACCAAAGTGTTGCTGACGCTGCCGGAGCGCTTGCCGGAACTCGGCACCTCGGAGAAGATCAGCATCTATCGTTTCGTGCAGGAAGGGCTGAACAACGCCTATCGGCACGGCAAGGGCAAGGGCCAGCAGGTGAGAGCCACGATGAAGGGCGGCAAGCTTTTGGTCGAGGTGCAGGATACCGGTCCGGGCTTCGACCCCGCACGGAGCGAAGGCCTCGGGCTTGCCGGCCTCAGGGAGCGTATCGAAAGCATTGGCGGGCAATTCGAGACGCTTTCAGGCCCTGGGGGAACGAGACTGGTAATCACATTGTCTGTCGAGGAGCAGCCGTGACCGAAAGAATCCGCATCGCTATTGTCGACGATCATCCGCTGTTTCGCGAGGGCGTGGCGCGCAGCCTCGGCGAGATCGGCGGCTTCGAGCTTGTGGGCGAAGGCGCCAGCGCCGAGGACGCCGAAAGGCTGGTCCGCGCCAGCGCGCCCGACGTGCTGCTGCTCGACATCAGCATGCCGGGCGGCGGCCTCAATGCGCTGACCGCCATCCTTTCGGCGGCGCCTGGACAGAAGATCGTCATGCTCACCGTGTCCGAGACCAATGCCGACGTCGCCCAGGCGCTGAAGGCGGGCGCGCGCGGCTATGTGCTGAAAGGCGTCGGCTCCAAGTCGCTGGCCGAGATCCTGCGCGACGTCGCCAACGGCCAGAGCTACGTGTCGCCGACGCTCTCGGCCCGGCTGTTGTCGGACCTCTTGCAGCCCACCAACCGCAAGCCCGACCCGCTCAGCCAGCTCACCGGCCGCGAGGCCGAGATCCTGAGGCTGGTGGCAGAAGGCCTGAGCAACAAGGAAGTCGCCGCCCGGCTGTCGCTGCAGGAAAAGACGGTCAAGCACCACATGACCCGAGTGCTCGCCAAGCTCAACGTGCGCAACCGGACGGAGGCGGCGCTGCTGATGCATGAGGCGAGGGAGAGGAATTAGTGCGTAGTGAATAGTGAATATAGTGAATGGTGAATGGTGAATGGTGAGACTGCGGCGCCGTGACCTTAGCTTCTACTCACCAACCACTACCTCACTATTCACCATTCACTATTCACCATCCCCAACCCCGCCTCCGGAAGACGGGGGTGACATGCGAGGGTGCGGGAAAAGGGGGTAGCTTCTCTCAACCCTCACAAGCCTAGCAGGCGGGCCAGATCCTCCTGTGTCGCCCAGCGCTCGACGATGGTGCGGCCTTGCGCATCCGTCATCTCGAAGCGCCCGTTCTCGATCTCTTCCTTCATGCCGTTGCGGTGGATGACGGTGATCTTGTTGCCGTCGATCTCGACGGTGTCGCCGGTCGCATTGACATGGCTGGCGGCTTTGCTGCCGGGGTTGGTGTTGCCTTTGCCGCTGTTGTTTCCCGGACCGGCATTGGCATTGCCGCCACCGGCATTGCTGTTGCCTGAATTGCCACCGCTGTTGCCGCCATTGCCGCCGCCGTTGCCGCCGCCATTACCGTTGGCGGCGTAAGCGGTGGCCACCAGGAGCTTAGCAACGCTGTCGGGCGTGAAATGGCAAGTCGCGACAGCAAACGCCAGCGCGGCCGTGGCGCGCAGCGCAAGGCGGACAAACCGTTGGGGGGCGGGTTCGCGCATGCTGTCCTTGGTTCACGCCGGTTCCGCCTCGGCCCTGCCGAAGTTCCGCCCTCAGCCTGGCCAAGGCGGAACCGGTGTCTTGCCCAGGAAAGATTCACGGTTTGGTAAGGCTACGGAAGCGGCCCACGACCCATGCGATGCCCGATCGGACCTTTTTGCGGTCGTTTGGGGACCATTGTCGCAACCTGCGGAAGAAACAGCTCGAAGCCGCGACTGCCGTTGCGTTAACCAAATCCCTTGGAAATTGGCCAGCAATTCATTATGACTGTGGCTTGCGAGAACCCACGCGGACACTCAACGAACCGCGGCATGCTATGGCGCACGCGCCCGCCTTGGACGCAAAAAGTGCCGTAACGCTTTGATTTGTGCATGGATTTTCCCCGACCTGCGGGGCCATGCGCCAAGAGCCCGCCTTACCGGCAGCCATCCCAAGGGCCCAAAAAAGTACCCCCGCCAAAAGGCGGGGGTAAAGTGAGCAGCGGGAGTTCTGTCGTAAGACGATCAGGACCGAAGAGACGAAGCAAAAGGTGGCAACCTGATTTTGCAGCGCTGACCTTTGGTCCCTTAAAGATCTAACCCAGATAGAACCTCGCTCTCACAAACTCTGCTCTCACAAACTCTTCAGGCGATTGAGATCGGCCATTGTGGCCTTGCGCTCGACGATGGTGCGACCAAACTTGTCCTCCATCCTGAACCTGCCGTTCTCAACCGTCTCCTTCATTCCGTTCCGGTGCGTGACGTGGATGCTATTGGCGCCGATCTCAACCTTGTCGCCGGTCAGAGCATTCACGTGATCGGCGGCATCGGCGGCGCTGTTCTTTGCGCCCTTGCTGTTGCCGCTGTTTCCGCCACTGTTGCTGTTGCCCCCAGAATTGCTATTTCCGTTGTTTCCGCCGCTGTTGCCGTTCCCGTTTCCGCTATTCCCGCCGCCGCTGTTTCCGCCGCCACTATTTCCGCCGCCGCCGTTCCCGCCGCCGTTGCCGCCCTTGCCGGCATAGGCCTTGGTCGCGACAAATCCTTCGACGGAGAGATGAAAAGGCGCGATAACAAGCGCCAGCGCAGTCAGCGCCCGCAAGACAAGCCTGCAGCCCCTGCGCGATACGCGCATCCCATTCTCCCCTTGCCAGCCATCCAACCCTTCGGCCGAACTACCCCACCGGCAATGTCGCAGCATCAGCATCCCCAATCAGCGCGTCGCGGGGAAGTGGCCCACGACCCTTGTCTTGTTTTCTCAGACCTTTTAGCGAAAATATCGGACCTAAGTCTTATCTCAACCATCAGATGTGGTCGGGCGCGGCTGCGCGCACAGCTTTTTTCTTACGTGAATAAGGCGCGATACGGATCGAAGCGGCGCGCTGTAAGTCCTTGCTTCGGCGGCATGCATCGAGCCTTTAATTGGGCGACGGGACCGGCGCTCTCGCCGTCACGGCCGCGCCGAGGGCGGCGGCGATCACGGCAGCGATACCGGCGCATTGCAAGGCGCTCAGGCGCTCATGCAGGAAGAGAAAACCGGTCAGCGCGCCGCCCGCGGGCTCCAGGCAGACGATCATGCCATAGACTTTCGCCGGCATTCTGGCGAGCACCATCATCTCCAGCCAGAAGGGCAGCGCGCTGGAGAACAGGCCGACGACGACCGCGGCCGCCATGACATGCGGGTCGGCGAGATAAGGCTCCGCGGCTGTGAAGCCGAAAGGCAGCGCGACCAGCGCGGCGATCGCCATGCCATAGGCCGAGGTGCGGGCGCCAAGCTCGGCGCCGGCCTTCTGCGCGAAGATGATATAGAGCCCCCAGCAACCGCCCGCGGCAAGCGCAAGCAGCACGCCCGCCGGATCGAGCCCACGGCTGATATCGGCCCCATAGTTGACATCGGCAAACGGCGAGAGCAGCACGATGCCGGCGACCGCCAGCGCCACCCAGACAAGGTCGAGGAGGCGCCTGGAGCCAAGCGTGGCGACGAAAAGCGGACCGGTGAATTCGAGCGCCACGCAGATGCCCAGCGGAATGCGCTCGAGCGCGGCATAGAAGAGCAGGTTCATGACCGAGACGGTGACGCCATAGGCAGCAAGCCAGGGCAGCCCCCTTCGTGTCGGCAGCACCTTCCATGGCCTGAGCACCGCCGCCAGCATCAGCGCGCCGATGGCGAGCCTGAGCATCGTCGTGCCCTGTGCGCCGAGAACCGGAAACAGACCCTTGGCGAAGGCGGCGCCAACCTGCACCGAAAGGATGGCGCCAAGCAGGCCGAGGACGGGCAAGGCGCCCAGCAGCGGCTGTGGTTTTGCAATCGGCGTCGACGTCACTTCCTCTCCATCCCCTGCCCTTTTGGTCGGATGCGGAGATAAGCCCTGGCGGCGACGCTGTCGTGAGGCAGCAGGAGGCGGATGGTGGGACAAGGAGGCTGCCACCTGCCAGCAGGCTTGCCGCACCGCACAAGGCCTTGAAATTCAAGGGGCTTTTTTGAAGCTCGATTGAAGAATGAAGTGCCACGATCGGGCCCTTCTTTCAATACTCCTAATACACCCGTTATGGTTGCTGACACGATGTCCCAACATCCTTAGCGATAAATACTTCTCAAAACTCCGACCAACTGCCCATGATTACATAGGACCATTGGATGGCCCGCGAATATTTTTAAGCGGCAACTATTCCTCCGCCTTCCTGCATCACATCTTATTTCAGGGCCGTAAGCATTTTGTATTGCGCTGCAACATCGACCGCGACAATCGTGGGCTGGGGGCATGCCTGGTGGAGGCTGCCATTATAGTGACCCGGACGGGCATTTCGCTGGCCGGCAAGGATTGTGCCTTCGGCCTGAAGGGAAATTCGTCGACAAGCAGCGACGTTTGCACATCTATCGCCGCGTATCGCGACAGACCTGGCGGACGCTGCTGATGGCGAACGCGCGCGACATCCAGTTGGACACGCTGCGGGCCGTTGCGGTGACACTGGTGCTCTACGCGCATTTCCTCGCGCCCGGCGGCTCGTCCTTCCTCGGCCATCTCGGGGTCAGGCTGTTCTTCGTGCTCTCCGGCTTCCTGATCACCCGGCTCTTGCTGGACGCGCGCGACGCCGGCCAATTCGAGGCCGGACCGGCGCTGCGTTCCTTCTATGCCCGGCGCGTGATCCGCATATTCCCGCCCTATTTCGCGGTACTGGGGCTCGTCTGGCTGACCGACCTGGAACAATCCAGATCGTCGCTCGCCTGGCATGCGCTCTACCTCTCGAATTTCTGGTACGCGCTGCGCAACGACTGGAACCCCTGGCTGCTTTGCCATTTCTGGAGCCTCAGCATCGAGGAGCAGTTCTATCTCGCCTGGCCGCTGATCGTGCTTCTGGCCCCGCGCAAGCGCATCGAGGCGATCACCATCGGCGTCATCGCCTTCTCGCTCGCCTACCGCTTCTACTGGCCGATCGCCGCCGACCCGGCGCTCGCGCGCGACCTGTTGCCGCCGGCCTCGATGGACGCGCTTGGCTGCGGCGCCCTGCTTGCCGCGCGCCGCGCCAGGGGCGCCGAGTTGCCGCGATGGTTGCGGCTCGGCTGGCCGGCCCTGGCAGCGATCTTCCTGCTCGTCGTCTGGTCGGATCCGGGGCCGGCGGACTCGACGTGGGAGTGGCCGCGCTGGCTGCTGGTGCAGGTGCTGCCGCTGGCGCCGCTGGCGGCGATGGTCGCCGCCTGCTCCACCGGCCTTGGCGGCAGGCTGGGCAGGCTGGCCGAACTGCCGCCGCTGCTTTTCCTCGGCCGCATCAGCTACGGCGTCTATCTCTATCACCCGATCCTTCTGGCCTATGCCGTCAAGGCGCAGCCATGGATCCCGCTCAACGTCTCGGAACAGGGACCGGGCCGGTTCCTGGTCGCGGGCGCCGCCACGCTGATTGTCGCCTCGCTCTCCTGGGTGCTGTTCGAGAAGCCGCTCAACGGCCTCAAGCGCTACTTTCCTTATGTCGCGCGCGGGCGCACACCTACGCCGGGCGAAGCCCGACGGTTCGGCGCCACGTATCCTGGCGCAAAAGCGGCGCTCGGCCTGCAGCCGACGGACCCGAGCTGACCATGGCACGTCCCCTCATCTCCGTGCTGCTGCCGGTCTATAATGCCGAGCCCTATGTCGGCGCCGCGATCGGCTCGATCCTGCGGCAGGACTACGGCCGGCTCGAAGTGATCGCTGTCGACGACGGTTCGACCGACCGGTCGCTGGAGATCCTCGAGCGCTTCCGCCGGGACGACAGCCGCGTCTCCATAATATCACGCGAGAATCGCGGCCTCGTCGCCAGCCTCAACGAGGGGCTGGCGGTCGCGCAGGGCGAGCTCGTCGCGCGCATGGACGCCGACGACTTCGCCTATCCCTGGCGGCTGGCGCGCCAGGCGGCGCTGTTTGCCGCGCGGCCCGAGCTCGGCTTCTGCGGCTCGCTCGTCGATCCATTGCTGCGCGGCCGCATCGCCAAGGGTCGGCTCGATCCGGTGTTCCGCCTTGGCCTTCCCGTGCTGTCGAAGTTCTTCACCATCTTCATGCATCCGACGGTGGTCTACAACCGCAACGTCATTGCGGAAGCCGACCTCCATTACGACGGCGCTTACCGGCATGCCGAGGATTTCGACCTCTTCCGGCGGCTCGCCGACCGCTATCCGGCGGCCATGATGGCGGAGAGCTTGCTGGTCTACCGGGTGCACGCCGGCAGCGTGACCAGCCGGCACATGAACGAGATGCGGCGCACGCATCTCAGGATCGTCGGCGAAAACCTCGAGCGCGAGGGCTTGGCTGAGGACAGTGAGAATCTGCGCGCCATCGGCGATCGCGTCTCGTTCGAGACCGTGCGCCGGGCGGCGGATTTCATCCGCGCGCTGGAGGAGCGGATCGCGACACTGCCCGATACGACGCGGCCGGGCTTCGAAGCCGGCGCGCTGAACCTGTTCTATTTCCTCTACCAGCTCGTCAACGACGAGGAGCGGCCCGCGCTGTCGCATGAATTGCTGACACTGACGGGGAAATGGAACGCCATCCGCCGGCGCGAGAAATATGCGCTCAGCCCCGGCGCCCGGGCGCCCTGGCTGAGCCAGGTTTCGATGTGGGCCGGCAAGCAGGCGGACTTGGTGACCTATTACGCCAAAACCAGGTCGGCGCGAACGGTGCTGGCGCCCTACAGAATGGGGGCAGCATGAACGCCGAGCACCGTCCGCTGCTGCAGCGCCCCCGCCCGGTTCTGCCCGTCCCTCCCTGGCCGAGGCAGCGGCCGCAGGTCTCCTTCATCGTCTGCACGCGCGACCGGATGGCCGTGCTCGAAGCCTGCATCGGTTCGATCCAGGCCGCCTGCCTTGCGCATCCCGCCTTCGCCGCCGAGCTGGTGGTGGTCGACAACGGCTCGCGCGACGGTACGGCCGGCTATCTCTCGGCGCTCGCCGGCAGGTCGGCCATTCCGCTGACGGCGATCTCGGAGCCTCGGCCCGGGCTGGCGGCGGCGCGCAATGCGGGGCTGGCGCGGGCGCGCGGGCGGGTGCTGGTCTTCGTCGACGACGACTGCAGGCTCGAGCGCGGCTACCTCGTCGACCTCGAGCGGCATTATGCGAGCGGCGAGAAATGGCTGATCCGCGGCGGCCGCGTCGAAATCGGCGACGCGCGCGACCTGCCCTTCACCATCAAGCGCTGCGACAAGCGCGAGCGGCTGACGCAGGCCATCCATCCGGGCGGCTTCGTGCTCGGCTGCAACATGACCATGCACCGCGACGTCGCCGCGCGCATCGGCCCCTTCGACGAACGCTTCGGCGCCGGCGGGGCGCTGCGCTCGGCCGAGGACACGGATTATCTGGTGCGCGCGATGCTTGCCGGCATACCGGTCGAATACGTGCCCGACATGACGATCTTCCACCACCACGGACGGCGCGACCGCAAGGCGGTCGACCGGCTGCACCGCGACTATCATTTCGGCAACGGCGCGCTGTGCCTCAAGCATTTCCGCCGCGCGCCCTGGCTGCTTCGCCATTTCTACTGGGCGGTTCGGGCGGCGCTGCGTGAGCTCGCCGGCGGCCCGCGATTCGACAGCGATCTCAAGCTGTCGCACTGGCCGATCGTTTTGATGAACCTCGCGGGCGCGGCGAAGCTCACATTGCTTGTGCTCGCCGGGCGGCCGGATCGGCAAGCGCGACTCGCCCAGGAAACCACCGAGGCCAAGGCGGAGGCCGGCGCGCGATGAGCGGGACGCTGCCGATGCTGCGCCATGCGCTCGGCCGGCGGCAGCTCGGCCTGCTGCCCGTCGTCGTCGCGCTCGGGCTTGCCAGTGCCGCGCTCGAAGGTCTCGGCATCGGGCTCATCATCCCGCTGCTCGGCATCATCATGGGGCATGGCGAGGCGACGGGCATGGCCGGCCTCTCCGCCCTGCTGCAGAAGGTCGGCGCGGGGCTCGGCGAGCGCGAGCGGCTGATCGCGATTGCTGCCGCGATCCTCGGCTCGATCCTGCTCAAGAACCTGCTCGCCTTCGCCAATTCGGTGCTGACGGCCCATATCTACGGCAAGGCGAGCCAATCGATCCGCGGCGCACTTGCGGCGCGGCTGCTCGAGATCGGCTATCCCTTCTTCCTGAAGGAGAGCCCGGGCCGGCTGCTCAACATCATCTCCAACGAATCCTGGCGCGCCTCCGACGCTATCCAGGGGATGCTGGGCGCCATCGTCAGCGCCTCGGCGGCGGTGATCCTGCTCGTCTTCCTGCTGCTGCTTTCCTGGCAGATGACGCTGCTGGTGACGCTGGGGCAAGCGCTCGTGCAAGTGGCGCATATGGCGCTGTCGGCGCAGCTGAGATCCCCGAGCCGCGGCGTCGCTGCCCGCAACAGCGCCCTGGCTTCGCAAATGTTGCATCTCGTCCATGCCGGGCGGCTGATCCGCATCTTCGGCCAGGAAGCGCGCGAGAAGGCGGCGTTCGAGAAGGCATCGGACGGCGTGCGGCGGGCGGCCTTCCTGCTCTCCAGCCGCCAGGGCGCGTTGGCGCCGCTGACGGAAGTGCTGCACGCCATGCTGTTCCTGGCGGTGGTGATCGGCGCCTGGCTCGCGGGCCTGAGCTTCCCGCTGGTCGCCGCCTTCCTCATCCTGCTCTACCGCCTGCAGCCGCATGTGCGGGCGCTGCAGATGACCTGGAGCCAGCTGCAGGGGCTTTCCGGCTCGCTGGAGGAGGTGAGCTGGCTGCTCGACCCCGACGGCAAGCCGGCGCCGCCGCAAGGCAGCCGGCCGTTCGCGGGTTTGAACGACAAAATCGCTTTCGAGGGCGTGAGCTTCAGCTACGCCAATGAGGAGCAGCGCGCGGCGGTGCTGCACGCGGTAAGCTTCGACATCGCGAGCGGCCGCTCCACCGCGCTGATCGGCCGCTCCGGCGCCGGCAAGACGACGATCGTCAACCTGCTCTGCCGCTTCGTCGAGCCGGACGGGGGCCGGATCCTGGTCGACGGCACGCCGCTCGGCGAGATCGACCCGGCCGAATGGCGGGCCCATATCGCTTTGGCCAGCCAGGAGCTGGAACTGGTCGACGGGACGATCCTCGACAACATCACCTACGGCAAGGACACGGCCAGCGCGGAAGAGGCCCACCGCGCCGCTATGCTCGCCGAGGCGCACGGCTTCATCGAGACGCTGCCGCAGGGCTACCAGACGGTCGTCGGCTATCGCGGCGTCAACCTGTCGGCCGGGCAAAGGCAGCGCATCGCACTCGCCCGCGCCTTGCTGCGCGACCCCGACATATTGATCCTGGACGAGGCCACCAACGCGGTGGACGGGCTTTCCGAAGCGGCGATCGTGGAAACGCTGAAGTCGCGCGCCGGCCGCCGCACCACGATCGTCATCAGCCACCATCACTCGACGATCTCGTTCTGCGACGACCTGGTGATCCTGGAGCATGGACAGGTGAAGAAGCAGGCGCCGTTTGCCGAGTTGGCGAAGCTCAGCATGGATGAGCTGTATCAGCCGGAGTGAGGGGTTGGCGCAGGGGTGGACGGCCTGACAGGTTGGCGGGACAGCGCCCCCCTCTAGCCTGCCGGCCATCTCCCCCTCAAGGGCGGAGAATACGCGCTCAGCCGCTTTCGCCGATTGTCAGCGTGATGGCGCCGGCGCCCTACCTCCCCCTTTGTGGCCCTTTGTGGGGAGGTCGGACCGAAGGTCCGGGTGGGGGTTGGCGCAGCCCCCGCCCCGATCCGCTTCGCGGATCGACCCTCCCCACAAGGGGAGGGTAAGCTCACCCCGCCATCGCCAGCGGCATGGCGCTCTTGTTCGGGATCTGGATGTCGATTTCCAGCGTCGACATCGTCGCGCCGCGGTCCATCGAGACCTGGAGGTAGTCCTGGTCGATCTGCACATGCTTGGCGATGACCGCCATGATCTCCTCGCGCAGGATGGAGACAAGGTCGGGCTGGCCGCGGCTCCGGCGCTCATAGGCGAGCAGCAGCTGCAGCCGCTCGCGCGCCACCGGGGCGCTGGTGCGCCGCTTGAAGAGGTCGAGAATGCTCATGCAGCCCTCCTTCCGAGCAGCCGGTCGAGGAAGCCTTTGCGTTCGAAGGGGACGACCACCGGCAGGTCCTCGCCTTCCAGACGTCTTGCCGCTTCGAGATAGGCCTTAGCGGCGGAATTGGTCGGGTCCGACAGCGTCACCGGCGCGCCGAGGTTCGAGGCGCGCAGCACATCCTGGCTTTCCGGGATGATGCCGAGCAGGGGCGTCGACAGGATTTCCAGCACGTCGTCGATCGACAGCATCTCGCCGCGCGCGGCGCGCGCTGCGTCATAGCGCGTGACCAGCACATGCTTGGCGATATGCTCGCCCTGCTCGGCCTTCATGGTGCGGGCGTCGAGCAAGCCGATAATGCGGTCGGAGTCGCGCACCGAGCTCACTTCCGGATTGGTGACGATCACCGCCTCGTCGGCGAAGCGCATGGCAAGCTGGGCGCCGCGCTCGATGCCGGCAGGGCTGTCGCAGAAGACATAGTCGAACACCTGGCGCAGGCGGCCGATGACTTCGGCGACGCCCTCCTCGGTCAGCGCGTCCTTGTCGCGCGTCTGCGAGGCGGGCAGCAGGTAGAGCGTCTCCAGCCGCTTGTCGCGGATCAGCGCCTGCGACAGCTTCGCCGTGCCCTGGATGACGTTGACGAGGTCGAACACCACGCGGCGCTCGGCGCCCATGATGAGGTCGAGGTTCCTCAGGCCGACGTCGAAATCGACCAGCGCCACCTTCTTGCCGGTCCTGGCCACGGCAGCGCCGAGCGCGGCCGTCGAGGTCGTCTTGCCGACGCCTCCCTTGCCCGAGGTGACCACCACTACCTTGCCCATCTATCCAGCCTCCGTTGGCGTTTCTTATGTTGGTTCCGGCCGTGCGGGCACGGCGGTTTCTAGCGATACTTGCACGCGAAGCCGGTCCGAAGCTTGCGGCTCCGGTTCGGGACTCAGCCGAGCGGCACCACACACAGCGCGTCGTTGTCGAGGAAGGCCTGCACGGCCTTGCCGCGCGAGACCCCTTCCATCTCCTCGGCCGTGGTGTACCAGCCGTCGACGGCGAGCAGCTCGGCCTCGTTCTTGCGGCAGAAGATGCGCGCCGAAATGTTGCCTTCCGAGCCGGCGATGGCCCGGCCGCGAAGCGTGCCGTAGACATGGATCGAGCCGCCGGCGACGATTTCCGAGCCGGACGCCACCGAGCCCAACACGATGACGTCGCCATGCGGATGGAACACCGACTGTCCGGAGCGGATCGGCGCCTTGATCATCAATGTGCCGGCGGCGGGCTCGTGCCGCGCCGGCTCGGCGCCCTGCCCCGGCCGCGCCTTGGCTGCTGCTAATTGGGTCGCCTGCGTGCTCTCCGCATCGAGCTTTGCCAGCTCGTCCTGCGGCGCCCGCACCTGGCCGGGCTGCACATCCTCGACCGTGGCCGTTTCGACCGTGATTTCTTCGGCCTTCGCCTTGCGCGCAGCCCTGCCCAGCAAGCCTTCGGCCGTGGCCTCCTTGGCGCCGGCAAGCAGCGGCGGCAATTCGGGCCCGAGCTCGGCGACTTCGAGCTCGATGGCATAGACGCGGATGCCGCGCCGCGCCAGCGTGCCGACCAGCGCCTCGATCTCCTCCGGGCCGGGCTTCAAAGTGTTGAGATCCAGCACCACCGGGCGCCCGGCGAAATAGCCCGGCGAGTTGGCGATCCAGTGATCGAGGCCCTCCAGCCAGTCGTCGATCGGCGCCTCCGGCGTCAGCGTGAAAGCGACGAAGGAGCGGGCGCGGAAGCGGATGGATTTGTTGTGCAAAGGGGCGGCGAAGGTCACGGCCAGGCGAATCCTTACTCAATGGTTAAAGGGTGCCGGGCTAATGGTTAACAAAAGGTTAATTTAAGGGGTGGAGAGCGTTAAGCGCTGGCGCGACTAAGTTTTGTGGCGGGGCGGCCACAATGCCTGCCAGCGCGCCGTGGCCCGCCAGAACCGAGGCACGGACGAGCCGGGCAGGCGCGGCAATCGGCGCGCTATTGCTGCTTGGAGGATGCATGAGCATGAGCGGCAGAGACGCATACCAGATGAGCGGCATAGACCAATGGCTGGCAACGGCCAATGCCAACGAGGTCGTCAATGCAATGGCAGCGAAGGGAATGATACCGGAAACCATCGACTGCCGGTTCGCTGACACCACGCCGGGCCAGTTGGCCTACGTCTCGAAATTCACCTGGAAGCGCGCCCCGGCAAACACGCGCTACCGTTGGGAAGTCGGCGACCCGAACTACCTTGCGAGCAAGAAAGTCAGATCCAACAGAGTTGGTCTTCACCGCGCCTTCGCGAAAGTCGTCCGGGACCCCGCTACGAGGCAAAAGGTTGGATGCTCGATCTGGACGAGTTAGGTCTGCCGCATGCGAGTTGGCAGCTGGACGGCTGCACGTTCCCTCTACCTGCCAAATCACCTCCGCTCGCGGGCTACTCTGCACCGGCCGGTGGGCCAGCGACCGTGGCCGGCCAGGTGCTCTGCGACCTCGGCGCCCTCAACAAAATCGAGGAGATCGACCCGTTCGCGCGCGGCCTTCTTCCAGTCCGTTATGCTGGGTGTCGAGTGCATCGCCTGAAGCCGAATCGGCCGGAAGCCACTGACAATATTATCTGGCTTGCGCCTTGTCGCAGCTTCGATTAAGCGCTATGTTTTTGAAATCGATCTTGTTGAACGAATGTTGTTTCCGCGCCTTGGCGCCCGACGATCTTCCCTCTCAATTTCGAAGACTACGACGTTTGGCATGAAGTCAAGCGGCGATGATTTGTGTCGATTTGAAAGGAAAATCGTATGACTACTGGAACCGTGAAGTTTTTCAACGCCACCAAAGGCTTCGGCTTCATCGAGCAGGGCAATGGCCAGCCGGACGTGTTCGTCCATATTTCCGCCGTCGAGCGCGCCGGAATGCGTTCCCTCGCGGAAGGCCAGAAGGTGAGCTTCGACGTCGTCAAGGATTCCCGCAGCGGCAAGAGCTCGGCGGAAAACATCCAGGCGGCCTGACGCCGTGCATCCAGGGCCTTTGACCACGGATGTACCGGCATCGGCCCTGGAGCGCTAAAGCGCATCGCGATGCTTCAGATTCGCTTCGTGCGCTTTAAGGCGCGTCGCGCTGAAACGGATTCAGGCGACGCGCTCTAAGGGCCTGCATCTGCGCATGTCGTTTTCCCAAAACCGGTTCCCGCTTTCGGGAGACATGCATCAAGGAGGTCGGGCTTGCCCGGCCTTCTTCGTTTCAAACAGCGAGGTAGAAAATGGCCGAAACGAGTGTGTTCAAGCCGAAGGGCGACGCCAAGAGCGAAGCCACCACGAAGACGGCGCGCACGATAATCGAGGGGGAAGCGGCAGCTCGGCAAGCAAAGACGGAACGGCTTCGCGCGGCCAGGCTCGCCCTCGGGCCGGTTGAAGCGCCGCCAAAGAAAAAGCCGGCAAAGCGAAAATAGCGACAGAGGCCTGGGCGGCTCTCCCGACGCGACTTTCCGCTGCGCATTGCCGATCGCCGGCAAGGCGATTCCATTTTCCCGGCATCGCGCGTGACAGCAGTCCCTCGCTGCTTCTAAAGCGCGTCGCGCCGAAGGATTTGCCGGGCGCCCAACCAGAGAAGCCGGCGGGGCGAGGATTTACTGAGAGCATGGCGGGACAGCACCCCCCCTCTGTCCTGCCGGACATCTCCCCCGCAAGGGACCCGCAAGGGGGTGTTTGGCAGCTTCGGCGCGGCGCTCTTCCTGCAACGCCGGAGATTGGCGAAAGTCTGCGTGACATCCGATCTCCCCCCTTGCGGGGGAGATGTCCGGCAGGACAGAGGGGGGTGTGACGGAACGCGACGCTGCTTCAGCTTGGATCCTCTCCCTTTATTCAGGACGACCCTCGGCCAAGCCAAGACGAAAAGGAGGAACTCCTTACAAAAGCCCCCTCTCCGTCTCGCCGCGCTCGGCTCCCCGCTCCAGCCAGGCGAGGAACCGAAGCTTGCTCAAGCCGCCAGTGGCACCTCGCGGGCCGCCGCGATCATGACACCGGCGAGCAGGCTGTAGGCGGCTTGCCAGGCTTCGCGGACCTGAGGCGTGAAAGCCTCGCCGAGACCTGCCTCGAGCGTCTCGATCAGCGCCTGGCCGACGATCGGATAGTGGTGCTCCTCGACGCCGTAGCCGACGTGACGCCTGGCGAGGTCCTGGACGGTGGGCAGGATGGTCTCGGCGCGGGAAAGCCCATGCACGACGAAGCCCAGCGCCGCCATCAGCTTGGCACCCTGCTTGCTCATGTCGGTGGCGCGAAACAGCGCCTTGAGGCTGCCGTCGATCGCGAACAGCTTCTCGTAGAACAGGGCGGCGGCCGCCGTCTTGATCGGGACGACCTCGCGAAAACTATCCTGCACAAGCTTGATCTGGTCGGGTGTCATCGGCGCTCCTCCGCATTTGTAAGCCTGCGCGAGCATCACGCCCGGGCGTTTCGCAGGCATGCCGGTTGTGGCGCCGGTGTGTTTCCATTTGGTTTCAGGTTGTATTCGGATGGTTTCGTCAACCTCGATTCCGGAGGCGGGCCACATCAAGCCCGCGGCCAAGCGGCTTCAAGGCCGCTTCGCCGGCCCTTTCGCGCCCACCGTCACACGCCCTGGTTTCGGGGCCGGCCGTCCACAAGCCGGTTCGTGACGCCGGTAACCGGAAAAAAAGCGGCCATCGCGGCCGGGATTGGGCCTTATTTCACGTAATCCTAATGTAAATCAGGCTGTGTTGCGGTACACTCGCGGCTTCGAGGCGGCGCGTTGGAAGAGCCTTTGCGGCGCGCTTCAGGGTCTTGTTTCTAAGCATGCCGAAAACAGCGGGGCATTCTTGGCCGGCATGCGTCAGGCAAAGGGATGCTCCCGATGCTGCTCGAACGAGAGGGTCCGCTTAAAACCTTGTTGGCGACCGCGGCCAGTGCCGTGGATGGCCGCGGCGGTATCGTGCTGCTCGAAGGCGAGGCGGGCATAGGCAAGACTTCCCTGCTGCAGGAATTCGCCGAGCGGGCGGGCGTGGGCTGCCGGGTGCTGTGGGGCTGGTGCGAGGCGCTGTTCACGCCGCGTCCGCTCGGTCCCCTGCAGGACATGGCGCAGGCGCTCGACCCCGAGGTTGCGGCGCTGCTCGATCAGGGGGCCGCGCCCGAACGGCTCTTTCCCGCGCTGCTGAGCGCGCTTCAGCATGCCAGGGGAACGACCGTGCTCGTTTTCGAGGACGTGCATTGGGCGGATAACGCGACGCTCGATCTGATCAGATATCTCGGCCGCCGCATCTCCCTGCTTCGCGCCATGCTGGTGCTCAGCGCGCGCAGCGACGAACTGGTCGCCGACCATCCGCTCACGCATATAAGGGGCGACCTGCCGGCGGCATCGCTGGCCCGCATATCGCTGAAGTCGCTTTCGCCCCAGGCGGTCACGAGACTGGCCGAACAGTCGGGCCGAGCCGGCGCCGACCTCTACCAGATCACGGGGGGCAATCCCTTCTTCGTCTCCGAGCTTCTGGCGAGCAGCGAGGCGGAACCGGGACATGTTCCGGATTCGATACGCGACGCGGTGTGGTCGCGGCTGTCGCGCCTGACGGGCGGCGAGCGCGATGTGCTGGAGATGATGAGCATCGAGCCCGGCAGCGTGGAGCCATGGCTCATCCGCGCCCTTCTCGGCGCCGAGGCGGACGCTGTCGCGGACCGCTGCGTGGCCCGCGGATTGCTGCGGCGGGACGCCCAGGGGGCGCTGACCTTCCGCCATGAGCTTGCCAGGCAGGCGACGCTCGAGCGTCTGTCGCCCAGCCTTCAGCGGTCGCTCCATGCCAAGGTGGAGGCGGCGATAGCAGGCCTCCCGGCGGCGCAGGCAAGCGCCCAGCTTGCACGCCGGGTGCACCACGCCGCCGCTGCCGACAACGGAGCGCGTGTACTGGAACTCGCGCCGCAGGCTGCGGCGCAGGCTGCGCATCTCGGCGCGCATCGTGAGGCCGCCGCGCATCTGGCGACGGCGCTCAGATACGTTGCCGAGGCGCCGCCGGCCGAGGCCGCCCAGCTTTACGAATCCTGGGCTTACGAGGCCGGGCTGGCGCTGCAGGTCTATGACACGATCATCGAGGCAGGGCATCGCGCCATTCAGCTCTGGCACGAGCTCGGGCGCCCCGACAAGGTCAGTCTCAATCTGCGCAGCCTTTCGAGGCTGCACTGGCGCCGCGGCGAGGGCGAGCAGGCTGAGCACTTCGCCAACGAAGCGGTGCGTGAGGTGGAAAGCCTGCCGCCCGGGCCGGAACTGGCGATGGCCTACAGCACACGCTCGCAGCTGCATATGCTGCACTATCGGTTCGACGAGGCGATCGAGTGGGGCCTGCGCGCCATCGCCCTGGCCGACCGGCTGGGCGAAGTCGAAACGCGTGTGCATGCGCTCAACAATGTCGGCACCGCGCAGCTTTTCGACGACCGTCCGGGCGGACGCGAGCGGATGGAGGAAAGCCTGGCTCTCGCGCTCGAGCACGGGTTCCACGACCATGCGGCGCGCGCTTACACCAACTATGCCGAATATGCGGTGGTCTCCAAGGACTTCGCGCTTGCCGAGCGGTTGCTCTCCGACGGCATCGTGTTCGCCGCCAGGAACGACCTCGATTCGCCGGCGCAGTATCTGCTTGGCCGGCAGGCGCAGCTGCGCATGGAACAGGGGCGCTTTCGCGACGCCGAGACCATAGCGCAGGGCGTTATGAAACTGGAACGCCTGCCGGTGGTCATGCACCTGCCGGCGCTCACCGTGCTTGGCAGGGTGCGCGTGCGGCTGGGCGAGCCCGACGGCCCTGCCCTCTTGCAGCAGGCGTTGGAGGAGGGACTGCCGACCGGCGAGCTGCAACGCATCGTGCCGGTCCGCATGGCGCTGACCGAGGCCGCCTGGCTTGCCGAGGACCGCGCGGCCGGCCATGAGCAGCTGACGGCGTTGGCGGCGATGGACCTCGCCAACTTCCGCCCTTCCGACCTCGGCGAGCTGGCCGTCTGGTGGCGGCGATGCGCGATGGAGGAGCCGCTGCCGGCGCCGACGACACGGGTTCCGTGGCGGCGCGCGGTCGAGCTTGGCGGCGATCCGCTGGCGGCGGCCAAGGAATGGGAGCGCCTGGGCCTTCCCTACGAAGCGGCGCTCGCGCTGATGCAGGTGCGCGGCGCCGAGGCCGCGACGGCATTGGCGAGCGCCGTGACAAGGCTGGAGGCGCTCGAGGCGCGCCCCGCCGCGATGCTGGCGCGCAAGCTGGCGCAGCGCCTGGGCATCGCCGGCCGGCTGCCGAAAATGCGCCGAGGTCCTTACACGGCCGCCCGCCAGCACCCGCTCGGCCTGACGCAGCACGAGCAGCAGGTGCTCGCCTTGATCGCGGAGGGCAAGAGCAACAAGGAGGTCGCACGCACCCTGTCGCGATCGCCGCGCACGGTCGAGCACCAGGTTTCGGCCGTGCTTGGCAAATTCAACGCCGCCAACCGGATGGAAGTGTTGCTCAGGCTGCGCGGCGAGCCGTGGCTGCTGTCGACCGCCGGCGCGCCTTGATCCTTGCGAAAATAGGAGCGCGGCAGCCGAAATTTGGGTGATCGTACCGATGTGGGCGCAGGCCGGCGCGCGTAGCATCAGGCGACGCTCATGGACGGGCTGCCTGTCCAGGAGATCGCCGAACCGAAGGAGGGAATAGCGATGACCAGATATTTTAGCGCATTTGCATTTGCCTTGCTCACAGCGACAGGTAGCGCGGCGGCATCGGAACTGGCGCCGGCGAACGGCCACAGCATCCAACTCGGCAGCTTCAGCGGCGCCGTCTATTACACGGTCGAGCCGGACGGCTACCGGGTCGTCGCGACCATGGCTTCCGGGGCCGAGCAGCAGCCGGTCCGGATCGTCTCCACGCTTGCGGCGGGCCAGCGCATGATGATCTCCGTGCCGCAGGCCCTCGGCCAGCCGTCCATCGATTTCGAAATAGTGCGGGACGGCAAGGCGCTGCTGGTCAGCGACCCGACCTTCGCTCCGGCAACCGCTTTGGAGAACGACCTGACCCTGGACAGCGCGCAACCGACGACGGTATCGGCCACCGCGCCGTGAGTCCGGCTAGTCCGGAGGGGGCGCCGCGCATGCACAACCGGCATCCTGGATGACAGATGGGCAGCCTGCGGCAACTGTTTTGCTCCGCTGCCCTGAGCTTGGCGGCCGGCGCCGGCGCGGCGGCGCAGGATGCCGCCGCTCCCGGCAAATTCTACCGGGTCATGGACGGCAAGGTTGATGCGCGGACCTATGACGGTTTCCGGCGCTACCATGCGGGCTGCGACCGCTGCCACGGCCCGGACGGCGTGGGCTCGACATTCGCGCCGTCTCTTGTCAGCCGGCTGCCCGATGTCGACGCCTTCCGGCGCGCCGTGCTGAACGGCCAGGCCAGCAGCGGTTCGGTGATGAAAGGCTTTGCCGGCGACCCCAACTTCGCGCCTTATGTGGACGAGATCTATGCCTACCTGCAAGCGCGCGCCGACGGCGCGCTCGGCCGCGGACGGCCCGGCCGGCTGCAGCCGTAGAGCGGTTCGGATCTTCGGATCGCGGTGCGCGAGTGTGGCGGGAAAGAATGCGGCGCCGCTCTGGCTACCCTACTCGCACTGCCGGCGCGGGCCGCCGTCATAGGGCTGGTAGGTGTTATCCTCAGGCCGGTAGGACTGGTAGCGGCTGAAGCAGTAGTCGATATGGTCGCCTGAAAACTGCGGGCCCAAGAGCTGATCCCTGGGGGCCTGTTCCTCGGGTGAAATCTCTTCCGGCGGACCGCCATAGGTGGTCGCGTAGCCGTCCCTGGTCGTGGCGTAGCCTTCCATCTCGGCCTGGTCGTCGGTCACCTCGCCTTGATCATTCATCCCGAGCTGATCGGATTGGCGTCCGTCGGTCGAGGCGGTGCTGTCGCCGCCGGGATCGAAATAGGGCGAGATGCAGGGGCGCAGCTCGCCACTGTAGGAGCGGTAGCTGTTTTCTTCCGGACGGTAGCTGCGATAACGGTTGGCGCACCATTCGAGATGGGCGGCGGGCAATTGCGCCTGCTGTTGCTGGGCCGGCGCCTGCTGCGAAGGCTGGGCGGCCGCATTAGCGTCGGGCGCGGGTTGGCCTAGCTGGGAGACATCGGGCAACGGCTGCAATTGGCGCGGCGGTGCGGGAGGTGGCGTTGCAAGGGCCGTGGTCTGCGTGCCGGTGTCCGCCTTGGCCGTTTCGTCCGCCTCGGCGGGCGCGCCAGCGGCCTGCCGGGCGGGAATGCGTTCGAGCTCCTGCTTTGCCGGGTCGACCGGCTGGGCGTCCTTGGTCCACAGCTCGGAGACGCCGATCGCCGGGGTCGCCTGGCGCACCGGCTTGGCGGCCAGCAGCCAGGTGGCGAAGCCGAGCCCTGAGGCAAACACGGCCAGGGTCAGCACAAAGCCGCCGACGATTCCCAACAATGCCTTCACGCTGCGCTCCTTAAGCCCCCGCTCATGGAATGCGGAGGCGGGATGGAAGTTCCTCGCCCCCAAGGAATGAAGAGGAAAGGGAGCTACCCGACCACCTCCCGATATGTCCTCAGCTTGCCGTCCTGACCGCGGATCAGCCATGTCTCCCCTTCCCGCCCCTCGATATGGCTCGCCCCAAGCGGCACCTTGCCGCCGCCTTCGGGCAAATCGATGACATAGGTCGGGTTGCAGATGCCGGAGAGGCGCTGGCGCAGTTCCGCGACCAGCGCCTGGCCTTCCGCGATCGTGGTGCGGCGGTGCGCCATGCCGCGCGCGAGGTCGCCATGGTGCAGGTAATAGGGCTTTACGCCCAGCCGATACATCAGCTCGCTGCATAGCTCTTCCAGCACCTCGACCCGGTCGTTGACACCTTTGAGCAAAACGCTCTGGTTGAGCAGCACGAAACCCGCCTGCCGCATCGTCCGGCAGGCCGCCTCGGCACGTGAAGTGATTTCGCGGGGATGATTGAAATGGGTGACCACCGTCACCATCAGCCTGCCCTGCAGGGCCCCGACCAGACCCGCCGTGATGCGCGAGGGCAGCGCCACCGGCACGCGGGTGTGGATGCGCAGGAGCCGCACATGCGGGATCGCCTCGATGCGGGCGCGGATTTCGGCAAGTGCTGCGTCGGGCAGCGACAGCGGATCGCCGCCGGTCAGGATCACCTCGCGTATCTCGGGGTGCTCGGCGATATAGGCCAGCGCCGGCTCCAGGGCTTCCCGCGTATAGCCGCGGCCGATCGAAGTCAGCGACTCCTTGCGAAAGCAGAAACGGCAATAGACCGCGCATTGATAGGTCGGGAACAAGAGAACGCGGTCGGCGTGGCGGTGCGTCAGCCTGGGCACCGGGCTGAAGGCGTGGTCGCCGATCGGATCGTCGAGCTCGCCCTCGGCGGCGATCAGCTCGTCAGGCGACGGGATCACCTGGGCGCGGATCGGATCGTGCGGATCGCTCCAGTCGATCAGGTCGAGGTAAGCTTTCGGGATGCGCACCTTGTGGCTGGCCGCGGCCTCTTGCGCGGCGGCGCGCTCGGCGGGCGAGAGCGGGAGTGAGGCCAGGTCGCGGACATGACGCACGCCGGCGCGGACGTCGTCCTGCCAGGCGGTGTCGGGCGTGGCGGATTCCCTGAGATTGGCGTCTGAGGTCATGGGGGTCTCGATGCGGTTTTGCGGGATATCGGCTGGATGGACGGCAGGGTCAACCGCCACGGTTGCCGCAGAGCGGCGGAGCATCGCGCGAGACCGGCTGCGCATGATGCTCGGCTTGTCTCCTACCTTTGAGCGCAACAAAATTGGGTCTAACTTGGCGCGGGCTTCGGGGGCGAGACGGATGGATTTCAGCGCAGGCCATGGCTACCTTCTCATCGGCGGGCTCATCCTGGTTGGCGCCGGGCGGCTGATCCTTTCGCTGATCGTCAATCTTCATGTGGCGCACAGCGTGCGCGACGAAATACGCCATCGCGAAAAGCTGCTGGAATATTACCGCAACGTCTTTTCGCAGCTTAGCGTGATCCTGATCGGCATCGGCGTTTCCCTGTTCATCTTCTTCTTCCAGCAGAACTATCAGGACCAGCGCAAACGCGAGACCGAGCTGCAGCAGGTTCTCGCCAAGCTGGCGGCGCGTATTGCCCGCGGCGCCCCCGTCATCGAAACGCTCGGCGAGTTCGACGAGGTGCTGGATGAGGGCGGCGCTTATGTCAGTCCCGAACACGGCGGAAACAACGCCGCGGTCAGCGCCAAGGGAGCCGAGCTCGGCAAGCAGGTCGAAAATCTCCTGCTGGTCGAACGTGACGTCGATGTTCGAGACTTCGACATCCTGAACCTGTCGCGCGACCTCGAAGCCACCTTTGTCGTCAACGAGCTAGATCCGACGCTGTGGTTCAACATCGTGCGCGACGAGAACGAGATCAAATACGCCACGACCCAGCTCGGCCTCGACTACAAGGACCTGCATGATGCGATCGGCGACGAGCCGGTCGAGGCGGCGGTCGCCAAGCCCGACAAGGAACCGAAGATCAAGCACGAGGTGCTCGACATCCTCTATGACGCCGACCTCCTCCGCCAGCGCAGCAGGCGGTTTCTCGGCCGCGCCTGCTGGCTCTTCAGCAAGGGGCGAGGCTTTGTCGCGCTTCCACCGGCCGATGCGATCGAGGCCGACGCCAAGTCGCAGCAGGAATGGATCGATCGCTCGAAACCGGTGCTGGCGCAGTCGATGTCGGGTAGCAGCGATTGTTTCAAGCTGCTCCACCACGGCCAGGCATCCTGAGCCCAGCAACGCCGCCGCTTCATGGCGCGTCGTCTCTGAAGGGATTCAGGTGATGCGCTTTGGGTTATTGTCTTGATACATGTCTTATCCAAACCGCTGCGCACTTTTGTGCCCGGGCCGCAGAATTGAGGTAGAGGAATGCGAAACGCGACGGTGGCTGCCGCAATCGACCGGCGCCGTGTTTTCGGGCAATCTCTCATCAACCCACTCCATGCGGAGGTGGCCTGCGGCCGAGGGAGGATTGCCATGACCGAAATGCCCGCGGCGCTGCCGCCCTATGACGATGCCGTCCGGCGCTTCCGCATCGAGGACGAGATCGCAAGGCTCGACGGCGATCCGGCCGGCGGCATTAACGCCTATGTCGAATGCTGCGGCCGCTATGCCGGCGAAAACCGGCTGGCGCTGCGCGCGATCTCGGCCGGCGGCGCGCTGCGCGAGCTCAGCTTCGACGATCTCGCCGGCATGTCGGGCCGCGTCGGCAACATGCTCAAGGATTTGGGCGTGCGCCCCGGCGACGTCGTGGCAGGCATGCTGCCGCGCATCCCCGAACTGGTGGCGCTGATCCTCGGCGTGTGGCGCATCGGCGCCGTCTACCAGCCGCTGTTCACCGCCTTTGGCCCGAAAGCGATCGAGCATCGGCTGGGCTACAGCATGGCGAAGCTTGTGGTGACCAACCCCGCCAATCGCGGCAAGCTCGACGAGGTGGAAAATCACCCGCGTATCGCGACTATCCTCGCCCCCGCCGACGCCCTGCCCGAAGGAGACATCGATTTCCGCGCCGCCCTTGCCGCGGCCTCCCCCGATTGCCAACCGGCGATGCGCAAGGGCGACGACCTGTTCATGATGATGTCGACCTCCGGCACGACGGGGCATCCCAAGGGCGTGCCGGTGCCGCTCCGCGCCCTGCTCGCCTTCGGCGCGTATATGCGCGACGCGATGGGGCTTCGCGCCGACGACGTGTTCTGGAACATCGCCGACCCTGGCTGGGCCTACGGGCTATATTACGCCATCACCGGGCCTCTGCTGCTCGGCATCGCCACGACCTTTTATGAAGGCGCCTTCAACGCCAAAAGCACCTACGACATCATCGAGCGGCTCGGCGTCACCAGCCTTGCCGGCTCGCCCACCGCCTATCGCCTGCTGATGGCGGAAGGGCCTGAGGCGGCCGCCCGCGTCAAGGGCAGGCTGCGGGTGGTGAGCAGCGCCGGCGAGCCGCTCAATCCGGAGGTGATCCGCTGGTTCGACGCCCACCTCGCCGCACCGATCCACGACCATTACGGCCAGACCGAGAACGGCATGATGGTGAACAACCATCACGGGCTGACGCATCCCGTGCGCGCGGGCTCGGCCGGGTTTGCCATGCCGGGCTACCGCATGGTGGTGCTGGACGAGGCAGGACGCGAGCTCGGCCCCAACCAGCAGGGCGTGCTGGCGGTCGATATCGCGCAATCGCCGCTGCGCTGGTTCGACGGCTACCACCAGGCGGAGACCCCGGCGATATCTGGCGGCTATTACCGCACCGGCGACACGGTGGAGTATGAGCCGGACGGCTCCGTCTCCTTCATCGGCCGCGCCGACGACGTCATCACCTCGGCCGGCTACCGCATCGGCCCGTTCGACGTCGAAAGCGCGCTGATCGAGCATCCGGCAGTCAACGAGGCGGCAGTAGTCGGAGTGCCGGACCCGCAGCGCACCGAGATCGTCAAGGCCTTCGTCGTTCTGGCGCCCGCTTACAAAGGCAGCGAGGTGCTTGCGGAGGAGCTCGCCCAGCATGTGAAGAAGCGGCTCTCGGCGCATTCCTATCCGCGCGAGGTGGAGTTCGTCGCCGAGCTGCCGAAGACGCCGAGCGGCAAGATCCAGCGGTTTCTGCTGCGGAAGGTGGAGGTGGAGAAGCGGAAGGGGTGAGGCGCCAATCTCCCCCCTTGCGGGGGAGATGGCCGCGAAGCGGCCAGAGGGGGTCGTCTCACGTCGAGCGCCTACGGCCTGCGGACGCAAAGAGAATGTTGGCGCCCCACGCGCGGCGACCCCCTCTGTCGCCTTCGGCGACATCTCCCCCGCAAGGGGGGAGATTGCGCCGGCGCTCGCGGTCTTCTTTTAGCCCAATCTTGTCTTCAAATCCGCATAGTCTTCTCAATACGACCGAAGGTGGAGGTTACATCATGCGGCTGGTCTGGATGCTTGTCTTCGCGCTCGCGGGCGGCACGGCGCTCGCGGCCTCGCCGGAGGACGACTATATCGCCGCGCGCGACAAGGCGATTTCCGAAATAGCGGCGCTGGAAAGCTCGAACGCCCAGGTGGAAACACTCGATGCCGCGAACACCAAGGCGCTGGCCGATCTCGAGAAACGGCTCTCCGCCATTCTCGGCCCGCTTTCCGTTAAGGATTTTCCGGCAACCGGCACGATCAATCTCGAAAGCCTCAGCGCTTCCGATATCGGCTTCGGCATGCTGGACGGGCTGCGATACGCCAGGAGCGACGAAGGCCCCAGCATCGTTGCGACGACGCGCGGGCTCGCCGGGCGCTGGCTGCAGTCCAGGGCCGAAGAGGAGGATGAAAGCCTCAAGCTGCCCGCCGGCCTCGACGAGGCGCTCAAGCTTGATGCCTTCTATACCCAGGCCATCGGCGCCGACGCCGCTTTCGTGAAGACGCTCGACTTTTCGCTGAAGACGCCCGAAGGCGCCGATATCGCCGTCGCCAGGCTCGGCGGCTGGACGCAGGATGTCGGGCCGATCTACGACCAGCAGGTCGTCGTTGCGGTGGTCAAAGGCGACCGCGTCCTGATCGCCGAGGCACCCGCATCGCCGCCCGTGCCGAAGATCGCGGCCTGCGAGGCCGTTTGGACCGCGGCGGACGCGGCCGCCCAGAAATTCCAGGAGACCTATCAGGGCTCGGACCTCAAGGACCAGCAGGCCTATGATTCCGCCAACGCCGCCTGGGAAAAAGGCGACGGCGACTATCGCGCCTGCATGGGCGAGCGCCTGCCGGGCGACCCGGCCTTCCCGGCGGTGCTTGCCGAGGCGCAGCAGCTCGCCGACCATATGGCCGGCAAGTAGGCGTTCCCGGATAGCCGGCGACGCGGGTGCCGAAACTCGGCCTTTCAGGCCCCGTTGGCGCGCAGGGTGCGTCGGCTATTGCGCCGTGGGGTCGGGCGTGCGGCCTCCGCGATGATGCCGTTGGTCACGGCCGCAACGTCCTTGCGGGCCCTCGCATCCGTCACCCTATGGAGCCGCTCGTAAGGCAAGAGCTCCTTGATGCGGGCGTTGAGCGTCGCGATCTCGGCGCGCAGATCCTCGCATTCCTGCTTCTGGATATCGAGCTGGATCTGTTCGGACGCCTGCTGCAGCGAAAGCTGCGATAGGTTGGTGCTGACCACCGACAGGTTCTTCTTGTCGATTTCGCTCTCGTTCCTGAGGACGGCCAGCCTTTCCTCCGCGATCTGCCGTTCGGTCTCGGCATCGTTCAACCGTGCCTTGAGCCTTATCGTCTCGGCCGCGGCTTCGGTCTTGTCGTTGGAGGCCTGCTCCAGCCGCGATTGCAGCTCCTGGATCTCGGAGCGCAAGCCGCGCAGCTCCGCCTGGCTCCGCGCCAGCTCCGAGGCGCCATCGCTTTCGGCGATGCTGGCCGCCTCGGTTACCTCGGCAAGCTTGGCCTGCGTGATCTCGAGCGACTTCTGCAGCCGCGCCTCTTCCTTTTCGTGATTGCCGAGCTGGGCCATCAGCTCGGAAATTCGCGCGGTTTCGTTGGCGTGGGTTGCCGCGAACTCGTCGAACTTGTGCCGAGCCTCGGCCTCGCGCTTTTGCGCCTGCTCTAGGTCGACCGAAAGCCCGACCTGCTTTTCGCGAAGCAGCTTGTTCTCGGCGGCGCGCTTGTCGGCTTCGACGGTCTTGGCCGTCAGCGCCTTGACGATCTCGCCGAACTCCGCCTCGCGCCTGGCGCTCTCATTGCCCATCTCGACCAGCTCGAGCCGCACCGCCGCGAGCGCCTCGCGCAGCGACGCCCGGTCCTGGACAAGGCTTGCCTCGCGCTGCTGCCAGGCCTCGGCCGCGCCGTCGCGTTCGCGTTGCTTCCGCGCGGCGTCGAGCAGTTGTTCCGACAAGGCCTTGTGTTCGGCGCCCAGAGCGGCGTTCTCCAGCTCCAGCTCGTTGGCGCGGAGCGCATCGCGATGCAGGACGTTCAGGATCTCGCGCGTCAGCTGATGGGCGGTAGCGATCTCGGCCAGCCTCGCCCCGATCTCCTCCAGATGGCCCTGTCCGTCGCGGAAAAGCCCGGCAACGGCTTCCAGGGCGGCCAACCGTGTCTGGGTGTGCGGCGTCAGCCGCGAGGCGGAAGCCACGGACTGGGCTTCGCCCGGCGGATCCTCTTCGCTTGCCGCCACGTCGGCGGCCGCATCGTCTTCCAGGGACGTCTGTTCGTCAGCCGCGAGACATTCCTCGAAAGCTTCCGCCAGATCCGACTGGAGCTCCTGGAATTCCTTGTCTACGTTTTCGGCTCGCTTGATCAGGGATTTGAAATTCATAACGGCACACCTCTTACGCTCACACCCGCCGTATTACTTAACGAATTGCTAATCTAGCCCTTTACCTTCCGCGCGGGAAGCCTACCCAAAAGAAGGAAGAAATTAAGGTTATCATGGATTTCCAGACGCTTGCGCGAGGTTCCGCCAGCGGCATCTGCGCCAGGCGCAGCAAGTGCCCCCCAATGCGGGCAGCGGCGTTCGCCCGGCCGCGCGATGCATGCGGCCTGAGCCGCGTCGAAGAAGGCCTCACCGGTCTTGGGGTCAGGCGGCCATGTCTTATCGCGCACGCTTGGCTGTGGGCGGACCAACCCGTCGTGCAAGGGAACCGTTCCACGCTCTGGCGCGCCCTCCAACTCACGCTGTCATATACTTCTCCTTGACCTGCGACGTCATGCATCCAGGCGATTTAGGATGTGCCGACGATGCCCCATGGACTTCGATGGCGCGGCTACGACATCGAGCCGGCATAGCGCATCCATGATCTGGTCGAAGGAGACCGGCTGGTCGCTTCCCGGCCGCTGGCGCAGCGCCGGCACGGATTCAACGGCGCAAGCATCCGAGGCCCAGGACGACAGGATCGCCCGCTTTTCCTGAAGGTCGAGAGTGTCGTCCTTCAGGACCTCGTCGGGATGCCTGAAATGCGTTGCCGGCGACAGCAGCCGGTCCAGCGCAAGGTCGGATTTTTCTGGGTCGAGAGAAGGGATGATCGGCAAGGGATCCTGTCTGCCCATCTTGGTCCTCCGTCTTCCAAAAAACTCCCTTTGACGGTTCCGGGGTTTCAACGCCCTCACCCGGTAGCGAGGGTTCGAATGATTTTTGTTCTGCCGTCTGGAAAATTCAAGCGTAAAAGCGCAGCCCGCGTTCCGATTAGGGCTATGTTTTCAGGCGACTAGCACTCGGCCGTGGCGAGTGCCAAAAAATTTTTCGCGGCCTCTTGAAACCCGAACGGACAAAACCAAATCCACATGCGCGATGCCGAAAGGATTCGCGAGCCCCGCTCCGATCCTTCCCGGTTCGGAGCGGGGGAACCTCTCACAATCTGTTTGTCCAGAAGGAGAACGATATGACGTTCCGTCCATTGCACGACCGTCTGCTCGTCCGCCGCACCGAGGCCGAGGAGAAGACGGCCGGCGGCATCATCATTCCCGACACGGCCAAGGAAAAACCGCAGGAAGGCGAAGTCATCGCCGTCGGTCCGGGCGCCCGCGACGAGAGCGGCAAGCTCATCCCCCTCGACGTCAAGGTCGGCGACCGGATCCTGTTCGGCAAGTGGTCGGGCACCGAGATCAAGCTCAATGGCGAAGACCTGCTCATCATGAAGGAAAGCGACGTGATGGGTGTGATCGAGCAGACATCCGCGTTGGAAAAGGCGGCCTGAACCGGCTCAGCCGCAACTCGATCCAGTCAATGAAAGCTGCCTAGTGAAGGAGTGATCCAATGGCTGCCAAGGAAGTGAGATTCCATTCCGATGCGCGCGAGCGCATGCTGCGCGGCGTCCATGCAACCCGCGCCGCGGTCGAGGAAGGCATCCTGCCCGGCGGCGGCGTGGCCTTGCTTCGGGCCGCCAAGGCGCTCGACGCGGTGGCCGTCGACAACACTGACCAGAGATACGGCGTCGACATCGTGCGGCGCGCCATTGAGGCTCCAGCACGCCAGATCGCCGAGAACAGCGGGGCGGAAGGCTCGATCGTCGTCGGCAAGCTGCGCGAAAACGCCGAGTTCGCCTATGGCTGGAACGCCCAGACCGGCGAATATGGCGATCTCTACAGCCAAGGCGTGATCGACCCCGCCAAGGTCGTACGGACCGCGCTGCAGGATGCCGCCTCGATCGCCGGCCTGCTCGTCACCACCGAAGCGATGGTGGCCGAGAAGCCGAAGAAGGAAGCTGCATCCGCCATGCCCGCCGGCGGCGGCATGGACTTCTAAGACGCTGACCAACGGCCCGCTCCCGGCTTCGGGAGCGGGCGCTTTACGACAGATGGGAGGCTATCATGGATGTGACGAGCGGCACCGGTCCGGTCCCGGCGCCGACACATGCGCCAAGCGAGTTCCTCGCCTATGAGGCGGAGTGCCGCAACGCTTTGCAGCCACTGCTTGCGGGCTTGCTGGACGCGGCCGAATCGGCCGGCTGGAGCCGCCGTACCGCCGCCTCGACGCTGATGTTCCTGGCGGCGCAGCAGGTCTCGGCAGTGGCGACGTCGGCCAAGGGCTGAACGGCAAGGCGGACCTCGCCTGCGCAGGCGAGGTCATTTGAGTCAACCGCGCCGCACCGGTGGAATGGCATCCGGTGCGGCGTGCCAAAAGAGGACGACCGTGATTGCAGGACGACTGCGCGAGTGCTTGAAGTTGCTGAGATGGGAAGTCGCCGATCTGGCTGAGGAGCTGGATCATCCCCTAAGCGAGGTGGCGCGCTGGTTTGACGGTCGCGCACGGGCGCCGCTTGTGATCGCCGCCTGGCTGGAGGCCCTGGTCAAGGCCCACAGGGCGCTGCCGCCGCCGAGCCTGAACCAGCCCAGATCCATGGCGCAGGTTGGCCCGATAGAAGCGGTTCAAGCCTCGGCGCCCGAGATCAAGCTTCCGGAGCCGCGCGGCATCGTCCTGCAGTTGCCCTACCCGCGTCGCCAACCCCTTGCCGGCGGTCTTCGCCCCGGTCCGATGGCGCCGCAATCGAAAGGAGCTTCGGACCATGGAACACGACCGCTTTGAAGAACCCGTCACCATTCTCGTCGGCATGGGCTTGCCGGTACGGATCGAGACGGTGATGGAAGCCTTTGCCCTGCTTCAGGACTGGCTGGCGGCGAACAGGAGCAGCGCGCATGCAATCGCTCTCAACGCCTGCAGGGCCGGCATTGCCGGCGAGATCGACGCCGAAACGGTCAGGGCGACCCTGGTTGCCTTCGCCCGCCGCCACGATATTCTCCTTCCCGACATGGTTTCGCTGGCGCCGGCGGCGCTGGCAGGCGGGGCCTCCAGCACAAGCAAGACTGGCTGAAAGATTGAACCGGCGCGTGCTGGCGCGGCGGACAGAGTGCGCAGGAATTTTTGAATGACGACGGACACCAAACAGGCTGAAACCAGGATATTCGAGGCGGACGTATCGCGGCTGCTGCACATGATGGTGCATTCGGTCTATTCGGACCGGGATGTCTTTCTGCGCGAGCTGATCTCCAACGCGGCGGATGCTTGGGAGAAGCTGCGCTTCGAGGCGATCACCCGTCCCGAGCTGCTGGGCGAGGACGCAAAGCCCCGCATCACTATCTCCGCCGATCCGGACAACAGGCAACTCTGCGTCGAGGACAATGGCATCGGCATGGGCCGCGACGAGATGGCGGAGGCGCTGGGCACGATCGCCCGCTCCGGCACGCGCGCCTTCATCGAACGCGTCGAGGCGGGCAAGGCGGCGGAAGACTCGGCACTGATCGGCCAGTTCGGCGTCGGCTTCTACTCCGCTTTCATGGTGGCCGATCATGTCGACGTCATCAGCCGCCAGGCCGGCAGCGAGGAAGCCTGGCGCTGGTCGTCAGACGGCAAGGGCACCTACGAGATCGCGTCCGTGCCGCTTGCGGCAGCGCCCAAGCGCGGCACGCGCGTCGTGCTGCATCTGACGGACGATGCGACCTCCTACACTACGCCTTACCGGCTTGAGGGATTGGCGAAGTCGCACTCCGGCCATGTGCCGGTGCCGATCACGCTTGTCGAGAAGCCGGGTGCCGAGCCGCGCGATATCGCCGACGGCACCGCGCTGTGGGTCAGGCCGAAGAACGACATCAAGCCTGAGGAATATACCGACTTCTACCGCAGCCTCGCCGGCCAGTATGACGAGCCGGCCGCCACCATTCACTTCCGCGCCGAGGGCCGGCAGGAATACAGCGCGCTTGCCTTCGTGCCGGGCTCGCGGCCGTTCGACCTTTTCGACCAGGGCCGCAAGGGCCGCATGAAGCTCTATGTGCGGCGCGTCTTCATCACCGACGATGCCGATGTCCTGCCGCGCTACCTGCGCTTCATGCGCGGCCTGGTCGATTCCGCCGACCTGCCTCTCAACGTCTCGCGCGAGATGATCCAGGAAAGCCCACTGCTCGCCTCGATACGCAAGGGCGTGACCAATCGCGTTCTCGGCGACCTCGCCAAAACAGCCGAGAACGATGCTGAGGCCTACGCCAAGATCTGGGAGAATTTCGGCGTCGTCATCAAGGAAGGGCTCTACGAGGACTACGAGCGGCGCGAGCAGCTGCTGAAGCTCGCGCGCTTCCGCTCGACGGCTTCCGGCGAAGACCTGCGCAGCCTCGCCGACTATGTCGCCGCGATGAAGGAAGGGCAGAAGGCGATCTTCTTCATGGCCGGCGACGACCGCGCCCGGCTCGAAGCATCACCGCAGCTCGAAGGTTTCAAAGCGCGCGGCATCGAGGTGCTGCTTTTGACCGACCCGGTCGACAGTTTCTGGACGACGATGGGGCCGGAGTTCGAGGGCAAGCCGTTCAAGTCGGTGACGCAGGGCGCGGCCGAGCTTTCGGAGATCCCGCTGCTCGACACTGATTCAAAGCCGGATGCCGAAATCTCGTCCGAAATCGCGACCTTCCTTGCCTTCATGAAGACGGCGCTGGGTGATGCCGTTTCGGATGTGAAGGCCTCCGACCGCCTGACCGAGAGCGCCGTCTGCCTGGTCGCGCCGGAGCATGGCCCCGACCGTCAGTTCGAGAGGCTGCTCAATGCCGCCGGCCGCCTCGACAAGGCCGCCAGGCCGATCCTCGAGATCAACCCGCGGCACGAGCGCGTGCTGGCGCTGGCGAAGCTCGGCAAGGAGGAGCGCGCCTTCAAGGAAGACGCCGCGCATCTCCTCTATGACGAGGCGCGCGTGCTCGACGGCGACAAGCCGGCGGACGCCAAGGCGTTCTCGGCGCGGCTTGCGAGGCTGATCGAGCGCGGGTTGCCGAAGGGGTGAGTCTACCCCCTTAGGCCCGGCGCCTCCTGGCCGGTGCGGGCGACATATTCCGTGTAGCCGCCGCCATAGGTTTGGATGCCGTCGGGCGTGAGCTCCAGCACGCGGTTGGAAAGGGCCGCCAGGAAATGCCGGTCGTGCGAGACGAACAGCATCGTGCCTTCGTATTGCGCGAGCGCCTCGATCAGCATCTGCTTGGTCGCCATGTCGAGGTGGTTGGTCGGCTCGTCGAGCACCAGGAGGTTCGGCGGATCGAACAGCATCAACGCCATCACCAGCCTGGCCTTCTCGCCGCCTGAGAGCACGCGGCATTTCTTCTCGATCTCGTCGCCGGAAAAGCCGAAGCAGCCGGCGAGCGCGCGTAGCGGCGCCTGGCCGGCCTGCGGGAAATTGTCCTCCAGCGTCTGGAACACGGTGCGCTCGCCGTCGAGGAGCTCCATGGCGTGCTGGGCGAAATAGCCCATCTTGACGCTCGGACCGCGCGCCACGGTGCCCTCGTCCGGTTCGGAGGCGCCGGCGATCAGCTTTAAAAGCGTCGACTTGCCGGCGCCGTTGACGCCCATCACGCACCAGCGCTCGCGGCGGCGGATCTGGAAGTCGAGACCTGAATAGATGGTGCGGCTGCCATAGGATTTGTGGATACCCTTCAACGTCGCCACGTCCTCGCCGCAGCGCGGCGCCGGCTGGAACTCGAAGGCCACCGTCTGACGGCGCTTGGGCGGCTCGACGCGGTCGATCTTGTCGAGCTTCTTCACCCGGCTCTGGACCTGGGCGGCATGGGAAGCACGCGCCTTGAAGCGCTCGATGAAGGCGATCTCCTTGGCAAGCATCGCCTGCTGGCGCTCGAACTGCGCCTGCAGCTGCTTGTCGGCCAGCGCGCGCTGCTCCTGGTAGAATTCGTAATTGCCGGAATAGGAGGTGAGCGCGCCCGCGTCGATCTCGATGACCTTGGTGACAATGCGGTTCATGAACTCGCGGTCGTGCGAGGTCATCAAGAGCGCGCCGTCATAATCCTTGAGGAATTTCTCCAGCCAGATCAGGCTTTCGAGGTCGAGATGGTTGCTCGGCTCGTCGAGCAGCATGACGTCGGGCCGCATGAGCAGGATGCGGGCGAGCGCGACGCGCGTCTTCCAGCCGCCGGAGAGTTTCGCGACGTCACCGTCCATCATCTCCTGGGAGAAGCCAAGGCCGTCCAGAACCTCGCGCGCGCGGCCATCGAGCGCATAGCCGTCGAGCTCCTCGAAGCGGTGCTGCAGCTCGCCGTAGCGCTCGATGATTGCATCCATCTCGGCGGCGGGGTCGGGGTCGCCCATGGCATGCTCGAGCTCGCGCATCTCGGCGGCCACCGCGCTGACCGGTCCTGCTCCCTCCATGACTTCGGCGACGGCACTCATGCCGCCCATGTCACCGACATCCTGGCTGAAATAGCCGATGGTGACGCCGCGATCGACCGAGACCTGACCTTCGTCGGGTTGCTCCCGGCCGATGATCATGCGGAACAGCGTCGTCTTGCCGGCGCCGTTCGGACCTACCAGCCCGATCTTCTCGCCCTTCTGCAAGGCGGCCGAGGCTTCGATGAAGACGATCTGCCGGCCGTTCTGCTTGCCGATGCTTTCGAGACGGATCATGGGGCGGTCCGGGGAGTTGCGCGGGGATGGCGGGATTTGCCAGCGCAATACGCGAACGACGCCTGCTATGGAAGAGGCCGAAGCGCCGCAGATGAGACGGTAAAAATTGGCGAAGGCGCCGATGACAGCTGATCTCCCCCTTGTGAGGGAGATGGCCGGCAGGCCAGAGGGGGGCGCGAAGGATCGCCAGCATGCGGTGTCTGGCGAACGGCGAGAGCCTTCGCAGTTTTCGATCTGTGATGGGTTGAGAAGTCGGCGGGACAGCGCGCGCCTCTGCCCTGCCGGGCATTTCCCCCACAAGGGGCGAGATCAGCAGCTCGGTCGCCGCGCTCTACTCCGCGTCGTGGAAGATGATCCCCACCGTATGCCGCTGCCCGGAGCGCAGCCGGCTGACGCCGTGTCTGAGATTGACCCGGTAATAGCTCTTGGTGCCTTGCACCGGCCGGTTATGCACCGCGAAGATCACCGCGTCGCCGCGCTTCAGCGGCACCACCTCGGCGCGGCTCTGCATGCGCGGGCGTTGCTCGGTCAGCACGAATTCGCCGCCGGTAAAATCCTGGCCGGGCTGGGACAAGAGGATCGCCACCTGCAGCGGAAAGGCGAGCGCGCCGTAGAGGTCCTGATGCAGGCAGTTGAAATCGCCGGGGGCGTATTGCAGCAGAAGCGGCGTCGGCTTCACCTGGCCCTCGTCGTGGCAGCGCTTCAGGAAGGCCGCGTGATCTGACGGATAGCGCAGCGCGGCGCCCATTTTCTCGTTCCAGTCATTGGCGACAGTGGCGAGCCGCGGATAGAGCGCGGTGCGCAGGCCCTCGATCAGATCGGGCAGCGGATAGCGGAAATAGCGGTATTCGCCCTTGCCGAAGCCGTGACGCGCCATCACCACATGGCTGCGGAAATGCTCCTCATGCGGATAAAGCGCTGCGATTTCGGCGCATTCCGAGGGCGAGAGCAGGCCGGGCATGACCGCGCAGCCATGGGCGTCGAGGTCGGAGACCAAGGCGCGCCAGTCCTGCGCGACGACGCGGGATTCGGCGGAGCGGCCGGCGCGCTTGGTGTTCAGGGAGTGGATGGTCATGAGCGCCTCCTTTGATCGTGATCAAAGTGGGGCGGAGGCGACGCGGCGGCCACCCGATTCGTGCGGAGGCGGGCGGTCTCCCCTTCTCCCCTCACATAAGGGGAGAAGGAGAAGGTTTGCGATACCCCTCCAGCTCCGGATCCAGGTCCACCTTCACCGCATTGGTGAACACGCAGGTCGCCACCATGATGCCGGCGAAGGCGACGAGATTGACCAAGAGCGTCTCGTCGTGGCGCGCCTTGAGCGCCGCCCAGATTTCGTCCGGGACGGCATTCGCATCGGCGGCGATCGTCCTGCCGAAGGCGATCAGCAGGGCCTCGTCGGTAGTGGGCTGGATCGCTTCGGGATCGAGGCCTGAGTCGATCAACGCGCGGCGAAAGAAGGTAACCGGAACCTCCGCGCGCAACGTCTCGGAAATCGCCATCGAGAACAAACAGATGGCGCGGTCGTGGAGCGTGGGCCTGAGAAGATCGCGCAGTGTGAACCATTCGGCATAGATGCGGTGGGCGGCCGGCGAATGAAGCAGGATGCGCTTCATGTTGGTCATGCGGCCGCGCAGCGCGAGTTCCCTGTCGTGCTCGGCGCGGATTTCCGGCGATGCCGTCGCGTAGTCGATCGGGGAAAGATGCGCCATCGCCCTCACCCCAGCGTCGCGTGCAGCGCGGGCGCGTCGCGCAGCGTGTTGGAGACGGTGCAGATCGTCTCGGCATCCTCGACGATGCGCTGCTTGGTGGCCGCGTCGAGGTCGCCTGCAATCTCCAGCCTGATGTTGAATGTCTCGACGCGCGACGGCTCGTCCTTGGCCTTCTCGCCGCCGACATCCGCCCTCACCTCGCCGAGCCGGTCGGCGACGCCGAGACGCGTTGCGGCGATGCGGGCGCTGAGCACCATGCAGGCGGCTAACGAAGCGTAAAGCAGGTCGAGCGGGTTGAAGCCCGGCGCGCTCACCGACGTCACCACGCCGACCGTGCCGCCGGTCGGTGTCGTCACCGCCGGCAGGCCGCCCGGCGGCAGGACGGCGGAAGCGCCGGTTGCGCGGGTTCTGATCTTTAGCTCTGCCATCACACGGCCTCCAATTGGGAGGCCATTGATAGCGGACGGGAATTCATGGAGGCAATCGTAGAGGCAGGCCTTGGGCGATTAGCGTTTCCTCTCCCCTACGAAAGAGGTGGCTCGGCGAAGCCGAGACGGAGTGGGGGGCTGGCGCGGCCTCGATAGTTCTTGGGGTAGATGCCCTGCGAAGACCCCCACTCCGGCCGCTGCGCGGCCACCTCTCCCCCCGCATTCGCGGAGGGAGAGGAAAGGCGCTTCACTTCGTCAAATCGAGCGCGGCCGTCAGGTCGCCCATCGGCGGCTGGTCGTTGTTGCGCAGCGCCTTGTCGCGGACGACGAGGCCCGGCAGCACCGGCAGGTCGTAGCGGGCGGTGATGAAGCGCAGGATCGAGGTGGTATCGTATTGCGTGTGGTCGACCGTGCCCATCCTGGCATAGGGCGAGATGATGAAGGCCGGGACGCGGTTGCCCGGGCCCCAGCGGTCGGCCTTGGGCGGCGCGACATGGTCCCAGAAGCCGCCATTCTCGTCATAAGTGACGACGACCAGCATGTGCGGCCATTGCGGGCTCTTCTCCAGATGCGCGACGAGGTCGGCGAGGTGCTTGTCGCCGGAGGACACGTCGGCATAGCCGCCGTGTTCGTTCAAATTGCCCTGCGGCTTGTAGAAGGTGACGGCCGGCAGCTTGCCGTCGTCGATCGCCTTGATGAACTCGACCCCGTCGAGGCCACCGTCCTTGAGGTGTTCGGCCCGCGCGGCTGTGCCCGGCGCATAGGGCGCGAAATAATTGAAGGGCTGGTGATGGAACTGGAAGTTCGGCACGGGCGTGGTGTTCTTGCCGTCGAGCGTGGCCTGCCAGGCGCCGCTATACCAGGCCCAAGAAATCCCCTTGAGCGAGAGCAGATCGCCGATGGTGATGTCGTGTTGCGGCGGCAGCGTGGTCGGCTGCGCCGGATCGGCAAGCGCCTTGTCGCCGCCCTCGGCCGGCTTGTTGGCGCTAGGCTGGTAAGGCGGCTGCATGGTGTTGACGACGTGGAAGTCCGGCGTGATCGCCCCGTCATTGACGAATTTCGGCACGCCGCCGAGAGCCGAGGCCGGCGAGTTGTCGGCCACCTTCAGCGTCACACCGTCGGGTTCGACGACGGCGATCTGGCCCTTCGCCGGGCCGGTGTCGACATGCGGGTAGACAGGCACGCAGGCGCAGGCGAGCATGATATGGTTGAGGAAGGAGCCGCCGAAGGCGCCCTGGAAGAAATTGTCGGCGAGCACGTATTTCTTGCCGACCGCCCACATCGGCAGGCTCGAGCCGTCATAGTGGCCCATGACCAGCGAGCCGGAATCGGCCCAGGCGACGAACTTGTCGTTCTTGCCGGCGTCGATCTGCATCTGCTCCTGATAGAAGCGGTGCCAGAGATCATGCGTAATGACGTTGGTGCCCTCGTTGAAACCCTTGGGGTCGTCGATCGAGAACGCGGCATTGGCGAGATGCGCGGTCTGGGCTTCGGTCACGGCCGGCGTCACGCCCTTGCCGGTCAGCCCGCCCCAGGCCGGCGGCAGCTCGGCAAGCGGCGTGCCGTCGCGGTCGAGTTGACGCACCTGGTCGGCGGTGAGATTGGCGAGCCCATTGGCGCCGGGGAAGCCGCCATAGAGATTATCGAAGCTGCGGTTCTCGGCGTAGATGACGACGACGGTGTCGATCTTGTCGTAGCCGGGAGGGGCCGCCTGCGCGACGGCGACGAGCGATGCCAGCGCCGTTGAGGCGAGGCAAAGTGAGAGGAAGGACCTAGTCATCGGGGATGCCTCGTGGCTGGGGAATGGCTGGAGGAACAAGGCGACGCTAGGCTGGCTGATTGTCAGCTTTGTGACAGGGGAGTGGACCGACGGCTGTAAGTCCTTAACCCGTTACGCTGGAGGGACAGCGTGCCCCCTCTGTCCTGCCGGACAGGGGGGCGCGAAGGAACTCGACGCGGGCAAATGACCACATCCCAAACCGTCATCAATCCGTAGCAATGCGGCCCTACGCAAAGGCAAACTGGTTCGCCCCGCAATGCCACAATGGAAATCCGCCACGCTTGCCGCCCTCGCCGGCACCGTCCTCCTCTGGCCCGCCGGCGGCCTGCCGGCCGGCAGTGTCCACCCCGGCCCGATGTCGCGCGCGGAAGCTTTCGCGCGCGCCGAGGCGCTGACGGCGGTCGGGCGAAAAATGTTCTTCGATCCGGCGCTGTCGGCCTCGGGCAGGCAGGCCTGCTCGTCCTGCCACGATCCCAATCATGCCTTCGGCCCGGCTTCGGCCGCGCCGGTTGTGATGGGCGGGCCGAATCTCGACCAGCCTGGCCTGCGCGCCGTGCCGTCGCTGCGCTACCTGCAGGCGGCGCCCGCCTTCAGTGAGCATTTTTATGATTCCGAGGACGAGGGCGACGAGAGCGTCGACAACGGCCCGACCGGCGGGCTGACCTGGGACGGCCGCGCCGACCACGGCAAGGACCAGGCCAGGATCCCGCTGTTGTCGCCCTTCGAGATGGGCAACAAGGATGAAGCCGCCGTGGTCGCCGCCTTGCGCAAGACGCCCTATGCCGATGCCTTCAAGGCGGCGTTCGGCGACGATGTCTTCGACCATCCGCAAGATGCCTTCGACGCCGCGGTGGAGGCGCTCGGCACCTTCGAGCAGAGCAGCGCCGATTTCTATCCCTATTCCAGCCGCTACGACGCCTTCCTCGCCGGCAAGGCGACCTTGACCGCGCAGGAGTTGCACGGCCGCGCGCTGTTCGAGGACGAGAGCAAGGGCAATTGCGCAAGCTGCCATTTAAGCGAACCGGCAAACGACGGCGAGCCGCCGCAATTCACCGATTACGGCCTGATCGCGATCGCCGTGCCGCGCAACCCGGCGATCCCGGCCAATGCCGACCCCAACTATTTCGACCTCGGCCTGTGCGGCCCGCTGCGCACCGATTTCAAGGGCCGCGGCGAATATTGCGGCTTGTTCAAGACGCCGACGCTGCGCAACGTCGCGCTGCGCAAAAGCTTCTTCCACAACGGCTATCTCCACACGCTGCGCGAGGCGGTGGCGTTCTATGCCAGCCGCGACAGCGACCCCGGCCGCTGGTATCCAAGGAACGCCGACGGCACCGTCGACAAGTTCGACGACTTGCCAAAAGCTTATTGGGGAAACCTCAACACGGACCCGCCCTTCAACCGCAGGAAACCCGGCGACAAGCCGGCGCTGACCGACGCCGAGGTCGACGACATCGTCGCCTTCCTCGGCACGCTGACCGACGCCGACCAGGCGGGGCAGTGAGGGCGGCTCAAAGCGCGCCGCAGACCGGCAGACTTTCCCTCCGGTCAAAATAATCGGTGGACACGTCTTGTTTGTGTGGCCTCTTTCACAGGCGGCCAGAAAGCATCTGCTACATTAGCATCTCTTCAGAGCGGGGGCTCAAATGAGATTCGTAGCGGTGCAGGAGCCGCCCCATCAGAGCTGGGCGGTGTTTGATACGACCAATGACCAGCCCGCCGAACATGCCGGGCGCGTGCTCATCGGCCTGACGTCGCATGAAGCCCAGCGGTTCACGGCCGCGGCCAATGATGAAGCCGGGTGTCGAAAAACCAACGCGCTGCAGTCGCGTCCTGGCGGGTGAGGCAGAACACCGACGGCACGCCGTCGGCCTGGAAAAGGCGAGCGAACAAGCGGTTGAGACGGCGCGCTGCCGGATTGATTCAGGTCCTCACCCGGCCGGCGCGTAGCGGTTCACCACCATGCCGCAGGCATAGGCTTTCGAGCTGATGAGCTTCAGCCTGCCGAAGCCACCCTGATCGAAGATGCGGCGGCCGCTGCCCAGCACCGCCGGATTGATGAAGAGCTGGAACTCGTCGACCAGCCCGGCGGCGATCAGCGCCGAGGCGAAGCCGGCACCGCCGAAGGCGGCGATGTCGCCGCCCTCACCAGTCTTGAGGGCGCTGACCTCACGCGCGAGTTCGCCGCCGGCGACCCGCGCGCGCTCCCACCGCGAGGCCTTCAGCCTGGCGCTCAGCACCACCTTCTCAGCTTCGACGATGCGCTGGGCGAAAGCGTAGAAGCGGTCCTGTGGAAATTTCCTTGCCGCATTGCCCCAGTGGTTCAGATAGCCCTCCCCGGCCATCTTGCGGCTGAGCAAGATGGTGTCGATGGCTTCGAACACGGCGTTGAAGTCCGCTTTCAGCTCGGCATCCCAGTCGCTCTCGTCGCCCCATTCCCAAAGCTGCCAGCGATGGTGTGCATCGGCGCCGACGAAGCCGTCGACCGAGATCTGCATTTGCAAGATGAGCTTCTTCATTGCGCGGTCCTCCTCATGTTTCCCCGAACGATTTACTTTTGGGATCATTTGACGCGCAAGGAGAATGGTGTCAATAGTAAAGCGATTTACAAATGGAACCACCTTTATGTCGACCAGGGAAAGGTCCGGCTGCCCGATCAGCCTGTCGCTCGAGCTCATCGGCGACCGATGGACGCTGCTCATCATCCGCGACCTTGTCTTCGCCGGGAAAAGGCATTTTCGCGAATTCCTGCAATCGGACGAAGGCATCTCGTCGCGGACGCTCGCCGAGCGGCTGCAGACATTGCAGGGCGAAGGCATCCTCACCCGCAGCGACGATCCGACCCACGGGCTGAAGGCGATCTACCGGCTGACCGAGGCCGGCATCGATCTGTTGCCGGTGCTGGCGACGCTTGGCGCCTGGGGCAGCAAATATCGCAAGGCGGACGACGAGCTGGCTCGGGTCGCCAATGACCTCGCGGCCGGCGGCGAGCCGGCCCTAGCGCCGATGAAAGAGAAGCTGCGGGCGGAGCATCTGGGTAGAGCCAGCCCTGCTGATCGGGGGGAGATCAGCAAACCTCCCCCGCCGCCTCGTTTTGCCCGACAAATTAAAAGTTGACTATTTTACTCATCTTGCATAGCGCTGCCCCCGGCTTTTTCGAGATGGGGATTTCGCAATGGCCAATCGGCGCGTTCTGGCAGGGCTTTTGCTGGCAACGACTTTCCTGCATGCGCCACATGCGTTGGCACAGGAGAAACAGGACGTGCTGGCGCCGATCGAGATCGAAGGAGAGGCCGGCAACGGCAGCGCCGACTTCGACGGCTACAAGGCCAAGAAAGACGCCGGCGCCGGCAAATCCGACCAGCCGCTGGAGAAGACACCGCAAGCGGTGAGCGTCGTCGGCAGCCGGCAGATCGAGGACCAGGCCGCGCGCAGCGTGGTCGAAGCCACGCGCTATTCGCCGGGCATCCGCTCGGAAACCTTCGGCAACGACACGCGCAATGACTGGTTCCTGATCCGCGGCTTCTCCTCGCAGGTCAGCAGCTACTTCCTCGACGGTCTGCAATTGCAGTCGAGCGACGGTTTCGCCACCTGGAAGGTCGCCGCGCCGCTGGCGGGCGCTGCCCTCGTGCTCCTCGTCGACCAGCTCATCCAGCGCCTGCCGCCCGACCAGGCGGCGAACCTGCCGACCGGCGCCGTCACCGCGCTGATCGGCGCGCCGATGCTGATCCTCTTGCTGCGCCGCGTGCCGCGCCTGATGCTGGAGACGGGCGGAGGGATCGCCACTCGTCTTGGCGGCGGCAGCGCAAGGCGGCCGATGGTCGTGCTTGCCGGTCTGGCCATCGCGCTCGCTCTTGTGCTTGCTCTCGCCTTCCTCCTCGGCCGCGCGCCCGACGGCTTCGGTCTTTATCCGGAGGCTTTTGCCTGGCGCCTGCCGCGCGTCATCGCTGCCTGTGGCTCTGGCCTCGGGCTCGGCGTCGCCGGCTGCCTCGTCCAGCGCCTGTTCGCCAACCCGATGGCGAGCCCGGAAATCCTCGGCATCGGCGGCGGCGTCGCCATGGGATCGATCGCGGTGCTGCTCATCTTTGCCGATGCCAGCGCCGGGCTGCAGCTTCTTGGCGCGACAGTCGGCGCGTTGACGGTCACCGGCGCGATCCTGCTGCTCGGCCTCGACCGCGGCTTCACGCCGGAGCGGCTGCTGCTTACCGGCATTGCCATCACCGCCCTGCTGGATGCGTCGAGCCTGCTGTTTCTCGCGCTTGGCGATCCGCGCTCGGGCCAGGTGCTCACCTGGCTGAGCGGATCGACTTATTGGGTCGAGCTCCATTTCGCGATCGTCGTGCTCTGCGCCGGCCTCGCCGGGCTGGCGCTCTCGGTGCTTGCCTGCCGCTGGCTGGAGATCCTGCCGCTCGGCGCCGGCATCGCGACCAGCCTCGGCATTCCGCTGCGCGCCGCGCGACTGGCGGTGCTGGCGCTGGCGGCGATCACGACGGCGGCCGCGGCGCTGGTCGTCGGCCCGATGAGCTCAGTCGGGCTGCTTGCGCCGCATCTGGCCGGGCTGATGGACTTGCGCCGCGCCGGTCCGCAACTGATCGGCGCGGCGATAACGGGGGCGGTGCTGGTGGTATTCGCCGACTGGACCGGACGCGTTGTGTTTGCGCCGACGGAGCTGCCGGCAGGGGTCTTGTCGGTGCTGATCGGGAGCTTGGCGGCGATGGGGGCGGCGATGGTGAGGCGGGCGGCGAGGTAGGCTACCAGCGTCTTCGCGAGGCACCCCCCTCTGCCCTGCCGGGCATCTCCCCCCAAGGGGGGAGATTGGACGTCGTGTTTGCTTTCGCCAATCTCCGGCGTCGCAGGAAGATGGCCGGGCGCCGGAGCTGCTGATCTCCCGCCTTGCGGGGGAAATGGCCGGCAGGCCAGAGGGGGTGCGAAGGATCGCGGCGCTGAAGATCACGGCGACAACGGATGCCTGTCAGCAATCCTGACCAGTGGCCGTTTCCGCTTTGCCCTGCTTGCGCTAGACTCGCATTGCAACAGGATCGCCATCGCATGATCGTCCAGGCCTGCATCAACGGCGCCCGTCCCGCCGACTTCCATCCGGCGCTCCCCCTCGACGCGAACGCCATGGCGCGCGAGGGCGCGGCCTCGATCGCGGCGGGTGCGGCCGAGTTGCATGTGCACGCGCGCGGCGCCGACGGCCGGGAAAGCCTCGCCCCGGAAACGATGGACCGGACGGTGGCGGCGCTGCGCCGTGCCTGCCCCGGCACGCTGATCGGCGTCTCCACCGGCGCCTGGATCGAGAAGGACGACAGGCGCACGCTTGCGGCCATCGCCGGCTGGAATGAACTGCCCGACTACGCCTCGGTCAACCTCAGCGAGGCGGCGGCGCCCGAAGTGATGGAGACCTTGCGTGGCCGAGGCGTCGGCATTGAGGCCGGGCTTGCATCGATCGGCGACGCCTTGCGGCTCGCCAGCCTCGACCATGGCAGGCGGGTGCTGCGCGTACTGATCGAGATTTCCGAGCAGGCGCAGGACGAGGCTTTTGCCGTCGCCGACGGCATCGAAAAGGTGCTGCAGCGCGAGGGCATCCGGCGCTCGATCCTGCTGCATGGCGAGGACGCGACCGTGTGGCCCTTCGTCGAGCGCGCGGCGGCGCGGAAGTTTTCAACCCGGGTTGGGCTGGAGGACGGCAAGGAATTGCCGGACGGGAGTGTCGCCGACGGGAATGCGGCACTGGTACGGGCGGCGATAGGGATTTATCGCACCGGGTAGATGCCTGGCCGCGTCGGCAGAACAGAGGGGGCGCCGTAGAACGCCAACCTGCTTCTCCGAGACACCGAGAAGTCGAGCTTTGTCAGGCCCGCCAGACCGCCAAATCCGCCAGTATCTGCGCCTTTAGCGCAGGATTGGCGTAGCTAGCATGCACCGAGGTCGCGGCGAGCTGGCGGATGGTTTCGCTGTTCCAGCCAAAGGTGTCGGCGCAGGCGGCGTAAGAGGCTTCGAGCGTCGTGTCGAGCAGCGCAGGATCGTCGGTGTTGATCGAGACGGGCACACCGGCCTTGCGCAGGGCGTCGATCGGATGTTCGGCAAGCGACGGATAGACGCCGAGCGCGACGTTCGAGATCGGGCAGACGCCAAGAGGAATCCGTCTCTGCGCAAGCAGGTCGACCAGAGCCGGCTCCTCGATCGCCCGCACACCATGGTCGATGCGGTCGGCGCCAAGCAATTCGATTGCATCGCGGACGCCTTCGGGACCGCTCGACTCGCCGGCATGGACGGTCCGCCGCAATCCGGCCGCCGCGGCGCGGCGGAACGCCTCGGCGAAGCGCGGGCCAGTGCGGCCGGCCGCCGCTTCGTTTCCGTCGATCGAGAGGGCAACGACGCGCGGGTGCCTGATCCTGCTCAACAGTTCCACCAGCTCGATCGCGTCTTCGGCCGACTGGGTGCGCAAGAGGCTGACGCAAAGCCCGACCGGCGGGTATCCATCCTGCTCGGCGGCCGCGAACCCTGCATCGAACGCGTTGATCATCCCGGGGATGTTGCTGTGCCAGTGCGGCCAGTGGGTCGGGTTGACGATGACGTCGGCGTAACGCACGCCGCTTTTGGCCATTCGCCGCGCAAACTTGTAAGCGGTGATGGCCAGTTGCTCACGTGTGCGGAACGTGCCGCATAGCCAGTCGAGCATCTCGAGGAAGCTCTTCAGGTCGTGCGCCTCGAAGAGCCTGTCGCGCGGCGCGCGCAGCGGAATGCCGGCCTCCTGGCAATTCCTGATCACGTCGTCGGCCTCGAAGCAGCCCTCGACGTGGATGTGCACTTCTGCCTTCGGCAACGCGATGTAATCGGTCAATGAAGCCTCCCTCCCGAATTCGTGGCCGCATCAAACCACGAAACGGTCCGTCCACGCTTCAAGAAATCATTGAAAGAATTGTGCGCGGAAACCGCCAATCTCCCCCGCAAGGAATCCGCAAGGAAGGGAGTTTAGCGCTCAACCGTCACTGCGTGTCCGCGTGGGCCCTCAGCTCGGCGCGCTTCTCGTCCGACACCACGGCAAGGTCCAGCACCTTCTGCAGACCCGCGGCGTGGCGGAAGTTCGGCTCGGTCTGCACGCCGCTCTTCACCGCATCGACGAAGCGCTGGTAGTTGGTCGGCACGGTGCCGGCGTCGAGCTCTTCCCACTTGGCATTCTCGACATTGCCGCCGACACAGGCCTTGAGCAGCGAGCCGTTCAGATTGTGCACCACCTCGATGCCGCCCTTGTCGCCATAGATGCGCAGTCTGAGCTCGTTGAGGTGGCCGGTCGCCCAGCGGCTGGCATGCACCATGCCGAAGGCGCCGTTGGCGAAGTCGAGCGTCATGGCGAAGCTGTCATTGGCGTCGAGCTCGTACTCGCCGATACGGTTGCCCGGCGCCTTGTCGAAGGCGCGCAGCCTGCAGAAGACATGGTCGATGTCGAGGGCTGCGCCATAGCTCGCGAAATCGAGGATGTGGATGCCGACATCGCCCAGCACGCCGTTCGAGCCGTGGTTGCGCGACAGCCGCCACAGCCACTTCGGATCGGTGCGCCAGTCGCCCCAGAATTTCGACACCAGCCAGCTCTGCAAATAAGAGGCTTCGACATGGCGCACCGTGCCGATCTCGCCGGCCTGCACCATCTGGCGGGCTTTCTGCAAGGGCGCGACATTGCGGTAAGTGAGGTTCACCATGTTGACGATGCCGGCGGCCTCCGCGGCGGCGGCCATCTCGATGGCCTTGCCGAAATTCTCGGCCAGCGGTTTTTCGCACAGCACCGGCTTGCCGGCGTTAATCAGCGCCATGGTGGTCGGGTGATGGATGCGGTCGGGCGTGACATTGGCGACCGCGTCGAAACCGCCCCAGTCGAGCGCCGCCTCCAACGAGGTGAAGCGCTTGGGGATCTTGTAGGCATCGGCGTATTCGCCGACGCGCGCCGGGTCGACATCGACCGCGCCGACGATGTCGACGCCTTCGATGGCGCTGAAGCGGCGGGCATGCTCCTGCGCCATCCAGCCGGTACCGAGTATCAAAAGCCGCATTTTGCCCCTCCGAGCGAATTGGTTCGATTCAATGAAATAGGCGGATGTGGTCTAATCGTTATTTTCACGCAATTCCAGACGGAAAACCGCTGCGCACTTTTCCTGGAATTGCTTTCTTGCTTGTCGCAATTCCGGACGGAAAACCGTTGGGCACTTTTCCTGGAATTGCTTTAGCGGAAGCCGGCCTCGCCGACCGCATGCAGCTTGCCGCCGCGCTCGACGATCGGCTCCAGCGCCTTCTCGACCGGCACGTTGGGGGCGTTGAGGATGGCCGGCTTCGACCCTTGCGGATTGTGCGCCCACTTCACCGCATTGCGCAGCACCTTGTGCACGGTCGCGTCGTGGTAGGTCGGATACGTCTCGTGGCCGGGACGGAAGTAGAAGACGTTGCCGGCGCCGCGGCGATAGGTCAGGCCGGAGCGGAACACCTCGCCGCCCTGGAACCAGGAAATGAAAACCGTCTCGAGCGGCTCCGGCACGGCGAACTGCTCGCCATACATCTCCTCATTCTCGAGCTCGAAAAACTCGCCGATGCCTTCCGCGATCGGATGGCTCGGGCTCGTCACCCAGAGCCGCTCGCGCTCGCCGGCCTCCCGCCATTTTAGCGTGCAGGGCGTGCCCATCAGCCGCTTGAAGATCTTCGAGAAATGGCCGGAATGGAGCACGATCAGCCCCATGCCTTCGAAGACGCGGCGGGCGACGCGCTCGACCACCTCGTCGGCCACCGCGCCATGGTCCTTGTGGCCCCACCAGACGAGCACGTCGGTCTCGGCGAGACGCGCCTCCGGCAGCCCGTGCTCCGGCTGCTCCAGCGTCGCGGTCGAGGCGGAGATCGCCTTGTCGGCATTCAGCGCGCTGGCGACGGCGGCGTGCATGCCTTCCGGATAGATGCCGGCCACCACCTCGTTGGTTCGCTCATGGATGTTCTCGCCCCAGACGACAGCGCGTATTGTCATGGTGTCCTCGTGAATGATTGTTGAGGGTGGAGCCGCCCCGCGCCATAGATAACGTCTTGCGCCAGTATTGGAAGCCGTTTTCACCCTTCGGCTTCGTCATGTCGACGCGAAGAAGTCTGAAAGGCCGGCGGGACAGCGCCCCCCTCTGGCCTGCCGGCCATCTCCCCCACAAGGGGGTGAGATCGGACTGCGCGCCGGCTTTCGCCAATCTTCCACGTTGCAGAATGGGTGCAGCGCCGAAGCTGCCAATCTCCCCCTTGC
>NZ_RQXT01000032.1 GCF_003863365.1 Mesorhizobium tamadayense | reverse complement strand
CGTGCGCGGATGGCGGAGAGGGAGGGATTCGAACCCCCGATGCCCTTGCGAGCATGCCGCATTTCGAGTGCGGTGCATTCGACCACTCTGCCACCTCTCCGCGAGGTCATGGTCGGCCGTTGCCGGCGCGGCGCACTAGATAACGGCTGGGCGCTGCAGTTACAAGGCCTTATTCAGCCGATTTTCAGGCTGCTGCGGAGAGCCGCAACGCCGCGATGATGCGGCCGTTGCCGGCACAGCCGGCTGAGGGCGCCTTCGCCGCTTGCCGCGCGGTTCGTGCCGTCGACCAACTCAGAGCGCCCGGCGCATGCCCGGTCACAACTTCGGGCGAGGCTCTGCTCAGGGACATTGTCGCTTCCCAGGCCGGGGTAAGTGCGGGGTTCCATTGCCTTGACTTCCGCGCAACCTTCGGTTAGGGACGGCGCGCAATCGGCGTGGAGGCTCTTCCGCGCCGCTTGTTTTTTGAACCCGCAGACTGACAAAAAGACGGCCGAACCGCTTGAGGCGGTTCATCGAGGCCGACCGAACAGCGAAAGGCAAAAAATGTTCGCAGTCATCAAAACGGGCGGCAAGCAGTATCGCGTCGCCGCTAACGATCTGCTCAAGATCGAAAAAGTCGAAGCCAAGGTCGGCGAGATCGTCGAGATCGGCAATGTGCTCGCGCATGGCGAGGGCGAGAATGTCACCTTCGGCGCGCCGTTCGTCGATGGCGCCATGGTCACGGCGGAAGTCGTCGAGCAGGGCAAGAACCGCACCGTTATCGCTTTCAAGAAGCGCCGCCGCCAGAATTCGCGCCGCAAGATCGGCCATCGCCAGCTTCTGACCACAGTGCGGATCGCCGAGATCCTGCTGGGCGGCGCCAAGCCGTCGAAGAAGGCCGCCGCGAAGCCGGAAGCCAAGGCCGAGGCCAAGGCGCCCGAAGCCAAGGCGGAAGCCGCTGCCGAAGCGAAGGCAGAGGCCGCTCCGAAGGAGGCCAAGGCCAAGAAGGAAGCCAACGCAGAGGTGGCTGCGAAGGAAGAGGCCAAGGCCGAGACCGCGGCGCCGCTATTCAAGGCGCCGAAGGGCGAGCCAGATGACCTGACCGTGATCAAGGGCATCGGCCCGGTCGCCGCCAAGGACCTGGCAGAGCAGGGCATCGTCACCTTCGCACAGCTCGCCAAGCTCACCGACAAGGATGTCGCCAAGATCGACGAGCACATGCCGTTCAGCACCGACCAGATCAAGGACTGGCGCGAGCAGGCCAAGGAACTGGCGAAGAAGTAAGGCGAGCGAACAAGTAGACGGGCCGGCGAAAAAACGTCGCCGGATCGGACTTGAAACGGAACGCGAACGCGTTCATAAGACCATTCAGGCGCCCTAGGGCGCATCGGAGTTAGTTAGATGGCACACAAGAAAGCTGGCGGTTCGTCGCGCAACGGTCGCGACTCGCACTCCAAGCGGCTCGGCGTGAAGAAGTTCGGCGGCGAAGCCGTCGTCGCCGGCAACATCATCATTCGTCAACGCGGTACCACCTGGCATCCCGGCGTCAATGTCGGCATGGGCACGGACCACACCCTTTTTGCGCTGGAAGCAGGCGCAGTCGCCTTCAACAAGAAAGCCAACGGCCGAACCTACGTGTCGGTAAACCCGATCACCAAAGCAGCGGAGTAGCCGGTTCCGCACCATAACACCGGCGCCCATCTCGGGAACCGGTGTCTGGCCAGGCCAGGAAAAGGATCAGGAGAGATGGGCTTCCATCTCTCCTTTTTATTTTCTTTGCCTGGAGGACTAAAATGGTTGCCGAAGCGGAAGACACCGAAGACGAAAGTTACGCGATCGATTGCCCCGTGCTCGCCACCGAGCGTCTGGTCATGCGTGCTCCTCGCGAGAGCGATCTCGAGCAACTCGTTGCTTTAGCCGACAACCGACATGTCGCCGAAATGCTGGCCCGCATGCCGCACCCCTACGGCGAGGCCGAAGCCCGCGCCTTCCTGGCCATGGCCTCGTCGCGCCGCGCCGGCATCGTCTACGCGCTGACGCTTGCCGGCACCGGCACCTTCGTCGGCTGCGCGGGGCTCAACACCACCGATCGCGGGCTGGAGCTCGGCTACTGGATCGGCGAACCCTACTGGAAGCGCGGCTACGCCACCGAGGCCGCGCACGCGCTGGTCGACCTCGCCTTCCAGAAGACCCCGATCCAGGTGCTGCACGCCTCGACCAGGGTCATCAATCCGGCCTCGCGCCGGGTCATGCACAAGTGCGGCTTCCAGTATGCCGGCCAGGGCATGCTGAACTCGATCGTCGCCGGCCAAGTGCCGGTCGAGCGCTACCGCCTCGACCGGAAGACCTGGACCAGCTTGCGGAACTGGGTGCATTTTTGATGGCTGCTCCGCAAGCTGTGCTTGATTAAGAGTCCCCCTCACCCGGATTGCCGACCGAATTGCGAAGAGCAATTCGGGGCAATCCGACCTCTCCCCTAGGGGAGAGGAGTTTGAGGCGCCGGTGCCTACCTCTTCCCCCTTAGGGAGAAGGTGGCCGCGAAGCGGCCGGATGAGGGGGCTGCTACGCGGTTGGGCTCAGCCCAGCTCGACCCAGACCGGCAGGTGATCCGACCCACGGGCCTGCCGGTCGGCCCACAGGCGCTTCAGCGAGCCAGCGAGCGAGGCGCTGGTGAAGACATAGTCGATGCATTTGTGGCGGCCGGCATCGTCGGGCCGCTTGGGATCGACCCAGGTGACGAGATCGGAGACGCCGAGGCGCTGGGCGGCATCGACGGCGAGATCGGCGGTGAGCGGCATGCCGAACTCATGGTCGGGACGGCCGGCGAGATCGACATATTCGGGCGACCCCGGCAGCATGTTGAAGTCGCCCATGACGATGAAGGCTTCCGGATAGGGCAGGTCCGGCAGGCCGATCTCGGGAATGCCGGAGAGCCCGCCGCCTTCCAGCGCGTAGTTCAGCAGGCGCTGGCGCAGGAAGCGGATCTGGCTTTGGCGCTCGACCGGGCTGCGGTGGTCGAGATGGGTTGAGTAGAAGCGGACGAAGCCGAGCGGCGTCTCGATCAGCGCCTCGAGCGCGCCGCGCTGGAAGTTCATCGCCTCGAGGCTGCGGCTGCGCGGCAAAAGGAGATTGCGCGATAGATGAATGGGCGTCTTCGACAGCACCATGTTGCCGAGCTGGAAGGTCCTGGTGACGGCGCGGCCGGCATCCAGGCGCGAGCCGACATTGACCTCGAAATTGCTGCCGTAGGCGACAAAGTAGTCCGGCAGCGCCTCGCCGATCTCGGCCACCATGTCGTGGTCGCCGTTGCGCGGGTTGTTGCGGGTCACCTCCTGTAGGGCGATCACATCGGCGCCGCGCACGGCATCGGTAATGCGGTCGACATCGTAGCGGCCGTCGAGACCGATGCCGTACTGGATGTTGTAGGTGACAAGCAACATTGCGGCATCTCCCCAGCCCTTGCGCATATGCACGTCCAAAGGACGCGCGACGCTGTTGTTGCAAAACGGCCTCGCCCTTCGCCTCGCCTTGGTTTAGAGCAATCCCGCAAAGCCACTAGCAGAAACTCAGCAATCCTATGAAATTCCTCGACCAGGCTAAAGTTTACATCCGTTCCGGCGACGGCGGCGCCGGTTCGGTGTCGTTCCGGCGCGAGAAATTCATCGAGTTCGGCGGCCCGGACGGCGGCGACGGCGGCCGCGGCGGCGATGTCTGGGCCGAAGCCGTCGACGGCCTGAACACGCTGATCGACTACCGCTACCAGCAGCATTTCAAGGCCAAGACGGGCACGCACGGCATGGGCCGCAACATGACCGGCGCCAAGGGCGCCGACGTCACGCTGAAAGTGCCGGCCGGCACCCAGGTCTTTGCCGAGGACAATGAGACGCTGATCTGCGACCTGACCCAGGTCGGCCAGCGCTTCCTGCTTGCCAAGGGCGGCAATGGCGGTTTCGGCAACCAGCATTTCAAGACCTCGACCAACCAGGCGCCGCGCCGCGCCAATCCCGGACAGCCGGGCGAAGAGCTCAACATCTGGCTGCGGCTCAAGCTGATCGCCGATGCCGGGCTGGTCGGCCTGCCCAATGCCGGCAAGTCGACCTTCCTGGCCGCGGTCACCGCCGCCAAGCCGAAGATCGCCGATTATCCGTTCACCACGCTTTATCCCGGTCTTGGCGTTGCCCGCATCGACGGCCGCGAATTCGTGCTGGCAGACATTCCCGGCCTGATCGAGGGCGCGCATGAGGGGGTCGGCATCGGCGACCGTTTCCTCGGCCACGTCGAGCGCACGCGCGTGCTTTTGCATCTGGTTTCGGCGCTGGAGGAGAATCCGGGCAAGGCCTACAAGACCGTGCGCGCCGAGCTCGAAGCCTATGGCAACGGGCTAACCGACAAGGTCGAGATCGTCGCGCTCAGCCAAGTCGACATCCTCGATGCCGATGCCCGCAAGAAGAAGGCGGCGTCGCTGAAGCGCGCCGCCGGTCGCGCGCCGATGCTGGTGTCGGCGGTCACCGGCGAAGGCGTCGAGGCGGTGTTGCGCGCGCTGATGGCGGTGGTTGCCGAGGCGCGCGACGCCGTTCCCGCCCCCGTCGACACGCGCTGGCGGCAAGACCGATGAAATCGCTGAAATCATACCGGCGCATCACCGTGAAGATCGGTTCGGCGCTGCTCGTCGATCGCGAGACCGGATTGAAGCGCGACTGGCTGAGCTCGCTCGCCGACGACATCGCGGTGCTCGCCGATGCCGGCGCGGAGGTGCTCGTCGTCTCGTCGGGCGCCATCGCGCTCGGCCGCACCATTCTCGGCCTCGGCAGGCGCGCGCTGAAGCTCGAGGAGAGCCAGGCCGCGGCCGCCGTCGGCCAGATCGCGCTTGCCGGCGCCTGGTCGGATGCGCTCGGCAGGGACGGGCTGAAATCGGGCCAGGTTCTCTTGACCCTTGGCGATACGGAAGAGCGCCGTCGCTACCTCAACGCGCGCGCTACGATCTCGACGCTGCTCAAGATGAAGGCGGTGCCGGTCATCAACGAGAACGACACGGTGGCGACCTCCGAGATCCGATATGGCGACAACGACCGGCTGGCCGCGCGGGTGGCGACGATGATGGCGGCCGATCTCCTGGTGCTGCTCTCCGACATCGACGGTCTCTACACGGCGCCGCCGGCCAAGGACCCTGGCGCCAAATTCATTCCCGTTGTCGACCGCATCACCCCCGACATCGAGGCGATGGCGGGAGCGGCCGCTTCCGAATTGTCGCGCGGCGGCATGCGCACAAAGCTCGACGCCGGCAAGATCGCCAACGCCGCCGGCACGGCGATGATCATCACGTCCGGAACGCGGCTTTCGCCGCTGATGGCGATCGAGCGCGGCGAACGCGCCACCTTCTTCCGCCCGAGCGCTAACCCGGTGAAGGGCTACAAGACCTGGATCGCCGGACAACTGGAACCGGCCGGCCGGCTCACCGTCGATGCGGGCGCCGTCGGCGCGCTGAAGTCGGGCAAGTCGCTGCTGCCGGCCGGCGTGAAGCTGGTCAGCGGCAATTTCTCGCGCGGCGACACGGTGGCGATCCTGTCGCCCGAGGGCCGCGAGATCGCGCGCGGGCTGGTTGCCTACGATGCCGCCGATGCCGTAAGGATCGCAGGTTTGAAGACGGCAGAGATCGAAAATGTGCTTGGCTACGAGGCGCGCTCGGCGATGATCCATCGCGACGACCTTGTGGTAAGCCTTGCTGGCGACCAAGTATTGGCCAGCGATCAAGTATTGAGCGGCGAATGACCCGGCGGAGGATGAACCATGCTGAAGCTGCATGAAAAATCCGGGGAAGACACGGTGACGCTGATGGCCGATATCGGCCGTCGCGCCCGCGCCGCCGCCCGACCGTTGGCTGTTGCAACTACCTCCGCCAAGAACGCCGCGCTGCTGGCCATGGCCGACGCGATCCTGCGCAACGAGCAGGCGATCCTCGACGCCAACGCCATCGACATGTCGAACGGCGGGGAAGCCGGCCTGTCAGTGTCTTTCATGGATCGGCTCAAGCTGACACCGTCGCGCATCAAGGCGATGGCCGACGGCATGCGCGAGATCGCCGCGCTGAAGGATCCGGTCGGCGACGTGATCGCCGAATGGGACCGCCCGAACGGGTTGCATATCGAGCGTGTGCGCACGCCGCTCGGCGTCGTCGGCGTCATCTATGAAAGCCGCCCGAACGTGACGGCGGACGCCGGCGCGCTCTGCCTGAAGGCCGGCAATCCGGTGATCCTGCGCGGCGGCTCGGATTCGATCAATTCGTCGTCTGCGATCCATGCCTGCATGGTCGAAGGGCTGAAGGCGGCGGGCCTCCCCGAGGATGCCGTCCAGCTGGTGCCGACCACCGACCGCGCCGCCGTCGGCGAGATGCTCAAAGGCTTGAGCGGCAATCTCGACGTCATCATTCCGCGCGGGGGCAAAAGCCTGGTCGGGCGCGTGCAGAACGAGGCGCGCGTGCCGGTATTCGCGCATCTCGAAGGCATCTGCCACCTCTATGTCGACCGCTCGGCGAAGCTCGACATGGCGGTGAAGATCGCCGTCAACGCCAAGATGCGGCGCACCGGCGTCTGCGGCTCGGCCGAGACGCTGCTGGTCGACCGCGCTGTGGCCTCCACGCATCTGGTGCCGATCCTCGAGGCGCTGCGCGCGGCCGGTTGCGAGATCCACGCCGACACCGAGGTGCTGCAGGCTTTTTCCGACGCGAGCCCGGCGACCGATGCCGACTGGGTGACGGAATATCTCGACGCCATCATCGCCGTGAAGCTGGTCGGCGGCGTCGCCGGCGCGATCGAGCATATCGAGACCTTCTCCTCGCACCACACCGAAGCGATCATCGCCGAGGATGCGCAGGCGGTCGAAAAATTCTTCAATGAGATCGATTCCGCCATCCTGCTGCACAACGCCTCGACGCAGTTCGCCGATGGCGGCGAGTTCGGCATGGGCGCCGAGATCGGCATCGCCACCGGCAAGATGCATGCGCGCGGACCGGTCGGCGTCGAGCAGCTGACCTCGTTCAAATACCGCGTGCGCGGGTCGGGACAGGTGAGGCCTTGAAGTTGTTTGGCGCTAGAGCGTAGACCGTTGCGCCTGGACACCCCCCTCTGCCCTGCCGGGCATCTCCCCCGCAAGGGGGGAGATCGGCTGTCACAATTCCCTTCGCCAATCGCCGGCGCTGCAAAGTTTGTGCCTTCGCCGAAACCGCTAATCTCCTCCCTTGCGGGGGAGATGTCCGGCAGGACAGAGGGAGGTGCCTAGCGCATGCTTTCCCAGCCCGAGCAGCCTGTCCCAACCCGCTACTTAAAAATGCCGCATGCCGGAAAGGGCCTCGCCGTCGGCCTGTTCGGGGGCTCGTTCAACCCGCCGCATGCCGGCCACGCGCTGGTGGTCGAGATTGCGCTGAGACGCCTCGCGCTCGATCAGCTCTGGTGGATCGTCACGCCCGGCAATCCTCTGAAAAGCGCACGCGAGCTGGCGCCGCTCGGCGAACGCGTCGCGCTGTCCGAAAAGATCGCCAGGAATCCGAAGATCAAGGTCACCGCCTTCGAGGCAGCGCAGCATGTCCGCTACACTGCCGATACGCTGGCGCTGGTCAAGGCGCGCAATCCGGGCGTCGACTTCGTCTGGATCATGGGCGCGGATAGTTTGCGCGACTTCCATCGCTGGCAGCGCTGGCGGGAGATCGTGCTGACCTTTCCGATCGCGGTCATCGACCGCCCGGGCGCCACGCTCTCTTTCCTGTCGTCGGTCGTCGCCAAGACCTTCGACTATGCCCGCGTCGACGAAGGCGACGCTCCGCTTCTTGCCCGCATGCGGGCGCCGGCTTGGACCTTCGTCCATGGTCCGCGCTCGTCGCTGTCCTCCACCGCGATCCGCAACGCGGCGAAGGGGTAGCTCCTTACCTTTTCCCACATGGGGAGAAGGGAAGACCGGCCATGTCGCTTTTACGGCGGCTTTTCGCCCTTCGGTGAGCGATGCTGGCAGCCATGCTGGAGAAGAGCCGCACCGCGATCGACCTGGGCGCGCAGTCGTCGCCGCTGATCGCCATCGCCAGCGTCGTCGTGTCGATGGCGCTGATCGCGATCGGCAACGGGCTGATGTTCGCCTTCATTCCCGTCCGCCTCGGCGCCGAAGGCTTCGATCCGACCTGGGCCGGACTGATCGTCACCGGCCTTTCGGCCGGCGGGCTCGCCGGCTGCATCCTGACCGGACCGCTCGTCAGGCGAGTCGGTCATGCCCGTGCGTTCATGGTGCTCTCGGCGCTGATCGCGCTCTCCAATGTCGCGATCGGCGCCGGACCGATGCCGCTGCTGTGGATCGCGGCGCGGGCGCTCTACGGCTTTGCCATCTGCGGCCTGTTCATCGTCGCGCAGAGCTGGCTCAACGACGCCTTGCCGAATGCCATACGCGGCCGGGTCATGGCCGTGTTCTACGTCGCCTATATCGGCGGATTGGGCGTTGGCTATGCGACACTTGCCGCGATCGACATCGAGACAGCGGCGGCGCCGCTGATCGGCGTCGCCTTCACCGCGCTCTCCATCCTGCCGGTGGGCATGACGCGGCTTGCCCAGCCGCCCGCGCCGCAGGCGGCTTCGGTGGCGCTCGGCCAGGCCTGGAAGATCTCGCCGGTCGGCGTCGTCGGCATGCTGGCGGTGGGCGGGCTGTCGATGATCATTTCCGGTTTCGCGCCGATCCACGCCACCGCCAAAGGCTACAGCCAGGCGGATGTGGCGCTGCTGTTGTCGGCGATGCCGGTGGGCACGCTGATCCTGCAGATACCGCTCGGCTGGCTCTCGGACCGCACCGACCGGCGCTACGTGCTGGCGGGCGCGGCGGCGCTCGCGGTGGCGGCGAGCCTGCTCGCCATTGTCTTCGACGGCGGAGCGCTGATCGCGCTGGTGGTGATCTATCTCATCTGGGACGGCGCGTCGGAATCGATCTATTCGATCTCCAGCGCGCACGCCGCCGACCGCGCCGGGAGGGAGGAACTGCTGGCGCTCTCGAGCTCGCTGCTTTTTGCCTGGTCGCTGTCCGGCTTTATCGTGCCCGGCATCGTGACGGCGCTTTCCGCCGTCTTCGGCACCGAGACCTTCATCTATGTCGCCATCTTCATCGCTTCGGCATTTTGCCTGTTCGTGCTGTGGCGCGTGATGGCGGCGCGGCCGACGCCTGCTGCCGCCACCGGCAGCTTCGCGCCGATGTCGGCGCAAACACCTCTGCCGGTGGAGCTCGCCTTCGCGCCGGACGAGCAGTCACGACAGGCCAAGAACTGAGCCGTTGGATTTCGCTTTGCAATCCGGACAGAAAACCGCTTCACGCTTTTCCTGGAATTGCTCGAAGGTTTGTTTTTGAACCATGATCTTCTCCGAAAAGTCTGCGACTTTTTAGGGATCGTGGCCTACTGCTTGCGAGCCTCCGCGTCCGGCAGCTCGGGCGGCGGCAGCGGGATCGAAATGCCTTCGTTGTCGAAGGCCTGCTTGGCGCGTTTGGTCATGTCGATCTGGGTGGCGAAGTAATCGGCAGCCGACGTCCAGTAGCGCAAGGTCAGCGAGACCGTGCTCTCGCCGAGGTTCGCGATGAAAGCGATCGGCGCCGGTTCGCGCCGGATGCGCTTCTCGGCATTGGCGATGGCAAGCAGCGTCTTTTGCCCGCGGTCGATGTCGTTCCATGAGCCGATGCTCAAGCTGATGTCGCAGCGCCTGACGCCGTTGCGGGTGAAGTTGCGCACCGGCTGGTTCCACAGCGTCTGGTTGGGCGCCAGGATATAGACGCCATCGACAGTGCGCAGCTTGGTCGCGAACAGCCCGATCTCCTCGACCGAGCCGGCAATCGAGCCGACCTCGACATGTTCGCCGATGCGGAACGGCCGCAGCGCCAAAAGCATGATGCCGGCGGCTATGTTCTGCAGCGTGCCCTGCAACGCCAGTCCGATGGCCAGGCCGATGGCGCCGATGGCGGCGATGATGGAGGCTGTCTGCACGCCGAACTGGCCGAGCACCATGATGACGACGAGAATCAGGATGGCGTAGCGGACGATCTTCGAGAAGAAATGGCGAAGCGTCGCGTCGAAGCCGTGGATGTGGCCGAGGCCGGCGAAGATCGAGCGCTCGGCAAGGCCGGCGACGAAATAGCCGACAATCAGAAGGATGATGGCGCCGATCGCCGAGAAGGAATAGGAGACGATGAGCGTGCTGAGCTGGGCAAGCCCGGCCTGGACGGTGAGGAGGGCGCTTTGCGGGTCGGTCGGCATGGAAAAGTCCCCATTGGTCAATGAGCCGATAACCCGTGCCAAGCGTAATGGGTTCCGATTTTTTCGGGAGTGCGGAACCCAACGAAGAGGGGCCGCGTTGGCACCGATAGGCCGGCCCGTCTTGAAACTGCAACGGAACTCTGCCTATCTAAGTGGTGTCACCTGATTTGCCGGGTGATTTGGTTGTTCTTGTTGGGAAAGGAAACACACTGAGAACAGCACTGCGGAAGAAGGCCGATATCGTGCCTTCGCCGGCCGGGATCAGCGGAAGCGATGCTGCGTCCCTCGCCATCGACACAGTCCTTGCCAGTCTGGAAGACTCCAAGGCCGAAAATATCGTCTCAATCGACATCCAGGGAAAATCGAGCCTCGGCGACTATATGGTCATCGCCTCGGGCCGATCGCACCGTCATGTCTCGGCTGTCGCCGATCATCTCCTCAAGGCGCTCAAGGATGCCGGTCTCGGCACGGCGCGCGTCGAGGGGCTGGCCAGCGCCGACTGGGTCCTGATCGATTCGGGCGACATCATCGTCCATGTCTTCCGTCCCGAAGTCCGCGAATTCTACAATCTCGAAAAGATGTGGCAGGCGCCGGACCTCGAGGAAGAGACCTTGCACTGAGCCGTATCGCATGCCGTGACCGTTCCGGTCGGGCGTCGATCGAGGGCTCGCCGAGGCGAGGATGAAGATCACCGTTCATGCCGTGGGCCGGATGAAGTCCGGCCCCGAGAGAGAACTCGCCGACCGCTATTTCGAGCGCTTCGCCAAGAGCGGGCCTGCGGTCGGGCTGGAATTTGCCGGCATTGTCGAGACCCCCGAGAGCCGCGGCCAAAGCGCCGACGACCGCCGCCGCGAGGAGGGCCAGAAGCTGCAAGGTCAGTTGCAGCAGGGCACCGTGCTGTTCCTGCTCGACGAACGCGGCAAGGCACTGTCCTCCGAGGATCTGGCGTCCCGCATCGGCCAATTGCGCGACGGCGGCCGCAAGGCGCTGGTCATCGCGATCGGCGGCGCCGACGGCCACGACAAATCCTTGCGCGAGCAGGCCGATATTGTGCTGTCGTTCGGGGCGCTGACCTGGCCGCATCAGCTGGTGCGCGTCATGCTCGGCGAACAGCTCTATCGCGTCGCCACCATTCTGTCCGGACACCCCTATCATCGCTCTTGAGGCATCGTTCGCGATATGACTCCCGAAAGCTGGGGATCACGTCCGCTTGCACGGATTTCCGCCTCATTGGCCCGACATCACAGTTGTTGCGGGTGCGCCAACATGGTTGATGGTTCGTTAACGAAGCGGCGGATAGAGTCGAGGCCTGATGTCTGAAGGCTGGAATTCGAGAACGCGCGCCTGGCGCAGCCGCCGCGGCTTGACACTTGTCGCCGCGCTGATGGCGCTCGGGTCGGCTCAGGCGGCGGAAAACACGCTCGATGTCGCGCCGGACCCCGACCAGAGCCGGGCCGAATACGAGCAGGTCTCCAAGGAAATCACCTTATCCTCCGAGCGGCTGGCCAAGCTCGCCGCCGATGTCGCGACGGTCAAGAAGGACCATGCCTCGATCAGCGCGGCGCTGATCCAGTCGGCGATGACCGAGCAGAAGCTCGGCCAGGACATCGAGGACATCGGCGCCAAGCTGGAAGGGCTGAAGGCCGAGGAAGAGAAGCTGCACGCCTCGCTGGTGGCGCGTCGCGACGTGCTCGCCGAGGTGCTCGGCGCCCTGCAGCGCATGGGGCTCAACCCGCCGCCGGCGATCCTGGTCAAGCCGGAGGACGCGCTGTCGTCGGTGCGCAGCGCCATCCTGCTCGGCGCCGTGGTGCCTGAACTGCGCCAGCAGACCGACAGGCTGCTCGCCGATCTCAAGGAACAGTCCCGGGTGACGGCCTCGATCGAGGCCGAACGAGGGCGGCTCAGCGCCGCCGTCACCGAGCAGACGGCGGAAAAGAAGCGGCTGACCATGCTGCTCGAAGCCAAGCGGAAGCTGCAGGCCGATACCGAAGCGGCTTTGACCGCCGAGCAGCAGCGCTCGCAGCAGCTGGCGGCCAAGGCCAGCAGCCTCAAGGACCTCATCGCTTCGCTCGAGGCCGACAAGGCGCGCAAGGCGGCCGACCTGGCCAAGGCGGCCGAGCAGAAATCGGCCGATGGCGACACGACGGCGTCCACCACGGACCTTGCCGCGCCGCCGGTGCCGGAGGGCAACCGTTTGGCCGCTGCCGCTCCGTTCGCGGCGCTGCAGGGCCAGATCGCGCTGCCGGTCATCGGCAAGATCAAAAGGCGCTTCGGGGCCGACGACGGCAATGGCGCAATGATGCAGGGCGACATGGTTGCGACACAATCGGGAGCCATCGTCACCGCGCCGGCGGATGGAAATGTGCTTTATGCGGGGCCGTTTCGCTCCTATGGTCAACTCTTGATCCTCAATGCGGGCGATGGGTATCATGTCGTCCTGGCGGGGATGAGCAGAATCAGCGTCGCGACTGGCCAGTCGGTGCTCGCAGGAGAACCGGTCGGCGCGATGGGAGAGGCGCGGGTGGCAAGCACCTCGGCCTCGCAGAATGGAAATGCGACGCCGGAACTCTATGTGGAGTTCCGCAAAGATGGAAAACCCGTCGATCCGAACCCCTGGTGGGCGGACCGATTTTCTGGAAGGACGTGAAATGATGCGGAAACTGTCGCTTCTTTTTGCCGGCGCGCTGATGGGCGCTTCGGCAATGAGCCTGGTCTATGGCGCGCCCGGCTCGGCGGCGAACGCTGCGGGTTCCGAGACTTACAAGCAGCTGGCGATCTTCGGCGACATCTTCGAGCGGGTGCGCGCGCAATATGTGACGCCGCCGGACGACAAGTCGCTGGTCGAGAACGCCATCAACGGCATGCTCGCCTCGCTCGACCCGCACTCCTCCTACATGAACGCCGAGCAGGCGCAGGACATGCGCGTGCAGACCAAGGGCGAGTTCGGCGGCCTCGGCATCGAGGTCACGATGGAGAACGACCTCGTCAAGGTGATCACGCCGATCGACGACACGCCGGCCGCCAAGGCGGGCGTGCTTGCCGGCGACTACATCGCCAAGATCGACGGTGAGGAGGTGCGCGGGCTGACCCTCAACGACGCGGTCGAGAAGATGCGCGGCCCGGTCAACACACCGATCAAGCTCACCATCCTGCGCCAGGGCGCCGACAAGCCGATCGAGCTGACGGTGGTGCGCGACATCATCAAGGTCAAGGCGGTCAAGTTCCGCGTCGAGAACGACGTCGGCTACATGAAGATCACCTCCTTCACCGAAAAGACCTATGACGACCTCGAGAACGCCATCGAGACCATCAAGAAGCAGGTTCCGAACGACAAGCTGAAGGGCTATGTGCTCGACCTGCGCCTCAATCCGGGCGGCCTGCTCGACCAGGCGGTGAGCGTGTCGGACGCCTTCCTCAAGCGCGGCGAGATCGTCTCGACGCGCGGCCGCGATCCGAAGGATGTCACCCGTTTCGACTCGAAGCCGAAGCAGAATGACGACATCAACGGCAAGCCGCTAATCGTGCTGGTCAATGGCGGCTCGGCAAGCGCTTCCGAGATCGTCGCCGGCGCGCTGCAGGACCTGCGCCGCGCGACCGTCGTCGGCACGCAGTCCTTCGGCAAGGGCTCGGTGCAGACCATCATCCCGCTCGGCGAGAACGGCGCTCTCAGGCTCACCACGGCGCTCTATTACACGCCATCCGGCAAGTCGATCCAGGGCAAGGGCATCACGCCCGACATCAAGGTCGAGCAGCCGTTGCCGCCGGACCTGCAGGGCAGGGACCTGACCCGCGGCGAATCGGACCTCAAGGGCCACATCAAGGGCGCCGACGAGGGCACAACCGGCTCGGGCTCGGCCGCCTATGTGCCGCCGGAGCCGAAGGACGACCTGCAACTGATCTATGCCGAACAGCTGCTGCGCGGCCAAAAGACCGATCCGGCCTTCCCGCCGAACCCGGACAAGGCTGTGCTGAACCAGTAAAGGCGGGAAGGCCGGGGCATATCGCTCTGGCCGCCCGATCGAAGCGATGCGATGCTGCCGGGACCGCGAGGTTCCGGCAGTTTGATTCGGGGACATGTTGGTTCGGGATGGGCGCCGGGGCGCCGAGGGTTTGAATTCGCACGTGAGCGCTGATCCGATCCGCTACACTGATCCGATCAGCCGCGCCACGGGCTTGGGGATGCGGCTTGGCTGACATCGGCAAGGACATCGAGCGCCCGCTCGGACAGACGCTCCGGCCTCAGCGCCCTGCCTCTCGCGGCATCAGCGCCGGCACGCTTGGCACGGCGGTCGTCATCTTCGCCGTGGTCGGCATTTCCGGCGCGATCGCCTTGCGTGAAAGACCTTTCCGCAAGCCGGAAGAGATAGCCGTTTCGACGCCGAAGGCGGCCGAGGCGCCGGCCCCGGCGCCGGCACCGGCGGCGACGCCGGCGCCGGCTGAGGTGGCGACGGCGAAACCCGGCGCCAGCACGCCGATGAAGAGCGGCGGCCCGCAGATCATCCATGTCCAGACCGAAGAGGGCGACGGTCCGCCAAAGGCCGGTATCGTCATCCGCGATCCTTCGACGCTCGGCCAGAACCTGAAGGTCGCGCATATCCCGGACAGGGCGCTGATCGAGGCCAGCGACACCGGTCCGCTGCCGGTCCGTTCCGCCGACGGCAGGCGGCCGTTCGACGTCTATGCGCGGCCGTGGTCCGGCGCGCGCGGCGCGCGCGTGGCGATCGTCATCGGCGGGCTCGCCGTCTCGCAGACCGGCACGCAAGCCGCGATCGCCAAATTGCCGGCCGAGGTGACGCTGGCTTTCGCACCCCAGGGCAACAGCATCGACCGCTGGATGAAGGCGGCACGCCAGAGCGGGCACGAGGTCGTCATGCAGGTACCGCTAGAGCCGTTCGACTATCCCAACGTCAATCCGGGGCGCAACACGCTGACGGTTTCGGCGAGCCCGGACGAGAACCTGAAGCGCCTGCACTGGGCGCTGTCCAGGACGACCAACTATACCGGCGTCATGAACTATATGGGCGCACGCTTCTCGGCCGATGCCAATGTGATGGGACCGTTCATGACCGAACTCGGCAAGCGTGGGCTTGCCTATGTCGACGACGGCTCGTCGGCGCGAAGCCTGGCGCCCGACCTTGCCCTGAAGGACGGCGTGCCGTTCGTCGCCGGCGACATGGCGATCGACGCGGTGCAGGATCGCGGCGAAATCCTCAAGAAGCTGGACAGCCTCGAAGCGACCGCGCGGGCCAAGGGCTCGGCCGTCGGCATCGGCTCGGCTTTCGACGTCACCGTCGACACGGTGACGTCCTGGGTCGCCGAGGCGAAGAAACGCGGCATCGAGATCGTGCCGATTTCGGCGGTAGCGATCGATCCGCAAAAAGGCTAGCCACGGGGATCCATGGAATGTCCACGAAAATGATCGATCCCGAGACATTGCCTTACCGCCCGTGCGTCGGGCTGATGATCCTCAATCGTGCCGGGCTGGTCTGGATCGGGCACCGCATCGCCGAACCGGACAGCGAGTTTTCCGACACCACAAAGCTCTGGCAGATGCCGCAGGGCGGCATCGACAAGGGCGAAGAGCCGCTTACCGCGGCGGAGCGGGAGCTTTACGAGGAAACCGGCATGCGCAGCGTGTCGCTGCTCGCCGAGGCGCCGCATTGGATCAATTACGACCTGCCGCCGCATCTGGTCGGCCTCGCCTTCAAAGGCCGCTATCGCGGCCAGACGCAGAAATGGTTCGCCTATCGCTTCGAGGGCGACGAGAGCGAGATTGAGATCAACCCGCCGCCGGGCGGCCACACGGCCGAGTTCGATCAATGGGCGTGGCGGCCGATGCAGGAGCTCCCTGATCTGGTCGTGCCTTTCAAGCGCAAGGTCTACGAGCAGGTGGTGGCGGCCTTCCAGCACCTAGCCAGCTAGCCGCGAGTATCGCGGATGCAACAGGCCGTGGTCTTCGGCTGAGCAAAACGGGTTCACACTGCTGGAAATCGTGCTCTATTTACGCCGATGCGTCCCAAGCAAGAGGCAGGCATGAATGACACATGGCAACCGCACATCAATTGGGCGTCAGCGCTGCCCCTCACCTGCCTGCCGGCATCCTCTCCCCGTATAGTGACGGGAAGAGGGGCGCTGTCGCCGCCGACTTCGCCAGCCTCCAGCGTCGCAAGAAAGGCGCCGAGGTTGTGGCCAGCCACTTCTCCCCGTCACTATACGGGGAGAAGTGCCCGGCAGGGCGATGAGGGGCAGCGCCGACTTAGACAGCCGGGCGTCTCCGCGACAAGCGTAGGTTCTCCTTGTCTGAAGCGATTGCTTCGATGAAGGACGCCAAAGCGCCTTTGCCGAAAGCGGACGTCTCCGGCAGCCAGCCGGTCAGCGAAGCGGCGGCCGGCGCGATCCTGACCATCGATCTCGGCGCCATCCGCGAGAACTACCGGCGGCTGAAGGCGCGGCTGGCGGGCGTGCGCTGCGCTGGCGTGCTCAAGGCCGACGGCTATGGTCTTGGCGCAGCGCCGGTGGCATCGGCGCTAATGAAGGAGGGCTGCGACATCTTCTTTGTCGCGCTGCTCGGCGAGGGCATCGCGCTGCGCAAGGCGCTTGGGCCTGGGCCTGGGCCTGACATCTTTGTCCTCAACGGCCTGCCGCCGGGCTCCGAATCGGAGGCGCTCGCGGCCGGACTGCATCCCGTCATCAACAGCGCCGCCCAGTTGAGAGCCTGGCGCGAAGCGGCGCGCGCCGCCGGCCGAAAGCTGCCGGCCGCGATCCAGGTCGACAGCGGCATGTCGCGGCTCGGCGTGCCGCGGGAGGACGTCGAGGCGCTCGCGAAGGACGCTTTCGACGGCATCGACATCCGCTTCGTGATGAGCCATCTCGCGTGCGCCGATGAGCCGCGCAATCCTGCCAACGAAGCCCAGCGGCTGGCATTCGAGCGGCTGCGCAAGATACTGCCCAAGGCGCCGGCCTCGCTTGCCAATTCGTCCGGCATTTTCCTCGGATCGGCCTACCACTACGATCTGGCGCGGCCGGGCGCGGCGCTCTACGGCATCAACCCGACGCCGAGCGAGACCAACCCGATGCTGCCGGTGGTGCGGCTGCAGGCGAAGGTGGCGCAGACGCGCGGCGTCGAAGACGGCGCCGGCATCGGCTACGGCCACACCCATCACGCGCGCGGACCGCTCAGGCTGGCGACGATCTCGCTCGGCTATGCCGATGGCTGGCACCGGCGCGCGGCTTCGGCCGCCTGGTTCGACGGCGTGCGGCTGCCTTTCGTCGGACGGGTATCGATGGATTCGATCATCCTGGACGTTTCAGCGCTTCCGGCCGGCAAGCCGGGCGAAGGCGAGCTCGTCGAGCTCATCGGCCCGTCGCAAAGTCTCGACGACGCGGCCGCGCATGCCGGCACCATCGGCTACGAGGTTCTTGCCAGCCTGGGTTCGCGCTTTCATCGCCATTATGTCGGCGGCTGAAGCCGTATCGCGCTGACAAGGCTTCAGGCGGCCTTTGATATGCGTGTCGTTTTCCCGAAGCCGCCTGCACGCTTCGGGCGACATGTGCCAGCGGAGCCCTTGGCGGGGGCGGCAAAATCCGGCAGACAGAAGATGACGATCCGGCCCCTCGGCGGCATGATCGGCTTTGAGGGAGCATAGAATGAAAGTCCTGGTGCTGGGCGGCGGCGTGATCGGGATCACCACCGCCTACTTCCTTGCCGAGGCCGGCCATGAGGTCACGGTGATCGACCGGCAGCAGGGCCCGGCGCTGGAGACCAGCTTCGCCAATGCCGGCGAAGTGTCGCCCGGCTACGCTTCGCCATGGGCGGGGCCCGGCATCCCGGTCAAGGCCGTCAAATGGCTCTTGATGAAATACGGTCCGCTGGTGGTGCGCCCCGCCTTCGATCCGCATATGTGGACCTGGCTCATCAAGATGCTGCGCAACTGCACGGCCGAGCGCTATGCGCTCAACAAGTCGCGCATGGTGCCTTTAGCCGAATACAGCCGCGACACACTGAAGGCGCTGCGCGCCGCGACCGGCATCGCCTATGACGAGCGGGCCAAGGGCACGCTGCAGCTGTTCCGCAAGCAGAAGCAACTCGACGGCACCGGCGGCGATGTCGAGGTGCTGAAGAAATACGGCGTTCCCTATGAGGTCCTCGACCGGGACGGCTGCATCGCGGCCGAGCCGGCGCTGGCCGGCGTGCGGGAAAAATTCGTCGGCGGGCTGAGATTGCCCGGCGACGAGACCGGCGACTGCAACATGTTTACCGAGAAACTCGCCGAGCTCTGCGTCGCGCGTGGCGTCACCTTCGAATACGGCACGACCATCCGGCGCGTCGTCAGGAACCGCAACCGCGTCGTCCAGGTCGGCACCGACAAGGGCTGGCGGATGGCGGACGCCTATGTGATGGCGCTGGGCAGCTATTCGGCGCCCTTCATGCGCAAGATGAAGCGGCCGATCCCGGTCTATCCGGTCAAGGGCTATTCCATCACCGTGCCGATCACGGATGCGGCGGCGGCGCCGGTGTCGACGGTCATGGACGAGACCTACAAGGTAGCGATCACCAGGCTCGGCGACCGCATCCGCGTCGGCGGCACCGCGGAGATTTCGGGCTTCGACCTTCGCCTGCATGAATCGCGCCGCCGCACGCTCGAGCATTCGGTCGGCGACCTGTTCCCGGGCGGCGGCGACCTCAAGGCGGCTAGTTTCTGGTGCGGCTTGCGGCCGATGACGCCGGACGGGCCGCCGCTGGTCGGGCGCAGCGAGCTGTCCAACCTCTACCTCAACACCGGCCATGGCACGCTGGGTTGGACCATGGCCTGCGGCTCGGCCAAGGTGCTTTCCGACGTCATGTCCAACCGGGTGCCGGAGATCAACGCGCTCGACCTCAGCCCGGACCGGTATTTGAAGTAAGGAAGGCCGCATCCAGAGCGCTACACGAATAACCCCCTTTCCCGCTCCACGGCCTTGGTAATGAAATTGGCGACGAGTTGGACCCGGCGCAGCGGCCTCACCGATTCGTGATAGACCAGCCAATAGGCGCGGCGGATGGGCGCCACGATGTCGACCGGCACGAGCTCCGGCATCGAGCGGGCGACGAAGGTGTGCAGGATGCCGATGCCGGCGCCCGACCGCACCGCTTCAGCCTGGCCGAGCGCCGAGGAGATGGCGAAGCTCGAGCACCAGTCGGCGCTGAACTCGGCGGCATAGTCGAGCGAGGGACTGACGATGAGATCGGGCACGTAGCCGATCAGCGCGTGCCGGCCGATCTCGGCTGCCGTCTTCGGCAGGCCGTTCGCCTCGGCATAGGCGCGGGAGGCGAACAGGCCGAGCGTGTAGTCGACCAGCTTGCCCGCCACCAGCCGCCCCTCGGTCGGCCGTTCGACGGTGATGGCGATATCGGCCTCGCGCCGCGACAGCGAGAAGGAGCGCGGCACCGGCACCAGCTGGATGGTCAGCTCGCGGTGAAGCGCGGTCAGCTCGCCAAGCCGCTTGGCGAGGAAAGCGACGCCGAAGCCGTCGGGCGCGCCGATGCGCACGGTGCCCGACACATCGTCGCCCTCGCCGGCAATGGTCGAGCGCGCGGCGATCATGTCGCTTTCCATGCGCTCGGCAATGTCGAGGAAGCGCTCTCCGGCGGGCGTCAGCTCGCTGCCGGTGGTCAGGCGACGGAAAAGTTTTGTGCGCAGGGCGTCCTCGATCGCGGCGATGCGGCGCGAGACGGTCGCATGGTTGAGCTCCAGGCGCTTGGCCGCGCCGAGGATCTGCCCGGCACGCGCCACGGCGAGGAAGATGCGGACGTCATCCCAGTTCATGGGAAACGTCCATGCTAATGATGAGCGTCGAGTTCCCGCCCACCCCCCTCTGGCCTGCCGGCCATCTCCCCCGCAAGGGGGGAGATTGGCAGCTTCCTTGACGGCACTTCTCCTCGTGCGTTGGCGATTGGCGAAAGCGGGCGTGACGTCCGATCTCCCCCCTTGCGGGGGAGATGTCCGGCAGGACAGAGGGGGGTGTGAAGGAACGCAACCTTCAATCCTTTTCAACGATCGAGCAGCCAACCATTTTGCGGCAATTAATGCACGCCCGGCGGCGGTTGTCTATTTTCTGCACAACGGTTGCGTTTTGGCTCGCGTTGCCATCTCCGCCGCAAAGGCGGACAATGCGCCATCACGAACACAGGGAGAGAAACCATGATCGAGTACGGTCATTTCATCGGCGGCAAGCGTGTCGCCGGCACCAGCGGCCGCAAGCAGGATGTCATGCAGCCGATGGACGGCTCCGTGCGCGGCACTGTGGCGCTGGCCTCGGCGCAGGAACTGCGCGCCGCGGTCGAGAATGCCAAGGCCGCGCAGCCCAAGTGGGCCGCCACCAACCCGCAGCGCCGCGTGCGCGTGCTGATGAAGTTTCTCGAGCTGGTCCAGCGCGACTATGACGAGCTGGCCGACATCCTAGCGCGCGAGCATGGCAAGACCATCGCCGACGCCAAGGGCGACATCCAGCGCGGCCTCGAAGTGGTCGAGGTCTGCATCGGCGCGCCGCATATGATGAAGGGCGAGTTCACCGACGGCGCCGGCCCCGGCATCGACGTCTATTCGATGCGCCAGCCGCTCGGCGTCGTCGCCGGCATCACGCCGTTCAACTTCCCGGCGATGATCCCGCTGTGGAAGATCGCCCCGGCGATCGCCTGCGGCAATGCCTTCATCCTGAAGCCTTCGGAGCGCGATCCGGGCGTGCCTATCCGCATCGCCGAGCTGTTCATCGAGGCCGGCCTGCCGGCCGGCATCCTCAACGTCGTCAACGGCGACAAGGAAGTGGTGGACGCCATTCTCGACGATCCCGACATCAAGGCCATCGGCTTCGTCGGCTCGACGCCGATCGCGCACTACATCTACTCACGCGGTACCGCGTCAGGCAAGCGCGTGCAGTGCTTCGGCGGCGCCAAGAACCACATGATCATCATGCCCGACGCCGACATGGATCAGACGGTCGATGCGCTGATCGGCGCCGGCTACGGCTCGGCCGGCGAGCGCTGCATGGCGATCTCGGTGGCGGTTCCGGTCGGCAACGACACCGCCAACCGGCTGATGGAGAAGCTGGTGCCGCGCGTCGAGAGCCTGAAGGTCGGTCCGTCGACGGATTCCTCCGCCGATTTCGGCCCGCTGGTGACGCGCCAAGCGCTGGAGCGAGTGAAGGGCTATGTCGACATCGGCGTCAAGGAAGGCGCCAAGCTGGTCGTCGATGGCCGCGGCTTCAAGATGCAGGGCTATGAGAACGGCTACTATATGGGCGGCTGCCTGTTCGACAACGTCACCGCCGACATGCGCATCTACAAGGAAGAGATTTTCGGGCCGGTGCTCTCGGTGGTGCGCGCGCCGACCTACGAGAACGCCATCAAGCTTGCCAACGACCACGAGATGGGCAACGGCGTCGCCATCTTCACCCGCGACGGCGACGCTGCGCGCGACTTCGCGTCGAGGGTCCAGGTCGGCATGGTCGGCGTCAACGTGCCGATCCCGGTGCCGATCGCCTACTACACCTTCGGCGGCTGGAAGGCCTCGTCCTTCGGCGACCTCAACCAACACGGGCCGGACGCGTTCCGCTTCTACACCAAGACCAAGACGGTCACCTCGCGCTGGCCGTCCGGCATCAAGGACGGCGCCGAGTTCGTCATCCCGACGATGAACTGATCCAACATAGATCGAACAGTTGAAGGCCCGGTACATGCCGGGCCTTTTGCATTCCTGTGCGCCAAAATGCCGACGCGATGGAACCAAGACGGCACCATCCGCCTTAGCCTTTATTCCTGCAAAGATTGCAGGCCAATCAAACAGCGCCGGTGGCAGCCGGGGTTCTCGTCTGGCGCGAGGAGGTGTCAGATGACACGATGCCTTTTGACGACAGTCTTCCTTGCGGCGATAGCAGTGTCAGCCGCAACCGCTCAGGCCAATGCGGCCGCGCAATGCGCCCCACGTGCTGAAGTGATCAAGGCACTCGGCGACAAGTTCCACGAAACCGTAGCGGGGCGCGGGCTGATCAATCCGAACGTCGTGCTCGAGATATTTGTCTCCGACCAGGGCAGTTGGACGGTCCTTGCTTCCGACACCAAGGGGCAAAGCTGCATTCTGTCCGTGGGCGAAGGCTGGGACAGCCCTTCGATCACGGCAGCCATGCCGGGTGCCTGAACACTCAAACGCCGGCGAAGCGCCTCGCCACGAGCGCAGGCGCTCGCCGCGCCCGCTTGTTTACGGAGCATAGGTTCACCATATCGAATCCAGGGAGTAATGGTCTCCCTGCGACAGACCGGAAACCAGAAGGAGTGACGTGATGAAGACGTCGAATCCGGCCTGGAACGTTCCGGCACACTGAGGCGGCCGAATGTGCCTCCCTTGCCGGAATGCCAAGGCAAAGGAGGTGCCCCCATGGCACGCGAATTTTCGTTTCGATGGATCAAGCCGGCGGCTGTCGGCGCCATGATGGCTTTGCCGGCGGTCCCAGTGCAGGCGCAAGTCATCTGCGGCGGCCATGACTTTCTGGTCGCAAGGCTGGCAGAGGCATTCGAGGAGAAGCGGCTGGGCTACGGCGTGGCCGGAGACGTCGCCATCTTCGAGGTGTTTGTGTCGGCTAGCGGAACCTGGACCATCCTGATGACCGACGTTAAGGGCCAGAGCTGCATCCTGGCGGCCGGCGAGGGATGGGAAGACACGCTGGCCACCGCGGTCGGGCAGCCGGGCGGCTGAAAGCAATTCCAGGAAAATGTGTAACGGTTTTCCTGAAATTGCGTAAATAACTGACCGGGGCAGTTCAGCGAAGGCTGAACCGCTCCGATTAGCGTGTCGCGGCCACCTCGGCGTGGCCGCGCAGCAGCGTCATCAGTTTCTTGGCGTCCTTGGCGGCGCCTTCCTCGTCGCCGTCGAGGATCGAGCGGATGAGCGCGACATGGTGTTCGGCTGATTCCGCCAGGCCGGTATCGGCCTTGTAGCGGAACCAGAAGCGGCGGCTGTGCGTCTGCAAGGGCGCCGCCACGCGCGCCGCGAACGGATTGTCGGCCGCGATCGCCAGTGCCTCGTCGAGCTGCTTGTCGGCCTGGATGAAGGCAAGCACATTGCTGGAGATCACCGCCTTCTGCATGGCAAGGGCCGCCTCGTGAAAAAGGTCGGCTGCCTCGCGGGTGACGAAGCGCGCGGCGGAGCGGGCGAGCACGACCTCGACGCCGCGCCTGGCGTCGATGACGCGCAGCCAGTCGCCGGGGTGGAGCGGCGCGACCGCGATGCCGGCGCGCGGCCTGACGTCAAGCAAGCCTTCCCAGGCGAGCCTCTGGATCGCCTCGCGCACCGGGGTGCGGCCGAGGCCGAGCCGCTCGATCAGCGCGCCCTCGGTGACGAAGCTCGAGGGCGCCAGCTCAAGCGTCACGATCATGTGCTCCAGCACACGATAGGCCTTGGTCGCCACAGGCTCGAAGGCCGGGCTCGTCTCAATGGATATCAATGAGGATATCAATGCCGGGCTCCTGATATATTTTTCATATATCATAACGGATTCCGTGTTGACAGCCCGCTTCTTAATAAATATACCGCTGATATATCAGATGGAGAGATAACCATGTGGGCCGGAGTTTTCCCTGCAGTCACGACCAAATTCACCGCCGACGACCGCCTCGATCACGCCGAGATGGAGCGCTGCTATGGACTGCAGATGGAGGCCGGCTGCGACGGCATCATCGTCTGCGGCTCGCTCGGCGAAGGGCCGATGCTGTCGCATGACGAGAAGATCGAGGTGCTGAAGACGGCACAGAAGGTCGCCGGCAAGAAGCCGGTGCTGTTGACCGTCAACGAGCCAGGCACCCGCGAGGCGGCAAGCATCGCGCGGCGCGCCGCCAAGGAAGGCGCCAACGGCCTGATGGTGGTGCCAAGCCCGATCTATCACACCGACCGGCAAGAGACCGTCGCGGCCCTTCGCGCCGTGGCTGAAGCCGGCGACCTGCCGGTCATGATTTACTCCAATCGGCTCGCCTATCGCGTCGACGTCACCGTCGACCTGATGGAGGAGCTGGCGTCCGACAAGCGCTTCGTCGCCATCAAGGAATCCTCGGACGACATCCGCCGCTCGACCGAGATCATCAACCGCCTCGGCGACCGCTACGACCTCTTCACCGGCGTCGACAACCTCGCCTTCGAAGCGCTGTCGGTCGGTGCCATCGGCTGGGTGGCCGGCCTGGTCACCGCCTTCCCGCGCGAGACCGTCGCCATCTACCAGCTGATGAAGCAAGGCCGCCGCGAGGAGGCGCTGAAGATCTACCGCTGGTTCCGGCCGCTGCTCGACCTCGATGTCTCGACCTATCTGGTCCAAAACATCAAGCTTGCCGAGGTGCTGGCGATCGATACCAATGACCGCGTGCGCATGCCACGCCTGCCGCTGTCGGGCGAGCGCCGCAGGGCCGTGGAAAAGATCGTTCAGGATGCGCTGGCCGCGCGGCCGGAACTGCCGCAGTTCTAAAGGTCTCTTCTCCCTGTTCGAGGAGAAGATGGCGGCAGCCAGATGAGGGGCAGCGCCAACGTGCAAGGTAATTCCAGGTCGACAAAAGAGGGGCGCCGCCGCGCCCTCCGTGCCCCTTCTCCCCATGAACGGGGAGAAGGGGAAGATGTCGTCATCGTCGGCGGCGGCATCATCGGCATCAATGCGGCGGCCTTTCTTTCCGAAGCGGGACGCAACGTCACCGTCTTCGACCGCACCGGCATCTGCGAGGAGACGAGCTCCGGCAACGCCGCCGCCTTCGCCTTCTCCGACGTGCTGCCGCTGGCGCATAAGGGGATGATCAGGCAATTGCCGAAATGGCTTGCCGATCCGCTCGGGCCATTGGCCATCCCGCCAGCCTATCTGCCCAAACTCCTGCCCTGGCTGATCCGCTTCTGGCGCGCGGGTGCCGCCAAGCATTTTGAGGCGAGCCTGGCGGCACAAGCCGGCATGATGAAGCTCGCTGAGGCCGAATGGATGGGCCTGCTCGACCGCTCCGGCACGAGGCCGATGCTGCGCGAGGACGGCTCGCTCGAACTCTACGAAAGCGAGGCCGAGTTCCGAGCCTCACTTGCGGGCTGGGCGCTGCGCGAGCGCTTCGGCATCGGCTTTAGCCATGTCGAGGGCGAGGAGATGACTGCCCTGCAGCCCGGCCTGTCTCCACGTTTCGTCAAGGGCACCTTCGTGCCTGGCTGGAAGACGGTTGCCGATCCAAAGCTGCTCGGCAAGGCGGTCTGGGCCCATGCGGAGAAGCTGGGCGCGCGATTCGAGCATGCCCGCATCGATCGCGTCGAAGCTGGCCCGGATGGCGCCACGATCATGCTTTCCGACGGCACGACGCGGAAGGCGAAGCAAATCGTCATCGCCGCCGGCGCCTGGTCGCATCTCTTGGCCAGGAACCTCGGCGACCGCATCCCGCTAGAGACCGAGCGCGGCTACAACACGACGCTGCCGGTGTCGGCCTTCGACGTGAAACGGCAGCTGATCTTTTCCAGGCACGGCTTCGTCATCACGCCGCTGGAAACGGGCTTGCGCGTCGGCGGCGCCGTCGAACTCGGCGGCATCGAACGTCCGCCCAATTTCGCGCGCTCGAAGGCGATGCTGGAAAAAGCAAAACGCTTCCTGCCGGGGCTCGATCCGGCGGGCGGCCGGGAGTGGATGGGTTTTCGCCCGTCGCTGCCGGATTCGCTGCCGGTCATCGGCCGGGCGCGGGCGCCGAACGTGTTCTACGCTTTCGGCCACGGCCATCTCGGCCTGACCCAGGCGGCGGCAACAGGCCGCTTGATCCGCGATCTCGTTCTCGGGCAGACTCTGCCGCTCGATCTCAACCCTTTCCGCCCGCAACGGTTCTGACATCAAGAGAGCATCATGGCCAAGAAATCATTCTTCTGCATCGACGGCCACACCTGCGGCAATCCGGTGCGGCTGGTCGCCGGCGGCGGGCCGCTGCTCCAGGGATCGACAATGATGGAGCGGCGCGCGCATTTCCTCGCCGAATATGACTGGATCCGCACCGGGCTGATGTTCGAGCCGCGCGGCCATGACGTGATGTCGGGCTCGATCCTCTATCCGCCGACGCGCGAGGACTGCGACATCGCCATCCTGTTCATCGAGACCTCGGGCTGCCTGCCGATGTGCGGCCACGGCACGATCGGCACCGTCACTTTTGCCGTCGAGCACGGACTGGTGAAGCCGAAGACGCCGGGCGTGCTCAGGCTCGACACGCCGGCCGGCCTTGTCGTCGCCGAATACAGCCAAGTCGGCGAATATGTCGAGGAGGTGCGCATCACCAACGTGCCGTCCTTCCTCTATGCCGAAGGATTGACCGTGGAGTGCCCGGTGCTTGGCGAGATCAGCGTCGATGTCGCCTATGGCGGCAATTTCTACGCCGTCGTCGAGCCGCAGGAGAACTACCGCGACATGGCCGACCATTCGGCCGGCGACCTCATCGCCTGGAGCCCGGTGGTGCGCCAGCGCCTCAACGAGAAATACCCATTCGTCCATCCGGAGAATCCCGGCATCAACCGGCTGTCGCACATGCTGTGGACCGGCAAGCCGAAGCATGCAGAGGCGGATGGGCGCAACGCCGTCTTCTACGGCGACAAGGCGATCGACCGTTCGCCTTGCGGCACAGGCACCTCGGCGCGCATGGCGCAGCTCCATGCCAAGGGCAAGCTCAAGGCCGGCGACAGCTTCGTGCATGAATCGATCATCGGTTCGCTGTTCAAGGGCAGGGTCGAAAAAGAGGTCAGCGTGGCCGGCAAGCCGGCCATCATCCCGTCGATCGGCGGCTGGGCGCGCATGACCGGACTGAACACCATCTTCATCGACGACCGCGATCCGTTCGCGCATGGGTTCATCGTCACGTAACCGTCACCCCCCCTCACCCGGCGGAAGGCATTCCGCGCAAAATGGACCGCTTCCATTGATGCAAGAAATCCGCTCTTCAACTTATTTTGACGGCGGTTTCTTCGAAATGGCGAGCATGATACGGCTGAATCGTCAAAGACATTGCGTTGTGCCAATGATAGGGTCCGCGATAGTCCAGGGCCTGGATGCGAAAAAACGGGCAATCGGGTGGCGTGCTTCCAAACCACGTCCGGCGATTGAAAAATCACGTTGCAATCCGGGCTCGAAACTTTACGACTAGGGGAAATATGAAAAGGGGTGCGACCCGGAAACGGGGCGACATTCCAGGGGAGCCGCATAAATATGCAGTACTTCGTCCAGCAGCTTATCAATGGGCTGACGCTGGGATCTATCTACGGGCTGATCGCGATCGGCTACACGATGGTCTACGGCATCATCGGCATGATCAATTTCGCCCATGGCGACATCTTCATGGTCGGCGCCTTCGCAGCCCTCATCGTTTTTCTCCTCCTCGGCGCGTTGTTCTATTCCGTGCCGGTGGTGGTGGCGCTTCTGATCATGATGATCGTGGCGATGCTTTTGACCAGTCTGTACAACTGGACGATCGAGAAGGTGGCCTACCGGCCGCTGCGCGGATCGTTCCGGCTGGCGCCGCTGATCACCGCCATCGGCATGTCGATCGCGCTGTCTAACTTCGTGCAGGTCACGCAAGGGCCGCGCAACAAGCCGATCCCGCCGATGGTCAGCCAAGTCTACACGATCGACGGCATCAGCGTCTCGCTGAAGCAGATCGTCATCGTGCTGGTCACCGCCGCGCTGCTGGCGATCTTCTGGTATCTTGTCAACAGGACGGCATTGGGGCGGGCGCAGCGTGCCTGCGAGCAGGACCGCAAGATGGCGGCGCTGCTTGGCATCGACGTCGACCGCACCATCTCCATCACCTTCATCATGGGCGCCGCGCTTGCCGCGGTCGCCGGCACGCTGTTCCTGATGTATTACGGCGTCGTGGTCTTCTCCGACGGCTTCGTGCCGGGCGTCAAGGCCTTCACGGCAGCGGTGCTCGGCGGCATCGGCTCGCTGCCCGGCGCGGTACTCGGCGGGCTGCTGATCGGCTTCATCGAGAGCATGTGGTCGGCCTATTTCTCGATCGACTACAAGGACGTCGCAGCCTTCTCGATCCTGGCGATCGTGCTCATCTTCCTGCCTTCCGGCATCCTGGGCCGGCCTGAAGTCGAAAAGGTCTGATCCTCATGGCCGTTACCGCATCTCCGGAGCGCGACATCGTTGTCCCTCCCATGCAGCGCGCTTTCCGCGAAGCGCTCTATGCCGGCGCCATCGCGCTTGGCCTGTTCGTGCTGTTCATCGGGTTGAGAACCGACCAGAACATCTCCAACGAGCTGATCCTGGTGCAGCGCTGGGGACTACTTGCCCTGGTGGTTATCCTCACCGCCGTCGGACGCTTCCTCTACGTCGCCTATGCCCAACCCTTCTTGGCCAGCCTAAAGGTCGCCGATGTTGCCACCGGCCTGCTGCCGGAGAGCATGGCGACGCGCTTCTTCCGAATCCCGTATTTGTTTGCGGCCATCATCATAGCGGTCGCGCTGTTGGCGTTGGCCGGCTCCCTCGATGGACTGCTGGGGCCGGACCTTGCCGGCTATGCGCGGTTCCTACGGGCGCTGGCCATTATCTATGCCGTAGCTTCGGTGATGTTTTACTTCCGCAGCTTCATTCACGATCACTTCTCGGCATTGGGCGTCAGCGCGCTGGCGTTGTATCCGGTCGTCGTCGTCCTGACGCTCGCGCTATATTCAGGATCTGTAGCCGGAGGGTTCCAAGGCTCGCTGAAGTGGGTCGACAATTTCGGCATCCAGATCCTGATCTATGTGATGCTGGCCTGGGGGCTCAATATCGTCATCGGGTTGGCCGGCCTGCTCGATCTCGGCTACGTCGCCTTCTATGCGGTCGGGGCCTATGCCTACGCGCTGCTCGGCACGCATTTCGGCCTGTCGTTCTGGATCCTGCTTCCGGCCGCCGGCTGCATGGCCGCCTTCTGGGGCGTCATGCTCGGCTTCCCGGTGCTCAGGCTTCGCGGCGACTACCTGGCGATCGTGACGCTCGCCTTCGGCGAGATCATCCGCCTGGTGCTGATCAACTGGCGCGAGGTGACCAACGGCTCGGCCGGCGTATCCGGCATTCCGAAGGTCTCCTTCTTCGGACTGATATCGTTCAACGTCTCTGACCCGAACTACATCGCCAAGGTGTTGAACATCGCCACATCGAGTGCCTATTACAAGATATTCCTTTACTATCTGATCCTCGGACTCTGTCTTTTGACCGCCTTCGTCACCATCAGGCTTCGCCGGCTGCCGGTCGGCCGGGCCTGGGAAGCGCTGCGCGAGGACGAGATCGCCTGCCGCTCGCTCGGCATCAACACCACCACCACCAAGCTCACCGCTTTCGCCACCGGCGCCATGTTCGGCGGTTTCGCCGGCTCGTTCTTCGCAGCCCGGCAAGGCTTCGTCAGCCCCGAATCCTTCGTCTTCCTGGAATCGGCGATCGTCCTTGCCATCGTCGTGCTCGGCGGCATGGGCTCGCTGCCCGGCATCGCCGTGGCGGCGCTGGTGATGATCGGCGGCACTGAAGCATTGCGCGAACTCGACTTCCTGAAGCGGATCTTCGGTCCCGATTTCACGCCGGAGCTCTACCGCATGCTTCTGTTCGGCATGGCCATGGTGATCGTCATGCTGTGGAAGCCGCGCGGCTTCGTCGGCAGCCGGGAACCGACAGCCTTCCTGAAGAAGCGAAAAGCGGTCTCAGGCTCCTTCACCAAGGAGGGCCATGGCTGATGAACGGGCAAGCTTCCGCAGGCGATCTCATTCTGCAGGTCGAGCATCTGTCGATGAAATTCGGCGGCCTGGTCGCCATCGGCGATCTGTCCTTCCAGGCCAAGCGCGGAGAGATCACCGCGCTGATCGGACCAAACGGCGCCGGCAAGACGACGGTGTTCAACTGTATTACTGGCTTCTACAAGCCGACGGAGGGCATGATCACGCTCAGCCGGGGCGACGGCTCGACCTATCTGCTCGAGCGCCTGCCCAACCACGAGATCCCGGCGCGCGCCAAGGTGGCGCGCACCTTCCAGAACATCCGCCTGTTTTCGGGCATGACGCTGCTCGAAAACCTGCTGGTCGCCCAGCACAACAAGCTGATGAAGGCCTCGGGCTACACCTTGCTCGGCCTGTTCGGCTTTCCGAGCTATCGCCAGGCCTCGGCCGAATCGATCGACCTCGCCAGGCACTGGCTGGAGAAGGCCGACCTCGTCGATCGCGCCGACGACCCGGCCGGCGACCTGCCCTATGGCGCGCAGCGCCGTCTGGAGATCGCGCGCGCCATGTGCACAGGACCTGAGCTGCTGTGCCTCGACGAGCCGGCCGCCGGCCTCAACCCGAAGGAATCCGCCTCGCTCAATCAGCTCCTGATGGACATCAAGGACAACACCGGCACCTCGATCCTTTTGATCGAGCACGACATGTCGGTGGTCATGCAGATTTCCGACCACGTCGTCGTGCTCGAATACGGCCGCAAGATCTCCGACGGCAATCCGCAGTCGGTAAGGACCGACCCGCGCGTCATTGCCGCCTATCTCGGCGTCGACGACGAAGAGGTCGAGACCGTGCTCACCGAAGTCGGCGACGAGGACGTCATCGAACAGCTCGACACCGGCCCCGACTCCGAGCATGGCCCCGGTTCGTCGTCTTCCTTTCTCGCCGGACCGGTGACAGACACGATCGGCCACAGTGAAGGCGAGCGCGTCACGGTATCGAAGGGCGCCTCGAAAGCGGCTCAGGTCGATGCGCGCAAGCCTGCGGTGAAGCCGAAGCCGGCCGCCAAAAAATCCACCTCGCCGGCTAAGCCGGCCGCGAAATCCTCGACAGCAAAGCCGCGCGGAGGGCGTAAATAATGGCCGGCGCAACGCTGCTCGATATCAAGGGCGTGCAGACCTATTACGGCAACATCCGGGCGCTGAACGGCGTCGACGTTACCGTCAACCAGGGTGAGATCGTGGCGCTGATCGGCGCCAATGGCGCTGGCAAGTCGACGCTGATGATGACCATCTTCGGCGCGCCCCGCGCCCGCGCCGGCACCATCACCTTCGCGGGCACCAACATCACCCAGATGCCGACGCACGAGATCGCCCGCATGCGCATCGCGCAGTCGCCGGAAGGACGCCGCATCTTCCCGCGCATGACGGTGATGGAAAACCTGCAGATGGGTGCCAGTCTCGACAACCTCCAGCACTTTGACGAGGATGCCGAGAAGGTGTTCACGTTGTTCCCGCGCCTCAAGGAGCGCATCGGCCAGCGCGGCGGCACGCTGTCGGGCGGCGAGCAGCAGATGCTGTCGATCGCGCGCGCGCTGATGGCGCGGCCGAAGCTGCTTCTGCTCGACGAGCCCTCGCTTGGGTTGGCTCCGCTGATCGTCAAGCAGATCTTCGACGCCATTCGCGCGCTGAACAAGACACAAGGATTGACCGTGTTCCTGGTCGAGCAGAACGCCTTTGGCGCGCTCAAGCTCGCCGATCGCGGCTACGTCATGGTCAACGGCAATGTGACGATGAGCGGCACCGGCAAGGAGCTGCTCGCCAATCCGGAAGTGCGCGCCGCCTATCTCGAAGGCGGCCATCACTAAGGTCGGGAGACACCACTCATGCATGGCATTCTCTACGAAGAAGCCTCGATCTGGCATTTTCTGTTCGTCACGGGCCTGCTCGGCGGCGGGGCGGCGTGGATGACCGGCAAGGCCGTGGCCCGGACCTGGGGCACCCACGTCCGCCTGTTCCTTTACATGCTTGGCCTCGGCATCGGGGTAAGGTTCATCCATCATGCGCTGTTCTGGAGCACGATGTTCTCGCTGCATTATTACATCGTCGATACCATCGTGCTGATGATATTCGGCTTCCTCGGCTATCAATACACGCGCACCAACCAGATGGTCACGCAATACAACTGGCTCTACGAAAGAGCTTCCCTATTGAGCTGGAAACCGAAGGGTTGAGGTTCATGCTTAACGTCGTTTCAGGGATGAATCGGCGTGACAAGTGCCTGAAAATCGGCATTCTATGCTTTCTGCGATAAGGGTGGGCATCGCATGAAAGTATCATCCACGCCCACTCCGTAAATGGGAGCGTTTCAATGAAAAAATCACTTTTGTCCGCCGTGGCGCTGACCGCGTTCATCGCGTTCAGCGGCAGCGCGTGGGCCGACATCCTGATCGGCGTCGCCGGCCCGATCACCGGTCCGAACGCCGCCTTCGGCGCGCAGTTGCAGAAGGGCGCGGAACAGGCGGTCGCCGACATCAATGCGGCGGGCGGCATCAATGGGCAGCAGCTCAAGCTTGAGATCGGCGACGACGTCTCCGATCCCAAGCAGGGCATTTCGGTCGCCAATAAGTTCGTCGCCGACGGCGTCAAGTTCGTCGACGGCCACTTCAACTCGGGCGTGACCATTCCCGCGTCGGAAGTCTATGCGGAGAACGGCATCCTCGTTATGACGCCGGCCGCGACCAATCCGAAGCTCACCGAGCGCGGCCTGTGGAACACCTTCCGCACCTGCGGTCGCGACGACCAGCAGGGCAAGGTGGCGGGCGACTACATCGCCAAGAACTTCAAAGACGCCAAGATCGCCATCATCCACGACAAGACGCCTTACGGCCAGGGCCTCGCGGACGAGACCAAGAAGAACCTGAACGCCAATGGCGTCACGGAAGTGTTGTATGAAGGCGTGAATGTCGGCGACAAGGACTTCTCGGCGCTCATCGCCAAGATGAAGGAAAGCGGCGTCACCCTGATCTACTGGGGCGGCCTGCACACCGAGGCCGGCCTGATCATCCGCCAGTCGGCCGACCAGGGCCTGAAGGCGCCGCTGTTCTCGGGCGACGGCATCGTCTCCAACGAACTGGCCTCGATCGCCGGCGACGCCGTTGCCGGCACGCTCAACACCTTCGCTCCGGATCCGCGCAAGAATCCGGCCGCCAAGGAAGTCGTGGAGAAGTTCCGCGCCGCCGGCTTCGAGCCGGAAGCCTACACGCTCTACTCCTACGCCGCCATCCAGATCATCACGCAGGCCATCGCCAAGGTCGGCTCCGCCGACGACGCGCAGAAGGTCGCCGAGTTGATCAAGTCGGGCGGTCCGTGGAAGACGGCGATCGGCGAGATCGGCTACGACTCCAAGGGCGACATCACCCGTCCGGACTATGTCGTCTACGAGTGGAAGAAGGGCGAGGACGGCAAGTACAGCTACTTCGAGAAATAAGCCGGCAAACAGAGCCGACTTTTCGGATGCCCGGCGCTCTGCGCCGGGCATTTTTCATTGGCGGATGCTTTTCCCCCACTCGAGGCGCCAACCTTCATGACAACGCCTGCAAACCGCTCCTTGAACCGTCGGGCGGAAGAATAGCGGCGTTTTGGCGCAAACGAGCGATTTAAATCGTTTTAGCTGTCGCGCGATTTTGTTTGCGCTGCAGCATTTTCACGCTAATCATTGCGCCGTTCACCTCACTTTCCGCTGCTGGAGCCCAGTCCTTGGCAATCACGAAGATCCTCGTCGCCAACCGGTCCGAAATCGCCATCCGCGTCTTTCGCGCGGCCAACGAATTGGGTCTCGAAACCGTGGCGATCTGGGCGGAAGAGGACAAATATTCGCTGCACCGCTTCAAGGCCGATGAAAGCTACCAGGTCGGTCGCGGCCCGCATCTCGCCAAGGATATGGGCCCGATCGAAAGCTATCTTTCGATCGACGAGGTGATCCGCGTCGCCAGATTGTCGGGCGCCGACGCCATCCATCCGGGCTACGGCCTGCTGTCGGAGAGCCCGGAATTCGCCGAGGCCTGTGCTGCCGCCGGCATCACCTTCATCGGCCCGAAGCCGGAGACGATGCGGCGGCTCGGCAACAAGGTCGCCGCGCGCAACCTGGCGATCGAGGTCGGCGTGCCGGTGGTGCCCGCCACCAATCCGCTGCCGGACGATATGGAGGCGGTCAAGGAGCTCGCCAAGGCGGTCGGCTATCCGGTGATGCTCAAGGCATCATGGGGCGGCGGCGGCCGCGGCATGCGCGCCATCCGCTCCGAAGCAGACCTCGCGCGCGAGGTCATGGAAGGCAAGCGCGAGGCGAAGGCCGCCTTCGGCAAGGACGAGGTCTATCTCGAAAAGCTCATCGAGCGCGCCCGCCATGTCGAGGTGCAGGTGCTCGGCGACGCCCATGGCAACGCCGTGCATCTGTTCGAGCGCGACTGCTCGATCCAGCGCCGCAACCAGAAGGTCGTCGAGCGCGCGCCGGCTCCCTATCTCAGCGAGGCGCTGCGCCAGGAGCTTTGCGGCTATGCGCTGAAGATCGCGCGCGAGACGAGCTATATCGGCGCCGGCACGGTCGAGTTCCTGCAGGACGCCGACACCGGCAAGTTCTACTTCATCGAAGTCAATCCGCGCATCCAGGTCGAGCACACCGTCACCGAGATGGTGACCGGCATCGACATCGTGAAGGCGCAAATCCACATCCTCGACGGCTTCGCCATCGGCACGCCGGAATCGGGCGTGCCGGCGCAGAAGGACATCAAGCTCAACGGCCACGCGCTGCAGTGTCGCATCACCACCGAGGACCCGGAGCACAATTTCATTCCGGACTATGGCCGCATCACCGCCTATCGCGGCGCTACCGGCTTCGGCATCCGGCTCGACGGCGGCACCGCCTATTCGGGCGCGGTCATCACCCGCTTCTACGATCCGCTGCTCGAAAAGGTGACGGCATGGGCGCCGACGGCGGCCGAAACGATCGCGCGCATGAATCGAGCGCTGCGGGAGTTCCGTATCCGCGGCGTCGCCACCAACCTGACCTTCCTCGAAGCGATCATCAACCACCCGAGCTTCGCCGACAATTCCTACACCACCAAGTTCATCGACACGACGCCGGAGCTGTTCCAGCAGGTCAAGCGGCAGGACCGCGCGACCAAGCTGCTCAATTACCTTGCCGACGTCAGCGTCAACGGCCATCCGGAGACGCGCGGACGGCCGATGCCGAAGGCGGACGCGGCAGCACCCGTCGTGCCCTATCTCAATGGCAAGGTGCCGGACGGCAGCAAGCAGCAGCTCGATGCGCTCGGGCCGGAGAAGTTCGCCGCATGGATGCGCGCGCAAGCCCAAGTGCTGGTCACCGACACGACGATGCGCGACGGCCACCAGTCGCTGCTCGCAACCCGCATGCGTACCTATGACATCGCCGGCATTGCCGGCACCTATGCGCGGGCGCTGCCGCAGCTGTTGTCGCTGGAATGCTGGGGTGGCGCCACCTTCGACGTCGCCATGCGCTTCCTCACCGAGGATCCGTGGGAGCGGCTGAGCAAGGTGCGCGAAGCAGCCCCCAACCTTCTGCTGCAGATGTTGCTGCGCGGCGCCAACGGCGTCGGCTATACCAACTATCCCGACAATGTCGTGCAGCATTTCGTCAAACAGGCGGCCGCCGGCGGCGTCGACCTGTTCCGCGTCTTCGACTGCCTGAACTGGGTCGAGAACATGCGCGTCGCCATGGACGCGGTGGGCGCCGAGGGCAAGCTGATCGAAGCGGCGATGTGCTATACGGGCGATATCCTCGATCCGGCACGCGCCAAATACGACCTCAAATACTATGTCGGGCTGGCCAAGGAGTTGGAGGCGGCCGGCGCGCATATCATCGCCGTCAAGGACATGGCGGGGCTCTTGAAGCCGTCGGCGGCGCGCGTGCTGTTCAAGGCGCTGCGCGAAGAAACCGACCTGCCGATCCATTTCCACACGCACGACACGTCCGGCCTGTCGGCGGCGACGGTGCTGGCGGCGGTCGAGACCGGCGTCGACGCCATCGACGCGGCGATGGATTCTTTCTCCGGCAACACCTCGCAACCCTGCCTCGGCTCGATCGTCGAGGCGCTGAAGGGCACCGAGCGCGACCCCGGCCTCGATCCGCAATGGATCCGCCACGTCTCCTTCTACTGGGAAGCTGTCCGCAACCAGTACGCCGCCTTCGAAAGCGACCTCAAGGGGCCGGCCTCGGAGGTCTATCTGCACGAGATGCCGGGCGGGCAGTTCACCAATCTCAAGGAGCAGGCGCGCTCGCTGGGGCTCGAAACGCGCTGGCATGAGGTGGCGCAGGCCTATCACGACGTGAACCTGATGTTCGGCGACATCGTCAAGGTGACGCCGTCGTCGAAAGTGGTCGGCGACATGGCGCTGATGATGGTGAGCCAGGATCTCACCGTCGCCGATGTCGAGAACCCGGCGAAAGACATCGCTTTCCCGGATTCGGTCGTCTCGATGCTGCGCGGCGATCTCGGCCAGTCGCCCGGCGGCTGGCCGCAAGCGCTGCAAAAAAAGGCGCTGAAGGGCGAGAAGCCGATCACCGTGCGGCCGGGCTCGCTGCTCAAGCCGGCGAACCTGGAAGCCAGTCGCAAGGAGATCGAGGAGAAGCTCGAGCGCAAGATCAGCGAGTTCGAATTCGCCTCCTGGCTGATGTATCCGAAGGTCTTCACCGATTTTGCAGCCGCGCAGGAAACCTACGGGCCGGTCAGCGTGCTGCCGACGCCGACCTATTTCTACGGCATGAAGTCGGAAGACGAGATCTTCGTCGACATCGAGAAGGGCAAGACGCTGGTGGTGCGCTGCCAGGCGTTCGGCGATGTCGACGAAAAGGGCATGGTCACGGTCTTCTTCGAGCTCAACGGCCAGCCGCGCCGCGTGAAGGTGCCGGACCGCGCGCACGGCGCCTCGGCCGCCAAGGCGCGGCGCAAGGCGGAGCCCGGCAATGAAGCGCATATCGGCGCGCCGATGCCGGGCGTGGTCTCCGCGCTTGCGGTTGCCGCCGGGCAGGCCGTCAAGGCCGGCGACGTGCTGCTCTCGATCGAGGCGATGAAGATGGAGACGGCGCTGCACGCCGAGCGTGACGGCGTGGTCGCCGAAGTGCTGGTCAAGGCCGGCGACCAGATCGATGCGAAGGATCTGCTGATCGCCTTCAACTGACGGACAAGATCGAGGGCTGTGAAGGGCGGCTGGCAGTAACCCTTCATCCCGCATCGATAATGTCTTGACCAGCCGCGCCTGCTCGGGCATCGAACCCGCTCCAATTTTGCCGGGGCGGGAATCGCCGTGGCGCAAAAAACGCGGAGAGAAAAATGGCCGACGAGATCACCGAGACCAGCCAGACTGTTGCCGCCGGCCAGCTGCGCGCCATCATCGAGCGCATCGAGCGGCTCGAGGAAGAAAAGAAGACGATTTCCGACGACATCAAGGACGTCTATGGCGAGGCCAAGGGCACCGGCTTCGACACCAAGGCGATCCGCACCATCATCCGGCTGCGCAAGAAAGACCAGGCCGAGCGCCAGGAGGAGGAGTCGATCCTCGATCTGTACAAGGCCGCGCTCGGCATGGTCTAAGGCTCTCGGCCGGAGGCGGCCATGAGCGAGTTCGACTTCGGCGGCCACCGCGCTTCGGAGTTCCGTCATCGCGGCTTCTGGGCGCTGTTCGCCGAGCGGCATCCAGAAGAAAGAGCCCGGCTGGCGAGGCGCGGTCCCTGGTTCTGGCAGCGCGGGCTGTCCGAATTCGGCCTGGTGCTTTCCATGTATGTCGCGCCCAGCGAAAATGTCGTCGGCGTCTTCTTCGGCCGCAACGAGAAGCTTGGCGCAACGGAAGTCTGGGCGCGGCTGAAGCCGTTCCAGCCGGCAATCGAGGCACGGCTGAAGCTCAGGCCGGAGCAGAGCGCGCAAAACCTCGGCATCAATTCGCAGTGGCGAGTGAACTGTTTCGCCGAGGACAACTGGCCGGCTATGGCCGACTGGCTGGTGACGGAATGCTCGCGTTTCGAGCAAGCCGTGACTAAAGTGCTGAGGCAGGAGTAGAGCGCAGATGCTTGCCAGCTTCTTCCGACTTCGCTGGCAAGGCAAAGCGCCTCTGGATCGGCTGTTCTGGCGCGACATGCTGCTTGTGGGTACGGCGATCAACATCGCTTCGTCGGGGTTGGCGCTGATCCTGCTGGGGCTGAAGCTGCCGCTGTGGCTGGTTCTCACGGTGCATTTCCTGCCGGTGCCCTACAACATCTTTCTCAGCCTTGCCGTCTGGCGGACGGCGGAAAAGGCCGGCGGCGCCAAGGCCTCGCTGATGATGCTGGGCTCGGCGCTTTGGCTGATCGCGACAGTTGTCGCCTGAAGGCCGCGCCTGGCACTGCGCACACGAAAAGGGCGGCCAAAGCCGCCCTTCCAAAACCATGACGAACTGCCTATCTGGCGGCCGGCTCGAATCGCAGCGCCACGCCGTTGATGCAGTAGCGCAGGCCGGTCGGCGGCGGGCCGTCCTCGAACACATGGCCGAGATGGCTGCCGCAGCGCGAGCAGTGGCATTCGGTGCGGACCATGCCGTAGCTGCGGTCGACGGTGGTCTCGATCGAGCCGGGAACGGGATCGTTGAAGCTCGGCCAGCCGGTGCCGCTTTCGAACTTCAGCTTGGATTCGAACAGCGGCTGGTCGCAGCCGACGCAGAAGAAAGTGCCGGCACGCTTCTCGTAAAGCAGGGCGCAGCTTCCGGGACGCTCGGTACCGTGATTGCGCATGACGGCATACTGCTCCGGCGTCAGCCGGGCGCGCCATTCGGCATCGGTGCGGGTGACGGGATAGGCGTGGGTGTCCATGAAATCTCCTCAGCCTTGGCGGCTCGTTGTTGGTTGCAACCCATATCCGCACCAACATAGGCATTTGTTACAGGCCTGCCCAGCCAGAGCCGCTTGCTAATGCTTGCGCGACAGCTGTTTCGTCGCCGCTTCGAGCCCGGCGAGGGTCAGCGGGAACATGCGGCCGCCGAACATGTCACTGATCGTCGCGATCGAGTGCGTGTAACGCCAGTTCTTCTCAGCTTCGGGGTTGAGCCACACAGCATTCGGCCACTGTTGCAGAAGACGGCCGAGCCAGACGCTGCCGGCCTCCGGATTCCAGTGCTCGACCGAGCCGCCGGGATGGGCGATCTCGTAAGGGCTCATCGAGGCGTCGCCGACGATGATGACTTTGTAGTCCGGGCCATATTTGTGGAGCAGGTCGAAGGTCGGGATGGTCTCGGCAAGGCGGCGGCGGTTGTCCTTCCAGACGCGCTCGTAAAGGCAGTTGTGGAAGTAGAAATATTCGAGCTGGCGGAATTCGGCGCGGGCGGCGGAGAACAGTTCCTCGACGGCGCGGATATGATCATCCATCGAGCCGCCGACATCGAAGAACATCAGGAGCTTCACGGCGTTGCGCCGTTCGGGCCGGGTTCTCACGTCGAGATAGCCGTGCTCGGCCGTGGCGTGGATGGTGCCGGGCAGGTCGAACTCTTCCTCGGCGCCCTCGCGCACCCAGCGGCGCAGCCGCTTCAGCGCCACCTTGATGTTGCGGGTGCCGAGCTCGACCGCGTCGTCGAAGTTTTTGAACTCGCGCTTGTCCCAGACTTTCACCGCGCGACGGTGGCGGCTCTCGCGCTGGCCGATGCGCACGCCTTCCGGGTTGTAGCCATAGGCGCCGAAGGGCGAGGTGCCGCCGGTGCCGATCCATTTCGAGCCGCCCTGGTGGCGGCCCTTCTGCTCTTCGAGCCGCTGCTTCAGCGTTTCCATCAGCTTGTCGAAACCGCCGAGAGCCTCGACTAGCTTTTTCTCCTCGTCGGTCAGGTGCTTTTCGGCGAGCCGGCGCAGCCACTCCTCGGGAATGTTGGCGACGTCGACGGCATCGGCGCCGGCAAGCGCCTCGACGCCCTTGAAGACATGCGCGAACACCTGGTCGAAACGATCGATGTGGCGCTCGTCCTTCACCAAAGCCGAGCGCGCGAGGTAGTAGAAACCCTCGACGTCATAGTCGACCAGTCCGGCTTCCAGTCCTTCCAGCAGGGAAAGATATTCCCGGAGCGAAACGGGGACTCGCGCGGCCTTCAGTTCGAGGAAGAAGGGGATGAACAATTGCTATCTGTGCCCCTTGATCAGAACGCCCGCGATTTCGCCGGATCGCAGCAGATCCGCCATCGAGCGCGGGGCAGGCAAAGGCAAGTGCCTGGCAATCCGTGCTTCGGCCCATTCGTGCATGGCGGATGTCGCGTCGGAAATCGCTTCCTCGGGGCTTGCGCCGCCGCCATGGCAGCCAGGAAGATCGGGAACGCGCACGCCCCAAACATCGTCCGCACCATCCACAATTCCGACATAGCGGATCATTCAGCTCGTCCCGCGGCTATTTCGATCGCGCTCTCATCATAGCAGATCATATTCGATGAAACCCGTACGCCGCGCGACATGGTCGTAGAGCCGGCGGGCGGTGGCGTTGGTCTCGTGCGTCATCCAGTAGACGTTTTTCACGCCGATCTTGCCGGCCTCCTGCTTCACCGCCTCGATTAGCGCGGCGCCGATGCCCTTGCCGCGCACATCCGGGTCGGCGAACAGGTCCTGCAAATAGCAGTTGTTCTTCTCCGACCAGCAGGAGCGGTGGTAAAGGTAGTGGGTCAAGCCGACTGCCTTGCCGTCGAGCGTGGCGATAAAACCCTTCGGCTCGAATTCGCCGTCCGTGAACAGGCGCTTCCAAGTGACGTCGTAGACCTCATCCGGCAGCTTGGTCTCGTAGAAGGTTAGATAGGCGGTCCACAGCCGCCGCCAGTCGGCGTGGTCGGACTGCGCCAAGGGGCGGACGGTGATCTCGGTCATTTGTTCCTCTCCAATGCTTCGACCCGAAGCTGCACCGCCAATCGCTTGCAGGCAACGGTCCACGGCCGGAGAAAGCGTGCTGCCGCCGCCTACTGTTGTCGCCTGGCCATGAAGGCCAGGCGCTCGAACAGGTGCACGTCCTGTTCGTTCTTCAAGAGCGCGCCATGCAATTTCGGCAGCGCGTTCTTTGGATCGGCGCGCAGGTCCTCCGGCGCGATGTCGTCGCCGACGAGCAGGCGGATCCAGTCCAGCGCTTCGGACGTCGACGGCTTCTTCTTCAAGCCGGGCACATCACGGATCTCGTAGAGCTGGGTGAGCGCCGCCCGTACCAGGTTCTGCTTGATGCCGGGGTAATGCACGTCGACGATGCGGTGCAGCGTCTCGATGTCGGGGAAGCGGATATAGTGGAAGAAGCAGCGGCGCAGGAAGGCGTCCGGCAGTTCCTTCTCGTTGTTCGAGGTGATGATGACGATCGGCCGGAATTCGGCGCGGATGGTCTCGCCGGTCTCGTAGACGAAGAACTCCATCCGGTCGAGCTCCTGCAGGAGGTCGTTGGGGAACTCTATGTCGGCCTTGTCGATCTCGTCGATCAGCAGCACGACCTTCTTCGGTGCCGCGAAGGCGTCCCAGAGCTTGCCGCGCTTGATATAGTTCCTGATGTCGCTGAAACGGTCGTCGCCGAGCTGGCTGTCGCGCAGCCGCGAGACTGCGTCATATTCGTAGAGGCCCTGCTGCGCCTTGGTGGTCGACTTGACGTGCCATTCGATCAGCTCCAGCCCGAGTGCTGACGCCAGCTGGCGGGCGAGCTCGGTCTTGCCGGTACCGGGTTCGCCCTTGACCAGCAAGGGCCGCTCCAGCGCGATTGCGGCGTTGACCGCGACCATGAGAGCCTTGTCGGCGACGTAAGCCGCGGTGCCTTCGAAACGCATTTCTTCTCCTATCCGCGCGGCGGGACCGTAAGGAGCCAGGCGCATGCGCGCAAGCTCTAACGGCCGCGCGTTTCCGCCGCTCTTTCTCTGGCGCTCGGCCAACCATCGGACTATATTTGGTCCTGGCGGTCTGCGCTTCCCGGCAGGAGAAACTTATCCCCGGGGCCTTATCGATCCTTAGGGAGCTGTCCCTGGGAAGACCCGTGGGTTTTCTCACACGGCGCCCACCTACTTTGTAGGCACCCGGGATCGACCTCTCCACCGGTTGTGTGGATCGTCACCGATCGAAAAGGCCATGTTTGGCGGCTTTTGTCGTCGCGCCGTTTTGTGCGGTGCTCACGAACGAAAAGTTCGCTCCGCCGATCTTTTTTCTGCGCATGATCTTTTCACCGAACCGCTGACACTTCGGTGGATCATGCGGTAGAAAACGTCGCTCCTAAAACTCCATCCAAATCTGACCTTTTCTAGCGTCTGCGCATGACCTCATCGAGAGAACTGAAAAAACAGCTCCGCAAGGAAGCTCTGGCGCGTCGCGACGCGCTCGACGAGTTCTGGCGGGTGGAAATCGCGCTCGAAATGGCCGAGACAGCCAGGGATGAGATCGCCGTCGAGCCCGGGCAGATCGTCTCCGGCTTCTGGCCGATGCGCTCCGAGGTCGACGTGCGGCCGTTGATGTTCGCCTTGCGCGAGAAGGGCGCCAGGCTCTGCCTGCCGGCGATCCTCGACAAGACCACCATCGTCTTCCGCGAGCTGGTGCGTGGCGCGCCGATGGTCGAAATGGGCTTCGGCACGGTCGGGCCGCATGAAGAGGCGGAAGAGCTCGATCCCTCGCTGATGCTGGTGCCGCTCGCCGCCTTCGACGCGCGCGGCCACCGCATCGGCTATGGCGCCGGCTACTACGACCGGGCGATCGCCAGGCTGGCCGACAAGGGCCTGCCACCCCGGCTGATCGGCATCGCCTTCGACTGCCAGGAGGTTCCAATGGTGCCGGACGAGAACCACGACGTGATCATACCTGAAATACTCACCGAGAGCGGGTTGCGCCGGTTCACCCCTTGACGCAAACGCCCTTCTGGCGAATACTACTGAAATCCAGTAGGACAATATGCTCGAATTTGAATGGGATGAGGACAAGGCAGCGAGCAATCTTGCCAAGCACGGTGTGGCATTTTCAGATGCCAAAGCGTCTGTTTGATGACATCCATGGGCTGCACTACGTCGATCGTTCCATGGACTATGAGGAAGAGCGCTTCATTGGTATCGGTGTCATCAACGGCGTGGTTCTGACAGTGATTTATACCGAACGTGGCGACCGAATAAGACTGATTTCCGCCAGAAAGGCGACACGCCATGAGCAGAAAGCATATGACGAAGCACGCCAAGGATGAAAGCGATTGGGATCGCCTGCGCAACATGAGCGATGCGGAGGCGGAGTCCGGCGCTTTGGCCGATAAAGACAATCCCCCCATAAGCAAGGATCGACTAAGCATGACGCAAGTTGCGCGCGTCAAAGTGATCCGCCGGGCTCTGCATCTTACGCAGGAGGAGTTTTCCGGCCGCTACCTCATTCCCTTAGGCACGCTGAGGGATTGGGAGCAAGGCAGGACCGAGCCGGATCAGGCGGCGCGGGCCTATCTTCGCGTTATCGCCAAGGAGCCGGAAACGGTGTCGCGGGCGCTCGGCACGCGTAACGCCGCATGAGGCTTCTCTTTCTCGGCGACATGGTCGGAAAAACTGGACGAACGGCAGTGTGGGAACAACTGCCGGGGCTGATTTCCGACTTCAAGCTCGACTTCGTCATCGTCAATGGCGAGAACGCCGCCGGCGGCTTCGGCATCACCGAGGAGATCTTTCGCGAGACGCTCGCGGCGGGCGCGGATGTCGTCACCACCGGCAACCATGTCTGGGACCAGCGCGACGCGCTGATCTTCGCGCCGCGCGAGGAGCGCTTCCTGCGCCCCTCCAATTTCCCGAAGGGCACGCCGGGTCGCGGCTCCGGCGTCTATATCGCCAGGAACGGCGCGCGGGTGCTGGTCGCCAACATCATGGGACGCGTCTTCATGCACCCGGAGCTCGACGATCCGTTCCAGGCCGGCGAGCGCGAGCTTTCAGCCTGCCCGCTCGGCGAGCAGGCCGATGCGGCGGTGATCGATTTCCACGCCGAGGCGACCTCGGAAAAGATGTGCTTCGCGCATTTCGTCGACGGCCGCGCCAGCCTCGTGGTCGGCACCCACACCCACCAGCCGACCGCCGATCATCAGATCCTCAATGGCGGCACCGCCTATATTTCGGATGCCGGCATGTGCGGCGACTATGATTCCTCGCTCGGCATGGACAAGGAGGAACCCCTCAATCGCTTCCTGTCGAAAGTGCCGAAAGGCCGGTTCGAAGCGTCGACCGGTCCTGCGACGCTATGCGGCGTCGGCGTCGAGATTTCCGACCGAACCGGGCTCGCCGAGAAGATAGCAGCATTTCGTCGTGGGCCGCGGCTGGAGGAAACGGCGCCATCCTTCTGGTCGTGACATTGATATGAGCGAGGCCAGTACCTAACTGGCGACGAAACCCGCGAAAACTGCTCTAGAGCGGTTCACCGTTTCACGGAAACGCAGAACCGCTCTATCTCTTTGTTTTTACGCAATTCCGGACGGAAAACCGTTTCACACCTTTCCTGGAATTGCTTCTGGATCGTAGAGGGGACGACCTTCATGCAGCTTGTCGAATTCCTGGCGCCGCACTTCGGCTTTGTGTCCGATCCGACCGCATGGGTCGCGCTGCTGACGCTGGTGGTGCTGGAGATCGTGCTCGGCATCGACAACCTGATCTTCATCTCGATCCTGACCAACAAGCTGCCGGAAGCGCAGCGGGCACGCGCGCGCCGGCTCGGCATCTCGGCGGCGCTGATCATGCGGCTGGTGCTGCTGGCCACCATCTCGATCATTGTGCAACTGACGACGCCGGTGTTCATGGCGCTCGGGCATGGTTTCTCCTGGCGCGACCTGATCCTGATCGCCGGCGGCCTGTTCCTGGTCTGGAAGGCGACCAAGGAAATCCATCACACGGTCGACCCCGAGGATCACCAGGACACGATGATGGGAGAAACGCTGAAGCTGTCGCTCGCCGGCGCCATATTCCAGATCCTGCTGCTCGACCTCGTCTTCTCGATTGATTCCATCATCACCGCCGTCGGCATGACTGACGAGATCGCCATCATGTATATCGCTGTCATCGTGGCGGTGAGCGTGATGATGCTGGCGGCCACGCCGCTCGCCAATTTCATCGCCAAGAACCCCAGCATCGTCATGCTGGCGCTCGGCTTCCTGCTGATGATCGGCATGACGCTGATCGCCGACGGCATGGGCTACCACGTGCCCAAGGGCTACATCTACGCTGCCATGGGTTTTTCCGCCCTGGTCGAGGGGCTCAACATGCTGGCGCGGCGGCGTAAGAAGCAAAGGTCCGGCGGCGGGCACTAAAGCCGCGGCGCAGCGGCGGACCTCTACCCGGCCGAGAGGCCCTTCGGATGACGGTCGCCGATCAGGCCGAGCGTCACGCCCTGTTCCAGCCAGGCCTTGGCGCCGGCCAGCACCAGCGAGAAGCCGCCGGTCGAGTCGATTGCCTGCTTCACCTGTTCGTCGCCGGAGCCGGCGAAGCCGAAATTGCGGACCTCTAGGGAGGTCGTATCGCCGGACATCGCGGTGAAGGTCCAGACGACCGTGGTCGGCGGATCGCTCCACCGCATGACGATTTTTTCGTTGGGGACGATCTCGCTGACCTCGACTTTGGTCGAGACGCCATACATGCGCCATTCCCACTGAACCGGCTTGCCCTCGTCCAACCGGCCGCTGGAATGCGTGAACCAGAATTTCGTGGTGACCGCCGGATCGACGATCGCCTCAAACACGTCGGCGACGGGCCGACGGATCAGCATGCCGGTCTCGGCGGTGGGAGATTCTTTGCGGTCCATACGGTTCTCCTTTCCGAACAGGGTTCACCAGGCGTCCGGCTCTCGCACGAGATGAATGATGTTGGCCGGGTTGGTGACCCAGCCGCCACGGAAGCCCTCACCCAAGGGCTCGATGGCGTCGCAACGCACGACGCCGGCCTTGGCGAGACGGTTGGCGGCGCTCTTGAAATCCGCTGTGAAAAGCTCCAGCCAGATTTCGGCCTGGCTCATCGTCGGTGCCTCGTCGATCCAGAGGCGATTGGGACCAAGCTCGAAGCCGATCGCCGGCGCTTTGGCCGTAAACGGCTTCAACCCCACGACATCGCGATAGAAGGCGATCGTCGCCTCGTATTGGTGCGACGGCACCTTCATGGCGATGTTGATGCCGCCGGTGATCTCCGTGTTCATTCTTTGCTCCATGCGTTCGGGAGTTGTCTTGGCGGCCGGCTCGACCTCCGGCGCATCAGGGCAGGTTGATCTGCCAGGAAACGCCGAACCGGTCGTTGAGCCAGGCGAAACGGCGGCTGAAGCCGTAATTGCCGGTCGGCATCAGGAATGCCCCGTCTTTTGCCAGCACCTCAACGATGCGCTCCAGCTCCTCCTCGGAGGAACAGTCGACGAAGAACGAGACCGACGGCGTGAAGGTGAAGGCGTGATGCACCGGACTGTTGAAGACCATCACCTCAGTGCCGCCGATCAAGGCGCGTGCGAGCTTGACTGTCCCTTCGGGTCCATCCTCGCCTGCGCCGTAGCGCGTGACGTCGATGACGCGGCTCTGCGGAACGGTCTCGCAATAGAGGGTCAAGGCCTCCTCGGCCCGGCCTTCGAACATCAGGAATGGCGTTACTTTCACCGCAGGCCTCCTTCGTTCAGATGTTGGGCTCAGATATTGGTCTCGTTGGCCGGCTCGCCCTTCATCTCGCTGCGGTAGTAGCCGTCGCGCAAATTGATGCCGTATTCGAGATAGGCCTTCATGCAGGCCAGCATCTGCGACCAGCCCTCGCAATTGAGGTAGGATTTCTTCAGGCCGGCCTCGCCTTCGCGCCAGCCGGCCTCGGCAATGGTGACGAAGGTGCCGCCGTCGTCCAGCGGTTCGAAATTCATCTCGATGCGGGTCTTGTAGGCGGGCTTGCCCTCGGTGTCGGTGGCGTCCCAGCGCAGCACGATGCGCTTGTCCTTCGTCACCTCGTCGACCTCGACCGGCACCGTCTTCCACCAGGTGACGGTGGTGCCGGCGACCAGCGGAGCGGATGCGCCGCCTATGGTGGTGAAATAGCCGCTGAGCTTCGTCGGATTTACCACAGCGTCGAAGACCTCGGCGACCGGTTTGGCTATGCGTCCGGAAATCCTGAATCCAAGGGACATATCCACAGCTCCTTCTTGCTCACCAGGATGATATGTTATAGAAATATAACATGTCAAGTCAAACCGCGGACGACCATGTTTTCAAGGCCTTGGCGCATCCGCGCCGGCGCGAGTTGCTGGACCGGATGAGGGATCAGCCGCAGACCACGGGCGCGCTCTGCGAAGCTTTCCCTGACATGGACCGCTGCACGGTCATGATGCACCTGAAGGTGCTTGAGGAAGCCGATCTGGTCGTGGCAAAGCGCGAAGGGCGCGAGCGCTGGAACCATCTCAACGCGCTGCCGATCAAGCAGATCCATGACCGCTGGATCAGCCAGTATGCCGGCCATGCCATCAGCATCCTCGACCGGCTCAAATCGGATCTGGAGGGCTGACCGAGTTCTCACTTGGCATTGTCTGGCAGCTTCTGCCCCGGCTCGACGGCGCGGCTGGACGAATTGAGCCGATTTATCTATAAGCCGGCCATTCCGACAGAGAGCGCCGCGTGCCTTTGCAGGCATAGATCAGACGTTCTGAAAATTTGAATTCGAGCATTCTGCAAAGAGGCGAGGTGAAATCACACGCTTCAGAATGCTCTAGCCGAACACGACAGGGGTGCCATGGCTGGCCATTCGCAGTTCAAGAACATCATGCACCGCAAGGGGCGCCAGGACGCGGTGCGGTCGAAAATGTTTTCCAAGTTGGCGCGCGAAATCACCGTCGCCGCCAAGACCGGCACGCCGGACCCGGCGATGAACCCGCGGCTGCGCCTTGCCGTGCAGAACGCCAAGGCCGTGTCGATGCCGAAGGACAACATCCAGCGCGCCATCAACAAGGCTTCCGCGGGCGACGGGGAAAATTACGAGGCGGTGCGTTACGAGGGCTATGGCCCTGGCGGCGTGGCGCTGATCGTCGAGGCGCTGACCGACAACCGCAACCGCTCGGCATCCAATGTGCGCGCCGCCTTCACCAAGGCCGGCGGGGCGCTCGGCGAAACCGGCTCGGTGTCCTTCATGTGGGACCGCATAGGCGAGATCTACTATCCGGCCTCGGCCGGCGGCGCCGACAAGGTGATGGAAGCGGCGATCGAGGCCGGCGCGGACGACGTGGAGTCCGACGAGCAAGGCCATACCATCTACTGCAGCTTCGAAAATCTCGGCGACGTGTCGAAGTCGCTCGAAGCCTCACTCGGCGAGGCGGAATCGGTGAAGCCGATCTGGCGGCCGCAGAACAATGTCCCGGTCGACGAAGAGCGGGCGCAGTCGCTGATGAAGCTGGTCGCCACCCTCGAGGACGACGACGACGTGCAGAGCGTCTACGCCAATTTCGAGGTCGACGACGAGACAATGGCCAAGCTCAGCGCGGCCTGATCGGTTACAGCATGAGCGAGCAGCCGCTACCCACCATCCGCATCACCTACTGCACGCAATGCCTATGGCTGTTGCGCGCCGGCTGGATGGCGCAGGAGCTCTTGTCGACCTTCGGCACGGATCTCGGTGAAGTGGCGCTGGTGCCGGGCACCGGCGGCATCTTCACCATTTCCTGCAACGACCTGCTCGTCTGGGACCGCAAGCGCGACGGCGGCTTTCCCGATGCCGCAAAGCTCAAGCAGTTGGTCCGCGACGTCATCGACCCGGAGCGCGATCTGGGACATGCCGATCGCAAAACCCACAAGAAGACCGACCCCGCCTGAGGCGGGGTCTGTTGCATTCTTCAGATGAAAGCCATGATGAAGCAGGCCATCGCCACGGTGGCGGTGATGGTGCGGACATGGTTCCACATCACCCAGTCGCTCAGGTAGTTCGTCCAGACCGCGGCGCCGTTCGCGCTCGCCGGATCGACGGCGGCCAGCGCATCGTTGAGCGGCACGTTGAAGACCATGGTCACGATCGGGTTGCCGATAAGATAGATCACGGCGCCGGCGAGCAGCCAGAACGAGCCAGGCTGGCTCCAGCCGATGATGGCGCCGGCAATCAGCGCCAGGCAGACGAGGCCGGTGCCGAACAGCGCCGTCATGAAGGTCGGCGTGATCACGGTGATGTTGATCGAATTCATGGCCGCGATGCCGCTGGCGGCAGGCAGCCGGGCAAGGGCCGGCATGACGAAATTCGAGAAGGCGAAGAAGACACCGCCGACCACGCCGGAGCCGATCGCGGCGATGAAGGCGAGGGTGGGAAGAAGTTTCATCATGTCGGTTGCTCCAGATTAAAGCGGGCGATGCCCGGGTGATTAAAATGTGATGAGTCCTCACATTTGCAAAACGTGATAAACCCTCGTATTTTGTGGAGTCAAGACAGTTTTCGAAAACCGGAGTGAGCCATGGAAGGCAAAGTCGCTGCCAAGGCCGAGCAGGCGGCCATCGCCTCACCACGGCGGGCGCCAACGCAGCAGCGCAGCCGCGAGCGGGTCGAACGCATGCTTGCCGCCGCCTCGACGCTGATTGCCGAGCAAGGCAGTGACGCCATGCGCATGGGCGAGGTGGCGGAGCGGGCAGGTGTTTCGATCGGCTCGCTCTACCAGTTCTTTCCGGACAAGCGGGCGATCGTCTGGGCGCTGGCCGAGCGCTACACCGCCGAAAGCCAGGCCTGCATTGCGGCGGCGCTGAAGGATGTCAGCGACGCCGAGGCTCTGAAGCGGGCGTTTTCGGAACTGGTCGATATCTACTATCGGCTATTCCTGGCCGAACCGGTGATGCGCGACATCTGGTCTGGCACGCAGGCCGACAAGGCGCTGCGCGAGCTGGAACTCGCCGACAGCCGGGCCAATGCCGAATTCCTCGTCGCGGTGCTGAAGCGCCTGCGTCCCCGCGCCGATCCGGTGGCGCTGGAGACGACGGCGTTCCTCGTCTGGCAGATGGGCGAGACCGCCATGCGGCTGGCGATATCGGTTGACCGGGAAGAAGGCGACAGGCTGGTCGCGGCCTACAAGCGTATGGCGCTGCGGGAACTGGTGGGCGAGTAGGACGCTCGTACCCTTCCCACGTTAGGAAGGGTCGTCCGAAGCAGCGGGGAGGACGGCGCCAGGACCCTACCCGGACCTTCGGTCCGACCTCTCCACAAGGGGGTAGGGGCAAGCGCCTGCAACAAAAAAACCCGCCTCGAAGGCGGGTTTTTTGAATTCTGCAGACGTATCCGGCTTAGAGGCCGAAACCTTCGAAGCGCTTCTTGAACTTCGACAGGCGGCCGCCGCGGTCGAGCAGGGTCTGCTGACCGCCGGTCCAGGCAGGGTGCGTGGTCGGGTCGATGTCGAGGTTCATCGTGTCGCCTTCCTTGCCCCAGGTCGAGCGGGTCGTGTACTCGGTGCCGTCGGTCATGACGACCTTGATGGTGTGGTAGTCGGGATGGATATCGGCCTTCATTGTCGTGTTCCTGGCTTGCCGGCGCTGGTGACGGGCCCATGGCCTGCGTCGATGCGCCCCTTTTTAAAACTCGAAGCCGCAGCTAATGAAAAAGCCACGGCTTCTAAAACGGTCGGCGAGCCTATACATCAGCCGGAATTGAATCACAAGGCCGCGGCAAGCGCATATTGAAGCGCATGACCGGCGAGCGGCCAGAGGAAACGCTCATGGCGGACATCGGTGCCAGTCTAGACGAGCGCAGGCGCTCGATCCGGCCGCTCAGACGCCTTTTTCCCTATCTTACCCGCTACAGGAAACTGGTCTTTGGCGCCATCATCTCGCTGATCGTGGCGGCGGTGACGACACTGGCTCTGCCGATGGCCGTGCGGCGCATGATCGATCACGGCTTCCAGGCGTCGGGCTCTACCCTCATCGCTGAGTATTTCGCGGCACTGGTGGCGATGGCAGCCCTTTTGGCCGCTGCCTCCGCAAGCCGCTATTATTTCGTCATCACGCTCGGCGAACGCGTCGTCGCCGACATCCGTCGCGATGTGTTCGCCCATGTCACGACCTTGTCGCCGGCCTTTTTCGACAAGGCGCATTCCGGTGAGATCGTGTCGCGTCTTGCCGCCGACACAACGCAGGTAAAATCGGCGGTCGGCGCCACGGCGTCGGTCGCGCTGCGCAATCTCATCCTCGGCCTCGGCGCCGTGGCGATGATGGTGGTCACCAGCCCAAAACTCTCCGGCCTGGTCATTGCAGCCATCCCGCTGATCGTGTTGCCGCTGGTTGCGTTCGGCCGCTCGGTGCGGCGCAAGTCGCGGCTGGCGCAGGATACGCTCGCCGAGGCCACCGCCTATGCCAGCGAGCAGATCGGCGCCGTGCGCACGCTGCAGGCCTTCACCAACGAGAAGCTGGTGACGGCGCACTTCTCGGCTGCGGTCGAGGCCGCTTTCGAGGCGGCGCGCATGTCGGTGTTTGCCCGTTCCTTCCTCACCTTCTTCGCCATCTTTATGATCTTTTCCTCGGTGGTGGCGGTGCTCTGGTTCGGCTCGCGCGACGTGCTTGCCGGCACGCTGTCGCCGGGCACGCTCGGCCAGTTCCTGCTCTATTCGGTGTTCGCCGCCGGCGCGCTCGGCGCGCTGTCGGAAGTGTGGAGCGAGCTGTCGCAGGCGGCGGGCGCCGCCGAACGACTGACCGAGATCCTGGCTGAGAAGCCTGCTATCCAACCGCCTGCCGTTCCGCAGCCGCTGCCGGCAAAGGCCAAGGGCGCGATCAGCTTCGACGATGTCTCCTTCTCCTATCCGGCGCGGCCGGACCGGGCCGCAGTTCATGGCCTCTCCTTCCAGGTGAAGCCGGGCGAGACGGTGGCGATCGTCGGGCCCTCGGGCGCGGGAAAAAGCACCGTCTTTTCGCTGATCCTGCGCTTCTACGATCCGGAAAACGGCCGCGTCGTCATCGATGGCGTAAACCTGCGCGAGGCCGATCCGGCCGCCATCCGCGAGCGCATCGCCATCGTGCCGCAGGACGTCACCATCTTCGCGGCCAGCGCGCGCGACAATATCTGCTTCGGCCGGCCGGGCGCCGGCGATGCCGAGATCGAGGCGGCGGCTAAGGCGGCCCTTGCCGACGAGTTCATCCTCAAGCTCGAAAAAGGCTATGACAGCCAGGTCGGCGAGCGCGGCGTGACCTTGTCCGGCGGCCAGCGCCAGCGCGTGGCGATCGCCCGCGCCATCCTGCGCGACGCGCCGATCCTGCTGCTCGACGAGGCGACCTCGGCGCTCGACGCCGAAAGCGAAACGCTGGTGCAGACGGCGCTGGAGCGGCTGATGCTCGGCCGCACCACCATCGTCATCGCCCACCGGCTGGCGACGGTGCTCAAGGCCGACCGGATCCTCGTCATGGAGGCCGGGCGCATCGTCGAGGAAGGCACGCACCAGAGCCTGGTCGCCAAGGGCGGCACCTATGCGCGGCTGGCCAAGCTGCAGTTCGAGACCGGCGCCAGCGCCTTCAAGGGCGCGGCGGAATAGCCGCGCCACAAAGCAACTGGTTATAGACTGCTACGCGTCAGCTGCCATACCGCCTGCGCAAGTGCTCGGCGAAGTAGGCGGCGTTGAGCTTCTCGCCGGTGGCGCGTTCGAGCAATTCCGGCGTCGACCAGCGCGAGCCCTGCGACCAGATCTTGGCGCGCCGCCACTCGTTGATGGCGCTGAAATCGCCCTTGGCGAGATCCTCGTCCGCAGCCGGATGCTCCCGGGTCAACGCCGCCCATTGCTGCGCCGCCATCATGGCGCCCAGCGTGTAGGACGGGAAGTAGCCGAAGGTGGCGCCCGGCCAGTGCACGTCCTGCATCGGCCCGTCGGCCGGGTTGTCGATGGTCGACAGGCCGAGATAGTCGCGCATCTTGGCATCCCATGCCTCGGGCAGGTCGACGACCTCCAGCCGGCCGGAGACGAGCTCCTGCTCGAGCTCGTAGCGCAGGATGACATGCAGCGGATAGGTGACCTCGTCGGCGTCGACGCGGATCAGGCCGCGCTCGACATGGTGGACATGCGGCAGGATGGCGTCGAGCGACCAGGCTTCGCCTAGATGCTTCTCGACCACCGGCAAGGCCCAGCGCCAGAAGGCGGGGTTGCGGCCGATCTGCTTTTCGACGAACAGGCTCTGGCTCTCATGCACGGCCATGCCGCGCGCCTTGCCGAGCGGCCAGTGCGACCAGGCTTTTGGCAGGTTCTGCTCATAGAGCGCATGGCCGGTCTCGTGCAGCACGCCCATCAGCGCCGACAGGAAGTCGGAGGTCTTGTAGCGGGTGGTGATGCGCACATCGGTCGGCACGCCGCCGCAGAAGGGATGGTGCGACACCGACAGCGAGCCGTGGGTGAGGTCGAAGCCGACCGCCGCCATCATGGCGAGGCCGAGCTCGCGCTGCTTTTCGACGGCGTAGCTGCCGGAGAGCGGCTTCAGCGGATGCTTCGCCAGCCGCGCCTCCTGCGCTGCCAGCGCCTCCGGCACGAAGCCCTTGAGGAAGGTCTTCAGTTCGGCGAAGACCGGGGTGATGTCGGCGGCTCGGTTGCCGGGATCGTATTGCTCCATCAGCGCGTCATAGGGGGCGAGGCCGAGCGCGTCGGCGCGCAAAGCCGCCTCCTCGCGCACCAGCGCCACGACGCCCTCCAGCGCCGGCAGGAAGCCCGTCCAGTCGTTCTTGGCGCGCAGGTCACGCCAGAGCTGCTCCGAGCGCATGCGCGCCGTCGTTTGGCGCTCGACGAATTCGACCGGCAGGCAGGTGAGGTTGGTGTATTGCCGGCGCAGTTCCCGCACCGCCGCCTGCTGCTCGTCATTCAGCGGCTCGGCTTCGGCGGCGGCGATCCAGTCGCCGATCTCCGGCGCGGTCGCCTGGGCGTGCAGCATGCCGGCAAGGGCGGACGTCGCCTCGGCGCGCTTCTCGCCGCCGCCTACCGCCATGTGGGTCGCCTCGTCGGCGCCGAGGATGGCCAGCGCATGCTCCAGCGCTTCGAGCTTGTGGCCGAGATGGTCGAGTTTTTGGAAGGACATGGATGGATTCCGGCTGCAAATGGGCTGGCGCGAAAAGATACCAAGGCACAGAGCTTGGCAACCCTGATCCGCCGGTTCCGGGTTGGTTCCGGGTTAACCCATCTTGCCTTGCAGCAGCGCTGCGTGATCAATGCCTGATGCGAACGAGCGGAGGGGACAATGATCGGCAATATCCTGGTCGGGCTGGTGGCGCTGATCCACTGCTACATCGTCTATCTGGAGATGGTGCTGTGGGACACGCCGCGCGGCCACAAGGCGTTCAACCTCAAGCCGCACTTCGCCAGCGCCTCGAAAGTGCTCGCCGCCAACCAGGGGCTCTATAACGGCTTTCTTGCCGCAGGCCTGATCTGGGGCCTCTATCTCGGCGCCGGCGGTTTCCGGATCAAGATATTCTTCCTGCTTTGCGTTGCTGTCGCCGGACTCTACGGCGCGGCGACCGCCGGCCGGAAGATCCTGTTCATCCAGACGCTGCCCGCGACGCTCGCCATCATCGCGCTCTGGCTGGACTGGTGATCGAAAAGGACGTGATCGAGGACCCCCTTGGGGCTAGGTCCAACGCCGAAGCCGGCCGACGGCGGGCACGCCCGCGCGCCAAAAAGACGCGCGAGCCGTCACGACAGCCGCAATGGATGGGTTCAGCCGTTCGGATAGTAGCCGGCGTCGGCGCCGTCGCCGATGAGCGGGCTGCTGCCCGTGGCGTTCCGCAGGCGCTGGCTCACGTCATCGAGCTGCGCCACCAACTGCTGATACTGCGGGGCCGGTATCTCACCATGCCCTGCTGCAGCTTCCCTTTGCGCGACCCTGGCGATGTGGACAGCCTGCATGTGAAGGGTGCGCGCCTCGTCCGGCTTGATCTTGTCCGCCTGCCTCGCGGCCATAATGCCCTGATCCAGGCTCTGTGCCTGATCGATCAGGCCTGCCGTGTGCGGGGTGTAGAAGCCGGCCGACGCGGCATAGGCGCCGGCAAAGGGTACGGTGGCGAGAAGTGCGGCGAGCGCAGCGGTCCTAGGTATCTTGAAAGAACGCATGGCTGCGTCTCCCTGCTACTGGGAAGGCGGCGCCGGGAGCGACCTGCCTTCCGGCTTGGGCCGTCCGGCTCCGTCGCGTCGCGATGTGGGAGGCACCGCCGGCGGTCCTCGGCCCCGATAGCAGCCTAGGAGCGGTGCCCGGCAAAGTGGAATTAAAAAATAGTAATCTTTTCAGGCTTTGCCACTCTCGCGCCCCGCCCTAAAACAGCGCCGCTGTTGGACGCAGCGTCCGGCTCGGACGGCTTCGAGCGGCCACTCAACGTTCGGTGAGCTTCAGTTCAATACGGCGGTTCTTGCTGCGCGCGTCGTCCGTGTCGGCCGGATCGAGCGGTTGGAACTCGCCAAAGCCGGCAGCGACCAGCCGGTTGGCCGGCACGCCGTTCTCGATCAGGAACTTCACCACCGAGGTCGCGCGAGCCGTCGAAAGTTCCCAGTTATCGCGATAGCGGCCAGTGCCGGACAGCGGCTTGTTGTCGGTGTGGCCGTCGACGCGCAGCACCCAGTTGATCTCAGGCGGGATTTCCTTCTGCAATTCGATGACCGCGTCGGCGAGCTTCTTCATCTCGACCTTGCCGGCATCGTTGATCTCGTCGGAGCCGGTCGGGAACAGCACCTCCGACTGGAAGACGAAGCGGTCGCCGACGATGCGGATGTTCTCGCGGTCGGCGAGGATCTCGCGCAGCCGGCCGAAGAAATCGGAGCGATAGCGGTTGAGCTCCTGGACGCGCTGCGCAAGCGCCACGTTCAGGCGGCGGCCGAGGTCGGCGATCTTGGTGTTGGAGTCGCGGTCGCGCTGCTCGGACACGTTGAGCGCGTCCTCGAGCGCGCCGATCTGCTTGCGCAAGGCCGCGATCTGCTGGTTGAGGATCTCGACCTGGCTCAGCGCCTGCTGGCTGATCTGGCGCTGGTTGTCGAGCTCGCCCGAAAGGGCCGAGGCGCGCTTGTTGGCGGCGTCGCCGGCGCCGGCGCCCTGCTCCAGCAATTGCTGAAGACGGCTCTTTTCCGCTTCCGCCGCCGACAGCGAGGCCTGCAGGTTGGCGAGCGTGTCTTCCTTGTCCTGGCTGTTCGAGCGCTCCAGCGCGAGCAGTTGGGTCAGCTCGTTGATCTGCGAGTTGAGGCGGTTGAGCACCGTGTCCTTGCCGGAGATCTCGCGGCTGAGCAGGAACTGCGCCAGCACGAACACCGTGAGCAGGAACATGATGGCGAGCAGAAGCGTCGACAGCGCGTCGACGAAGCCCGGCCAGTAATCGATGCGCCGATCGGCGCGTCGCCTTGCCAGCGCCACGTCAGTGCACTCCGGTCTTCTTCAGCGCGTCCGCGATCTTTTCCAGCGTGTTGCGCATGGCCTTCTGCTCGTCGGATTGGGCTTCCACCCAGTCTCGCATGATCTGCTGCTCCGAGCGCATGTTCTTGACCAGGCCGGAAATGCCGTCGGCGAGGTTGGCCATGGCGGTGGCGACGCGCGGATTGGAGCCGCCGCCATTCTCCTGCAGGCTGCGCAGCCGCTCCGACAGCAGGCGGATCTCCTCCGACGGCTCGGCCCGGGCCTGATCGGACACGACGATATCGGACGAGAGATCGGTGACCGACGACAGCCAGTTCTCGAGCTCGGTGTAGAAGCGGGTCTGGGCGCGGCCGGCCTGCAGGTCGAGGAAGCCGAGCACCAGCGAACCGGAGAGGCCGAACAGCGAGGACGAGAAGGCCGTGCCCATGCCGGCGAGCGGCGCCGACAGGCCCTGCTTCAGCGCGTCGAGCACGGCGGCGGCATCGCCGGTGCCTGGGTCGAGCGCCTCGATGGTCTCGCGGATCGAGGCGATGGTGTTGAGCAGGCCCCAGAAGGTGCCGAGGAGGCCGAGGAACACCAAAAGGCCGACGAGATAGCGCGAAGTGTCGCGGCTTTCGTCGAGCCGGGTGGCGATGGAATCGAGCATGGTGCGCATCGAAGAGGTCGAGAAAGCGATGGTCGACGAGCGGCCGATCATGGCCTTCATCGGCGCCAACAGCACCGGCTCGGTGGTCTCGGAGCCGGCGCGGAAGGAATTGACCCAGCGCACTTCCCTGAACAGCCGGCCGACCTGGACGAAGGCGAGGAGGATGCCGACGGCGAGCACGCCGATGATCAGCCCGTTGAGGCCGGGATTGCTGGAGAAGGCGCTCGAGATCTGGCGGGTGAGGATGGCGGCGATGAAGGCGACAATGACCAGGAAGATCACCATGGTGAGCAGGAAGACCTGCGGGCTCGACAGCTTGTGCGGATCGTAGACCAGGACGTCCGAACGCCTGCCGAAGGATCTGAGAAAAGCCATCCGTGCCCCGTTTCCGATGCCACCACCGCAGAATTGCCGCGACTCTAAACGGAATTGTGACCAAATTGAATGGCGCTTGGCAATATCGCAGCCGCCAAGGGCCGGCAAGGGCTCAGAAGCGGCTGACGACCAGGCAGTCGACCATTGCGGCCAGGTGCAGCCCGGCGCCGGCGACGACGAAACCGTGCCAGACGGCGTTGTGGAAGCGCAGCCCTTTCCAGGCGAAGAAGATGACGCCGCAGGAATAGACGATGCCGCCGGCCACGAGCAGCGCGATGGAGGCCGTCGGCAGCGTCTCGACCAGCGGCCCGGCCAGCACCACGCCGCTCCAGCCGATGGCGAGGTAGAAGACGATCGCCAGACGGTCGTAGCGTCCGGGCAGGAACATCTTGATCGCGATGCCCATCGCCGCCGCGCTCCACACGACAACGATCATCGGCAAGGCCAACGGCGTGGTGTGGAGCTGGGCCAGGAAAGGTGTGTAGGTGGCGGCGATCAGAAGGTAGATCGCGGCATGGTCGAAGCGGCGCAGGATCCATTTCGCCGGCCACGATACCGGCCACAGATTATAGGCCAGCGACACCGACAGCACGGTGAGCAGCGACACCACATAGAAGACCGCGGCGACATATTCGCCGGGACCGGAATGAAAAGCGGCGAGCGCCAGGAAGGCCGAGCCGGCCGCGATCGCCAGCACGATGCCCACGGCATGCACGATGCCGTCGGCGATCATCTCGGCGCGCGAATAGTGCCAGCGACCCACAAAGGGGATTTCGATCTGGGACCCGATTTCGATCCGGGATTCTGGGCGAGCGTCGTTCATGAGTGATCCTGCGCCCTAATCTGGGCAGTCGCGGACCAATATTTCAAGCTTCGGTTGCGGTTTTGCGACTGCGGCGCTTCAGCGCGCCGTGCCGTCAACGCGCCGCAAGCGGCTTTTTCACGGTCTTGAGCAGCGCGCGCTGGATAGGCTCGTTGCCGGCGACGACCGCGCCGGCGTCAAGCATGTCCTGCCCGCCATCCATGTCGGAGACGAATCCGCCCGCCTCGCGCACAAGCAGGATGCCGGCGGCGATATCCCAGGACGACAGGCCGGTCTCCCAAAAGCCGTCCATGCGGCCGGCGGCGACGTAAGCAAGATCGAGCGCCACGGAACCGAGGCGGCGAACGCCGGAGACTTCCGCCATGACGTTGCGCAATTCGATCAGAAAATTGCCGTGCTGGCCGCGCCCGAGATGCGGCACGCCGCAGCCGATCACGGCATCGGTGAGCTTGGCGCGTCCGGCGACGCGCAGCCGGCGGTCGTTCATGAAGGCGCCGCCGCCGCGCTCGGCGGTGTAGAGCTCGTCCATCGCCGGATTGTAGACGACGCCGGCGACGATCTGGCCCTGGCGCTCGAGCGCGATCGAGACCGCGAAGAGCGGAATGCCGTGCAGGAAGTTGGTGGTGCCGTCGAGCGGGTCGACGATCCAGCGATGCTGGCTGTCCTCGCCTTCGACGGCGCCGCGCTCCTCCATCAGGAAAGCGTAGCCCGGCCGCGCCTTCGACAGCTCGGCAAAGACGATCTCTTCGGCCTTGCGGTCGGCCTGGCTGACATAGTCGCCAGGTCCCTTCATCGAGACCTGCAGGTTCTGCACCTCGCCGAAATCGCGCGACAGGGACCGGCCGGCCTTCATCGCGGCCTGGACCATGACATTGAGGATCGCGGAGCGTGCCATTCTTTTTCTTCCTCTAGCCCGTCTACTCGGCGCGGCGGACGTAAGTGATCTCATTGGTGTCGACGACGATGCGCTCGCCGGCCGAGATGAAGGGCGGCACCAGCACGCGGACGCCGTTCTCCAGCACTGCAGGCTTATAGGAGGAGGCCGCCGTCTGGCCCCTCACCACCGGGTCGGCCTCGGTGATGGCCAGCGTCACCTGGTCGGGCAGCGAGATGCCGATCGGGCGTTCCTCATAGAGCTGGACCGTCACCATCATGCCGTCCTGAAGGAAGGCGGCGCGTTCGCCGACGAAGTCCTTGTTCAGCTCGAGCTGCTCGTAGCTCTCGGTGTCCATGAACACCAGCGCCTCGCCCTGCTCGTAGAGGAAGGAGAAATCCTTCAGGTCGAGCCGGATCTGCTCGACGGTCTCGGCCGAGCGGAAGCGCTCGTTGAGCTTGGTGCCGTTGATCAGGTTCTTCAGCTCGACCTGATTGTAGGCGCCGCCCTTGCCCGGCTTGACGGTGTTGGTCTTGACCGCCACCCACAGGCCGCCATCGTGCTCGATGACATAGCCGGGACGGATTTCGCTGCCACTGATCTTGGCCATGATGAACTGATCCGGAATGAGATTTTTCCGCGCCGAGCGCGCTTTGGCGCCTCCAAGACCACAAATCGTCCGGAGAGGCAAGGGAGCGCGGAAAGGAGGGGCACGGAGCCGATTGCGGCGGTGAAGGCCGCTAGGGCAGCCGGTTCGCCTTCTGCAGCGCCTGCCTGGTCTGGTCGTCGTCGAGGCCCTGCAGGAAATCGTCCATCTGCGGGTCGATCAGCCCGGCGCGGCGGGCGACGATATACCAGGCTCCGGCCAGGATCAGATCGGGGTCGGTACCGATGCCGCCCATATAGAGCTTGGCAAGGCGGTTCTGGGCGGCGACGTTGCCGCCCTCGGCTGCCCGCCTCATCCAGGCGAAGCCCGACTTCAGGTCGCGCGAGCCGCCGCGTCCCTCGATCATCCAGGAGGCGAGATCGATCTGCGCGGTGTCGTAGTTCTGCCGGGCGGCCTGCGCCAACAGGATGCGTGCCTTGGCGTCGTCACGGGGCCTGCCGCCGGCGCCATTGGCGTAGAGTTGCGCCATCGCGTATTGCGCGTCGGCAAGGCCGGTCGCGGCAGCGCGCTCATAGTAGACGGCGGCCTTGGCGAGGCCGCCATCGCCCGGATCCTGCTGGACGAGCAATTGCGCGAAGTTGAATTGCGCCAGGCGGTTGCCGGCTTCGGCGGCGGCCTGCATCAGCGCATAGGCTTCCTTGTCGTCCTTCTTCACATAGCGGCCGTCGAGCAGCATCAGCGCATACTGGAACTGGGCCTCAGGCACACCCTGCTCGGCGGCAAGCCCATACCATTTCGCAGCCTCGGCGGCGTTGAGCGGCATGCCAAGCCCGCGCGACAGGATCTCGGCGGCCAGTGTCTGGGCCGCAGGATCGCCGTTCTTGGCCCGGATCATGGCGAGGTTGTAGGCGGTCTTGTAGAGCCCGCGCTGGAAGGCGCCGTAGGCGGCGTCCGGCGGCTTGGCGCCGAAGCGATCGGGATTGACGCTATCGGCCGATGGCGGCGTGAGCGTCGCCGGCTGCGGCAGCGATGTCTCGATCGGCTTGTCGGCATGTGCCGCGCCAGTATTCGGGGCGCCATTACTTGGGGCGCCATTGCTTGGGGTGCCATTGGTTGGGGTGCTTGTCTCCGGCGCCTTCGTGCCCGGCGTGCCGATGTCCGGCCTGGGCTGCGGCACCGGCACGGTCTCCGCGCCCGCCGCCGCGGCCGCATGGACCGTCAAGGCCGCGGCCAGGGCCGTGAAGGAAAGCCGGGACCAGCGCACGTCAGTCCTCGAAGCGCGGCGCGGTTTCGTCGAGCAGCGCGTTGGCAGCGGCGACCTGCGCGCGCGGATCGAGCCCGTCGGCGAAGACCGCGCTGGAGAGCGCCACGAACTCGGCTCCGGTGGCCGCTACCGTCTCCACCGAGGCAAGCTCGGACCCGGCCATCACGATGCAGGGTATCTGGATCATCTGCGCCCACCATTGGCCGAGCGAGAGGTTGCGCGGATGCGGCTCCGGCTTGTTGTCGTAACCGAAGCGGCCGAAGAACATATAGTCGGGCCGCGCCTCGCCGAGCCCCAGCGCATCGTCGCGGGTCTTGGCGCCGCCGGCGCCGACCATCATCTTGTCGGCCACGCGCTCGATCGTCTCGGCCAGTTCCTGGCGGTTTGCCTCGACGTGGATGCCGTCGGCGTGGACGCGGCCGGCAATGCGGCTGTCGCCGGCGATGATGACGGCGATGCCGGCGGCTTGAGCGACCGGCACGATCTTCTCGGCGAAGGCCTGGAAGGCGGCATCGTCCATGCCGTTGTCAGGCAGGATCAGCGAGGCGATGTCGCCGCCCTCGAACGCCGCGCAGATGCGCTCGGCCGTCGCAAGCGGCGGCGCGATCAGCACGATACGGCAGCGGTTGAGCAGCGTTGCTTCATTCATCGGTCTTCGATCCCGGTTTTCGCCTATGCCGGGCGAAGATGGTTGCATTGCGGCATAGAGCAAAGCGTCCGGCTTGAACAGGAGGCGTGCGAAGGTCGCCGCTGAAATGCGCGGTAACCGTCGCGGCTCGCGTTGACCAGACGGCCGGGGAACGCCCCGGCCTGAGCAGCAGCGGGCCGGCTTGCTAAAGATCCAGCTTGTAGCCGATGTGGCTGGCCTTGAAGCCGAGCCGTTCGTAGAAGCGGTGCGCGTCGAGGCGGCTCTTGTTGGTCGTCAACTGGACGATCCTGCAGCCGCGCTCGCGGCATTTCTCGATCGCCCATTCGAGCAGGCGATGCCCAAGCCCTTCGCCGCGCCGGTTCGCCGCGACGCGCACCGCCTCGATCTGGCCGCGCCAGGCGCCCTGTAACGACAGCCCCGGGAGAAAGCTGATCTGCAGCGTGCCGATGACATCGTCGCGGTCCGTCATCACCGCCAGCAACTGGTTGGGGTTGCCGTCGACCGCCGCGAAGGCATCCAGATAGGCTCGCGCCAAAGGCACGGCTGCATTCTCGCGGACGCGGCCAAGCGCGTCGTCGGCAAGCATCGCGACGATCGCCGGGAGATCGGCTTTTTCCGCGCGGCGAATCTGGAGTTCGCTCATCGTCAAAACCTCAAGCTGGTCCGGTGACCTTATGCATAGCCCCGCCGCTTGCCGCAAACCGGGTTACGGACAGTTGATCGCGCCGGTCGACCAGCCGGGGCACATTGTCTATCGCAGCGTTCCGCTTTGTGGTCTATTGCAGGTCCTCCCGCCATCTCCAACCGCTCTCATCCCCGCGCTCTCGTCCCAGCCGTTCCCCATGTCAGGCCTGCTCAGCGATCCCTGGTTCTATGCCGCCGCCATTCCGGCAGTCATCCTCGTCGGCCTGTCGAAGGGCGGTTTCGGCGGCGCTGTCGGCTTCGTTGGCGTGCCGTTGATGGCGCTGGCCATCCCGCCGGTGCAGGCGGCGGCCATTCTGCTGCCGATCCTTTGCCTGATGGACATCGTTTCGGTGTGGACATGGTGGGGCATCTATGACCGCAGGATGCTGGTCGACATGATGCCGGGCGCAGTCATCGGCATCGGCCTAGGCTGGCTGACGGCGGCCCTGGTGACCGAGGAGATGGTGCGGCTGATCGTCGGCGCGGTCGCGCTGGTTTTCGTCTTGCGCTGGATCTATCTGCAGTTTCGCCACGGCGCCGATCACGCGGCGGAACCGAACCGGATCGCCGCGGCCTTCTGGGGCACGGTCGCCGGCTTCACCAGCTTCGTCGCTCATGTCGGCGGCCCGCCATTCCAGGTCTATGCGCTGCCGATCCGGCTCGATCCGAAGGTGCTGTCGGGGACGGCGGCGATCTTCTTCGCCGCCACCAATGCGTTGAAGCTCATTCCTTATTTCGCGCTCGGCCAGTTCGACAGCACCAACCTTACCGCCTCTTTTGCGTTGATGCCGCTGGCGCCGCTCTCCACCATCGCCGGCGCCTGGCTGGTGCGCCGCATGCGGCCGGAGATCTTTTATCCGTTCACCTATGCGACGGTGGCCGTGGTGGCGGTCAAGCTGCTCTGGGACGGTATCGCCGGACTCATGTAACAGCCGGACTCGTGTAACAGATAGGGCGGCTCAGCAACCGCCCTACAATCGCGGTCTCAAGCCGCGCTCGGCACCAACTGGCGGCCGCCGCCAAGGGCGAGCGCCGCGCCGGCCGCCACCACCAGCACCATGCCGGCAAGGATGCCGATGTCGTCCAAGGTGGGCTTCAGCACCATGTCGGCGATGATCGCCAGCATGACGGCATAGTCGAGGCGCGCCCAGCTCATCATGCGCTGGCCGATGGCGAGAACCGCCGGCGTGACGCCTTCCTTGGCGACCATGGCGCCCATCCGCTCGCCGGTCGGCTTGAAGACGAGCATGCCGATCGAGAAGGTCGTGGCGTAGCCGACGAGGCCGATGACGATCCACAGCTCGGAAAAGCCGACCCAGAAACCGCACATGATGAGGCCGAAGATCAAGGTGAGCATCGACATCGGCGCGAAGAACTTGCCGCCGAGCTGGCCGCTGGCGCGCATCGCCAGCAGCTTGTCCTCGATGTTGCCTGCGCGCTCGGCAAGCACGCCGAGCAGGAACAGGACGAAGCCGCCACCGACCCACAGGATGGCCGAGACGACGTGGAGGAATTTGACGATCGAGTACCAGTCCATGGTGTGCTCCTGGATTTCTTGATTTGCGGCGGCGTCGATTGCGCCGACCGTTGAGAGGAGCGGGCGTTTAGCGCGGCGCGTGTTTCGGAACGATGTCGCGGCGGCGGCCAGCATGTTTCGGCGCCGCGATCAGCATCCGCGAATCCGGTTTCGCGCACCCTGAGAAAGCGAAAACGGCTCGTCCCGTTCCGGCACAGGAAGTTCGTTCGGTCAAAAATTCCGTCCGGCGTTAAGACTTCATTAAGCTTTACAGGCGTTTACTATGCGCATCCAGTTTTCTGGATTCTTACCGAGTGGTTGGAGCCACTTTGTTTGACGCCTCCCTGTTAAACTCCTGAGAGCCGCCTTATCCGCGGCTCTTTTTTTGTCCGCAGCGGCCGGCGGGAGCGTGGCGCGGCGTTAACCGTTTGTTAAACATGCGCTTGCCTTCATGGGCATCGAAGCGCATTTTCAAGCCTCAGTCGTTTAAGGGTGCAGGACGTGTCGGCAAGGATGCCGAATCGGCTTGCGGCAGTGCAGGGGCGTATAGATGACCGAGCCTTCGAAAGGCAGCGCGAAAACCATAAAGCTCGCGGAACGCCGGGTTTTCTCCCAATCCTTCAAGCCGCTCTATCAGGAGGGCATGGGCCTGGTCGAACAGGCGGCCGAATATCTCGACGGCATGGGCAGGCTCGAAGCCAAGAAGCTGTCGCGCACGGCGGCGACGCTCTATGCGGCCGAATCGATGCGTCTCACCACCAGGCTGATGCAGGTCGCCTCCTGGCTGCTTCTGCAGCGGGCGGCGAATTCCGGCGAGATGACCCGCGACCAGGTTGCCTCGGAAAAATCCAAGGTGCGGCTAGACACCGCTTCAGCGCATGACGAGGCGCTGGGCTGGAACGAACTGCCGAAGGAATTCCTGGACCTGGTGAGCCGGTCGCTGCGTCTGCAGGCGCTGGTAAAGCGCATGGACGAGGAAATCTATGGCGGCGCCATGAACGACGCGCCGCCCGCAGGCCGCCGCGTCAACCCGGTCTCCGATCAGATCAGTCTCTTGAACACAGCCTTCGCCCGCGGCTGATCCGGCCGCTTGAATCTTGAACGCGCGTGGGTCGTCCTCTAGCCGTTTCTGGTTTGTTCACATTTCGCTGGCATCCCAATGCGCCACAGCTAGACTTGGCGCATGGGGGAAGCGATTCGCATCATCGGCATCGATCCGGGCCTTAGGCGCACCGGCTGGGGCATTGTCGAGAGCCTCGGCAACTCGCTGCGCTTCGTCGCATCCGGCACCGTGCGCTCCGACGACAAGGCGCCGCTCGCAACAAGGCTCTGCCAATTGCATGACGGGCTGGCCGAGGTGCTGCATCAGGCCATGCCTCAGGAGGCCGCGGTCGAGCAGACCTTCGTGAACAAGGATGCGACGGCGACGCTGAAGCTCGGCCAGGCACGCGGCATCGCCATGCTGGTGCCGGCGCGCGCCGGGCTCGTGGTCGCCGAATATGCCCCCAACGCGGTCAAGAAAGCGGTGATCGGCGTCGGCCATGGGGAGAAGAAGCAGATCCACATGATGGTCAAAGTGCTGATGCCGAAGGCGGTGTTCGACACCGACGATGCCGCCGACGCGCTGGCCATCGCCATATGTCATGCGCATCACCGCCAAAGCGTCGCTTACCGGATGGCGGCGCTGGCCGGCTAGCGTGTTCTTGACTTGTTCTCGTCGGTACGATAAGTAATACTTGTGAGGTATTACCATGCGCGTGACCACCAAGGGACAAGTCACGATCCCCAAGCCGATCAGGGATCACCTGGGTATCGGGCCGGGCTCGGAGGTAGAGTTCGTGGCGACCGACGAGGGCGCCTGGCTCGTCGCCGTCAACGAAAACCTTTCCGAGGAGGAAGCCTCCCGCAAATTCAGGGAAGTCCTCGATAAAATGAAGGGGACGCTGGATCTGGGCGGCATGACGACTGACGAGTACATGCAATGGTTGAGGGGCCCGCGTGAAGATCTCGACGTTGGTTGACACGAATGTGCTGATAGACGTCTGGGGGCCGGGCGGACCCGCGACGGAATGGTCGGCCAACGCCATCGCCTCCTGCCGGCGCGAAGGCGCGTTGGTGGTCAACACGATTGTCTGGTCCGAACTTGCCCCGCTGATCGCGACAGAGGCACAGCTTAAAAGAGCGACCGACATGCTTGAGATCGACCGCGAGCTGGTGCCGTGGGAAGCGGCGTTCGCGGCCGGTGTCGCGCATTCCCGCTACCGTCGCGCCGGCGGCGTTCGGGAAAGGACGCTGCCCGACTTTTTCATTGGCGCTCATGCGGCCGTTGCCGGGCACCGTCTCCTGACACGCGACCCCGCTCGTTACCGCAGCTATTTTCCCGATCTCGAAATCATCTTTCCGGAAACATGAAAGCCACGACATGATCGGCAAGCTCAAGGGAACACTTGACGAGATCGATGAGGACTCCTGCCTGGTCGACGTGCACGGCGTCGGCTACGTCGCCCATTGCTCGGCACGCACATTGGCATCGCTGCCGGCGCCCGGCGAGGCGGTGGTGCTGTTCATCGAGACCTATGTGCGCGAGGACATGATCCGGCTCTATGGTTTCCAGTCGGCGTTGGAGCGCGAATGGTTCCGCCTTTTGATGAGCAATGTGCAGGGCGTCGGCGCCAAGGTGGCGCTGGCGGTGCTGTCGACGCTGGCGCCGGCCGACCTCGCCAATGCGATCGCGTTGCGCGACATCGCCATGGTTTCCCGCGCGCCGGGCGTCGGCAAGAAAGTGGCCGAGCGCATCGTCACCGAATTGCGCACCAAGGCTCCGGCCTATGCCGGCGCCGGCAACGGCACGATCGGCCTCAGGCAAGAGCTCGGCGAGGGCGTGGCGCCTGCACCGATCGCCGATGCCGTATCGGCGCTGGTCAATCTCGGCTATTCGCGCGACATCGCCGCCAACGCGGTTTCGGCGGCGCTTAAGTCGGCCGGCGAAGGGGCGGACGCGTCGAAGCTGATCCGCTTCGGATTGAAGGAACTGGCGCGGTGAGACGCTTGTCCTGCCCCTTGGCGTATGCGAGGAACGCCGCATGAGCCTTTCGCCTCGCCTCATTGCTCCCGACAAGCGCGGCGAGGATGCCGACCAAACCTTGCGGCCGCAGTCGCTGGATGAGTTCGTCGGCCAGGCGGCCGTGCGCGCCAACCTCAAGGTCTTCGTCGACGCCGCCAAGAGCCGCGGCGAGGCGCTCGACCATGTGCTGTTCGTCGGCCCGCCGGGGCTCGGCAAGACGACACTGGCGCAGATCATGGCGCGCGAGCTCGGCGTCAATTTCCGCTCGACCTCGGGTCCGGTCATCGCCAAGGCCGGGGATCTGGCGGCGCTGCTCACCAATCTCGAGGATCGCGACGTGCTCTTCATCGACGAGATCCACCGGCTCAATCCGGCGGTGGAGGAAATTCTCTATCCGGCGATGGAGGATTTCCAGCTCGACCTGATCATCGGCGAAGGTCCGGCGGCGCGCTCGGTCAAGATCGATCTCGCCCGCTTCACGCTGGTTGCCGCAACAACCCGGCTCGGGCTTCTGACCAACCCGCTGCGCGACCGTTTCGGCATTCCGGTCAGGCTCAATTTCTACACGGTCGAGGAACTGGAGCAGATCGTGCGCCGCGGCGCACGCATCCTCTCGATGCCGCTCGGCGACGATGGCGCGCTGGAGATCGCGCGCCGCGCCCGCGGCACCCCGCGCATCGCCGGCCGGCTCTTGCGCCGGGTGCGCGATTTCGCCTCCGTCGCAGGCGACGGCCATGTCGACAAGCGCATCGCCGACGAAGCGCTGACCAGGCTCGAGGTCGACGGGCTCGGGCTCGACGCGCTCGACCGCCGGTACCTGTCGATGATCGCCCGCAACTTCGGCGGCGGGCCGGTCGGCATCGAGACGATCGCCGCGGGTCTGTCGGAACCACGCGACGCCATCGAGGACATCATCGAGCCCTATCTCATCCAGCAGGGCTTCATCCAGCGCACGCCGCGCGGGCGCGTGCTGACCGCCAACGCCTGGCGGCATCTCGGCCTCGAAGCGCCGAAGGACCTCGCGCAGCAGCAGATCAGTCTGTTCCAGGAAGAGTAACGGACATTTGTTCGTCGGACGCACTTGGAGGGGCTTTCCTGCGCAAAATCTCCTTTGCTCCGCCAAGGTGAGGGCACAATTGCGGCCTCTAAGGCAAGCTTGATGCAACCCCAGGGGCGCGGGGCTGACCGATGATCACCAGACGTGGCTTCCTGCGCCTCATCGGCGGCTCGTTCCTGTCGATGGTGTCGCTCAGCGCCTATGCGGTCGGTATCGAGCCGATGCTTCTGACGCATGTGAAGCGCTATACCCTGACGCCGCCGCACTGGCCGGCCGGACTCAAGCTCCGCGTCGTGGCGCTTGCCGACATCCACGCCTGCAAGCCCTGGATGACAGCCGAGCACATCGCTTCGCTCGTCGAGCGGGCCAATGCCTTGCAGCCGGATCTCGTGGTTCTGCTTGGCGACTATATCGCCGGCATGCGGCTGGTGACGGCCGACGTGTCCGCACCGGATTGGGCGTCCGCCCTTTCAGGGCTGAGGGCGCCGCTCGGCGTGCTCTCGATTCTCGGCAATCACGACTGGTGGCACGATTATGCCGCCCAGGTGACAGGAGCCGGGCCGACAGTCGCGCGCAAGGCTCTGGAGAGCGTCGGCATCCCGGTGCTGGAAAACGACGCCGTGCGGCTGGAGAAGGACGGTCAAGGCTTCTGGATTGCCGGACTTGCGGATCAACTGGCAATCCGGCCGAGCAAAGCCTTGGGTCGCCACGGTTTCAAGGGCTTGGATGATCTCGACGGCACGCTCGCCAAGATCAGCGATGGCGCGCCCATCATCCTGCTCGCGCATGAGCCGGATATCTTCCCGAAAGTCCCGTGGCGGGTATCGCTGACGCTGTCCGGCCACACCCATGGCGGACAAGTGCGGCTGTTCGGCTATTCGCCAGTCGTGCCGTCCGACTTCGGCAACCGCTTCGCCTACGGCCATATCGTCGAGAACGACCGCAACCTGATCGTGTCCGGCGGACTCGGCTTCAGCATCATGCCGGTGCGTTTCGGCATGCCGCCGGAGATCCTGCAGATCGATCTCGGGTAGTTTTCCTTCGGGAAGGGCTCAGTGAAGTGACCTGATCGCGTCCATCACATTGGGCTCGGCCTTGGCGCCATCGAAGGCGTCGACGATGCCGAAGGCGCCGCCATAGCCCCAAACCGACCAGGAGAAGCCATGCGCCTCGGCGCGCGCCATCATGTCCCTGACATAGGCGGCGCGGTATTCCGCGGGCATCACATAGGCGTTGCCGTATTCCTGGCGGATCATGCCGAACTCGCCGAGTGTGATGTTCTGCGGCTTGATGCCGTTGGCTTTCGCCAGTCCTCGACGGTCTTGAAAGGCGCATCCATCACGCCGACGAGCTTGTCGGGGGTGTCCATGCCGGCGACCTGCTCGTCGAGATAGGCAAGCATGCCGCTGCGGCGCGTCCACGGCGCCTCGGCCTCGATCCTGTCGCGGATCATCTCCAGCGCCACATCGAGCCGGGCGCGCGGCACCGCGGTCAGCGGATAGGGCAGGCCGGTGACATAGCGGATGAAGTCGCCGGCCCAGGTCGCGCCCTGATGCGTCAAAAGGAAGGGATCGTAGGAGTGGAAGGCCCAGAGGATGTTGTCGTCGGGAATCGCCCTCGGATCGATCTTCGCCAGCGAAGCCGCGTTCGAATAGCAGCCGCCGGTGAGGACGAGCGTCAGCCTGGTGGCGGAAGACCGCGCCGCCGCGAACAATTTCTTCTGGCGGTCCGGCCACAGGTTCGTGCCGGTCTCGTCGCAATCGACGATCGGCTCGTTCATCAGCTCGAAAGCAACCTGGCCAGCGTCTTCTTCCGACAGCGTGTGCGCCATCTTGCGTACGACCTCGATATAGGCGTCGAAGGTGGCCGGGTCGTCCATCACCTCGCGCATGCCGATCTTGCGGCTGCCGGCCGGGATGAGATGCAGGTCGACAACCACTTTCAGCCCGGCGCGGTTGATCATGCGCGCCGAGTCCAGCACGCTGGCGTAGAGGTCGTCGCGCAACCAAAGCGTCTCACCGGACAGGAAAGCGAGGGATCGACCGGCATGCGCAGGAAGTCGAAGCCGGCCTCCTTCAGCGCCTTGAGGTCATCCTCTTTCAGGAATTGGCGCCATTCCGGATAGGGCAGGATGGCCTTCGGGTCGTTCCACTTCTCCTCGCCGGTCCAGGTCGTCCACTGGTCGAGATTGAGGCCGCGCTTCATCGAGAACGTCGCCGCCCCGGCGGGCAACGCCAGGGCGACAAGCGCCAGCAGCATCGCCATCAAGGTCTTGATCATCGCGCCCAACAGTGCCATCCGGTTCCGCGCCACGCGCGCACCGCCCGAGATCGTGCATCGGTTCGGAGGCGAGGGCGCGCGAACGAACAGGTGCCCGTTCGAGCCTGAAAAGGAAAGCGCGATGGACGATCATGGTGAATCGGCGGCGCTCGACGCCGGGCTTTCCGGCGCGCTGACGGAATTCGGCCATCGCCTGAAGGCCCGGGTCTACTATGCCGACACCGACTTCTCCGGCGTCGTCTACCATGCGCGCTATCTCGAATTCCTCGAGCGCGGGCGCTCGGATTATCTGCGGCTTGCCGGCGTGCATCACACCGAGCTTGCCGAGGGCAGGCATGGCGAGCGCATCGTCTGGGTGGTGCGGCGCATGGAGATCGACTTCCGTTCGCCTGCCCGCATGGACGATATCCTGACCATCGACACGCGCACCGAGGACATTTCGGGCGCCCGCATCTTCATGGCGCAGCAATTGACGCGCGGCGGCGAAGTGCTGGTCGAGGCGAAGGTCGAGGCGGCGATCATCGGCGAGAACGGCCGGCCAAGACGTTTTCCCAAGGAATGGATCGCTGCCTTTATACCGACGGGTCGCCGTTGAGCCCGACGGTCGCAGCGCGATGCTTCTGGAGCCGTTGACCAACCGATCCAAGCCCGGCAGCGGACTGCCGGGGCGCGGCAATGCGCCGCGCTTCATATCCTAACCCATCCTTAACCATAACGGTTCATGAAGGAATTGGTGAAGATTGGCGCAATTCGTGCGCCTTCCTTTCACCAACATTTGCCCTGAAAAGGCCGCGAACCGGTGCATTCGGGGCTTGTCCCGCAAGCTTCAACCTTCGCGCGATCGGACTAAAGGGATGCCCATGGGCCAGCCGCCAGCGATGCCCGGAAAATCTTAAGGACGTAGTCATGGAAAACATCGCACTCGCCGACCCGGGCGCGCATTTGTCGATATGGGCCTTGTTCATGCAGGCCGGCTGGGTGGTCAAGCTGGTCATGATCGGCTTGCTCTGCGCCTCGATCTGGACCTGGGCGATCATAATCGACAAGCTCGTCGCCTATAGCCGCATGCGGCTCGCGCTCAACCGCTTCGAGCAGGTGTTCTGGTCCGGACAGTCGCTCGAGGACCTCTACCGGACGCTCGCCGACCGCAAGACCACCGGCATGGGCGCGATCTTCGTCGCCGCCATGCGCGAATGGAAGAAGAGTTTCGAGAAAGGGGCGAAGTCGCCGCTGGCGCTGCAGACCCGCATCGACAAGGCGATGGATTTGGCGCTGACCCGCGAGATGGAACGGCTGGAGGGCCGCCTCGGCTTCCTCGCCACGACCGGCTCGGCCGCGCCCTTCATCGGCCTGTTCGGCACCGTCATCGGCATCATGACCTCCTTCCAGGCGATCGCCGCCTCGAAGAACACCAGCCTGTCGGTCGTGGCGCCGGGCATCGCCGAGGCGCTGCTGGCGACGGCCATCGGCCTGCTCGCGGCCATTCCCGCCGTCATCGCCTACAATAAGCTGTCATCGGATGCGAACAAGCTCGCTGTGCGCATGGAAGGGTTTGCGGATGAGTTCTCCGCCATACTCTCGCGCCAAATCGATGAAAAAGTCGCACAGAAGGCCTGAGGAACGATCATGGGTATGTCTGCTGCAAGCGCAGGTGGCATAGGGCGGGGCGGACGCGGCCACAGACGGCGCGGCCGTCACCATAGCCTGATGTCGGAAATCAACGTCACGCCGATGGTCGACGTGATGCTGGTGCTGTTGATCATCTTCATGGTCGCGGCACCGCTGTTGACGGTTGGCGTGCCGATCGACCTGCCGGACACGCAAGCCAAGCCGATGAACGCCGATACGCAGCCGATCACTGTGTCGATCAATGCGACCGGCCAGATCTATCTGCAGGAAACCGAGATTCCGATCGATGAATTGGTGGCGAAGCTGCAGGCGATCTCGAAGACAGGCTACGACGAGCGCATCTTCATCCGCGGCGACAAGTCGACGGACTACGGCACAGCGATGAAGGTCATGGCTCGCGTTTCGGCAGCCGGCTACAAGAACATCGGCCTGGTCTCGCTGCAGGAACAGGACCAGTAGACACGAAGATGAGGACGGGACTCACCACATCGGTGATCTTGCACGCGGTGGCGCTAGCCTTCGGGCTGTTCACGCTGTCCTCACCGCCTGCCATGCCGGCCGCCGACGTGGAGTCGGTGGCGGTCGACATCGTGCCGATGGAGGCCATCGCGCAGACGCTGCAGGGCGACAAGAAAGCGGTTATGCATGAGAAGCCGGCACCGCTGCCGACCAAGCGCCCCGATGTCGTTCCCGATGCGCAGAAGGTCGGCGAGAACAGCGTCGACACCGAGAAACCTGTAACCGACGAGGCCAAGCCGAAGCCGGTCGAGAAGACATCCGCGCCACCGCCGGCGCCGACGCCGACCGAGAAGCCGGCCGCCGAAGACGTGCCGAAGCCGCAGGAGAAGCCGAAGCCGGTGCCCGCGACTGAAGTCGCGCCGACCCCGGCGCCGAAGGAAGAGGTCAAGCCCGAGCCGGTCAAGCAGACGGACCCCAAGCCGACACCGGCCAAGGAGCCCACTCCCGCGCCGCCGAAGGACACGACCGCCGCTATCCAGAAGGAAGAGGTGAAGCCTGACGCCGTCGCCGAGGCGATCGCCAAGGAACAGCCGACCGACGAGGCCAAGCTTCCGGACTCAGCTCCAGCACCCGAGGCGCGGCCAAAGCCGCAGCCCGCTCCCGCCGAAAGCGCCAAGGCGCCGGAACGCAAGGACGCGGAAAAGCCGGTCAAGGAGGCGTCCTCGAAGCCGAAGTCGGATGACAAGCAGTTCAACGCCGATGAGATTTCAGCGTTGCTCGACAAGCAGAAGCCTTCCGGCGGCGGCGCCAAGCGCTCGACGCAACAGTCGTCGCTCGGCGGCGAGAAGGACCAGGGCCAGAAGCTTTCCAAGTCCGAGCAGGGCGCGCTGGAAGCTCAGCTCGGCGGCTGCTGGACGTTGCCTGTCGGATTGGAAGGTTCGGAGAACTTCGTCGTCGTGGTCCGGTTCAACCTCGATACCAACGGCAAGCTCGACGGCCGCCCGTCGGTCGAGCAGTCGAGCGGCAACCGGCAGTTCGACGAAAGCGCCGTGCGCGCGGTTCAAAAATGCGACGTGGCCGGCCTGCAGGTTCCCGCCGGGAAGCAGGATATCTGGAACGACATCCGGGTCACCTTCGATCCAAGGGAGATGCTCGGCCTCTAGGCCGGGCGTCTGAGCCATCAAAGAAGAAAAGCGAGAAGACATGAGATCTTTCCTCAAGCCGCTCCTGACGATTGCAGCCATGGCCCTGGGCATGACAGCCGGCGCCACCTTGCCGGCCTGGGCGCTCGTCGAGCTCAACGTCAACAAGGGCAATGTCGAGCCGCTGCCGATCGCCATCACGGATTTCCAGTCCGGCGACGCGCTCGGCGCGCAGATCACGGAGATCGTCACCGCCGACCTTAAGCGCTCCGGCCTGTTCGCGCCGATCGACAAGAGCGCCTTCATCGAGAAGATCTCGGGCCCGGATGCCACGCCGCGCTTCGACGACTGGAAGGTAATCAACGCGCAAGCGCTGGTCACCGGCAGCGTCGGCAAGGAGGCCGACGGCCGCATCCGCGCCCAGTACCGGTTGTGGGACACTTTTGCCGGCCAGCAGATGGCGGGCGAGCAGTTCTTCGCCAACGACGCCAACACCCGCCGCCTCGCCCACATCATCGCCGACGCCATCTATGAGCGGCTGACCGGTGAGAAAGGCTATTTCGACACGCGCGTTGTCTTCGTCGACGAATCCGGCGCCAAGAACGCGCGCAAGAAGCGTCTCGCCATCATGGACCAGGACGGTGCCAACGTGCGCTATCTCTCGGACGGCCGCGCCATCGTGCTGACGCCGCGCTTCTCGCCGAACCGGCAGGAAATCACCTACATGTCCTATGAGAGCGGGCAGCCGAAGGTCTACCTGCTGCAGATCGAGACCGGGCAGCGCGAGCTGGTCGGCAACTTTCCCGGCATGACGTTCGCGCCGCGCTTCTCGCCCGACGGCCAGAAGGTGATCATGAGCCTGCTGCGCGACGACGGCAACTCCAACATCTTCGCCATGGATCTGAGAAGCCGCACCACCACGCGGCTCACCAATTCGGTCGCCATCGATACCTCGCCGTCCTATTCGCCGGACGGCTCGCAGATCGTCTTCACCTCCGACCGCGGCGGCGGCAGCGGCCGTTCGCAGATCTATGTCATGGGCGCGGACGGCTCCAACCCGCACCGCATCTCGTTCGGCGACGGCGTTTATTCCACGCCGGTATGGTCGCCGCGCGGCGACCTCATCGCCTTCACCAAGCAGTCCGGCGGCGAGTTCCAGATCGGCGTCATGAAGACCGACGGCTCGAGCGAGCGCATCCTTTCCTCCGGCTTCCAGCAGGAGGGACCGACCTGGGCGCCGAACGGCCGCGTGCTGATGTTCTTCCGCGACTCGGCCGGCGGACCGAAATTGGTTTCGGTCGATCTCACCGGCCGCAACGAACAGCAGATCCCGACGGCAAATTTCGCCTCGGATCCGGCCTGGTCGCCGCTGCTGGAGTGAGGGAATTGGGGAATTGAAGAACTGAGGAACTGAGGAACTGAAGAAAATGGAGAAGCCGGGGCGCTTCGTTGAGCGCGCGAGGGACTTGGAGGTCTACAAGCGCGCCTACGCAGTTTCTCTTGAGGTGCATAGAGCCACGCTTGCTTTCCCGAAAATTGAGCAATACGCGCTAGCCGATCAATTGCGTCGCTCAAGTAAAGCGATCTGCGCCAATCTGGCTGAGGGATTTGCCAAACAGAGCCACTCCAAAGCTGAATTTGCTCGCTTCGTTTCGATGACGATGGGGTCATGCAGTGAAGTGGAAACGTGGATATCCTACGCGTTCGACCTTCGATACATCACGCAGGGCCAACTCGACGAGTGGCGGCAATCCTATCTCCAAGTCCATGGGATGCTTGTGAATCTCAGAGAGAAGCTGACCTAATTTCTTTCCTCAGTTCCTCAGTTCCTCAGTTCCTCAGTTCCTCAGTTCCTCAGTTCCCCAACTCCCCAATTCCCCCTTTTTCATGTTTTAGCCGCATTTCCGCCTACGGTTCGCGCACATCTTGGACCCGACAAAAAAGGGCCGAGGACGGCGGCTCGAAACGAAAAATTAACCGTGTTTCTTGAATGCCGGTTAACCCAAACGTGGTTACTGGGTGATCAACGAAATCACTCGAATACGAAGGAGAGGGCGGCAATGGGCCGTATCGCAGCACTTACCAGAAATCCGGCGGTGATCGCGTTGGTGGCAGCGCTTGCCATCACCGGTTGCGCCTCGAAGAAGACCCCGAACAGCGCGGCCGATCTCGGCCTCAACGGCGCCGGCGCCGCCACGCCAGGTTCGGCGCAGGATTTCACCGTCAATATCGGCGACCGCATCTTCTTCGATACCGACTCCTCGTCGATCCGCGCCGACGCACAGACCACGCTCGCCCGCCAGGCGCAGTGGCTCAACCAGTACAGGCAGTATGCCATCGTCATCGAGGGCCATGCCGACGAGCGCGGCACGCGCGAATACAATCTGGCGCTGGGCGCCCGCCGCGCCGCCGCCACCCGCGACTTCCTGGTTTCCAAGGGCGTCGCAGGCAATCGCCTGAAGACGATTTCCTACGGCAAGGAACGTCCGGTCGCTGTCTGCGACGATATCTCGTGCTGGTCGCAGAACCGCCGCGCCGTCACCACGCTCTCCGGCGCCGGCTCCTGAGGCTCCGTCGGGCGGCAAAAATACAACATATGCGAAACGAAAGGCGGCCTCAGGGCCGCCTTTTTCGTATGCGACGGCCTGAAACAAAATTTGGCCGAAGTCTCGCGTCCTGTTATGAGCGCGAGGGCGCTTCCTCCCATTCCGATTTGGAAAGGCGCATCAGGCCAACAGATTTCACGGCGAGAGACATAATGCATTTCAGAACGGTCCTGAGCGGCACGCTTGCGCTGCTGCTCGTATCAAGCATCGCAGGCATCGCAGCCCCGGCGGACGGCGGGCAATCCTCGGACAGCGGGTTCACCTTCCATCTGCCGACGCTCGGCATCTTCGGCGACAAGAAGAAGACTGAGCAGGCTCAAATGGCGCAGCAGGACGGCGCCGGCATCACCGGTCTGGAAGACCAGCTGCGCCAGATGAACGGCAAGATCGAGGAGCTCAATTTCCAGATCCTGCAGATGCAGGAGCAGATGCGCAAGCAGCAGGAAGACAACGAGTTCCGCTTCCAGCAGCTCGAAGGCGGCTCGCAGGGCGCCAAGCCCGCCGAGCAGAAAAAATCCGAGGCCGCGCCGCAGGACGGCAACACCAGGAACGGCAATACGAATTTGGGCGACGCGGGCACCGACACCAGCGTCGCCGATGCTCCGGCGACGCAAGCTCCGGCCGGCACGGGTGCGCAGGACGGCGGCGGCAAGAGCGTCGGCGACGTCATCGTCGAATCGCAGACCGGCGACCCGGGCAAGCTGATCACCGGCGCGCCGCCGAAGACCTTCGGCACCATCACGGTCGACAAGAACGGCAATGTCGTCAATGCCGAACCCAACCCGCAGGCGGGCTCGCAGGCGCAAGCTCCCGCGGCCACGGCAACCGCGCCTTCCGCCGAGACCGGCGCCAAGAGCGACAAGAGCAAGTCCGGCGGTACGGTCATGGCTTCGCTGCCCTCGACCAACGATCCGGACGAGCTTTACCGCAACTCCTACCAGTTCATCCTGTCGGGCGACTATCCCACCGCCGAGCAGGGTTTCCGCGACCATATCTCGCGCTTCCCCAAGGACGCCAAGGCGGCGGATGCGCATTACTGGCTGGGCGAATCCCTGCTTGGCCAGCAGAAATACCGTGATGCGGCTGAGACCTTCCTGGCCGCCAGCAAGGAATACCCGAAGGCCAAGAAGGCGCCCGACATGCTGTTGAAGCTCGGCGTTTCGCTGGTCGGCCTCAAGCAGAACGACGTGGCCTGCGCCACCTTCAGCGAGATCGGCAAGCGCTATCCGGATGTTTCCGGCGCGTTGAAGGAACGCATCAAGCAGGAAAAGGCGCTGGCATCGTGCTAGCCTGCATGTCGTTGTCCCGAAACCGGGACCGCTTTTGGGCTACATGCGCTGATGCTCGACACCGGGCCTGACCTTTCGGACCGCCTTTTTTCAGACTTCGACTTTTCCAACGGCGCCATTGCAGCCGTGTCCGGCGGCAGCGACTCGACCGCCCTTCTCCTTCTCCTCAAGCACCATCTCGACCGAACCCTGCCCGCGGCAAGGCTGCTTGCGGTGACCATCGATCATGAGCTCAGACCAGGGTCGGCAGCCGAAGCGCAAGCCGTGGCCCGGCTCTGCGCCGAGCACGGGATCGCGCACCGCACGCTCATCTGGTCCGGCCGCAAGCCGTCGACCGGCCTGCCGGCCGCCGCGCGTGAGGCACGCTACCGGCTGCTGGCCGAGGCGGCCGAAGCGGAAGGCATCTGCCTGGTCCTGACCGGCCACACCGCCGACGACCAGGCAGAGACCGTGCTGATGCGGCAAGCGCGCGACGGCGGCCGCGGCCTCGCCGGCATGGCGCCCGCCATGCTCTACGACTGGCGCACATGGATCGCCCGGCCGCTGCTCGGCACGCGCCGCGCGGCATTGCGCGAGATGCTGAAGCGCCGCGGCATCGGCTGGATCGAGGACCCGACCAATACCAACCGGCGTTTCGAGCGGCCGCGCATGCGCATCTCGCTTGCGGGCGGCGACGGCGAGGCGCGCTTCGCGCAGGCAATCGCCAAGGCCGGGCAGGCGGCCGCCGAACGCGAGGAACTCGGCAGCCGCGCGGCCGCGGTGATCGGCGCCTTTGCCAGCAGGCCGGCTTCGGGGCTCATCCGTCTCGATCGCGATTTCGCCAATGAGGACAGCGAAGCGGCGCTCTATGCGCTGCGCATCCTGCTTGCCACGGTCGGCGGCGTCTCGTTCCTCGTCGATGAAGCGCGCTGCCGGGCGCTGTTCGAGCGTCTGCGGTCCGGGACGCTTTGCGCCACATTGTCGCGGACCGTGGTCGATACGCGCCGGACCGGCATCTTCCTTTATCGCGAGGCCCGCAACCTGCCCGCCGTTCCGGCGGAGAACCGGGCCCTTTGGGACGGTCGGCGCCGCATCACATTGAGCGACAGACCGGACGGGTTGGTGATCGCGCCAATGGGTGCCGCCGCCAAGCGATTTGCCCCGGAAGGCGGCGTTCCGGCAAGCGTGCTGCGCATGGCGCTGGCCGCTGAACCAGCGCTGTGGCGCGGCGGCGAATGCCTTGATTTTGCTGGCGGCGGCGCTGCGGCGCCGGCAGCGGCAATCGTCCCGGTGGTGTCGCCTTTCGCCCGCTTCCTGCCGTCCTTCGATCTCAAGCCCGCGGCAGCGGTGGCCGCGCTGATCGGCGCGCCGCCGCTGCCGCCATCGCCTTTTCGCGGCCATGATCGCGGCGGAGGATGGGCGAAAGCTTAACCGACGCATGCTGTTATGCTTGGCAAGGGGAGGCGCTCTCCCTATGTTAGGCTCAAGCTTCCTCCATCATCGTGGGTCCGCGCGCGGACGCCAACAGGACAATAGATGAATCCGAATTATCGCAACCTCGCGCTCTGGGCGATCATAGCGGTCCTGCTCATCGCCCTGTTCAATCTTTTCCAGACGCCGCAGACGCGCGGCGCCTCCAGCGAGATTGCCTATTCGCAGTTCCTGCAGGATGTCGCGTCCGGCCGGGTCAAGAGCGTGACCATCGCCGGCGCCCGCATCTCGGGCAATTACACCGACAACGCCAACGGCTTCCAGACCTATTCGCCCGGCGATCCCTCTCTGGTCTCGAGGCTGCAGGACAAGAACGTCACGATCAATGCGCGGCCTGAATCCGACGGTTCCAACTCGCTGTTCGGCTATCTGATCTCGTGGCTGCCGATGATCCTGATCCTCGGTGTGTGGATCTTCTTCATGCGCCAGATGCAGTCCGGCTCCGGCCGCGCCATGGGTTTCGGTAAGTCGAAGGCGAAGCTGCTGACCGAGGCGCATGGCCGCGTCACCTTCCAGGACGTTGCCGGCGTCGACGAGGCCAAGGAGGACCTCGAGGAGATCGTCGAGTTCCTGCGCGACCCGCAGAAATTCCAGCGCCTCGGCGGCAAGATCCCGCGCGGCGTGCTGCTCGTCGGCCCGCCCGGAACCGGCAAGACGCTGCTCGCCCGTTCCGTCGCCGGGGAAGCCAACGTGCCGTTCTTCACCATCTCCGGTTCGGACTTCGTCGAGATGTTCGTCGGCGTCGGCGCCAGCCGCGTGCGCGACATGTTCGACCAAGCCAAGAAGAACGCGCCTTGCATCATCTTCATTGACGAAATCGACGCGGTCGGCCGTCATCGCGGCGCCGGCCTCGGCGGCGGCAATGACGAGCGCGAGCAGACGCTGAACCAGCTCTTGGTCGAGATGGACGGCTTCGAGTCCAACGAAAGCATCATCCTGATCGCCGCCACCAATCGGCCCGACGTGCTCGACCCGGCGCTGCTCCGACCCGGCCGCTTCGACCGCCAGGTCGTGGTGCCGAACCCCGACATCGTCGGCCGCGAGAAGATCCTCAAGGTGCATGTGCGCAACGTTCCGCTGGCGCCCAATGTCGACCTCAAGGTCATCGCGCGCGGCACGCCCGGCTTCTCCGGCGCCGACCTGATGAACCTCGTCAATGAATCCGCGCTGATGGCGGCGCGCCGCAACAAGCGGCTCGTCACCATGGCGGAGTTCGAGGACGCCAAGGACAAGATCATGATGGGCGCCGAGCGCCGCTCGTCGGCGATGACGCAGGCCGAGAAGGAGCTGACCGCCTATCACGAGGCCGGCCACGCCATCCTGGCGCTCAACGTCCCGACGGCCGACCCGCTGCACAAGGCGACCATCATTCCGCGCGGCCGCGCGCTCGGCATGGTCATGCAGCTGCCGGAAGGCGACCGCTATTCGATGAGCTACAAATACATGATCTCGCGGCTGGCGATCATGATGGGCGGCCGCGTCGCCGAGGAGTTCAAGTTCGGCAAGGAGAACATCACCTCCGGCGCTTCCTCCGACATCGAGCAGGCGACCAAGCTGGCGCGCGCCATGGTCACGCGCTGGGGCTTCTCCGACAAGCTCGGCCATGTCGCCTACGGCGACAACCAGGAAGAGGTCTTCCTCGGTCATTCGGTGGCGCGCCAGCAGAACATCTCGGAAGAGACGGCGCAGATCATCGACGCCGAGGTGCGCCGGCTGATCGACGAAGCCTATTCGACGGCGAAGTCGGTGCTCACCAAGAAGAAGAAGGACTGGATCGCGCTGGCCGAAGGGTTGCTCGAATACGAGACGCTGACCGGCGAGGAGATCAAGCAGCTGATCGCCGGCCACAAGCCCGCCCGCGATCTCGGTGACGACACGCCGCCTAGCCGCGGCTCGGCCGTGCCGAAGGCCGGCACCGGCGGCCGCCGCAAGAAGGGCCCCGAGCCCGAAGGCGGCTTGGAGCCGCAGCCGTCGAGCTAGCAAGTGCCACTGATTTGAAGGAAACGCCGCGGCTTCAACCCCGCGGCGTTTTGCTATCCGGCGTTGGTCACAACGGTGTGGGCGCCTGCCTTACCCGGGCGCTGGCCGTCGGTCCGGCCGGCGTGTTGCTTGCCCCATCTGACGAGCGGGATCAGCGCATTGTCCAGCTCGATGCCGAATTCGGTGATCGAGTATTCGACCCTCGGCGGTACTTCGGGGAAGGCTTCGCGATTGATGATGCCGTCGGCCTCCATCTCGCGCAACTGCTGGATAAGCATCTTTTCGCTGATGTCCGGCACCAGCCGCTTCAGTTCGCCGAATCGCGCCGGCGCCTTGTGTACCTGCCAGAGCAGCAATGCTTTCCATTTGCCGCCGATCACCTCAAGCGCCGGCCCTAGTCCGCAACTATCTGGCTGTTCTTTCCCATGTTTCATCCAATTCTGAGCAATCGGTGGGTAGCTTACATTTTTGTCGGTACTTGAGAAAAACCAAGCCGGTCCATAGCTTCGGACCTGATCGCCAATACCGGCGAACACCACAACATCATATCGGTATTTTCGCTTCGGCCTGCAAAGGCCGTCGGCGGCCGGATTTTGTCGAAAGAGGATGGATCATGACACGATCACAAACAAGAAGGCCGTGGTGATCGGCGGGACGCACGGCATGGGACTTGCCGTCGCCGAAGCCCTGGCCGACGGCGGCGCCGAAGTCCTGGTCACCGGACGCGACCAGCGCAATGTCGACGCCGTCCGCGCGAAGCTGTTTTCTCGGGCTCATGTCGTGCAGTCCGACATCAGCGACATGGCCGATATCGTCACGCTCGGGGCGGAAGTGGGACAGAAGCTCGGCCAGATCGATTTCCTTCACATCAATGCCGGCGTCGCCAATCTCCAACCGGTGGAGCGTGTCACCGAGGACAGTTACGACTACGCCTTCAACATCAATGCGAAAGGCGCCTTCTTCACCGCGCAGCGCCTGCTGCCGCTGATCAGGGATGGCGGCGCCATTATCTTCACCTCGTCAGTTGCCGACGAATCCGGCACCGCTGGCATGAGCGTCTATTCCGGATCAAAGGCGGCACTTCGCGCTTTCGCCAAGGTGCTGGCCGCCGAGCTTCTGCCACGCCGGATCCGCGTGAATGTGGTCAGCCCCGGTTTCATCGATACGCCGACCATGGGTGTGGCCGGTGCTTCCGCCGAAGAGCGGGCCGCCTTCATGAGGATAGGCGATGCCGTCACACCGATGAAGCGTCACGGCACGGTCGAGGAGGTGGCGCGCGCGGTGCTGTTCCTGGCGCTCGACGCGACCTTCACCACGGGCGCGCGGCTGACCGTCGATGGCGGCCTTGGCCAGGATCTGAGCCCGGTGCCAGCGTGACCCCCGCAAGCGAACAAAGGAGAAGCAGGATGAGATATCACGGTAATTGGCCTCGGCGCCATGGGCACGGCGCTCGCCGAAGCCCTTCTCAACAAGGGACATGCGGTGACGGTGTGGAACCGTTCACCGGCAAAATCGGAAGCTTTGGCGGGAAAGGGGGCCATCGTGGCCGCGAGCGTAGAGGAAGCCGTCAGATCGAGCCCTCTGATCGTGCGTGCCTTCTTGTCTATGACACTGTCCATGAGGTGATTGATCCGGCACGGGAAGCGCTGTCGGGTCGCACATTTGTCAATCTCACCAACGGTACACCTGAGCAGGCAAGGGCGATGTCCGTCTGGGCCACCAAATACGACGCCCACTATATCGATAGTGGCATCATGGCGGTGCCGCCGATGATCGGCGGGCAGCATGCCTTGATCCTTTACAGCGGCCCAAGGCAAGCATTCGACGCCCATTCGGGGCTGCTCGATGCGCTCGGCACCAGCAGATATCTTGGCGAGGATGCGGGTCTCGCGCCGCTCTACGATATCTCGCTTCTGGCCGGAATGTATGGGCTGTTCGCTGGTGTCCTGCAGGCGCTGGCGTTGACCGGCACGGCTGGAATCCCGGCCGGGGAATTCATGCCGCTGCTGATGTCATGGCTTCAGGCCATGCAAGGCGGGTTGCCCAAATGGGCGGAGCAGGTCGACAGTGGCGATCACACCAGCAATGTCGTTTCCAACCTGGGCATGCAGGCTGATGCCTATGTCAATCTGGTCGACGCCAGCAGGGCGGCCGATATCAGCACTGAACTCGTTTTGCCGATGCAAAGCCTCATGAAACGCGGGGTGGCTACCGGCAAAGCCGACGCCGATCTTTCAAGCCTGGTCGCGCTCCTGCAGTTCTCAAAGCAAGGCAACTGAGGCTGATCTAAAGCGCGTCGTCTCGAAACGGATTCATGCGACGCGCTTTAGGTCGCTCTTTCGACGCATGTCGTTCGCCCAAAACCGATATGCATAGCTCGGCAAAAAGCCCGCGAACCTTGCGGTTCGCGGGCTTTGTTTTGGGTCCTGCTGCCGATCAGCTCTTCAGCTTGGCGTTGCAGAGGCTGTAGAAGCCGCCGCCCTTCTGGATCCACTTCAGGCCGTTCAGAGTATTGGCGTCCTTGTTGGCATAGTACTGCTCGAGGCAGGTATGCATGCGGCCCTTGGCCGGGGTTTCGGTGGCAAATTTCGGCGAGATGGCGGTCGGGAAGGTCACGCCCTTCGGAGCGGTCACCGTCGGCTTCGCCGGTTCCTTCGTGAAAGTCGCCTCCGTCGGAGCCGGCACGGTGTCGTCATCGGCTGCGGCAGCACCGCATTCGGCCTTGCGGAAGTCGTTCCACTTCATGCCGTTCAGCTTGTTGGCGGTCTTGGCCGCCTGGTACTTGGTGCTGCATTCGGCCATGCTCAGGCCCTTGCCGCCGTCGGCCGCAGCGGTCGACGTCTTGGTGGCAGGTTTGGTCTCGGTCGCTGCCGCGGTGGCGCCGGCCGCGCATTCGGTCTTGCGGAAGTCGTTCCACTTCATGCCGTTCAGCGTGCCGGCGGCCTTCGCGGCCTGGTACTTGGCGCTGCATTCCTTGGCGGTCAGGCCCTTGGCCGAGCTGTCGGCTGTTGCCGCGGCGGTCGTCTCCTTGGCCTTCTTGGCTGGCTTGGTGTCAGCCGCCTTGGTGTCGGTCGCCGCCTTCGTGTCGGTCGTGGCCTTCGTGTCGGTCGCGGCGGCATCGCTGCCGCACTGGGCCTTGCGGAACTGGTTCCAGGTCTGGCCGTTGAGCGTTCCGGCATCCTTGGCCGCGTTGTACTTGGTGCTACACTCGGCCATGGTCAGCGCGTTGGCCGGCGCCGCCACGAAAAAGGCTGCGACGGCTAGGCCCGTCAATGTTGCAAGTCTATGAATAAGCATGGCGTTTTTCTCCCTTGCTGCCGCCAGGTCCCTATACCAAATCAATAGCTCTCAACTTCGGATTGCGCCAGATGCTTCCGGGGCGGATGCCGTAACAAAGTGTGCTCGTCCCGATAAGATGATGAATTGCTTGCGGTCGGTTGCGCGAGCAAGGTCTTGCCAGGCGACGTTGGGCAGAAAAGCTCGCTCCGGCTGGTATATTGCCGCTGCAGTGGGGGCTCGTGGTAGGCTGTCGAATCACTTGACCCGCCCGCGACAATGATTTTCTAAGGAATGGTAATATACAATCACGAAATGTGATGATCGGATGCGGCCCAATTGTGGCAATACGGGCGGCTGAAAACCGACGGGGACTTTAGCAAGCATGGCAGGGCAGTATTTCGGCACCGACGGCATCCGCGGACGCGCCAACAAGTTTCCGATGACGGCCGAGGTCGCCATGCGGGTGGGGATGGCCGCCGGGCTTTCTTTCCAGCGCGGCAATCACCGGCACCGAGTCGTGCTCGGCAAGGACACGCGGCTTTCCGGCTACATGATCGAGAACGCGATGGTGTCGGGCCTTTGCGCCGCCGGCATGGACGTGTTCCTGCTCGGACCGATTCCGACGCCGGCGGTCGCCATGCTGGTGCGCTCGCTGCGCGCCGATATCGGCGTGATGATCTCGGCCTCGCACAACCCCTACTACGACAACGGCATCAAGCTGTTCGGTCCCGACGGCTACAAGCTCTCCGATGAGATCGAGGAGCGTATCGAAGGCATGCTCGACAAGGACATCGAGCTTGCGCTTGCCGATTCCGACGGGCTGGGCCGCGCCAAGCGCGTCGACGGCGTCCACGACCGCTACATCGAATTCGCCAAGCGCACGCTACCGCGCTCGATGTCGCTTTCCGGCTTGAGGATCGTCGTCGACTGCGCGAACGGCGCCTCCTACAAGGTGGCGCCGGAGGCGCTGTGGGAGTTGGGCGCCGAAGTGGTCGCCATCAATGTCGAGCCGAACGGCTTCAACATCAACAAGGAGTGCGGCTCGACCCATCCGGCCGGCCTGCAGAAGAAGGTGCACGAGGTGCGCGCCGACATCGGCATCGCGCTCGACGGCGACGCCGACCGCGTCGTCATCGTCGACGAGAACGGCGCCATCGTCGACGGCGACCAGATCATGGCGCTGATCGCCGAGTCCTGGCACCAGAACGGACGGCTGGCCGGCGGCGGCGTCGTCTCCACGGTGATGTCCAATCTCGGCCTCGAGCGTTTCCTCGGCGACATGAAGCTGCAGCTGCACCGCACCAAGGTCGGCGACCGTTATGTCGTCGAGCACATGCGCGCGCACGGCCTCAATGTCGGCGGCGAGCAGTCCGGCCATATCGTGCTGTCCGATTTCTCGACCACCGGCGATGGGCTGGTTTCGGCGCTGCAGGTGCTGGCCTGCATCAAGCGGCAGAACCGGCCGGTCAGCGAGCTGTCGAAAAAGTTCGAGCCGGTGCCGCAGCTTCTGAAGAATGTCCGCATCTCCGGCGGCAAGCCGTTGGAGGAGGCGCTGGTCAAGGCGGCGATCGAGAACGCGCGCAACCGGCTCGGCAAGTCCGGCCGCCTCGTCATCCGGCCCTCCGGCACCGAACCGCTGATCCGCGTCATGGCCGAAGGCGACGATCCGCAGCTGGTCGAGACCGTGGTCAACGACATCGTCGGCATCATCTCGGAAACCCGCAGCGCCGCTTGATTGGCCGCGAACCGGCCCGCCGCATTTGGAAGCCCGCAGTCCGGCGGGCTTTTTTGTGCCGGCAGCGTTCCGGACAACGGCATACCCTCTAAAATTGTATA
>NZ_RQXT01000031.1 GCF_003863365.1 Mesorhizobium tamadayense | reverse complement strand
AGACAAATTGTCAGCTCGTGGCTGGCTTGTTGAGCCTGCCCGGCGAGGCGAATACCCGCCGGCCCTCCGCAGTAAGCCCAAACGCCACTTTACAGAGTTCCTTTGTGGCGGCCAACTTCCGTTGCGACGTTTTTCGGCGCGGTGTTCGCATTCAGGGCAGGGCAGATCCGCGCCGTCCGGCCACTTGAGCCATGGCGGGATTGTCCATAGAACTGGACGGCTTCGCCGGAGGACGACACCCGAATGTTCAAGAAGATCCTGATCGCCAATCGCGGCGAGATCGCCTGTCGCGTGATCAAGACGGCGCGCAAGATGGGGATCGCCACGGTTGCGGTCTATTCCGACGCTGATCGCGATGCGGTGCATGTCGAAATGGCCGACGAGGCGGTGCATATCGGCTCGTCGCCCGCCGCGCAGAGCTATCTCCAGCCTGAGAAGATCATTGCCGCCTGCAAGGAGACCGGCGTCAAAGCGGTGCACCCAGGCTACGGCTTCCTGTCGGAACGCGCCTCCTTCTGCGAGGCGCTGGAAAAAGAAGGCATCGTCTTCATCGGGCCGAAGCCCAAGGCTATCCGCGCGATGGGCGACAAGATCGAATCGAAGAAATTCGCGAGCCGGGCCAAGGTGTCGACCGTGCCCGGCTGGCTAGGTGTCATCGAAAATGCCGATCATGCCGAAAGGATCGCCGGCGAGATCGGCTACCCGGTCATGATCAAGGCCTCAGCCGGCGGCGGCGGCAAAGGTATGCGCATCGCCTGGAGCAAAACGGAAGTGCGCGACGGTTTCGAGCGGGCGCGTTCGGAAGCGAAAAGCTCCTTTGGCGACGACCGCGTGTTCATCGAAAAATTCGTCGTCGATCCGCGCCATATCGAGATCCAGGTGCTGGCCGACGCGCATGGCAATGCGCTTTATCTAGGCGAGCGCGAGTGCTCGATCCAGCGCCGCAACCAGAAGGTGGTCGAGGAGGCGCCGTCGCCGTTCCTCGATGCCAAGACGCGCAAGGCCATGGGCGAGCAGGCAGTAGCGCTGGCGAAAGCCGTCGACTACCAGAGCGCCGGCACGGTCGAGTTCATCGTCGACAGGGACAAGAACTTCTATTTCCTTGAAATGAATACAAGATTGCAGGTCGAGCATCCGGTGACCGAGCTCGTCACCGGCATCGACCTTGTCGAGCAGATGATCCGCATTGCCGCCGGCGAAAAGCTCGGAATCAGGCAGAGCGACGTGAAGCTCAACGGCTGGGCGGTGGAAAGCCGCCTCTATGCTGAAGATCCGTACCGCAATTTCCTACCCTCGATTGGCCGGCTGACGCGCTACCGGCCGCCGCAAGAGGGCACGTTCGGCGACATCGTGATCCGCAACGACACCGGCGTCACCGAAGGTTCCGAGATATCGATGTTCTACGACCCGATGGTAGCAAAGCTCTGCACCTGGGCGCCGACAAGGTTGGAGGCCATCGACGCCATGTCCGTGGCGCTGGACAGCTTCGTCGTCGACGGCATCGAGCACAACATTCCGTTCCTGGCGGCGCTGATGCAGCATCCGCGCTGGCGCGAAGGAAGGCTTTCGACCGGCTTCATCGCCGAGGAATATCCGGACGGCTTCGCGCCGGTCGAACCGGACAGCGGGGAGAAGGCGGTGTTCGCCGCGATCGCCACCGCGATCGAGCTACTGCGCCGGGACCGGCTCGACCGCCTCAGCGGACGGTTGGCGCCGCATTCGGGCCATCTCAAGCGCGACTGGGTGGTGAAGATCGGCACGGACTATCTTGCCGCCGGCATTGTCGACGGCATGGTCTCCATTCCGATGGAGATCGATCTGTCGATCGATGGCGGCAAGCCGCTGACGGTCGCCTCCGATTGGCGGCCGGGCGATGCGATCTGGCACGGCACGGTCGGCGGCAGCCGGATCGCGGCGCAGGTGCGGCCGGTGCCGAACGGTCTTCGCATCGCCTGGAAAGGCATGTCGGTGACGGCTCAAGCCATGCTGCCGCGCACGGCGGAGCTTGAAAGGCTGATGCCGGAGAGGCTGCCGCCGGACAGGTCGAGAATGCTGCTCTGCCCGATGCCCGGCCTCGTGGTGTCGATCGCCGTCGCCGAGGGCCAAGAGGTCAAGGCCGGCGAGACACTGGCCGTGGTCGAGGCGATGAAGATGGAAAACGTGCTGCGCGCCGAAAGAGACCTCATCGTGGCGAAGCTCAACGCCAAGCCCGGCGACAGCCTGGCGGTGGATGCGGTGATCATGGAATTCGCCTGACGGGCTCTGCTGTGCACAGGTGATCGCTGGACTCGCATCGCGCGCTCCCGGACAATACATCTGCACAGATGTTGAGTCCTTTCGAGCGACAAGAGCCCCATGGCCGATGAACTCCCACGCGACCCGTTGAAGCGCGAAGCTGCCGTGAAAGCCGCGCGCCCGGAAGCGCCGGCGCGGACCTTCATCCATCTGCGCGTGCATTCGGCCTATTCGCTGCTTGAGGGCGCCTTGCAGCTCGGCGCCATCGTCGGCAACGCGGTCAAGGACGAGGCGCCGGCGATCGCGGTGACCGACACCAACAATCTGTTCGGCGCGCTTGAATTCGCGCAGAAGGCGGTCAAGGACGGTATCCAGCCTATCATCGGATGCCAGGTCGATCTCGCCTTTTCCGGCGAAGCGAGCGACGCCCAGCGCGACCGTCGCCGGCACGGGCCTGAGATGTCGCCGATCGTGCTGATTGCCGCCAGCGAGGCCGGCTATGCCAATCTGGTCCGGCTGGTCAGCAAGATCTATCTGGAGACGCCGCCCGGCGAGCCGGTGCATTTGACCAGCACGATGCTGGAGGGGAAGTGCGAAGGGCTGATCTGCCTCACCGGAGGCCCGCGCGGTCCGATCGGCAGCGCCCTGAAGGCGGACCGCCGCGACCTTGCCGAGCAGCGGCTTCTCTTCCTCAAAGGCCTGTTCGGCGACCGTCTCTATGTCGAGCTGGAACGGGTCGCCGGCTATGACCGCATGGTCGAGAAGTCGACGGTCGATCTGGCCTACACCCACGAACTGCCGCTGGTCGCAACCAATGAGGCTTTCTTCTCTAAGCGCGAAGACTATGAGGCGCATGACGCGCTGATTGCGATTGCCGAAGGCTCGGTGGTGGCCGCCGACAACCGCCGGCGGCTTGCGCCGGACAATTTCCTGCGCGGCCAGGCCGAGATGGCGCGGCTGTTCTCGGACCTGCCGGAAGCGATCGACAACACCGTCGAGATCGCGATGCGCTGCTCCTACTTTCCGAAGAACCGCAGCCCGATCCTGCCGCGCTTCACCGGGGCCGATTCTGCCGACAAGGACGCGGCCGAGAAAGCGGAAGCCGCCGAGCTCGCGCGCCAGGCGCGCGAAGGACTGGAGGCGCGGCTCGCCAAGGATGGGCCGACGCCGGGCTACACGGTCGAGCAGTATCGCGAGCGGCTCGAATTCGAGCTCGGCATCATCGAGAAGATGAAGTTCCCCGGCTACTTCCTGATCGTCGCCGACTTCATCAAATGGGCAAAGGCGCAAGGCATCCCGGTCGGGCCGGGACGCGGTTCGGGCGCCGGCTCGCTGGTGGCCTATTCGACGACCATCACCGATATCGACCCGCTCCGCTTCTCTTTGCTGTTCGAGCGCTTCCTCAACCCGGACCGCGTCTCGATGCCGGACTTCGACATCGACTTCTGCCAGGACCGGCGCGAGGAGGTCATTCGCTACGTCCAGCAGAAATACGGCCGCGACCAGGTGGGGCAGATCATCACCTTCGGAACGCTGCAGGCGCGCGCCGTGCTGCGCGACGTCGGCCGCGTGCTGCAGATGCCCTACGGCCAGGTCGACAAGCTCTCCAAGATGGTGCCGCAGAACCCGGCCAATCCGGTCAAGCTGGCGGATGCCATCGCCAACGAGCCGCGCTTTGCCGAGGAGGCGGAGAAGGAGCCGATCGTCCAGACGCTGCTCGACACGGCGCAGAAGCTCGAAGGCCTCTATCGCCACGCCTCGACGCATGCCGCCGGCATCGTCATCGGCGACCGCCCGCTGTCGGAGCTGGTGCCGATGTACCGCGATCCGCGCTCGGACATGCCGGTCACCCAGTTCAACATGAAATATGTCGAGCAGGCGGGGCTGGTGAAGTTCGACTTCCTTGGCCTGAAGACGCTGACCGTGCTGGAGACGGCGGTGAAGCTCATCCGCCGGCGCGGCATCGACATCGACCTTGCCCGCATCCCGCTCGACGATCCCGATACTTACGCCATGCTGTCGCGCGGCGAGGTGGTCGGCGTGTTCCAGGTTGAAAGCGCGGGCATGCGCAAGGCGCTGATCGGCATGCGGCCGGACTGCATCGAGGACATCATCGCGCTGGTCGCGCTCTACCGCCCCGGCCCGATGGAAAATATCCCGACCTACAACGCCAGAAAGCATGGCGAGGAGGAGATGGCCTCGATCCATCCCAAGATCGACCATCTGGTGAAGGAGACGCAAGGCGTCATCGTCTATCAGGAACAGGTGATGCAGATCGCGCAGGAGCTTGCCGGCTATTCGCTCGGCGAGGCCGACCTGCTGCGCCGCGCCATGGGCAAGAAGATCCGCGCCGAGATGGACAAGCAGCGCGAGCGATTCGTTTCGGGCGCGGTCGAGCGCGGCGTCTCCAAGCCGCAGGCCGACTTCATCTTCGACCTTTTGGCGAAGTTCGCCGACTACGGCTTCAACAAGTCGCACGCTGCGGCCTATGCGGTCGTCTCCTACCAGACGGCCTATCTCAAGGCGCATTATCCGGTCGAGTTCCTGGCGGCGTCAATGACGCTCGACATGAGCAATACCGACAAATTGGCCGATTTCCGGCAAGACGCGCTGCGCCTCGGCATCGAGGTGGTGGCGCCGTCGGTGATGACCAGCTTCCGCCCCTTCGAGGTCGGCGAGAACAAGATCTTCTATTCGCTGGCGGCTTTGAAAGGCGTCGGCGACGCGGCGGTCGAGCACATCGTGGAAAAGCGCGGCGAGAAGCCGTTCAAGAACCTTGCCGATTTCTGCGAGCGCGTGGATCCGAAGGTCGTCGGCAAGCGCGTCTTCGAAAGCCTGATCATGGCAGGGGCCTTGGATTGCTTCGGGCACGATCGCGCCGTGATGATGGCCGGCGTGGAGCGGATGATGGGGCTCGCCTCGTTGGCGCAGCAAAATGCTGTTTCCGGCCAGGCCGACATTTTTGGAGCGTCGCTTGGGAGCCAGTCGCAGGCGCTCAACCTGCCGGCGGCCGAGCCATGGCTTGCCGCCGACCGGCTGCACCGAGAATTCCAGGTCGTCGGCTTCTACCTCTCGGCGCATCCGCTCGACGAGTACAAGGCCGCCTTGCAGAAGATGCGGGTGCAGAACTGGGCGGAGTTTTCGGCCGCGGTCAAACGCGGCGCCGCCGCCGGCCGGCTCGCCGGCACCGTCACCACCAAGCAGGAGCGCAAGACGCGCACCGGCAACAAGATGGGCGTCGTGCAGTTTTCCGACACGACGGGCCAATACGAGGCGGTGCTGTTTTCCGAAGGGTTGGCGCAGTATCGCGACATGCTGGAACCCGGCCGTTCGGTGGTGATCACGGTTTCGGCGGAAGACCGGCCGGAGGGCATCAATCTGCGCATCCAGACGGTGCAGTCGCTGGAGGACGAGGCAAGCCGCATCCAGAAGGCGTTGCGCATCTTCGTGCGCGACGCCCAGCCGATCAATATCGTCGCCAGCCAGCTTGCCGTGAAGGGCGAGGGGCAGGTGAGCTTCGTGCTCATCAAGGACGCCGGGCAGGGCGAGGTGGAGATCGAGCTTCCCAACCGCTACCGCATCTCGCCGCAAGTCGCGTCGGCCATGCGCGCGGTGCCGGGTGTTGTCGAAGTGGAGCTGGTGTAGGTCCAACCGTTTGTTTTCGCGCAATTCCGGGCGGAGAACCGTTACGCGCCTTTTCCGGGATTGCTTTGGCGCGAGGCGACTGGCCACGTCGGCATATCTGGATGTGGCGCTCTGGCGACGAGAGCAAAAACTCCCACCAAGTACTCGCCATGCCATTCGCTCAACGGTGTATGGCTCTGTATATCTTTGACTAACTTGTTCTTGCTAAGGTTGCAGCTAGGCTGCGGAAATGTTGGGGCGTAGCCTAGTAGTCGGTAGGGCTGACGATTGGGCGGAGCGGGGCACGATGGTCGACAAGCTAGATTTCGCAGCGGTCCAGACCGATCTGGATGTCCTGCGGGCCGATGATGCGGGGGCTCCTCTCGTGTCGGCTATTATCCCTTGCCTGAACGAGGAGCGCACGCTCGGCATCTGCATTAGCAAAGCTCTTGATGTTTTTGCGAAGAGGGGCATCAAGGGTGAGGTCGTCGTCGGGGACAATGGGTCAAGCGACCGGTCGGTTGAGATTGCAGAGTCCCTCGGCGCGCGTGTCGTGCACCAGCGGGTCAAGGGGTATGGCGCGGCGATCAGCGCGGCGGCCGAAGCTGCGCGAGGCAAGTACCTCATCATGGCGGACGCAGACGATTCCTACGACTGGAGCAGCCTCGGCGACTTCATCGACGCATTGGAGGATGGTGCCGAACTGGTGATGGGCGATCGCTTTGCGGGCGGTATCGAGCCCGGCGCAATGCCGCCGCTGCATCGTTATCTCGGCAATCCGGTGCTTTCAACGATTGCCCGCTGGCTTCATCATTCTCCGATACATGATTTTCACTGCGGCATGCGCGGGTTCACGCGCGATGCGTTCAGCAGGATGGGCGCGCGCTCGCCGGGCATGGAATTCGCTTCGGAGATGGTCATCAACGCGCACCGCGCCGGCCTCGTGATCCGCGAGGTGCCTATCAAGCTCTATCCGGACAAGCGCGGCCGCCCGCCTCATCTGCGCTCATTCCGTGACGGTTGGCGACACCTGCGGCTGATCATAGCCCATGCACCCGATACCATGTACCTTATACCAGGAGTGACTTTGCTGGTGGCTGGCGTTGTTGGCCTTGCGATCCTCGCCGAGGGGCCTGTCCGGATCGGCGGGTGGTATTTTGGAATTCACTTCGTCGCGCTCTCCGCGATGGCGACTCTGATCGGCCTATCGGCGATCCTTTTCGGCATGCTGGCCAAGGTGGCGATCGCCATTTATCACCCGGTCCACGGAGGCCGAATCGTGCCGTGGCTGATGCGCGGCCGACCGCTGGAATGGCTGGTCTTTTCCGGCGGCGTGCTGGCGGTGGCAGGCTTTGTCGCGGACGTGTTGCTGGCGCTGCATTGGATTTTTGTCGGCGGCCCGATGGAGCAGTCGGTGCACCTGACCTTTGTGATCACCACCGCCTGCGTGGCCGGCATGTCCATGGTGCTGGCCGGCTTTGTGCTCAAGTTGCTGCTTGATAACCTGGATGGCAGGCGTGCGTTTTGACCGCCTGCTTTCCGACATTGTTGGCACTGGCGCTCCGGACAACAGGATAGTGTAGGAACAGCAGGTCGGTGGTTCCCTTGAGAGTTGATGGTATGAGAGAAAGTAGGGCTGCCCCGCGTATCTGGGACACGGACTGGCTGGTCTTGCGTGGGCTGGCTCGGCTGTTGCAAGAAGAGGCGAGGACGCATGTCCGCCCGGGCACGCTGATGGTCGATCTCGGCTGCGGTGACATGCCCTATGCCGACATGATGCTGCAAATGAAGATTGATTATCGCGGCGCGGATATTGGCGAAGGCAGCTTCCTGAAAATAGACGAGCAGGGCCGCGTGCCGCTGGCCGATGGCGCCGCCGGAGCGGTGCTTTCAGTGCAGGTGTTGGAGCACGTGCGCGATCTTGACGCCTATTGCGCCGAGATTCGGAGGCTGCTGCGCGACGACGGTGTGCTGCTGTTGTCCACTCACGGCACCTGGCTCTACCATCCTCATCCCGAAGATCATCGCCGCTGGACACGCACAGGACTTGTCGTGGATCTTGCTGATCGCGGCCTCGAAGTCGAAGAGGTGCATGCGATTGCCGGGCCCTTGGCAACGACGACGCTTATCCGCCTGACGGGCTTTGCTTTCTTCCTTCGACGTTTGCCGATCATAGGCGCTGCTTCGGCATCGCTGCTTGCCCTGCTGATGAACCTGCGCGCTCAATTGGAAGACCGCATAACGCCCGCCCAAATACGCAACGACAACGCCTGCGTTTTCTTGGTCCGGGCCCGCAAGGCAGCCATATGAGCATGCGCACGCCCTTTGCTTATGTCGTGATCGCCGGTATCTGCATCGTGCTGCACAACGCCGTGATCATCTTGGCTGACAGGGCTGGGATACCGTTATGGCTGGCCGTGCTGTTGTCCTTCTGCGTCGTGGCGGGCACGGGCTATGTGCTGCATAGCGTGTTCACTTTTCGCCGACCGTTGGCTCCCATAACCTTCGTGCGTTACGTCATCGCAATGGTGGCCAACATACCGTTGGCTTTTGTAACCATATGGTTCTGGCATCAGCAGGTCGGCCTGCCTATGGTGCTCGCCTCGCCGGTTGCCTCGGTCTGCATGCTGGCGCTGAACTTCCTGCTTGGTCGATGGGCTATCGCCACGCCAAACCGTTGGATGACGGGGGGCTGATGACCTTGGCCACGGCAATGCGCCCCATCGACCCGAGACTTCTGCAGGGCATCCTGTCGCGTCACCTCGCCATGTATCGGAACAAGGTGCCGACCTATCAGGCGGTCATGCTCGATAGTTTGCGTGAGCTGTGGGACGAACACCATCGCAATCTGCTTGACGTCGGTGGTGGCACCGGGGTGATTGCGCAAGCTATGGCCGAACTTTTTCCGGTGGATGAGGTACAGACAGTGGACATGGTTGACCGTTTCTGTTCCTCGCTGAGCGTTCCGACCAGGCAGTATGACGGCAAAACCCTGCCTTTTGCGGATCGCAGTTTTGCTGCAGCGACGCTCAACAATGTAGTGCATCACGTTCCAGTCGCAGCACGTATGGGCTTGTTGCGTGAAATTCGGCGCGTCGTCGATGGCCCGCTCTACATAAAGGATCACGAAAGCTGCGGAACGCTGGACAACCTGCGCCTGACCACAATGGACGCCATAGGCAATATCCCATTTGGCGGAATGATCTGGGCGCGCTACCTGACGCGAGCAGATTGGGAGAGGCTAGCAGCCGAAAGCGGCTACCGCATCGCCCGTCGCGCCGCACCGAAGCAGTATCGGAAGAACATCTATCGACTGCTGTTTCCCAATAGGCTCGAGGTGGCGATGCGCTTCGAGCCGACTTGAAGGATTAACCCGTTGCGCATTCTGACGGTCAGCCATTTCTATGAAGCCCACGGCGGCGGCATAGAGCGGGTGGCCGGGCATTTGTGCCGACAATTCACGCAACCGGGCGTCCAGGCGGTTTGGGCGGCCAGCGATGCCGATCAGCCGCCAGAGGCCGGAGTTGAAGCGGTGCCGCTTGCCTGCGTCAACCCAACCGAGAAGATCATTGGCCTGCCAATCCCGCTGCCGGGTGTTCGTGCGATCCGCGCGCTGGCCAGTGAAGTACGCCGCAGCGATGCGGTGGTCGTGCACGATGCGCTGTACGTCACATCCATCTTGGCGTTGCTGATGGCGAAGGCCTCTCGCAAGCGTGTTGTCTTAATACAGCATATCGCCGGCATCCCCTTTTCTTCGCGCATTCTCCGCTCGGTAATGGCAATGGCCAACATCGTCGTCACGCGCCATATGCTCCGGGCGGCCGACGCGCTTGTGTTCATTAGCGACACGGTGCGCCATGACCTCGTGGGCACTCCGGCGCGCATTCCCTACCAACTGCTGTTCAACGGTGTCGACGGTGCAATTTTTCATCCCGCCGAAGGCCCGGCCTTCGTGCCAGCGGCTCTGGCGGGGATCGCAATCTCCCCGGATACGCGCCGCGTTCTTTTTGTTGGTCGCTATGTGGAGAAGAAGGGGCTGGCGGTGCTGCGCGCTTTGGCTGCGTCCCGCCCGGATATCACATTTCTCACGGTCGGCAGCGGCCCGATCCGACCCGGCAAATGGGGGCTGGCCAATGTTCATGATCTAGGCGCCCAGAGCCCCCAGGCCCTGGCCGATCTTTATCGGGGGGTTGACCTCCTGCTGTTGCCGAGCGTGGGAGAGGGCTTTCCGCTGGTTATTCAGGAGGCAATGGCCTGCGGCCTGCCTGTCGTCTGTGGCGAACCGAGCAACCGTGCTGACCCTGGCGCTGCCGAATGGCTGCGTGGCGTTGCCATCGATCTCACCGATCCTGAGGGCTCGGCCAGGCGTTGTACCGATGCCATCGATAGCCTTGCCTTCACATCCGTGGAACGCGTCGCCATGGCTCGCTACGCTTTGGCTCAGTATGACTGGGGCGCAATGGCGCGCGGCGTGCTGACCTTGGCAGGGGCAGGAGCGGCCGAACTTTGACCTGCTTCGCTATGGTCAATGTAGTGTCGCATCCGCATCTGGCTGGACTCCAGATGCTACGGCCCTGGCCTGTGCTTGAGGCCTTCAAGGAACAAACATCGAATAGGGTTTCAAACGTCATGAGCCGTATGGCATAGCCAATTTTCTTAATTAACGTCGCTTACATCTGAGGTTCATTCAAGGGCTGGGTTGAATGCAATCAGAAGCAGGTCTGGCTGATCTATTCGGTGCAGGATCGCGCCGCTTAACGATCCTTCTACGTGCTTTGATCGGACTGAAGATCGTTTTGTTGTTTGTCCTGGCTTGGAAGTGCCGATTCGTCATGGATGAATTTGGCCAGCTTGGATATGCGAAGTATTTGTTTAATGGCCTGTTCGCCACGGTGCAGCCAAGCAAGGCGGTCGGCTCCACCGCCTTTTACAAGTTGGCTCACCTGATCGGCTGGGATGCCACGTCCATACTTCTTGTCGGCCGCACTCAGACCGCGCTGATAGGGTGCGCGATCACCGCCATGGTCTACGCTTCTGCTCGCGCGCTTGGGGAGGATCGGATCCGTGCTCTGATCATCGTCCTCCTCCTCCTGTGCTTTTCGAATTTCATGGAGCGCATCTTTCGCAGTATCGCCGAACCGCTGGCGGTGTTCTTCGCCGTGGCGGCGCTGCTGGTCGTCCTGCGGGCACGTGAATTGAGGGGATGGCAGCTTGTCGCTGCCGGCGCTTTAAGCGGCTTGTCGTTCCTCGCGACGCAGAAAGCAGCCTACTTCAATCTTGCGCTTGGCGTTGGTCTGGTCGCCGACGCAGCTTTGATGAGGCGCTACGCGGCAGGCGTGGCCCGCGGCGCGTGGCTCGTGCTGGGATGGACCGTTCCCATAATTGCCTATTGCTTCATCTTCGGCGGCGCTGATCCTATTTCGATTGCCAAGAACCTCGTATTCGGCCCGATCGAGGTTGCGACGCGCGGGGGCGGTGACTACGGGGGGCTGAGGCGGTTCGTGCTGCAGACGCTCGCACGCAACTATGTTCTTTACGTCTTCTGTTTCGCCGGCATGGCTCTGTCTCTGATGCGGATCATGAAGTTCGACGAACGACGGCGAATTGCGCTGGTCTTCTCCGTCGTCATCACGGTGCTGGTCTTCGCGCACGACCAGCCGTGGCCTTACGTGTTCATCATGGCGTTGCCGTTCATGTCGCTATGGTCGTTGGCGATGCTCGACGGCCTCGCAACCCGCGTGCGTTACCTGCGCGTTGCGTGGATAGCGCTCGCCACGGCGATGGCCATTAGCTTCGTTGTCAATCTGCTTTACCTTCGCTTCGACAATGCGGCCCAACTTGAACTGGTGGCGCGCGCAGAGTCGTTGCTTGCACCGGATGAGCGGTATTTCGATGGTATAGGGATGCTGCCCAACCGGATGGAGCCGACAACCTTATGGCTCGACAAACACTACGTGCTCAAAACTTTGCGGGAAAGCGGACGCTCCGAGGCCTATAATGTCCTTAGCAACTCTCCGCCAAAGCTGATCCTGTGGTCCTACCGGATGGACTATATCTATCCGGTGGTCGCGCCCCTGATTTTGAACAGCTACGTTCGTGTCGCGCCAAACCTCAGGATCGCCGGCAGCAGCCTTTATCCCGGGCAGCGGAAGATTTTTGATGTTCCCATCGCTGGAGGCTATGCGCTCTACAGCACTGATGGAGCGCCCTTAAGGGGCCAACTCGAAATCGACGGCGCAGTGCTTGATCCGCCATTTCACCTTGCGACCGGGCCAAAGACCGTAATGTTGCGCAACGGTGCAGGCGTAGCATTGCTGCTGCCGGCGGGTTCCTACGCCGGACATTTCAAGGCCGGCAGCGACAACGAATTTCTGTTTGATGGCGTTTATGACTGAGCGCCGCTCGATCGACGCGGCGAGTGACGGCGGTCCTGGCAGCCAGCTTGTCGGGTCGTAAGCGACCTGAAGCATGTCTCCCGTGTGCAGCGGTTTCGGGACAAAGACATGCTTAAAATCAAAGACCTAAAGCAGGTCGCGTGAATCCTTTTTCACGCGACACGCCTTACGAGGTGGCAACTTCGGCAGGCTGAGGCGCTTTGCGCTGCAGGTTGAGCAGATTGCCGGTCAGGATCAGCAAGGCGCCGCTGGCGGTGAAGGCATCGATCTGCTCGCTGTAAAGCAGCCAGCCGATCAGCGCAGACAGCGGCACGCGCAGGAAGTCCATTGGCGAAATGACGGTCGCATCGGCGTGGCTGAGCGCGCGGGCCATGCAGAAATGGGAAGACATGCCGGTGAAGGCGACCACGAATATCGACGGCCACAGCTCGACCGCCGGGTTGCGCCATACATAGAGCGCCGGGACAAGGCCGACCGCGGACTGGATGATCAGCATCCAGAAGATGATGCGCACGACGCTGTCGGTTCGCGTCAGCGACTTGACCATGACCACCGAGACGCCGAAGCACATCGCGGCTCCCAGCACGACGAGATGACCGGGATCGACGGAGCCGACGCCGGGACGCACGATGATCACCACCCCGATCAATCCCAGCACGATCGCCGTCAGCCTTGGCCGCGACAGCCTTTCGCCAAGAAAGCTCACCGCCAGGATCGCGGTCCAGATCGGCGTCGTGAACTCGATCGAGATCAGCACGGCCAGCGGAATCAGGGTCAGCGCATAGAGCCAGGCCGCCTGGCCGGCGTAATGGACGACGTTGCGGGCAACGTGAGCGAGGGGGCGCCCGGTGCGCATCGCCTTGAAGCCGCCGCCCGTCATCACCAGCGGCAGCAGGATAAAGAAGCCGATCACCGAACGCAGTTCCAACACCTGGAAGACATTGAGCGCGGCCGTCGCGGTGCGGCCGGCGACCGACATCGCCAGGAACGAGGCGATCGACAGCGCCATCCAGAGCGCGGCCTTGGTGATCGAGGGAGCGGGTGCCATGGGCGCTATTTCGCAAGTTGGACCTTCGACCGCAACCGCTAGTCGACGCATTCGACTGGGCCAGCCCCGGCGGCGTTGGGAAGGGGCGTCAAAAAACAGTCACGTTGAAGGCGGAACCTGCAGCCGGCGCGGGCGTTCGTCATATTCGCAGCTTTCGATGCTGGGGGAGGCTTCCGATGAAATCGACGATGCTGTTCCTGCTCGTCGGCTGCCTGACGGCAGCGACGGCCACTCGTGCCGACGATGGCGATTTCCTGCGCTCGTTCGAAGGCAGCTTCGCCGGCAACGGCACCCTCAAGGTGAGCGCCAGTGCGCCGACAGTGGACATCTCCTGCACCTTCAAATCCGGCGCCACCTCGACCTCGCTGTCGCTCGACGGCAAATGCCGCGGCCTGATCCTGATGACGCGGGCGATCAGCGCCGACCTCAAGGCCAGCGGCGCCGGCTATACCGGCGTCTATATCGGCTCGCGCACGGGACCGGCGCGGTTGAACGGAAGCCGCTCGGGCAACGCGCTCAATCTTGGCATCCGTTGGGCAAAGGAGGTCAACGGCGACCGCAAAGCTCAATTGACCGTCGAAAAGACCGGCAGCGACGGCATGCGGCTGACAGTGACCGACACCGATCCGAAAACCGGCAAAACCATGGTGACGAGCCGGATCGATCTGAAGCGCACTTGATCAAGCCCACAATGAATGCCGGCCGCTCTCACTCCTCGAGCGGCTCGGGCGGATTGGCGCCGCGGCCCTTGCCAAAGGTGTAGCCGGTCTCGACGGCCTTTCTGCCGAACTTGTCGCGCAACGCGTCGATGGCGGTTTCGGCCATCGCGCGCTTGCGCGACCGCACGTCGACAAGATCCGGCGGATCGGCCTTACCGTCGTCGGAAAGATCGCTGACGCCGATGCCGAGCAGGCGGAATTTCGTGCCGTCGGCCTCGCGGCGCAACAGGTCGAGCCCGGTCTGGAAAATGCGGTCGGCGAGCCGCGTCGGATCGCCAAGCTGGCGGTTGCGGGTGCGGAGCTTGAAATCCTTCGTCTTCAGCTTCAGCATCACGGTGCGCCCGGCGATGCCGGATTTCTTCAGCCGCGCCGAGACTTTCTCGGACAAGCCGCGCAGCACCGGCACCAGTTCCGCCAGCGAGGCGATATCGGTGTCGAAGGTGGTTTCGGCCGAGACGCTCTTGGCATCACCGTCCGGAACGACCCGGCGGTCGTCCTCGCCGCGCGAGAGACTGTAGAGGCGTTCGCCCATGACGCCGTAGCGCCGCATCAGCTCGCCGCGCTCCATGCGCTGCAGCTGGGCGATGGTGCGGATGCCGTCGCGCTCCAGCGTCGCGGCGAGCGCCTTGCCGACACCCCAGATCAGCGTCACCGGCTGCCCGGCGAGGAAGGTCGGCGCCTCCGCTTCGCCGATGACAGAGAAGCCGCGCGGCTTGCGCAAGTCCGACGCGATCTTGGCCAGGAACTTGCAGTAGGAGAGGCCGGCCGAAACGGTGATGCCAAGCTCCTTTTCGACGGTCTGCGCGAAGCGGGCCAGCACCAGCGCCGGCGGCATGCCGTGCAGGCGCTCGGTGCCGGCCAGGTCGAGAAAAGCCTCGTCGATCGACAGCGGCTCGACCAGCGGCGTCAGCGCCTGCATCAGCGCGCGCACTTCACGGCCGACGCCGACATATTTTTCCATGTCGGGTGGAATCACCACGGCCTCGGGACAGGCCTCGAGCGCCTTGAACATCGGCATCGCCGAGCGAACGCCCTGGATGCGGGCGATGTAGCAGGCGGTGGAGACGACGCCGCGCCTGCCGCCGCCGACGATCACCGGCTTGTCCTTCAGCGCGGGATTGTCGCGCTTTTCGATCGCCGCATAGAAGGCGTCGCAGTCGATATGGGCGATGTGCAGCCGGTAGAGCTCGGGGTGGCGGACAAGGCGCGGACTGCCGCAGCGCTCGCAGCGGCGCGTCTCGCCGCGCTGGAAAGCCAGGCAGTCGCGGCAAAAACCGTGTTCGGGATTGTTGACAGGAGCCGCCATCGCTGCGAACATAAAGAGAACAAACGCAATGGTACGACAGTGCAGGGCCGGCAACAAGCTTGGCCTGGGGAGAACGCATGAGCACGACCGTAGTACCGCTTACGCCAGAGCGTTGGGCTGACTTCGAGGACCTCTTCGGCAAGCAAGGTGCCTGTTACGGCTGCTGGTGCACGCATTTCCGGCTGACACCGGCGGAGCGCCGCGCCAGCGACCGCGAGCGCAACAAGGATCACATCAAGGCGCGCATCGAAGCCGGCCCGCCGCCGGGGCTTCTGGCCTTCGAGGACGGCAAGGCAGTCGGCTGGATGCAGATCGGTCCGCGCGCCGATGTGCCCGAGTGGAACAATCAGGGCAGGGGTTCGGCGCCGGTCGATCCAGCGGACGCCGGCGATGCGAGCGTCTGGGCGATCTCCTGCTTCTTCATCCGCGTCAAGGCTAGGGGGCGGGGCATCACCCACCGCCTCGTCGACGGCGGCATCGCATTCGCCCGCGAAAACGGCGCCAGGCTGCTCGAAGCCTGCCCGATCGACCTGTCGCGCGACTCACGCTCGATAGGACTGTTCGTCGGCTCATCGCGAGTGTTCGAGAAGGCCGGGTTCGAGAGGCTTCTGGAGCGCAAGCCCGGCCGGCCGCTGATGCGGCTGGTGCTTTAGCCGCGCGGGCTTTTGGCGTACAGTCGCCGTCTTGCGGCAGTAACGCTTCTTCCCTACCAGAAGCACGAAACGAATTTCGCCTTCCGACAACGGAGAACCGACGTGAAGCGTATTTTGCCACTTGTTGCAGCTCTCGCGTTCAGCGCGCCCGCCGTCGCCCAGACGATCGACAGCCAAGGCGCGAAGCAGCTCTCCGACAATCTGGCGCGCTATTTCGGCAGGCAGGCGTTCGACAAGGGCGTGCTCAAGGTATCGGCCGAAGGCGACGCCTACAAAATCTCGGTCGACATCAAGGCGCTGGTCAATGCGCTGCCAAACGAGAAGCCGTTGAAATTCGACCTTGCGCCCTACGCCTTGATGGTGAAGCCGCGCAGCGATGGATCCTGGGACGTCGCCTCGGATTTCTCGCAGAGCATGTCTTTCGAATTCACCGGACCGGAGGGCCCGCAAAGCATGCAGCTCACGGTCAAGGACGGCAAGGGCACCGCCGTCTACGACCCGAGTCTCGCCGCTTTCACCAGCGGTGCGAGCTCCATGGCGGGCATGGCGATGACATCGCGGCAAGCCAAGCAGCAGGCGGACGTCACCGCCGGCGCCGGCACCGCGACCATTGCCGCCACCAAGTCGGCCAATGGTGGCGTCGACTTCACGGCGACGCAGAAAGTGTCGAGCTTCGTCGAAAAGATCACGGTCGACGATCCCGATAGCGGAATGAACTTTCCGCTTACACTGAAAACGCCGGAACTGTCGGTGGACGCGAACGGCAAGGGCGTGCGGACCAAGCCGCTGCTCGATCTGCTTGCCTTTGCCGTGGCCAATGAGGACGAAGCCAAACTCAAGGCCAATCAGGCGGAGCTCAAGACGCTTCTGCAGGCCGCGCTGCCCATCTGGGAAAGGATCGACGGCAACTACGGCTTCAAGGATTTCGAGGTGGAGAGCCCCGTCGGCAAATTCGGGGCGAAGCAATTCAGCACTGCGTTCGGCATGGACGGCGTCTCCCAGAATGGCAAAGTCAACTACGCGATCAAGGCCTCCGGCCTGACGATCCCGCAGCAGATGCTGCCTGGCTGGAGCGTTGCGCTGCTGCCGACGGATGTCGACCTCAATTTCGGCGGCGCCAACATTGATCTCGACACCATGGCGAAGAAGGCGATTGAAGCCTTTGATCTCAACAAGAATCCGCCGCTGTCGGATGAGTTCGGCGACGCTCTGGTCACCGATTTCCTTGCCAAGACACCCAAGTTCGTCCTTGGGCACAGCACGGTGAAGAATGGCGACATCGAGGTAGCCATGGAAGGCGAGATGACGTTTCCGGACAAGAAGCCGGATGCGACCATGACCGTGGATGTCGCGGGCTATGACAAGATCGTGCAGGCCCTGCAAGAGGGCGCCAAGAGCGACCAGCAACTGGCTCAGGCTTTTCCGTTTGCGCTGGCCGTCAAAGGTTTCGGCAAGACGCTGCCTGACGGCCGGCTGGAATGGGTCATCAATACCAAGGCCGACGGTTCCGTCACGGTCAACGGCGCCATGTTGAAGCCGGCCGATGCCGTTCAGGACGACGGCGCCGGCCAGGATGACGGTTCGGGCGAGGATGACGGCACGGGCCAGGACGACAATGGCGGGGCAGGGGCGAAGCTGCAGCCCTAATGAAGGTATGGCTCTTTAGAGACCGAGCGCGCCGGCGATCTTCGGGGCGGCTTCGCTCCAATCGTTCACGGCGATGATATCGCCCGGCGTCGGCGGCAGGAAGGCGCGCAGCGTGTTGTCGGCCATCAGGTGGAAGAGTTGCGCATCGGCGACCGAATTGCGCGCCGACATCAGATTGGAGGGCTGGTCGTCGACAAAGGCGACGGGCCTGCCTTTGGCGCCGCGCAGCTTGGCGATGGCCGGTCCTTTCGCCATTTCCGTGGTCAGCAGCGGGTAGTTCAGGCCGAGCGCGTCGAGATGAGCCCGGCGCACGGCGCGGTGCTTATGCGGCATGGCGGTCAGGAGCACGATCTCGGCGCGCTGCCCGAGCGTCGCCAGCGCTTGCGCGGCGCCGTCGGTGATGCTCTGCCAATCGGCTTGCGCGTCGAAGAAATCGCCAAGCAGCGCTGTCACCTCGGCCTGCTCGATAAGCCGGCCAGATGCCGTCTCGGCGATGTTGCCGGTGAGGCGGAAGGAGGCGAGCGTCAGCTGGAAGCCTCGCGATTTCAGGAAATGCGGAAAGGGCCGGACGAATTCAAGCACGACGTCGTCGACGTCGAGCACCAGCAGCGGCCGGTCGTCGGCGGCAAGCTCCTCGATCTGGCGCGCTGTCTCGGGATCGTCGCTCATGTCGAGCGCTCGTGGTCGTCGTTGCCGAGCGGCAGCGCCCGCAAGGCCTTACCGACGGCGGCGGGCGGCGTGCCGGTCTCCTCGGCAAAGCGCAGAAGCGTCGGCTCGTGGGCGAGGATGAACTGCAGCACGCCGGCAAGGAAGCCCGGCTCATCAGCCGCCTTGCGGATCGACTGCGCCTCGATGCCGGTGATCGCCAGGAAGCGCGGCAAGAGCTCCGGATCGCTGGCGACGAAACCCAGCGCCCTGACGGCAAGGGTTTCCGCTTCTTCGCGCATTGACGCTGCGTTTGCCATCGCTACCTTTTGCCGGTGTGGATGTTGAGTCTTTCTTCCGCAGTAATGGCAAGCGTCGCTTGCGGCAAGTCTCAGCCGCTTCAGCCCTGCACCCGCAAGTGGAATAGATGTGCTTTTCCAACAGCCGGTTTGCGTTTCGTCAATCATATTGACGTAGGGTACATGCGGGTTGGGTGCGATCCGGCAAGGACGCATGACGGCGGTCTTCGTCTTCGGGGACAGTCGGGACGGGAAATTGATGGCTAAGAAGGTCATGATCGTCGAGGACAATGAGCTCAACATGAAGCTCTTTCGGGACCTCATCGAAGCCAGCGGTTACGAGACGGTACGCACGCGCAACGGCCTTGAGGCGCTGGACCTCGCGCGCCAGCACCGGCCGGACCTGATCCTGATGGACATACAGCTGCCCGAGGTTTCGGGCCTGGAAGTGACCAAGTGGCTGAAGGAAGACGACGAACTGCACTCGATCCCGGTCATCGCCGTGACCGCCTTCGCGATGAAGGGCGATGAGGAGCGCATCCGCCAGGGCGGTTGCGAGGCCTACATCTCCAAGCCGATCTCGGTGCCGCGCTTCATCGAGACGATCAAATCCTATCTAGGCGATGCCTGATGCCGAGCCGGAGCCTTTGAGATGACCGCGCGGATCCTCGTCGTCGATGACATCCCCGCCAATGTGCGGCTGCTCGAGGTTCGGTTGCTCGCCGAATATTTCGAGGTGCTGACGGCAGGCAATGGCCCGGACGCGATCGAGACCTGCGAAAACGGCAAAGTCGATGTCGTGCTGCTCGACGTGATGATGCCGGGCATGGACGGGTTCGAGGTCTGCAAGCGGCTGAAGAGCGACCCGGCGACCTCGCATATTCCGGTCGTCATGATCACCGCGCTCGACCAGGTGTCGGACCGCGTGCGCGGCCTCGAGGCCGGCGCCGACGATTTCCTCACCAAGCCGGTCAACGACCTGCAGTTGATGACGCGGGTGAAGAGCCTGGTCAGGCTGAAGTCGCTGACCGACGAATTGCGCCTGCGCGCTTCGACCACGCGCAATATCGGCATCGAGGAGCTGCTCGGCCGCAACTTCGCGACGGAAGACACCAAGCCCAAAGTGCTTCTGGTCGACGAGCGCAAGCCGTCGATCGAGCGCATCCGGAAGATGCTGCGCGGCAGCGTCGAGCTCGATGTGGCCACCGATCCGAATGCCGGCTTCTTCCAGGCGGCCGAGGCACCCTACGAATGCGTGCTGATCTCGACGGCCTTCGCCGATTTCGATGCGCTGAGGCTCTGCTCGCAGCTGCGCTCGCTCGACCGCACCCGCTTCCTGCCGATCATCCTCTTGGCCGACGGGGGCGAGGAGGGCCGTATCATCCGGGGCCTCGAACTCGGCATAAACGACTATCTGACGCGGCCGATCGACCAGCACGAGCTGACGGCGCGCCTGCGCACGCAGGTGCGTCGCAAGCGCTACAACGACCAGCTGCGCGCCAGCGTCACCCAGACCATCGAGATGGCGGTGACCGACGGGCTGACCGGGCTGCACAACCGGCGCTACCTCGACAGCCACCTAGAAACGCTGCTCGACCGCGCCGTGGCGCGGCGGCGTCCGCTGTCGGTGATGATCACCGATCTCGACCGCTTCAAATCCATCAACGACGCCCATGGCCATGACGGCGGCGACGACGTGCTGCGCGAGTTCGCCAGGCGGCTGCGCAAGAATGTGCGCGGCATCGACCTTGCCTGCCGGTTCGGCGGCGAGGAGTTCGTCGTGGTCATGCCGGACACGGACGGCGTCATTGCTGAGAAGGTGGCCGAGCGTATCCGCGCCGAGATCGCGCAGATGCCCTTCGCGGTCGGGACCGAAGGCAAGACGATTGAAGTCACCGTCAGCGTCGGCGTGTCATCGCTGCTGAAGGGAGCGGATACGGTCGCGGCACTGATGAAGCGCGCCGACCTTGCGCTCTATGAGGCCAAGAGCGGCGGCCGCAACCGGGTTGTCGCCAAGGCGGCCTGATCCATGTCGCCCAAAAGTGCGCAGCGGTTTTGCGGGAACGACATGCATAGACCAGAAGACTTAAGCGCGTTGCCTGAATCCGTTTCGCCGCGACGCGCTTAAGTCCGAAAGGCCTAATCCCGCGTCAACCCGATAGGGTTAGGAATTTACCTTAACCCAAGCGATTCGGGAGCCGTGGTTAAGAAATGGTTGATTTTCATACGTTCTTGCGCAAATCTGCGACGCATAGACCGAAGACGAAGCCGGCACGAGGGTAGACTGCCCGGCTCGATCAAAAAAATACCCCATGATGCTCAGGTCCGCCGCATCTCCTGGGTCCGTGGGGTCGGCCGGCCGGCGCTGGCACATAGTGGCCTCCTCGTACCGCTGCCAAACGCCGACCGGCCCCCTTTTTCCGCAGAAACACGTTCAACTTGGCGCGCTAAGCGGCTGAAAGCATTATGCCCAGGGCTCCGGCACACACCGTGCGGGTCCGCAGGCGGCCAAGTTGCGCCGCTCGTTTCAGCGCAGCACCATGCGCTCGAGATTGGCCCAGGCCTCCCGGACTTTGTCCCAGGGCGGGAGCAGCCGCGAAGCGGCGTCGCGGAGACCCTGGGATCCATGCCGCGACCTCACCCCAAGAACGCGGCGGAGCAGAATTCTGCACCGCTGCGGCGCTCTCAAGTCACGGCAGGATTCCGGGGTCTGCGCCGCGTCGCTCCGCTCCTTGCTTCGACTAGGCGAATGGCGTTTCGGCTAATCTCCAAGGTACGCAGCGTGCCAAAGCCAGCAGGACGTGGCCAAAAACAAAAAACGCCGCCCGGAGGGCGGCGCTTCGACATTTCAGGATAAACCAGATTACTTGATCTTGGTTTCCTTGAACTCGACGTGCTTCTTGGCGATCGGGTCGTACTTGCGGAACGACAGCTTGTCCGTCTTGGTGCGGCTGTTCTTGCTGGTCACGTAGAAGAAACCGGTGTCGGCGGTCGACAGAAGCTTGATCTTGATGTTTGCGGCTTTGGCCATGATGTTCGTCCGTTAATGTTCGTGGAGTTTTGGCCGCTGGAGCACGGGGAAAACACCCGGACGCGGGAAACTTGGCGCGACACATAAAGAACGCGCCCGGAAAGTCAAGCCCGCGAGGCTCCGGGGATCGTCTCGGGTTTCGGCGCTGAGCCGTGGCTCATGGAACAATGGACGGCTGGTCGATTACCCAAAGCCATGTCCCGTCGCCTTGCCGGTGGGCAATTTCCACGGTCACCGTGCCATCAGCAAGGCGCGTGGAAGTGAGCGCCAAATCTCCGTTGACGATAGCCGGACGCTGATCTCCAAGCTCAAACTCTGGCCCCACTGTCACCAACCTGGCGTAGAAATCACGAATGGCATCCCTGCCGCTGGCCAACTGTCCGCCACCGATATCGAGGATGGCGTCGGGCTCATAGAGAGCAGCCATGCCTTCCGCGTCTCCGGCCTGCTGGCGAGAAACCAAGAAACGCGCCAGATCCTGGGGATCGCGTGCCGGCCTACGGTTTGCCTCGTCATTCATGGGCGACTTCCCAAACGCTACCAGGCTTCGGCATCACTCCGCCGCGACCGATTCCCGCCGCGGCACCTTGTCGAGCCGATCCTGATCGGCCGTCTTGCAATCGCCTGTCGTGTTCCACCAGCGGTTCGGATTGGCGCGGTCGTCGAGGCCCTTGGAGCGGCTGGTCAGCAGTGGCTGGATGCGGATAACCGGCTCCTGATAGGAGTGAGCCTGGAATATGGCCTCGACGACGCGCGCGGCAAGCGCCTGGTCGTCCGGCAATTCGAACGACACCTCGACCGTGCCCGGCCGCCTGCGCAACTCGGTCTCGGCGCCCGCGGCAGCACCTTCCAGAGGCTGGTAGCGCTCGATGCCTTGCGCCGACTGGTAGGCATTGCCGTCATACTTGCCCATGCGCAGCGGCGTGATTGCCACCACCGCCTCCATGATGCGCTCTACATCGGCCGACGGCGCCTGGAAGGTGACGAGCAGAAGCAGTTCCATCCGGAGGGATTTGGTTTCAAAGCCGCTGTCGATCATCCGATCTCTCCTCGCTATGCCTGCATTTGAGCGAGGATATAGCAGGGGACCTGCTGACACGGTGATGTCAGGATACCTCAGGCCTTGGCGACATTTGCGTGTTAGAGAATCTTCCGCACCAGCCTGACGCAGATCAGGAGCATGTAGGCGGCAAAGAACAGCGCGAGCGACCAGCCGAAGCCGGAGGGGCCGAAGGCGTCCATGCCGATGCCGATCGCCTGTGGGCCCATCACCATGCCGACGCCGTAGCAGAGCACGAAGGCGGCATTGGCGGAGGCCAGCTCGTGACCGGAGAGCTGGGAACCCAGATGCGCAAGGCCGATCGTGTACATGGCCGCGACCACGCCGCCCCAGACGAACAAAAGGGCCGCCATCAGGTGCCAGTTCTGGGCGAAGAACGGCATGAACACGGTTCCGATGAGACCGACCGTGGCGCAGGCCAGAAGCAGGTAGCGGCGGTCGGAAACGCGGTCGCTGATCATGCCGATCGGTATCTGCAAGAGCACATTGCCAAGGCCGATCATCGTCAGCAGCAGCGCGGCGTCGGCCTCCGAATAGCCGATGCGGTTGCCGTAGACCGGGAACAGCGAGAAGCCGCCGGTCTCGACGGCGCCGAACACCAGCACCGCGAAGGTTGCGGTCGGCACCATCCAGATATAGCGCAGGAAATGGCTGGTTTCGCCGTCGGCGACGATCGCCGGGCTCTCGTTGCGGGCGGCTAGCACCGGAATGGCCGCGAGCGTCACCAGCGCAATGGTGACGCCGAACGGCAGGAAGCCGCCCGAGCCGAGATGGGCGAACAGCCACGGCCCGGCGGCGAACCCCAGCGAAAGCACCGTGGCGTAGATCCCGAGCACAAGGCCGCGGCGATGCGGCGGCGCCGAGGTGCTGATCCAGAATTCCGACAGGATGAAGAGCACCGTCAGCGAGATGTGCAGCGCGACGCGCAGTGGGAACCACATCCAGAAATACGGCGCGAAGTGGAAGCCGACGAAGGCGAGCGCGCCGGCGGCGATCATCAAAAGCATGGTCCAGGCGACGCCGAGCCGCATGGCGAGCGGCGTGGCCAGCGGCGCGCCGGCGATCGAGGCGAGGCCGGCGACCGCGGTGTTGAGGCCGATCATCGAGGCCGAGTGGCCGCGCGTTTCGAGGATGACGCTGAGCAGCGGCATGCCGAGGCCGATGGCGATGCCAACGACGCTGATCGAGGAGATCGCCGCGATCATCGGCAGCCAGTGTACGCGTTCGTCGCCCTTTTGCCGGGTATCGACCGTCATGGGATATGGATGCTCTGCTTCTAAAGGACTTCGCGGACGAAGCGGTTTCGGATGAGCCGGAAGAACGGCACGGCACCGCCCGGACGCAGCAAGGGATCGTGGGCGAGCCGCTTTTCCAGCTCTTCCAGGATCATGCGGGTGATGTCGGGAATGTCGGCCTTGCGCGCTTCGGCGAGCGGCAGCCAGACGAGCTCTTGCAACTCGTTGGTCGGGCCGCCATCCGGCAATTCCACGGCAACATCATCGCGCCATGCGCTGAAGAAGCGTGTGTCGAAACGGCGCACGCGGTTGGGCGGGGTGATGGCGCGGGCGATGAAACGCAAGGCATCCAGCGACGGTGCCACGCCGTGCTCGACGAAACCCTGCCAGTCGCGCTTGGCGGTCGCGAACGGACCTTTGCGGCCGATCAGCAGGCCGGCTTCCTCGTAGGTCTCACGGATTGCCGACAAGGCGATGGCGCGCGCCCGCGCGACGCTCGCGCGGCCGGGGCCGCCAGCAAGCCTTGCCTCGTCCTTGGCGTGCAGCGGCGCAGCCACCGGAATGCGGCTGTCGGCAGGATCGGTGCGGCCGCCGGGGAAGACGAATTTTCCGGGCATGAAGGCGTGCCCTGCATGGCGCCTGCCCATCAGCACCAGAACGTCGCTGCCGCTCCGGTCAAGCAGGATCAAGGTCGCGGCATCGCGCGGGCGAAGCGGCCGGCCGCCGTGCACGGCCAAGCCTTTATCGAGCTTGTCGACGTCCGCCTTGGTCATTCCTTCCATGCGCTCGACCTAGCGGAAACTTCTCGAATGCGAAAGTGGCTTGCGTGTCCGGAACTTTGCTCCAGCCCCGGACGAAACGCCGCTGCTGGAGGAATTCGAGGAAAAACGCGCGCGGCGGTTTTCCCTCCGGAATCGTATAAAAACAAATGCTTGGAGATGGTCGTTGTTTCTATCAAAGGCAGAACCGCTCCAGGCTTAGGGATGCGGTTCAAACTCGTCCTTCTCGCCGCCGAAGCCGTGCATATAGAGCGCCCATTGCAGGCCGATGACGGCGCCTTTGACCGGCTGCAACAGCGCGACGGCCAGAGTAATGGTCAGCGGCACCCAAATCAGCGCGTGCTGCCAGATCGAAAGTGTGGTGGCGGCCTCCACGGTCATAAAGGCGCCAACCACAATGTGGCCGACGATGACGATCACCAGATAGGCGGGAAGGTCGTCGGCGCGATGGTGATGAAGCTCCTCGCCGCAGATGCCGCATTTGTCGACGGGCTTGGTGAAGGCACCGAACAGCTTGCCTTCGCCGCAATGCGGGCAGCGGCCAAGCATGCCGCGCTTGACGGCCGTCCACAGCGGACGCGCGACGCGGCCCGAATGATGCTCGCCGCCGAAAAGCTGTTCTTCCATCATCTTCTCCTGCCTCGCGGCCCGACGCGCGATTGCGACGCGCGGGAGCGGCCTTTGGCCTTGTGGAACGACCGTCGCGAGCCAGGCAGCGGCTTCGGGTCACTCAGCATCTCGAACCGCATCGCGCCGGCCATCGGCGCGACCTCGAGCAGTCGAACCTCGACGCGGTCGGCAAGCTGATAACCTTTGCCGGTGCGTTCCCCGAACAGCGTCCGGGCGGTTTCGTCGTAGATATAGTAATCGCCGTCCAAACTTGACACCGGGATAAAACCATCCGCGCCGTATTGCGGCAATTGGACAAATAGTCCCGCCTTGGTGACGCCGGAGATGCGCGCGTCGAAGGTGTCGTTGATGCGCTCGGCGAGATAGCCGGCGATCAGCCGGTCGACCGTGTCGCGTTCGGCGGCCATGGCGCGGCGTTCGGTGGCGGAGATAAGCGCTGCGACTTCCTCCAGCCGGTCGGCTTCCGCCTGCGTCAGGCCGCCGGGACCGAGGCCGAGCGCTGCGATCAGGCCGCGATGCACGATCAGATCGGCATAGCGCCGGATCGGCGAGGTGAAATGCGCGTAGCGTTTCAGGTTGAGGCCGAAATGGCCGATGTTCTTCGGCGAGTACTCGGCCTGGCTCTGCGTGCGCAGCACCACTTCGTTGACCAGCGCCTCGTTGTCGGCGCCGCGCACCCGTTCCAGGATGCCGTTGAATTGGCTCGGCCGCATCTGCGCGCCGCGCGCCAGCGACAGGCTGAGCGTGTGCAGAAATTCGCGCAGCGATTCCTGCTTGGCGAGCGAAGGCGCGTCGTGGATGCGGTAGACGAGAGGCTCTTTCCTGCCCTCAAGCGTCTCGGCTGCCGCGACATTGGCCTGGATCATGAACTCCTCGATCAGCTTGTGGGCGTCGAGGCGCTCCGGCACGACGACACGGTCGACGGTGCCGTCCGGCTTGAGCAGGATCTTGCGTTCCGGCAGCTCCAGTTCGAGCGGCTGGCGGCTGTCGCGTCCGCGCTTGAGCACCGCATAGGCGTCCCATAGCGGCTTGAGAACGGTGTCGAGGATCGGCCCCGTCTTGTCGTCGGGCACGCCGTCAATCGCTGCCTGCGCCTGCGGATAGGCGAGCTTGGCTGCCGACTTCATCATGACGCGGTGGAAGGAATGCCTGAGCTTGCGGCCTTCCGCGGAGAAAGTCATGCGCACGGCGATGGCCGGCCGGTCCTCGCCTTCGCGCAGCGAACAAAGATCGTTGGAGATGCGCTCGGGCAGCATCGGCACGACGCGGTCCGGGAAATAAACCGAGTTGCCGCGCTTCAGCGCCTCGCGGTCGAGCGGCGTGCCGTAGCGGATGTAGGCCGCGACATCGGCGATCGCCACGGTGACGGTGACGCCGCCGGGGTTCTTCTCGTCGGCGTCGGGCGTGGCGAAAACGGCGTCGTCATGGTCCTTGGCATCGGCCGGATCGATGGTGATCAGCGGCAGATCGCGCCAGTCCTCCCGGCCGGCAAGCGCCGCCGGCTTCATCGCATCGGCTTCGGCGATCACATCGGCCGGAAAGACATGCGGGATGTCGTGGGCGTGGATGGCGATCATCGAGACCGCCTTCTCGCTGGTCAGCGAACCCAGAACCGCCAGCACCTTGGCGCGCGGCAGGCCGTAGCGCGAAGCCCGCGCCGGCTCGACCTCGACCAGATCGCCGTTCTTGGCGCCGTTCTGGAATTCCTTGTCGACGATCAGCTCAGGCTGGCGGCGTTCCACCGGCTCGATGCGGAAGGTGCCGTCCTTCAATACGCGGAATATGCCGAGCACCGCCTCGCTGCGCTTCTCGAAGATCTTCATCACCCGGCCGGTGTAAGCAGGGGCGGACGGATCATCGGTCGGGAAGGTCTTGGCGAGCACGCGGTCGCCGATGCCGGGAACAGGGCTGGCGCCGCGCGAGATGCGGATGGCGATGACGGGCGGCGAGCCAGGGCCGGTATATTCGCTCGGATTGGCCAAGAGCACGCCGTCGGCATCGCGGCCGACAATGTCGAGCACGGCGACATGAGGCACGGCGCCGGCGCGGGTGAGGTGCTTACGTTTCTTGGTCAGCAGGCCTTCGTCCTGCAGGTCGCGCAACAGATCCTTCAGCCAGATGCGGTCTTGGCCGCGCAGAGCGAAAGCCTTGGCGATCTCGCGCTTTCCGGAACGGTCGGGATTCTCGGCGATGTAGCGCAGGATTTCGTCGCGCGAGGGCCGGTAGTCGTCCTTGACCACCTTGGCCCTGGTGTCGGCGCCGCGCGGATCGCCGTGGCTTCTTCCGGAGATCCTGCGCGCCACGTCCTGCTAGCCTTTCTTAGCCGCCCTGCGGAAGGGCTTCTTGCCGCCTCCGCCCTTGGCTTCCTTCTCGGCAATCAGGGCGATTGCCTCTTCCATCGTCACCGATTGCGGGTCCTTGCCCTTCGGCAGCGTCGCATTGACCTTGCCGTAATTGACATAGGGGCCGTATTTGCCGTCGCGCACGACGATCTTGCCGCCGCCGTCGGGGTGCTCACCAATTTCCTTTAACGCTGCGGGCGTCGCGCCGTTGCGGCCGGCCTTGCCCTTCTGCTGCTTCTCGGCGATCACCGAGACTGCTCGGTTCAGCCCGATCGAGAACACGTCCTCGATGCTTTCGAGATTGGCATAGGTGCCGTCGTGCAGCACGAAGGGTCCGTAGCGCCCAAGACCGGCCGAGATCATCTTGCCGGTCTCCGGGTGCTTGCCGACGTCGCGGGGCAACGCCAGCAGGGCCAGCGCCTTTTCATGGTCGATCGATTCCGCGGTCCAGCCCTTGGGCAGGCTCGATCGCTTGGCGTCCTTGCCTTCGCCGCGCTGGATATAGGGGCCGAAGCGGCCGCTGCGCAGCGTGATCTCCTCGGCCGTGTACGGATCCTTGCCGAGCAGCCTGACGCCGTCCTCGCCATTGCCGTTCTCGCCATTGGGATTGGCGGCATCGCCGAGCTGGCGGGTGTAGGAGCATTCCGGATAGTTCGAGCAGCCGACGAAGGCGCCGAACTTGCCGAGCTTCAGGGACAGGTTGCCCGAGCCGCATTTCGGGCAGATGCGCGGGTTCGAGCCGTCCTCGCGCGCCGGAAACACCAGCGGCGCCAGCTCGTCGTTGAGGGCGTCGAGAACGTCCGTGACGCGCAGTTCCTTGATGTCGTCGACCGCCCCGGAAAAATCCTTCCAGAAATCGCGCAGCACGTCCTTCCATGCGAGCTTGCCATCGGAGATCTCGTCGAGCTTCTCCTCGAGCGAAGCGGTGAAGTCATATTCGACATAGCGCTCGAAGAAACTTTCGAGGAAGGCCGAGAGCAGCCGGCCCTTGGCCTGCGGCACCAGCTTGCGGCGGTCGATCGTGACGTAGTCGCGGTCCTCGAGCGTCTTCAGGATCGCCGTATAGGTCGACGGCCGGCCGATGCCGAGCTCTTCCAGCTTCTTGATCAGCGACGCCTCGGAGTAGCGCGGCGGCGGCTCGGTCGTGTGCTGGGTGGCGTTGATCGCTTGGCGGGCAAGCTGCTCGCCGGCGCGGATCTCGGGCAGACGGCGGCTTTCCTCGTCCTCCGCATCCTCCTCCTTCTGGTCGGTATAGGCGGCGATGAAGCCGTCGAAGCGCACGACCGAACCGACCGCGCGAAGCTCGGCGGTGCGGCCGCCATTGACCGCCTCGATCTCGACCGTGGTGCGCTCGATCTCTGCCGGCTGCATCTGGCTGGCGATGGCGCGCTTCCAGATCAGCTCGTAGAGACGCGCCTGGTCGGCATCGAGATATTGCCGCACCGATGCCGGCGTGCGCTTGAAATCGGTCGGGCGGATAGCTTCGTGGGCCTCTTGGGCGTTCTTGGCCTTGGTCGTGTAAAAACGCTGCTTTTCAGGCAGGTATTTTGCGCCGAATTCGCTCACGATGGCATCGCGCGCGGCCTCGATCGCCTCCGGCGCCATCTGCACGCCGTCGGTTCGCATATAGGTGATGAGGCCGGCCGTCTCGCCGCCGACATCCATGCCCTCATAGAGCCTCTGCGCCACCTGCATGGTGCGGTTGGCTGTGAAGCCGAGCCCGGAGGAGGCGGCCTGCTGCAGCGTCGAGGTTGTGAAGGGCGGACCAGGATTGCGCTTGGTGGGCTTGGCTTCGACCGACAGCGCCTTGAAGGTCGCGCCTTCCAGCATTGCCTTGATGTCGTCGGCCTGCGCCTTATTGGCGATGTCGAGCTTCTGCAGCTTCTTGCCGTCATAGGCGGTCAGCCGCGCCTCGAAGCTGTCGTTGCGCGGCGTGCCGAGGATGGCGGCGATCTGCCAGTATTCCTCGCGGATGAAGCGCTCGATCTCGGATTCGCGGTCGCTGACGAGGCGCAGCGCCACCGACTGCACGCGGCCGGCGGAGCGGGCGCCCGGCAGCTTGCGCCACAGCACAGGCGAGAGCGTGAAGCCGACGAGATAATCGAGCGCGCGGCGAGCGAGATAGGCATCGACCAGCGGCGCATCGATCTGGCGCGGATTGGCCATCGCCTCCAGCACCGAAGCCTTGGTGATGGCGTTGAAGACGACACGGCTGACGGATTTGTCCTTCAGCGCGCGCTTCTGCTTCAGCACTTCCAGCACATGCCAGGAGATCGCCTCGCCCTCGCGATCCGGGTCGGTCGCGAGGATTAGCCCATCGGCGTCCTTGACCGCCTTGGCGATGTCGGCAAGCCGCTTGCCCGAGGCGGTGTCGACCGACCAGGACATGGCAAAGTCCTCGTCCGGGCGCACCGAGCCGTCCTTGGCCGGCAGGTCGCGGACATGGCCGAACGAGGCCAGAACCTTATAGTTCTTGCCCAGATATTTGTTGATTGTCTTCGCCTTGGCCGGCGATTCGACGACGACGACGTCCATGAGGTCTCTTATCTGCTGTGAGGCGGCGGAAGAACTCCGCGGCGCACGACGAAATCCCACTCTTTTCGTCGCTCACATGGCCGTGCTTTTGCGATCGGTCAAGGGGAAGGAGCCAATTTGCGGAGTCGGCGCGATCGATACACTCTTAGAGTGTATGGCGAAGATCACATTTTTCGGGACGTGGCGGTTCGTGTCTTGAACCACCGGAAGACGATCGGATTACCGACGCGAGTCGACCGAGCGACAGAACCAATATCGAGGCGGACGCCGCCGGCGATGCAAACGGGCCGGCTGCCGGCAGACAGATATCCGGCAGCCAGTCTGGGAAAATTCAGTCGGCCGCCACGACGTGCCAGGCGCCGGCGACGCCCTCGCCGGTCATGTCGCCAGCCTTCTTGTCCTTGACGAAGGTATAGACCGGCTTGCCGTCATAGGCCCACATCCTGGTGCCGTCGGTGCGCTCGACGATCGTCCATTCGTCATCGGCCTTGGCGCCGGCCTCGGCCTTCAGCGGCGGCCAGTTGGCGGCGCATTTGTCGTAGCAGTTGGACTTGCCCTTCTCGTCCTTGTCATAGGTGTAAAGCGTCATGCCCATGGCATCAGTATAGATTTTCTTGCCGCCGACTTCGGCCTCCTTCCACGCCTCGGCGGCGTGGGATGCAACGGTGCCGAGTAACAGGGCCGCGAGCCCGAGTGCAATCGATTTCATGACAATCTCTCCCTGAGAACGAGCACGCGGCAATCGCGCGCCGTCCAATCAACGCGTAAGGGAGGCCGTTTCTTCCTCGGCTGGGCTACCTCGTGCCACACAATGGTGATTGGCATGGAGGCTCACGCATCGCTATATCGGCGCCAGCACAATCAGGGCCTCATGAAATGGCATTGGACGTCGGCTATGTCAGCGCGGTCGGAGCAGGGGCGATCTCGTTCCTGTCGCCTTGCGTGCTGCCGCTGGTGCCGCCCTATCTCTGCTACATGGCCGGCGTGTCCGTCGACGATTTCCGCGGCAATCAGGGCCTGACAGCGCGCGAAGGCGCGCGTGGCGCGCTGCTCTATGCCTCTTTAGCCTTCGTGCTCGGCTTCTCCACCGTCTTCGTCGCGCTTGGCGCCGGCGCATCGACCATCGGCCACCTCCTGCGGGTCTGGCAGGAACAACTGGCGATAGTCGCCGGTGCGCTGATCATCATCATGGGGCTGAACTTCCTCGGTATCCTGCGCATTCCGCTTTTGTCGCGCGAGGCGCGCTTCCGGTCGCGGGGCAAGCCAGCCAGCATGATCGCCGCCTATGTCATGGGGCTGGCCTTCGCCTTCGGCTGGACGCCGTGCATCGGTCCGGTGCTCGGGCCGATCCTGACGCTGGCCGGTGGGCGCGAGACGGTGGGCGAGGGTGCGCTGCTGCTCGCCGCCTATTCGCTCGGCCTCGGCATTCCCTTCCTGATCGCTGCGCTGTTTTCAGGCGCCTTCATGCGCTTCCTGGGAAAATTCCGTGTCCATCTCGGTCGCGTCGAAAAAGCGATCGGCGCGCTGCTGGTCGTCGCCGGCGTGTTTTTCCTGACCGGCGGGATGCAAAGCGCGTCGTACTGGTTGCTGGAGAATTTCCCCGCGCTGGGACAGCTGGGGTAGTCTTGTCAGGATCGAACCGTGGACCCGCTGATTAAGAGTCAGCGGCTTCGCCATCTCACCGGAATTTAACCGCATTGGTGCAGCATGACGCCGCTGCTAGCATGCTTTGATTCAAACGCTGTTCATACGGTTGCCCTTTCATGAGCCAGAGATCCTGCCTGTCCGTCATCCTCGCCGCCGGCGAAGGCACTCGCATGAAGAGCGCGCTGCCGAAGGTGCTGCACGCCATTGCCGGGCTGCCGATGGTGGCGCACGTGGTGAAGGCCGCCGAGGCCGCCGGGGCGACGGGTCTGGCGCTGGTGATCGGCCATGGCGCCGAGGAGATGCGCAAGGCGGCACAGAAATTCGCGCCGAAAGCGGAAACCTTCGTGCAGGAGAAGCGGCTTGGCACCGCGCATGCCGTGCTTGCCGCGCGCGAAGCGATATCAAAGGGTTACGACGATATTCTCGTCATGTTCGGCGACACACCGCTGATCGATGCGGAAGCGCTGGCGACCGCGCGGCAGAAGCTGGCGGAGGGCGCTGCCGTCGCGGTCATCGGTTTCCGGCCGCCCGATCCGACCGGCTACGGCCGGCTGATCGAGAAGGGTGGCCGGCTCGTCGCCATCCGCGAGGAGAAGGACTGCTCCGAAGAGGAGAAGACGATCGGCTTCTGCAATGCCGGGATGATGGCGGTGGCCGGCAAGTACGCGCTCGAACTGCTCGATCAGGTCGGCAACCGGAATGCCAAGGGCGAGTTCTATCTGACCGACATCGTCGAGATCGCCGGCGAGAAGGGCCTCGAAGTGGTCGCCACGGAAGCCGGTTTGGAGAGCGCGCTCGGCATCAACAACCGGGCCGAGCTCGCCGAGGCGGAAGCCATCTGGCAGGCGCGCCGGCGGCGCGAGGCGATGCTTGCGGGCGTGACGCTGATCGCGCCGGAAACGGTCTATTTCTCGCACGACACCGAAATCGGCGCCGATACGATCGTCGAGCCGAATGTCTGGTTCGGACCTGGCGTCAAGATTGCGTCAGGCGCCAAGATCCACGCTTTCAGCCATATCGAGGGCGCGACGATCGCGTCCAATTGCGATGTCGGGCCGTTCGCGCGGCTGCGGCCGGGCGCCGATCTCAGGCAAAAAGCCAAGGTCGGCAATTTCTGCGAGGTCAAGCAGGCGACGATCGAGGAAGGCGCCAAGGTCAACCACCTGACCTATATCGGCGACGCGCGCGTCGGCGCGGCGGCAAACATCGGTGCCGGCACCATCACCTGCAACTATGATGGCTACTCGAAATTCTTCACCGACATCGGCGAAGGCGCTTTCGTAGGCTCGAACTCCTCGCTGGTCGCGCCTGTCACGATCGGCAAGGGCGGCTACATCGCCTCGGGCAGCGTGATCACCGAGAGCGTGCCGGACGATGCGCTGGCCTTTGGCCGCGCCCGCCAGAAGACGCTGCCCGGCAAGGGCAAGGAATTGCGGGAACGTTTTGCTTCGGCAGCGGCGGCGAGGAAGAAGGCGGCTGAGTAGTTTGGGTCAGGGCTGCGCAAACCATAGATAGACGATCCTCCCAAGAGCGCCGAGCAGCAACGCAAAGGCCGCCAACGACTGGATGAGGAATCCGGGATATCGCCTCAGCGGCGCGGACAGATATCCGACGAAGTAGGCGATGCGGCCGATCAGCCACAAAAGGCCGAGACCGGCGGCCCAGCCCGGGCTCCAATAGATGGCGAACAGCCACATAGCCGGCAGGAAGATCGGCAGCCACTCGATCGTGTTCAAATGCGCGCGGATGGCCCGTTCGAGCCGAGGGTCTCCTGTCATGGTCGGCGCAAGGATCCCGGTCTTGGAATGCGTTCGGGCTACCGCCAGCGCCATGCCGAATATAGTCAGACCGCACAAAAGCGTGACGATCGCCACCGGGTAATATTGCTCCATCTTGGATCCCCTTCGTCAGTTTGTCAGACATAGCCGCCGCTCGCTTGGATGCCGTCTGCCAAGTGTCGTAGATGGAGTGCGGCCGAGCGCCAACAATGGATTTGCGGCCGCAAAGATGAACGATCGGAATCCAAGGGGCCTGAAAAGCCGAGCAATTCGAGTAACGGGATTGCAAGAGCGGCCTGTCATGTTGCATGACCAAAAACCGTTCCGCTGACACGGAACGAAACGCAAAGTGACTTTCGCGGCAGACCGGCAATCCCTAGATAGCGCTGGGTTTCCGCGGGGAATCGGGGGCAGCGCATGTGCGGTATCGTCGGAATTGTCGGCCAGCAACAGGTGGCGCCGCTCATCGTCGACGCGCTGAAGCGGCTGGAATATCGCGGCTATGACTCCGCCGGCGTCGCCACCATCGAGAATGGCCAGCTCGGGCGCCGCCGCGCCGAAGGCAAGCTGATCAACCTCGAGCGGCGGCTGAAGGAAGAGCCGCTGGACGGCACGATCGGCATCGGCCACACGCGCTGGGCGACGCATGGCGTGCCCAACGAGACCAATGCGCATCCGCATTTTTCCGACGGCGTCGCCATCGTCCACAACGGCATCATCGAGAATTTCGCCGAGCTGCGCGACGAGCTTGTCCGTGACGGCTACAAATTCTCCTCGCAGACCGACACCGAGGTTGTCGCGCATCTGGTGGCGCGCGAATTGGCCAAGGGGCTGAAGCCGGTCGAGGCCGCGCACCAGGCATTGAAGCGGCTCTCGGGCGCCTTCGCGCTGGCGATCATGTTCAAGGGCGACGAGGACCTGATCGTCGGCGCCCGCAACGGTCCGCCATTGGCTGTCGGCCATGGCGACGGCGAAATGTTCCTGGGATCCGACGCCATCGCGCTGGCACCCTTCACCAATTCCATCACCTATCTGGAAGACGGCGACTGGGCTGTGGTGCGCCGCAACAGCGTCGCGATTTACGATATCGACGGCAACCAGGTCGACCGCAAGCGCCAGCAGTCGCTGTCGACCAGCTTCATGGTCGACAAGGGCAATCGCCGCCACTTCATGGAAAAGGAAATCCATGAGCAGCCGGAGGTGATCTCCCACACGCTGGCGCACTACGTCGATTTCGTCTCCGGCGTCTCGAAGCCGCTGGAGCTGCCCTTCGATTTTGCCAAGATCGGCCGGCTGGCGCTCTCGGCCTGCGGCACCGCCTATCTGGCCGGGCTGATCAGCAAATACTGGTTCGAGCGCTACGCGCGACTGCCGGTCGACATCGATGTCGCCTCGGAATTCCGCTATCGCGAGATGCCGCTGTCGGCGAACGACGCGGCCATCTTCATCTCGCAATCGGGCGAGACCGCCGACACGCTGGCCTCGCTGCGCTATTGCCGCCAAGCCGGCATGAAGATCGGCGCCGTCGTCAATGTGCGCGAATCGACCATGGCGCGCGAATCCGATGTCGTCCTGCCGACGCTGGCCGGGCCGGAAATCGGCGTCGCCTCGACCAAGGCCTTCACCTGCCAGTTGTCCGTTCTCGCTGCGCTGGCGGTGCGCGCCGGCGTGGCGCGCGGCACGATCTCGCGCGACGAGGAGAGGCGTCTGGTGCGCGAGCTTTCCGAGGCGCCGCGCTTCGCCACCCAGGTGCTGAAGCTCGACGAGCAGATCGAACGCATCGCGCGCGAGCTCTCCCGTTACAAGGACGTGCTCTATCTCGGCCGCGACACCAATTTCCCTTTAGCCATGGAAGGGGCGCTGAAGCTCAAGGAAATCTCCTATATCCATGCCGAAGGCTATGCCGGCGGCGAGCTGAAGCACGGACCGATCGCGCTGATCGACGAGAATATGCCGGTCATCGTCATCGCCCCGCATGACCGCATCTTCGAAAAGACCGTGTCGAACATGCAGGAGGTGGCGGCGCGCGGCGGCAAGATCATCCTGATCACCGACGCCAAGGGCGCTGCCCAGGCGGGCATCAAGACGATGGAGACGATCATCCTGCCCGACGTGCCGGAAATCATCTCGCCAATCATCTACGCGCTGCCGATCCAGATGCTCGCCTATTTCACAGCCGTGTTCATGGGCACCGATGTCGACCAGCCGCGCAATCTGGCGAAGTCGGTGACGGTGGAATAGAATTCGTTGCGGTAGAAAGGCTGCGGGTGACGTGCCGAGTTGCTTGTTTCGCGCCTAGCATTCGAAATGCAGTTGCCGCTGGCCCTTGTTTCGTCATCCACGGGCGGAGCAGGAGCGAAGCGACTGCGCAGACCCGAGGATCCATTCCGTGACGTTTGCGGCGGATCAAAGCCGTGCAGAATTAGGCACTACCACCCGGTGCCGCGGAAAAGCTCGAACCACTCCGGATTCGTCTTTTCGATCAATTCGATCTTCCATTGGCGCGGCCAGCGTTTAGTGACTTCTCGCGCTGGGTCGCATCACGAATGTCGAAATACTCTTCGTACCAAACCAAGCGCTCTACGCCGTACCGTCTGGTTAAGCGGGCGCCGGCACCGGATTTGTGCTCTGGCATTCGGCGGCCGAGATCGTTTGTGACACCGATATAGATAGTGCCGCGCTTTCGGCTCGCAGTCATATAGACATAACCTGTCATGAAAGAAGGATAACGGCCAGACGATCAGGCAGCCATCCCGAGATGTTGTATTCTTCGGCAGACGTCACGGAATGGATCCTCGGGTCTGCGCAGTCGCTTCGCGCCTGCTCCGCCCGTGGATGACGAAGGGAAGGATGTTCCGGCCAATCGCGAACGGAAGCGGATTTTGTTGCTTGGGAGTCGTGGGCATGACGAACGTTCTTTAAAAACTTCGCAATTCCAAACCGGCTCGCGGTTTATTAATCTGGCGTCGCAACCTGCGCCGCGGTGAACCATGTCGGATGCTTCCAAGACCTCAGGCATGACCCGGCTGAGGAACTATTTCCTGACCGGCTTCGTCGTCTGCGCGCCGCTGGCGATCACTGCCTATATCGCCTGGTCCTTGATCGGCTGGGTCGATTCCTGGGTGAAGCCCTACATTCCCGCGCGCTACAACCCCGATACCTACCTGCCTTTCCCGGTTCCCGGCTTCGGGCTGATCGTCGCGCTTGTGCTGATCACCTTCATCGGCTTCATGACCGCAAACATCGTCGGTCGCGCCATCGTCAATTTCGGCGAGCGGCTGCTCGGCCGCATGCCGCTGGTGCGAGGCATCTATGGCTCGCTGAAACAGATCTTCCAGACAGTGCTGTCGAACAAGGGCGACATGTTCCGCCAGGTCGGGCTGGTGGAATATCCGCGAAAAGGGGTGTGGTCGCTGGTCTTCGTGGCCAGCGAGAAGGAAACCGAGATCAACCAGAAGCTCGACCAGGAAGGCGATCCGCTGATCGCGGTGTTCATGCCGTGCACGCCGAACCCGACCACTGGCTTCCTGATGTATGTGCCTAAATCCGAGATCGTGCTGCTCGACATGACCATCGAGGACGGCGCCAAGCTGATCGTTTCGGCCGGCTTGGTGGCGCCTGAGGTCATGCCCGAGATAGTGGCGCTGAACGGCGAGGCGATCAAAGGACCGCTCGCCAACCCGCCGCTCGGCGCCGGACCTCAGCCGGCGCGCAGCAAGCGCACCGCTTCATCGCGCCCGAACAGGTAGAGCAAGAGGCGAAGCGCCTGGCCGCGTTCGGACTGCAGCTCCGGGTCGCGCGACAGGATGAGCCTGGCATCGTCGCGGGCGGCCTCGAGCAGGTCGGCATGGAATTCGATGCGCGCCACCTGGAAGCCCGGCGTGCCGGATTGGCGGGTGCCCAGCAACTCGCCTTCGCCGCGCAGCTTCAGATCCTCCTCGGCGATGCGGAAGCCGTCTTCGGTCTCGCGCATCACCGAAAGCCGCCGTTTTGCCGTCTCGCCTAGCGGGTCCTTGTAGAGCAGCACGCAGGAGGAGGACCGGTCGCCGCGCCCGACCCGGCCGCGCAGCTGGTGCAACTGCGCAAGGCCGAAACGCTCGGCATGCTCGATGACCATGATCGTGGCGTCCGGCACGTCGACGCCGACCTCGATGACGGTGGTGGCGATCAATATGCGCGTCTCGCCTTGCTTGAAAGCGCGCATCGCTTCGTCCTTTTCCGCGCCCTTCATGCGCCCATGCACCAGGCCGATCCGGTCGCCGAACAGCGGCTTCAGCGAAGCAAAACGGTCTTCCGCCGACATCAGCTTGATTTCTTCGGATTCCTCGACCAGCGGGCAGATCCAGTAGATTTTCTGGCCTTCGGCCACCGCATCGCGCATGCGCTCGACCAGTTCGTCCAGCCGCTCCAGCGGCAAGGTGACGGTGCGGATGGGCTGGCGGCCGGCGGGTTTCTCGGTGAGCTTCGAGACGTCCATATCGCCGAAGGCGGTCAGCACCAGCGTGCGCGGGATCGGTGTCGCCGTCATCACCAGCATATCCGGCGCGTCGCCCTTGGCGGTGATGGCAAGCCGCTGGTGGACGCCGAACCGATGCTGCTCGTCGACGACGGCAAGCACGAGATCGTGGAAGGTCACCGTTTCCTGGAACAGTGCGTGGGTGCCGACGACGATGTCGATCGCACCGCTGGTAAGGCCCTCCAGCGTTTCGCTGCGCTCGCGGCCCTTCTCGCGGCCGGTCAGGATGGCGACGCGCAGGCCGGCTTTTTCTGCCAGCGGCGCGATGGTCGACAGGTGCTGGCGCGCAAGTATTTCGGTCGGCGCCATCAGCGCCGCCTGGCCGCCGGCCTCGACCGCGCGTCCCATGGCAAGCAGCGCCACCACCGTCTTGCCGGAGCCGACATCGCCCTGCAGCAGGCGCAGCATGCGTTCGGGATCGGCCAGATCGGCATTGATTTCGCCGAGCGCAAATTCCTGACTAGGCGTGAGCTTGTAGGGCAGGGCTTCGCGCAGTTTCTCGACGATGCGGCCGTCGCCGACCAGCGGCCGGCCCGACAGACGGCGGATCTTGGCCCGCACCAGCGCCAGCGACACTTGGCCGGCCAGGAACTCGTCATAGGCAAGGCGACGCCAGGCCGAACCCTCGACCGCGACGTCGAGCGGGTCCTTCGGGTTGTGAATGCGGGCGAGCGCGTCGCCGAAGGACGGAAAGGTGTGTCGGCGCATGAAGGCGTCGTCCTGCCATTCCGGAAATTCCGGCAGGCGGCCCAGCGCTTGTCCGATGGCGCGGCGCAGCACCTTGGCCGACAGGCCGGCGGTGAGCGGATAGACCGGCTCGACCAGCGGCAGGCCCTCGGCCTCGTCGATCGGTGCGATATGGTCGGGATGGACCATGGTTGGGCGGCCGTTGAACCATTCCATGCGGCCGGAGATCACGACGCGCTCGCCTTCCGGCAGCATCTTCTGCAGATAGGCGGCGTGGGCGTGGAAGAAGGTCAGCGCGATCTCGCCGGTGTCGTCATGGGCGTAGACCCGGTAGGGCACGGACCTGTTGCCGCGCGGCGGCGGCTGATGGCGGTCGACCCGCACCTCGAGCGTGACGATCTGGCCTTCGGCGGAAAGCGCTATGCCGGGGCGGTTGCGCCGGTCGATCACCGTGTTGGGCAAGACGAACAGAAGGTCGGCGGCGCGTGCGGGACGGTCGCCGAGATCGGCTGGCACGACCCTTTCGATCAGCGTCCCGACTTTCGGGCCGACGCCGGCAAGCGAGGTGATCGGGACGAACAGGGGATCGAGGACGGAGGGACGCATCTTGTCAGCTTATGTCGCGACGGGCGCAGCGCAAAGGCTGACACCGTCTTCTATCCACGCTATATGCGCCGCTTCGAACAGGGACGCGGCACGATGACCGGAACGCAGCGATCAAGCGAGGGGCTCGACGCCCGCCGGCGTAAGCTGCTGTTCCGCTCCCGGCATCGCGGCATGCGCGAGATGGACCTCATCCTTGGTTCCTTCGCCGATGCCGAGATCGGCGCCTTGACCGGCGATGAAATCGACCAATATGAAATGCTTCTCGAAATCCCCGACACCGAATTCCTGCCGATGATCACCGGTGAACGCCCGGTTCCGCCTGATATCGATTGCGCGGTGCTGCAGAAGATCCTGGCGTCGCGACGGACCAAGACCTTTTGAAAAACGCTTAACCCATGAGCCTCATTCCCTCCATCGGCCTGCCGAAAGGCCGCGCCGGCCAGTTCATCGTCGACGGTGTCGCCGACGGCTACGAAGCCTTCGCGCTGGTGCAAACGGCGCACGAGATCGCGCCCGACAAGCCAGTGCTGTTCGTCGCGCGCGACGGACAGCGGCTGCCGGCGATCATCGATGCGCTCGCCTTCGCGGCGCCCGGACTGCCGGTGCTGGAACTGCCTGCCTGGGATTGCCTGCCTTACGACCGTGTCTCACCGGGCGCGGACGCTGCGGCGCGACGGCGCGACGCGCTTTCCGCCATCATTGCGCTCGCCAGGAAGCCGCATCGCGCCGTGATCCTCACCACCGCCAACGCGCTCCTGCAGCGCATTCCGCCGGCCGGGCTGATCGAAGCGCAGACTTTCCATGCCAAGCCCGGCAACCAGATCGACATGAACGTGTTGATCGCGCGGCTGGAGAATTCCGGTTTCGAGCGCGTGCCGACGGTGCGCGACGTCGGCGAGTTCGCGGTGCGCGGCGGCATCCTCGACCTGTTCGCGCCCGGCTGGAGCGAGGCGCTGAGGCTCGACTTCTTCGGCGACACTCTGGAATCGATCCGCGTCTTCGACGTGGCGACCCAGCGCACAACCGGTCAGCGCAAGTCGATGGCGCTGCAGGCGATGAGCGAGGTGGCGCTGACGCCGGAGACGATCAGCCGCTTCCGCCGCTCCTATATCGAGGCTTTCGGCGCGCCATCGCGCGACGACGCGCTCTATGCGGCGGTCAGCGAGGGCCGACGCTTTGCCGGCATGGAGCATTGGCTGCCGTTCTTCTACGAGCGCTTGGAGACGGTGTTCGACTATCTGCCGGATGCGCCTGTGGTCTTCGACCATCTGGCGCATGAGGCGCTGGCCGAGCGCCACACGCTGATCCTCGACCACTATGAGGCCCGCCGGAAGCAGGCCGACAGCGCATTGAAGGATGCGGTGCCCTACAAGCCGGTGGCGCCGGATCTGCTCTATCTCTCGCCGGAAAATCTCAAAGCTTCGCTCGGGCCGCGCGAGGACATCGACTTCACCGTCTTCGATGCGCCCGATGTCGGGGGCAGACGAGTCTTCCACGCGGGCTCGCGGCATGGCCGCAGCTTCGCCGAGCAGCGCGCCGATCCCGCCATCAATGTCTTCGATGTGGTCGTAAAGCACATTGCCGACGAGCGCGCCGCGCGCCGCCGCGTCATCGTCGCCGGCTGGACCGAAGGCTCGCTCGACCGTCTCAGCCAGATCCTCGCCGAGCACCATCTCGGCAACCTCAAGCCCGTCGCCACGCTTGCCGAGGTCGAAAAGCTCGGGCCGGGGCAGGCGGGGCTCGCCGTGCTGCCGCTCGAATCCGGCTTCGAAACCGACGATATGGTGGTCGTCGCCGAGCAGGACATTCTCGGCGACAGGCTGATCCGCCGTTCGAAACGCAAAAAGAAGGCTTCCGACTTCATTGCCGAGGCCACGTCGCTGTCCTCGGGCGATATCGTCGTCCATGCCGATCACGGCATCGGCCGCTTCATCGGCCTGCGCACCATCGAGGCGGTCGGCGCACCGCATGACTGCCTGGAGATCCACTATGCCGGCGACGACCGGCTGTTCCTGCCGGTCGAAAATATCGAGCTCCTGTCGCGCTACGGCTCGGATTCGGCGGAAGCGACGCTCGACAAGCTCGGCGGCGGCGCCTGGCAGGCGCGCAAGGCGCGGCTGAAGCGCCGCCTGCTCGACATGGCAGGACAATTGATCCGCATCGCCGCCGAGCGGCAGATGCGCGCCGCGCCGGCCATGATCCCGGCCGACGGCCTCTATGGCGAGTTCGCGGCGCGCTTCCCTTATGAGGAAACCGACGACCAGCAGACAGCAATCGATTCCGTCACGGACGATCTCGGCGCAGGCAAGCCGATGGACCGGCTGATCTGCGGTGACGTCGGCTTCGGTAAGACGGAAGTGGCGCTGCGCGCCGCCTTCATCGCTGCGATGGAAGGGTTCCAAGTTGCGGTGGTCGTACCGACGACGCTGCTGTCGCGGCAGCACTTCAAGACCTTCTCGCAACGTTTCTCCGGCCTGCCGATCCGCATTGGGCAGGCTTCGCGCCTGGTCGGCTCCAAGGAATTGGCCGAGACCAAGAAGGGGGTTGCCGACGGCACGATCGACATCGTCGTCGGCACGCATGCGCTGCTCGGCAGCTCGATCTCGTTCAAGAATCTTGGCCTGCTGATCATCGACGAAGAGCAGCATTTCGGCGTCAAGCACAAGGAGCGGCTGAAGGAGCTGAAGAACGACGTGCATGTGCTGACGCTGTCGGCGACGCCGATCCCGCGTACGCTGCAGCTGGCGCTGACGGGCGTGCGCGAGCTGTCGCTGATCGCCACGCCGCCGGTCGACCGCATGGCGGTGCGCACCTTCATCTCGCCCTTTGATCCGCTGGTCATCCGCGAGACGCTGCTGCGCGAACGCTATCGCGGCGGGCATTCCTTCTATGTCGTGCCGCGCATCAGCGATCTTTCGGAAATCCATGATTTCCTGAAGGAATCCGTGCCGGAGCTGAAGGTGGCGGTCGCCCACGGCCAGATGCCGGCCGGCGAGCTCGACGACATCATGAACGCCTTCTACGACGGCCAGTACGACGTACTTCTTTCGACCACCATCGTCGAGTCCGGCCTCGACATCCCGACCGCCAACACGCTGATCATTCACCGCGCCGACATGTTCGGTCTGGCCCAGCTCTACCAGCTGCGCGGCCGCGTCGGCCGCTCGAAGGTGCGCGCCTATGCGCTGTTCACGCTGCCGGCCAAACGCAAGCTCACCGACACGGCCGAGCGCCGGCTGAAGGTGCTGCAGTCGCTCGACACGCTCGGTGCCGGCTTCCAGCTTGCCAGCCACGACCTCGATATCCGAGGCGCCGGCAATCTCCTCGGCGAGGAACAGTCCGGGCACATCAAGGAGGTCGGTTTCGAGCTCTACCAGCAGATGCTGGAAGAGGCGGTGGCCGAGGTGAAGGATTCGGGCGAGGCGCAGGACGGCGGCTGGTCGCCGCAGATCGCGGTGGGCACCGCCGTGATGATCCCGGAAAGCTATGTGCCGGACCTGCAGCTCAGGATGGCGCTCTACCGCCGCCTTGGCGACCTCGAAACCACCGAGGAAATCGACGGCTTCGGCGCCGAGTTGATCGACCGTTTCGGGCCGCTGCCGGAGGAGGTGACGCATCTGTTGAAGATCGTCTTCATCAAAATGCTTTGCCGCAAAGCCAATGTCGAGAAGCTCGATGCCGGCCCCAAGGGCGTCGTCGTCCATTTCCGCAAGCGCGAATTCCCCAATCCGGTCGGGCTGGTCAAGTTCATCGGCGAGCAGGGCTCGCTGGCCAAGATCAGGGCCGACCACAGCGTGGTGTTCATCCGCGACTGGCCGAATGCGGAGAAACGCCTGGCCGGCTCGGCGGTGGTAATGACGCAATTGGCGCGGTTGGTCGACAAAGCCGCCTAAGGCAGGTGAAGCCATTCGCCACTGCTGAAATTCCCGGCTAGAATAGGAAATCGGCTTCGTGTAAGGAGCCGCGATCCTGATACAGGGTAGATTTGCAGGCGAGGGCGCCTGCTTGTTTGTTTGACGCAATTCCGGACGGAAAACCGCTTCGCGCTTTTCCTGGAATTGCTCTGAAAGGGCGTTTGGGTGCAGCGATGACGAAATGGTCGCCGAATTCGTGGAGGGCAAAGCCGATCAAGCAGGTGCCGGCCTACCCGGACCTTGCGGCGCTGCAGACCACGGAGGCGCGGCTCGCCACCTATCCGCCGCTGGTTTTTGCCGGCGAGGCGCGCAAGTTGAAGAAGCAACTGGCGGCGGTCGCCGCCGGCGAGGCCTTCCTGCTCCAGGGCGGCGATTGCGCGGAGAGCTTTGCCGAGCACGGCGCGGACAACATTCGCGATTTCTTCCGCGTCTTCCTGCAGATGTCGGTCGTGCTCACCTTCGCCGGCGCGCAGCCGGTGGTGAAGGTCGGCCGCGTCGCCGGCCAGTTCGCCAAACCGCGCTCGTCCGACAACGAGACCAAGGCCGGCGTGACGCTGCCGAGCTACCGCGGCGACATCATCAACGGCATCGAGTTCGACGCCGCGTCGCGCATCCCGGATCCGGCGCGGCAGGAAATGGCCTACCGCCAGTCTGCCGCGACGCTCAATCTTCTGCGCGCCTTCGCGCAGGGCGGCTATGCCAGCCTGGAAAATGTGCATCGCTGGATGCTGGGCTTCGTCGCCGACAGCCCGCAGGGCGAGAAATACGGTGCGCTGGCCAACCGCATTACCGAGACGATGGATTTCATGCGCGCGGTCGGCATCACCTCCGAAACCAATTTCGCGCTGCGCGAGACCGATTTCTACACCAGCCACGAGGCGCTGCTGCTGGGTTATGAAGAGGCCCTGACGCGCGTCGATTCGACCTCCGGCGACTGGTATGCGACCTCTGGCCACATGATCTGGATCGGCGACCGCACGCGCCAGCCCGACCATGCGCATGTCGAATATTGCCGCGGCATCGAGAACCCGCTCGGCCTGAAATGCGGTCCGTCGCTGACGCCGGACGGCCTGCTGGAACTCATCGACCTGCTCAACCCCGAGAACGAGCCCGGCCGGCTGACGCTGATCGCGCGTTTCGGCTCCGACAAGGTCGCCGAGCATCTGCCGCAGCTGGTGCGGGCGGTGAAGATGGAAGGCCGCAACGTGGTGTGGTCTTCCGACCCGATGCATGGCAACACGATCGAGGCAGCCGGCTACAAGACGCGGCCGTTCGACCGCATTCTCAAGGAAGTGCAGACCTTCTTCGAGGTGCATCGCGCCGAAGGCACGCATCCCGGCGGCATCCATGTCGAGATGACCGGCAAGAACGTCACCGAGTGCACGGGCGGCGCCCGCGCCATCACGGCGGAAGACCTGCAGGACCGCTATCACACCCATTGCGATCCGCGCCTCAACGCCGACCAGGCGATCGAGCTGGCCTTCCTGGTCTCGGACCTGCTCAAGAAGAGCCATCCGGTCCAGCACAAGCAGGCCGCCAACGCCTGAGCCCGCTTCCAATCTGATTTGTCGATCAAGCGCCGGAGAAATCCGGCGCTTTTCGATTCAGGAGCTGGGACATGCCGGTCACATGAGCGATTACGAAAATGTGTCCGCTCGCGACCATTGCAAAACCAAGATTGGCGTGAAGCGTGCGCGCCCCACGCCAACCCGCTTCCCCGGTTATCATGCGTCACGAGCATGCCATCATCCACCACCGCGCGATCGACTTCTGGTCGGCGCGGGCGGCGGTGCTTGTCGTCATCTGCCTGCAGCTTCTCGTCATCAACGACCTGTCGTTCGGTCCGCGCTGGCTGGCTCCCGTAATCGAGGCGGCGCTGCTCATGCCGCTGTCGATCGCAACGGCCTGGACGCAAATGGCGACGCAGAAAGCCGTCGACCACGAGCATTGGTACGCGATCGGCCGGTTTCGCGTCTTCATCCGCCGCACCGCCCTGGTCATGACCGGGGTCATCAGCATCATGAATTGCGGATCTCTGGTCTTGCTGGTTCGAGCTTTGCTCGAAGGCCATGCCGGCGCCGGCACGACGCTGCTTGTCGATGCGCTGAACATCTGGGTGACCAACGTCATCGTCTTCGCGCTGTGGTTCTGGAGCACCGATCGCGGCGGACCGCCGACCTGCGGCCTGGTCAAGCGCGCGCATGCGGACTTCCTGTTTCCGCAGATGACGCTGCCCGATCGCGAGACGCGCGACTGGCTACCCGGCTTCGTCGACTACGTCTTCCTGGCCTTCACCAACGCGACGGCGTTCTCGCCAACCGACACCTTGCCGCTCACCCAGCGCGCCAAGCTTTTGATGATGGCCGAAGCGATGATCTCGTTGCTGACCATCGCGCTGGTAGCAGCACGTGCCGTGAATATTCTCGCTTAAAGCGAGTCGCGCTGAAACTAGCGGCCGCGCTCCCAGCGCATGTCCGCCAGCCGCGGATCCGCAAACGCGGTCCGCGAGAATTCGAGCCGCCTGTCCGGGAATTCGCAGATCGCCTGGATGCCGAACGAGCCGATGCGGATGCGCCAGGTGTGAGGTTCCAGCGGCTTGGCCTTGGCAAAGCCCCTGCACGTTAGGAGCGCGATGTTGGCGCCTTTCGGATCGCGCGCCGAGCGGTAGCGGATCGCCTGCATCTCGGCCTCGCGCGCCACATCGGCGATGGCCTGGCAGGCGGCGTAGTCGGTCGGATGCGTCCATGTCTTCTCGTCGCGGTCGAGCGGCGGCCGGGTGAGGTCGACGGCCTTGTCGCATTTGATCGAAGCCGCAAAGGCGGTGTATTCGGCTGCATCGTTCGGCCATTGCGTCTGTGGCGATTCAGCGAAGAACAGCAGGCGGTAGAAGGCCATTTCTGCCACCGCCGTCAGCACCGTCTCGGCGGCGTAGTAGACGCCTTTCGTCTTGCCCGCGCGGCGGAAGCGCGAGCCGTACGGATAGATCGAGCCGTAGCGGAAGGGCGTCGCCAGAAGATAATGAAGGTGGCGGCACTCGAGCGGGATCTGCAGCTTGGTCTCCTCGATGAGATCCTCGAGCAGGCCCTGCTCGTCGAGCGTGTCGACGAGCTTCAGCGTCGAGACGCGATGCTGCGCCTCGACCATCCGCCAATACTTGCCTTCGAGCCTGACGGCCTCAGACGAGAGCGCGTCGGGAGTCCAGGTAGGCGATGACATCGACAAGTCCGGCAATGGTCAGGATTCTTTCGAGCGGCGTGCCGTCGAGCGCCGTGTTCGGGTTCTTCAGCCATGCCCGGGCGACGGTCTTGTCGCCGCCGACGATAGCGTCGAGCGAGCGGAACAGCCGGACGAAGAGCACCGCAAGCTCGAACGGCTTGGTGCCGCGCTCGAGCAGGAATTCCTGCTTGCGCATGCGCGAGACCGTCGCTTCCGAGACGCCGATGACCAGCGCCAGCGTTCTCGCGGTGATGTCGAGCAGGTCGGCCGCGCGCAGCGTGGCCTTGGTGATGACGGCATTCTCCGCCGCCGTCGCGGCGGCGACTGGACGTTGCATGAGCGCACCCTTTCATTTCTGTGGAAAATATAGTCCACAAAAATTCATTTGGAAAGGGATCTGCCTGGATGCGCCCGCGTAAATTCAGTCTTTCTTGTAGAGCAGCCAACCCTTGCCGGCACGGCCGGCCATGGTGGAATGCCTGGTGACCCGGTTGCGGCCGCCGACTTTGGAGCGATAAAGCGCGCTGTCGGCCTTGGTGTAGAGGTCTTCGGGGGTGTCGGCCTCGGAGGCCATGCAGATGCCCATCGAGACGGTCACGGTGCCGTAGTTCGTGCCCGTCTGGCTGCTGGTGAACGGCGTCTGCTCGATCAGCACGCGGAGGCGCTCGGCGATCTCGTAGGTAGTATCCTCGCTGGCGCCCTCGACAATCAGCGCGAACTCCTCGCCGCCGGTGCGGGCCACGAACATGTCGGCGCGAATGCTGGATTGGAATATCTCGGCGATGATCTGGATGATCTTGTCGCCGACCGGATGGCCGTAACGGTCGTTGATGTCCTTGAAACGGTCAATATCGGCAAGGATCAGCGCGTTGAACAGGATCCCGCGGTTGCTGTTGTAGATGCGCGTGATTTGCTTATCGAAGGCGCGGCGATTCCAGATCTGCGTCAGCGGATCGGTGTCGGCGAGCCGCTTGTATTCCTCCAGCTTCGATTTGACGCTCTCAAGCTCGGCCGTCTTCTCGCTGAGCGTGCTGGAGATTTGCCGGTTGTGATCGAGGGTCGAATTGGTGGCGGCCGACATGGCGCCGGCAATCTTGTGCAGCAGCTCCTGCGAAAGCAGGCTGCGATTGCTCAGCCCGCTCGACGTCTCGTCGAGGATGCGGCCGTATTTCTCGACATGGGTGCGTTCGCTCCGCAGCAGCGCTGCCACATCCTCCAGCTCCTTGGCGATCACATCGCGGGCGTGCTCGACTATGGCGGGCCCATGGTGCTGCGGGACGAAGGTGCGCCCGATGCGATCGAGCTCCTCCTGCGTCGGCCGGTTGCTCAATGAGACAACGGCAAGGCTGAGCTCGTGATTGCTGCCGCTGAGCGCCTCATAGAAGATTTCATAGTTGCGAGGCAGGCCGAGCACGCCGAGCTGGCGCATGGTCGCCACAACGGTGCTGGCGATGTCGCTATTCGTGTCGGTCGGGACGGCTGCCGGCTGCATAGTCTGTTCACTACCCTTCAGTGCGACCGGAGACCTGCCACGCCGGGAGCCGCCAACACGGGGATTGAATCAGAATTGCGAATGCGAGGGCGCGTCCCCAATACGACCATCGCTTGCAGGAGTCATAGATGCAGTCGCGCTAAAGTTTCCTTAATATCCTGCATTTCATCGTTTCCGCTACCACAGGGTGCAATTCGGTGCAGAAACGGCTTTCGAATAGCGGCTCTTCGGTGTCGCATTTGCCCATGCCGGGCGAGCGCAAAACTGGAATCTTGTCCGGCAACGATCGAGGCGAACGATGTCGAAGGAGGCCGGGATGGACGAAAGTCACAGTGGATCGTGCCTGTGTGGAGCGGTGCGCTTCAGGACGAGAGGGCCGTTGCGCGGGGTGATCTATTGCCATTGCTCGCAATGCCGCAAGCAAACCGGCCATTTCGTTGCCGCGACCTCCTCAAAGGATGCCGAGATCGACATAGAAGGAGCCGACGCGCTTAGCTGGTACGGCGCATCCGGCGTGGCGAAACGCGGCTTCTGCCGTAATTGCGGCTCGGTGCTTTTCTGGAAGCATAGCGAACTGGACACCATCTCGATCATGGCCGGGTCGTTCGACAAGCCAACCGGTCTTTCGGCCGAAAGCCACATCTTCGTCGGCGATAAGGGCGACTACTACGCCATCGACGACGGACTGCCGCAGTTCGAGAAGTCGACGCCATCGATCAAGGTTGCGAATGAATGATTTTTGGGACGGCTGCCTTATTCCCTTGATCCGGCCATTGCGATATCCCCTGCCGAGGACTCGAAGAGGGCAGGAAATGCAGCGGCTGGTCGATGCTTTCGTCAATTCGGTGCGGGCCTTCCGTAGGCTGGCCGCCACGGAGACAGCATTCCAGCAGGAGCTGTTGCTGCTCGCGCTTGCCCTGCCGGCCGGCTGGTTCATCTCGGTCTCCTGGCGCGGCTATGCCTTGCTGGTCGGCGCGGTCCTGCTCCTGATTATGGTCGAGGTGCTCAACACCGGCATCGAGGCGGCGTGCGACGCCATTTCCCGCGAGTTCCACATCGACATACAACTCGCCAAGGATTGCGGCTCGCTGGCCGTGCTGATTTCGATCGTGATCGCAGGCGGGGTCTGGGGCATCGCCATAATCGAGCGCATCATTGGCGCGCCGATCTGATCCGTAAGCACGGATCGGCCAGCTTTAGGATTCCGCCCCACCCTCGTTTGCATCCTTTGCGCGCTCCTTTCCGGCGAAGTGGTGGGCGACCAGCCAGGCAAGCACCGCGACGCTGAGACCAACGGCCAGTGCGATGAGCAGGCGCTCGTGGTGGGCAAACGCCTGGCCGACCATGCGTTCCGCGCCCAATCCGAAGACATAACCGACGGTGCCGAACAGGGCCGCCCAGACTGCCGATGAGATCGCGTTCAGGATGACGAAGCGCGGCACCGACACGGTCGAAAGCCCGGCGGCGATGCCGCCAACAAGGCGCATCCCGTAGATGTAGCGGTTCGTCAGCACGTAAATGTTGGGATGGGTGTTGAGCAGCCGGTAGGCGTGGCTGAAACCAGGCCGCTTGCGCAACCTGACGACATAGGGATGGTCGGCAAAGCTGCGGCCGAGGGTGAAGAACAAGGTATCGCCGGCGAAGGCGCCGAGAAAGGCAGCCAGGAAAGCCTGCCAGAGCACGAAAACCTGCTGATGCGCGAAGAAGCCGCCGAGGATGGCGGCGCTTTCACCCTCTGCGACGCAGCCGAGGAAGACTGCGATCAGCCCGTATTGCTCGATGAGACGGTGGATGACCTCGGTCATCGGGTCGCCGACCCCGCAGTCAGTTTCTCGTCGATCCGCCTGATCTGCTCGGCCATGCGCAGGATCTCGTCGCGCATACCGACGATCTCGCTGTGGCGCAATTCGTCGAGCTTCTCATGCAGAGCCATGATCTCGATCTCCGCCTTCAGGTTGACCTCGTAGTCATGGGCGGCATCGATGCGGTCGCGCTCGGTCTGGCGGTTCTGCGACATCATGATCACCGGCGCCTGCAGGGCCGCGATCATGGAGAGCACGAGGTTGAGGAAGATGAAGGGGTAGGGGTCGAAGGCGTCGCGCGACAAAAGCCAGGCATTGCCGGAGGTCCACAGGATCAGGAAAGCGATGAAGCCGAGGATGAAGGTCCAGGAGCCGCCGATACGGGCGATGGTGTCGGCGACGCGGTCGCCATAGGTCTGGTGGAAGGCGACGGCTTTGTTGGTGTCCCGTGTAACCGTGGTGCGGTCGAGCGCGCTTTGCAGAACGCGGCTTTCCATGGCCGTGAGACCGTCAGGTTTCCGCTTCAGCCAGCGATTTGCCAGATCGTCGATCGTCCTGTTCATGGTCGCTCCATCCCTCAGGCCTGCATATTTGTTCCCGCGCAAATGCGGGTGGAAAACCGCAATGCACTTTTCCTGGAATTGCTCATATGGTTTCACGCAATTCCTGACGGAAAACCGCTACGCACTTTTCCTGGAATTGCTCATAGAGGTAGAGGCTACCGGCCCGTACGGGAAGTGATAGATTGCTCCGAACAGGCGAGGGCAGAGATGGCTGACTTCCAGAAAATTCATGCCCGGGCGGCAAAGCGCAAGGGCGGGGAAGAGGCGCTGGCGTCGCTGCTTGGACCGATGCCCGATAATGCGGCGGTGGCGAAAATCCCCGACGACCGCATCCTCTCCACCATGGCCGAGCGCATCTTTGCCGCCGGATTCGTCTGGCGTGTCATTGAGCAGAAATGGCCGGGTTTCGAGGAGGCTTTCCTCGGCTTCGAGCCGAAGCGGCTTTTGTTCCAGCCGGACGATTTCTGGCACGAGCTGGCTTCCGACAAGCGTATCGTGCGCAACCCGCAGAAGATCAGATCGGTGCGCGACAACGCGGCCTTTGTCGACCGCGTCTCGAAGGAGCATGGCGGCTTCGGCAAATTCCTCGCCACTTGGCCGGCCGACGATCAGGTCGGACTGACCGCCTATCTCGGCAAGCATGGCAGCCGGCTCGGCGGCAACACCGGCCAGTATTTCCTCAGATGGCTGGAGTGGGATGCGTTCGTCGTTTCGGCCGACATGGCGGCGGCGTTGCGCGACGCCGGCCTCGATATCGCCGAATGCCCGGCCTCGAAGAGGGACCTCGACAAAATCCAGGCCCAGATCAACCAATGGGCCGCGGAAACCGGGCTGCCGCGCCGGCACATCTCGCGCATCCTGGCAATGTCGATCGGCGAAAACCGCTCCGTGGAAGCGCTAAGCGAGTACATGAACGACTAGGCCTGATGGGCGAGATATCACGGTCGATCGGGATACGATCTGCGTCCGTCGATCGGGATACGATCTACGATCGATCAGGATATGATCTAAGATCGATCAGGATACGATCTGCGATCGATCCTGTTTGGCACAAGCGATCGGCATTGCCCGGCGATTTCCGCCACGCTAAATCCACTGCATGACCCAGACCGCTCCAGACATCCTTCGCATCGCCGTCGCCCAGCTCAATCCGACCGTCGGCGACGTCGCCGGCAATCTCGCCAAGGCGCGCGAGGCGAGGGCGGATGCAGCCCGCCAGGGCGCCGACCTCGTGCTCTTCACGGAGCTGTTCCTTGCCGGCTATCCGCCGGAAGATCTGGTGCTGAAGCCGTCCTTCCTGAAAGCCTGCGAAAAGGCGGCTGAGGATTTCGCCAAGGACACCGCCGACGGCGGTCCCGGCGTCATCATCGGCACGCCGCTGAAGCGCAAGAGCGGCACGCATAATTCGATCGTCTTCGCCGATGGCGGCAAGATCGTCGCCGAGCGCTACAAGCTCGACCTGCCGAACTATGGCGAGTTCGACGAAAAGCGTGTCTTCCAGGCCGGGCCGGAGCTGCAGGGGCCGGTGAATTTCCGCGGCGTGCGCATCGGTATCCCGATCTGCGAGGACATCTGGGGCGACATCGCGGTCTGCGAGACGCTGGCCGAAAGCGGTGCCGAGATCCTTTTGGTGCCGAACGGCTCGCCCTACTACCGCGCCAAGATCGACGTCCGTCACCAGGTCGTCATCCGCCAGGTCATCGAAACCGGCTTGCCGATGATCTACGCCAACCAGCTCGGCGGCCAGGACGAGCTTATCTTCGACGGCGCGTCGTTTGCCATCGGCGCCGATAAGACGCTCGCCTTCCAGATGAGCCAGTTCGAGGAGGCGGTCGACGTCGCCACCTGGAAGAGAAAAGGCGACCATTGGGTCTGCTCGGAAGGCCCGATGTCGAAAATTCCCGACCGGGACGAGGCCGACTATAGGGCCTGCATGCTCGGGCTGCGCGACTACGTCAACAAGAACGGCTTCAAGAACGTGGTGCTCGGCCTCTCCGGCGGCATCGATTCCGCGATCTGCGCTGCGTTGGCCGTCGACGCGCTCGGCGAGGAGCGGCTGCGCACCGTCATGATGCCCTATCGCTACACGTCGAAGGACTCGCTGAAGGACGCCGAGGACTGCGCCCGCGCGCTCGGCTGCCGCTACGACATCGTGCCGATCTCCGAGCCGGTCGAAGGTTTCCGGCATGCGCTCACCCAGCTTTTCGAAGGCACCCAGGAAGGCATCACCGAGGAAAACCTGCAAAGCCGCGCGCGCGGCACGATCCTGATGGCGATCTCCAACAAGTTCGGCTCGATGGTGGTCACCACCGGCAACAAGAGCGAGATGTCGGTCGGCTACGCCACGCTCTATGGCGACATGAACGGCGGCTTCAATCCGATCAAGGACCTCTACAAGATGCAGGTCTACGCGCTGTCGCGCTGGCGCAATGCGCATGTGCCGCCGGGTGCGCTCGGCCCATCGGGCGAGGTCATTCCGAAGAACATCATCGACAAGGCGCCGTCGGCGGAGCTGCGCGAGAACCAGACCGACCAGGATTCGCTGCCGCCCTATCCGGTGCTGGACGACATCCTTGAGTGCCTGGTGGAGAACGAGATGGGTGTCGACGACATCGTCGCGCGCGGCCATGACCGGGCGACGGTGACGCGCGTCGAGCACCTGCTCTACATCGCCGAATACAAGCGCCGCCAGGCGGCGCCCGGCGTGAAGATCACGAAGAAGAACTTCGGCCGCGACCGTCGATACCCGATCACCAACCGGTTTCGGGACCGCGGCTAGGCGCCCGAATGCCCGGGCGGCCACAACCCGCCGTTGTTGCAAATTCATCGCACTGCTTGGACCAGATGCCTTTTTGGGGACAGCCTGCCTTGGCGAGGTGGTGAGGCGCCTCTATAAGGGCCTCTCCGCGATTCCCTCCCGGGAGGACCGTATGGCAGGAACTGACATCGTTATGCGTGGCCGCGAAGCCTAGGTCTGCACCGGCCGTCCGAAACTCTTTCGGAAAGCCACACGCAGAACAGGCATTTGCCGCTGCCGGTCGCCGCCTCCGGGCGGGCGCCATACTGAACCTCCCGCTTTTAGAGGGCGCCATAGGGCGTCGACGCGGTTTTCCAATTTGACTTTACCGGGACCGGGCCTTTCTGCGCCCGGATGACATCATGGCTCGTTTCAAGATCGATCTGCGCGCGAGCGCCTTTCGCAGCGTGCTCGGCTTCACGCCCGGCCACTGGCGCCGTCAGCCATGGCGGCTGTCGCTCATCATGGGCGCGTTCCTGCTCTCGACGCTCGCCGACGTGCTGACGCCGCTCTATTCCGGCCGGCTGGTCGACGCGGTCGCCAGCAGCGCCGGCGCCGATGAGCTCGCGTGGCACGCAGCAATGACGGCGTTCTCCATGCTGATGGCGCTGGCGTTGGCCGGCGTCGTGCTGCGCAACGCCGCCTTCATGGGCATCGTCGAATTGACGTTGATGATGTCGGACATCGCGGCCGATGCTTTCCACCGCGTCCAGCGCTTCTCGACCGACTGGCACGCCGACAGCTTCGCCGACTCGACCGTGCGCAAGGTCACACGGGGCATGTGGGCGCTCGATTAGCCGAATCGGCATTGCAACGACAACAAAGCACCGATACTTGCGCACCGCAATGCGCGGCACGCTCGTCTGGCTGCATATGCGGTTATGAGATCGATGATTCAGACGAATTTATCCGGATCGGCGCAGAAATAGGCGATGATCTGACAAAGATCGGGCTCGTTGACCATGCGGACGGCCTCGGCGGAGACGACCCATTTGCGGGTGCGCGCGCGCTTCTCCTTCCAGCGGTCGGCGACGCGGTCGACCTTGAGCGGGAATACCAGGACCTCGCACGGCACTTCCTCGCCGGATGCCAGGACCTTGGCGTAGAAATAGCGGCCGGCCTCGAGATGGGAAACGGTGCCGCGCAGTCCGGCCTCCTCGCCAGCCTCGCGGGCAGCGGCTTTGCATAGAGGCTCCCTGGCCTCCGGCCAGCCTTTCGGCAGCACCCAGCGCCCGGTATCGCGGCTGGTGATCAGCATGATCTCGACGCCGTTCTCATTCTCGCGCCAAGGCAAGGCTGCAACCTGCAGGCGGCATGGCGCATTGCCGAAGAGCCGTCGGACTCTTTCGGCCATTTGGTTGTGCGTCGTTGGCCTCGTCAACATCGTAGAAGCTGCCCTCAGCCTCCGGAATCGTTTGCCGTCAAACGAATCTTACGACGTATCGTAGACAATAAAAGTAAAAAACTTCACTCGGATTGGTTAAGTTCGACCCGGGCGGGTTAATTTGGGGCAAATATCGTGCCCGACTGCCTTCAGTTGTGAGCAAACAGTGTTCGTCGGCGGCTCTGGACAGAAATAGCGGCTTCCGACGAATCAGCCGGCGTGATCATCGGCGATCGGCTTCTGGTAGGTGAAGCCCATGTCCCACGGGAAGTATATCCAGGTGTCCTGACTGACCTCGGTGACGAATGTATCGACCAGGGGCCTGCCCTTCGGCTTCGCATAGACGGTGGCGAAATGCGCCTTCGGCATCATGGCGCGCACGATGCCGGCCGTCTTGCCGGTATCGGTGAGGTCGTCGATGATCAGGACGCCGGCGCCGTCTTCGACAAGAAGCGAAGGGGAGATCTCCTTCAGCACCTGCAACTGACCCTGGCTCGTGTAGTCGTGATAGGAGGCGACGCAGACCGTCTCGATGACGCGGATGCCAAGCTCGCGCGAAATGATCGCGGCGGGCACCAGGCCGCCCCTGGTGATGCAGACGATCGCCTTCCACTGGCCTTTGTTGGCGCCGGAAAGCCGCCAGGCGAGCGCGCGGGCATCGCGGTGGAACTGGTCCCAGGAGACCGGAAAGGCTTTTTCGGGAAGGGACATGGTTCGCGCACTCCGCAAGCGCGCGCCGCGGCGCGCGAGATACAATGGAATGCGGGCGGAATTAGCCGGAAAGCGCCAGCCTTGGCAAGGTGGCAGCCAATGATGGCTGTGAACTTATCTCGACAGGAAGGCCGCTATGTTTGCCGTGCGCAGCACAGTGCGGGTGACGCCGCCGAACAGTAGCTGGCGCAGCCAGGAGTGGCTGTAGGCGCCGAGCACCAGCAGGTCGGTTCCGGATTCCGTGATCCTTTCCTGGATAATGTCGTCGACCGAGGCTCCGGCCGATTTCTGCACGGAGACGCTGACATTGGCGCCGTGGCGGGATAAGGCCGCCGCGATCTCGGCGCCCGCCGCCTCGGGAGCCTCGTCAAGCGTCTCCGGCGGGTCGATGACGAGAATGTCGGTCTTGTCCGCTTCGCTGATGAAGGGCAGGGCGTCGAATGCGGCGCGCGCGGCCTCCCTGCTGCCGTTCCAGGCGAGCAGCACGCGCCTGAAGGTGGTGACGAGCGGCCCGGCATGCGGAACGACAAGCACCGGCCGGCCGGCGTCGTAGACCAGCGTGTCGACATCGGCGCCCGGATCGCCTCCGGTATCGCGCTGCGCGGCGATGATCAGGTCAGCCGCCCGCACGCTAGATATGCCGGTCAGCGCGCTGTCGCCGGAGAAGCTTTCGAGGCTGCGCCACTCGAAGGACAGGCCGGAATCCTCCATGCGTCTGAGAAAGACCGCCCGCAGCTTATCGGCTCGCTCCTTGTTCATCTCGGCCGAGACCTGCAGGAATTCAGTGTCGGGGAAACCGGTGGCCGACGTGTAGGGGACCGGAAGCGCCTCCGCATGGATGCCGACGAGGTGGCTCTCGAACCGCTCGGCGAGCGGGATGGCGCAGTCGAGCACGCGCTCGGCGTCCTGTTCGTTCTGCAGAATGGCGACGATCGTCTTGAAGCGCATGACAGGTCCCTCAAATTTGTCGGCGCAAGCGCGCCTCCGGCCATCAAATGGCCGGCACGAAAGTGCCATGCCAGAAACGCCGGTGCGCCCGTTCTGGTTCCGGGATCAACTCGCGGCCGACAGGCCCGCCACCATGGCCTCAACGTCTTTGCGCGCGACCTCGAGAGCCCCTTCGCTGCGGGCGCGCACCACAAGCTCGGTCCAGAACTTGCCGTCGCCATATTTCGGGTAGGAGCCGATGATGGTGTCGGGATGCGCCTTCTGGATGTCGGCCAGCGGTCCGCCGATCAGGCCTTCGCCGAACGGGCAGTGCACTGCAGCCGACAGCATCTTGGTGCCGGTCTTCAGTGTCGGCACCACATTGTCGAGCATCGCCTGGAAGATCGACGGCACGCCGGCCATCACGTGAACGTTGCCGATTCGGAAGCCCGGCGCGATCGATACCGGGTTGTCGATGTGGTCGGCGCCGCGCGGCATGCGCGTCATGCGCTTGCGCGCCGCGGTGAATTCGATGCCACGCTTGGCATAGCTTGCCTCCAGCATGGCGTAGGCCTTGGCATCGTATTCGCAGGGCACGCCGAAGGCCTTGGCTATCGAATCGGCGGTGATGTCGTCATGCGTGGGGCCGATGCCGCCGGTGGTGAAGACATAGGTGTGGCGGGCGCGGAGCGCGTTGACGGCGGCGACGATCTCGTCCTCCTCGTCGGGAACGATGCGGACTTCTTTCAGATCGATGCCGATCGCCGTCATGATATCGGCGAGATGACCGATGTTCTTGTCCTTGGTCCTGCCGGAGAGGATCTCATCGCCGATGACGAGCATGGCGGCGGTAACGATTTCAGACATGGCTGGCTCCGGGAACAAGGTCGCCTGAGATAACGCGGCAGTCAGCCGGCTGCAATGCGCAGGCGGGGCGGGCTCTTGTGGCAGAGGCGGTTGTGGGTAAGGTGCGCCGGTCCGGTCGGGGTGGAAGATGCTGATATCGGTTTTGTCGTGGCTGGTCGGCGGCCTGCTCGTTGCGGCGGCAGTCGTCGTGCTCGGCTCTATGCTTGCAACATGGTGGATCGCGGCCAGGGCTGAAAGGCTGGTGCCGGCTTGCGGCAAGTTCGTCGAGATCGACGGCAACCGCATCCACTATGTCGAAGAAGGCGAGGGTAGACCGATCGTCTTCCTGCACGGCCTCGGCGGGCAGTTCCACCATTTCCGGCATACGCTGTTCGGACGCTTCGGTGCCGGCTACCGGCTGATCGCTCTCGACCGGCCGGGTTCGGGATACTCGGTGCGGGCAGCCGGGGCGAGCGGCCGCCTGCCCGAACAGGCGGAAGCGGTGTGGCGTTTCATCGAGGAGCTCGAGTTGGAGCGGCCCTTGATCGTCGGCCATTCGCTCGGCGGCGCTATCGCGCTTGCGCTCGCGATCGAGCATCCGGCGGCGATTTCAGGCATCGCGCTGCTCGCGCCGCTGACACATCTGGAGGCGAGGGTGCGCCAGAAATTCGACCTGCTCTATGTGCCTTCACGCCTGTGGCGCCGGGTCTTGGCCCACACGGTAGCGATACCGGCCAGCCTGAAATATGCGGAGCCCACGATGAAATTCATCTTCGCGCCGCAAGCGGTACCCGGGGATTACATGATCGCCGGAGGCGGGTGGCTCGGGCTGCGGCCCGCCCATTTCCATGCGACGTCGTCGGACTTCGTGGCGGTGGAAGAGGATCTCGGCCGCCTGGAGCAGCGCTATGGCGAGATCGCGATGCCGGCCGGCATCCTGTTCGGCGCGGAGGACCGGGTCATCGGCATCGCGGCGCATGGCGAGCCGATGCCGGGCAAGATCGAGGAGCTCGACTTCGAACGGGTACAAGGGCTCGGGCACATGCCGCAATTCGTGGATCCGGAACGCGTGGTCGCCTTCATCCGACGCATCGCTACACGTGCGTTCGCAGGCGCGGCCTGAATTTCGAGGGTGACCTGCCAAGTCCCATGTTGCGGGGCGGCTCACGGCCTCGTCACAAAAATGTGTCGCACTTCTTGCTCTACGCAGATTTTGCCTTGGAACTTTTGCACCCAACCCTGGGTTTCATTCGCGTCGCCGGGAACGCTTCGGCGATCAGCGAAATGGAGTCCGATGCTTATGAAAGTTCTTGCAGCCTCCGCGCTCATGCTGGGCATGGCAACCTCAGCAATGGCGCAGTCCTCGGACATGTGGTCGTGGTGGCACCGTGATCGTCCGGTCTCGAACGAACGGGTCGAGCCCGTCGATCCTTACACCACAGGCAGTATCTCTTCGAGCATCGAAGCCACCGGCCTTAACAGCCTCGGCAATCCAGGCCCCATCGGCCCATGCGCCTCGGATACGCCCGGACCCGACGCCAATTCCGGGCAGAACGTCAACGACCAGTACTGCGGCAAATAACCGACGCGTCCGCCAGCGGCCGGCATGAAGGCAGGGGCATGGTCGGTCGCGGCGCGGGCGTGAAGAACTAATCGGAAACTTCGGTCTGTGGCCGGTCGCGGCCGTCGGCCAGTTCGTCATGCCAGACACCCTCGGAATCCTCATACTGGATGCCGTCCGTGGCGCCGGCGACCTGTTGCTCGGCCGAGGCAATTTCGGCGGCGCGCAGCGCGTCCTGGTGCGTGGGAAACGTTTCTGAAAAAGTCGAGCCGACCTTGTAGGCCCACCCGCCGTCATGCTCGACGATCTTGTAAGTCAGTTTCGCCATGGAATCCTCCGGTCGAGAAACCCTTGCTTGCTCAATGCAGCTTTTCGTCAGGCAACCTGTCTTCGGGAACCAGCACTTCGGATTCTTCGGCTGCCTCGATCAACGCGCGGCGTGCGTCCGCCGTCGAACGATAACCTTCCAGCGCTTTGAGGCAAGTGTCGAGGGCATCACGATGCCGCTGGCCGCGATTGAGCGGCCACACGGTCATCAGGCACTCGGCGGCTTCGCGGGTGCTGCGGATCTGGCGATATTTGCCGACTTGGCCGAGCTCGACCACCACCGGCTTTTCAAATGGCTTGCTGTCTGTCATGGCCGCCAACGCAAAACGGCCAATTTGGTTGCAATCGTGGCGGGACGCCTGCGCCCAAAGGTCTCAGCCCCTGCGTCACCTGCGGAGATAGCCGGTTCAGCCGGCCGCCTTCATCCAGTGCCGCATCGTCGTGACCGAGCGCGCCAGCTGCGGCGCCGGACGGATCTCCTCGCCGAACGTCGCGGCCGCGCGCCAGCCCCAGCGCGGATCGGCAAGGAAGGCGCGCGCCAGCGCCACCATGTCGGCGCGGCCATCGGCCAAAATCGCCTCGGCCTGCTGCGGATCGTCGATCAGGCCCACGGCGCGCGTCGGAATGTCGGCACCCTTGCGCACGGCTTCGGCCAGATGCACCTGGTAACCGGGACCGCCGGGCAGCTGCTGCAATGGCGAATTGCCGCCGCTGGAGCAGCACAGATAGGCGACGCTTTCCGCCTTCAGCGCCTTGGCCACTTCGATCGCGTCTTCGACCTCGAAGCCGCCGTCGACCCATTCCTTCACCGAAAGGCGCGCCCCCATCATCAAGGCCGGCGCGGCCTTCTTCACCGCCCTGGCGATCTCGACGGCGAAGCGCATGCGGTTTTCCAGCGAGCCGCCCCAGCGGTCGGTGCGCTGGTTGGAGAGCGGCGACAAGAACTGGAAGATCAGATAGCCGTGTGCGGCGTGCAGCTCGATGAAATCGAAGCCGGCGCGCTCAGCCCGCCCGGCCGCCTCGGCGAAACGTCCGATGACTTGCTGTATCTCATCCTCTTCCAGGGCGTGGGGCACCTGCCAGCCCGTATCGTAGGCGATCGCCGAGGCCGACACGATCGGCCAGGGATCCTGGTCCGGCTTCAGCGGCCCGCCGCCTTCCCACGGGCGCTGACACGAGGCCTTGCGGCCGGCATGGGCGAGCTGGACGCCGAATTTGGTGGCGGGCGCGGCGACGCGCCTGGCGGCATCGAGCGTGCGCTTGGCCGCCGCCTCGTTGTCGTCGGAGTAGAGGCCAAGGCAGCCATGCGAGATGCGGCCGCGCCGCTCGACGTCGGTCATCTCGACTGTCACCATGCCGGCGCCGGACATGGCCAGGTTCATCCAGTGGTGAAGATGCCAGTCGCTAGCGGAACCGTCCTCGGCCGAATACTGGCACATTGGCGCCACCGCGATGCGGTTGGGGAAGGTGAGGCCGCCGAGGGTGATCGGCTGGAAAAGCGATGATGTCATGAGACGGGCTCCTGGGAGAGATATCGGTATCTAGGCACCCGCGGTGCTTCGCGCCAGACAAGAGACGGTGAGAGTCTGCTGGGCCAGCGGCTTCGGCACATTGCGCACGATCCTGTTCGCTCTATCTCTTTTGTTTTGACGCAATTCCGGACGGAAAACCGTTTCACACTTTTCCTGGAATTGCTCTAACCCTTGTCGCCGGCAGCAAGGAGCTCATCATGGAAGATCGCGTGCGCGTCCGTTCTGAAGAAGTCCTGTCCGATGATTGGGCGGTGCTGAAGAAGACAGTGCTCGACTATCGCCGCCGCGACGGGCGCTGGGAAACGCAGACCCGCCAGACCTACGACCGCGGCGACGGCGCGGTGATCCTGCCCTACGATCCCGACCGCTCGACGGTGCTTTTGGTGCGGCAGTTCCGCTATCCGGCCTATGTCACCGGCCATCGCGAGCCGCTGATCGAGGCCTGCGCCGGCCTGCTCGACGAAAACGATCCGGAAACCTGCATCCGCAAGGAAGCGGAAGAGGAGCTCGGCTATCGTCTGAAGGACGTTGAGCGGCTGTTTTCGCCTTACATGAGCCCCGGCAGCGTGACGGAACGGCTCTGGTTCTTTACCGCGCGCTATTCACCTGGCGACCGCATCTCCGACGGCGGCGGAGCACCGGAGGAGGGCGAGGACATCGAGGTTCTGGAGATGCCGCTCGACGAGGCGCTGGCCGGCATTGTCGACGGCCGTATCATCGACGCCAAGACCATCATCCTGATCCAGCATCTCAAGCTCAATCCGATCAAGGCTTGAGCCGCAGCGACATTTTTGCGCCCTTAATCCAGCAGCAGGTTGCAGCAGCAACAGCCTGCCTCGCCAAGGCTTTCGGAGGACACTCCTCTATCCATCGAGCCTCAGGTGGCCTGCCACCGAAGCTCGAAGAGCGAAGGGTGGTGCGGACGGCGGGGATCGAACCCGCACGATCAGAGATCGAGGGATTTTAAGTCCCTTGCGTCTACCAATTCCGCCACGTCCGCAGGCGAGTCCTTTTCAGATGCCAGCCGCAAGCCGTCAAGCCATGTTTAGCCGGGGCGGTCTTTCCGTGGAGCACGACAGCGCAAAACTGGCGATGTGATGCGAGGAGTGCCTCGCGGAAATGCCGGCGGGCAAGACCATTTCGGCTTGATCTGGATAGTGGTGTGATCACGGAATTACGCCTCGGGAGGCGCGCGCTAGGCTAATTCACGCGACAGATTTGATCTGCCGCGGCCGGCGTCCATCAGGCCCTACCCATTCCCCCCGCCCCCTGCGGGCGTCGGCCGTCTTCATTCCTCTCAGAATTTATAGCTGAAGTTCACGCCCAGCGTGTGCAGCTTCACGTCCTGGTCGCGGTCGGAGAAGTCGTCCGGGACGTCGAAATGCTCCTTGCCGAAATCGTAGTAGCGATACTGCGCGCCGACGATGATATTGTTGCCGAGCGCATAGTCGATCCCGGCGCCGATCGTCCAGCCGGCGCTTGTGCTTGTCTTGGCGAAGCTGGTCCCGGCATCTTGCGAGGTCTCGATGCCGGCGAAGGCGACGCCGCCGACGCCGTAGATCAGCCAGCGATCGACCGCCAAGCCGGCCTCGGCATTGACCGATCCGAACCATTTGATGTCGGTGCCGACAGAATTTCCGGGGCCCAGCAGGGCCGAACCGTCGATCGAGGAATAGTTGAGCTCGCCCCGCGCGCCGAGCACCGCCTGGTTGAACTGCCAAAGGCCGGCGACATGGCCGCCAACAAAGCCGCCATCGAGATCGGGCGAAGCGGCGAACGGCTCGCCTTCCGTGCCGGAGATGTCGGAGGAGCCCCAGCCATAGCCGGCCTGCAGGCCGGCATAGTAGCCCGTCCAGTCGAAGCCGGGCGCGGTCATGGGCAGGTCGACGCCTGCGTCGGCAGCCAAGGCCGGCCAGGACAGCAACGCAAGAAAGCCGACACTGGCAAGCGTCAAGCGACGCATCGAACTCTCCGAAATGGCGGTTTCGAAAGACTCTTCAACGCAACCTAGCGTTATTCGCCGAGAAACGGAATTGCATTCCTGCAACAGTGGTTTACGTCGGTGGATTTCGCACGCGGTCTTCCAGATCGCGCTGCTTCTCCTCGAGCGAGGCCAGCCGGCTGAAAGCGTACTCTGCGAGTAATGAGCCGACGGCGAAGATTGCAATCGGCCCGGCCCACGCCCAGAATGATTGCAACGCGAAGAAGGTCAGGCCGGCCAAGGCTGCCGACAGCATGAAGATCGCGATCCTCATTGTCTGCGCCACCTTGCGCTATCCGGATGATTAGGCAGCGAGCATTGGTGCTTGCTCGCTCACGCGCCGGCTATTTGGCGTCGATGAAATCGAGCGCCGCCTGGCTGTACTCGTCCGGCGCCTGCAGCATCGCGAAATGGCTGGCGTTTGGCAGGATGATCAGCCTCGCGCCCGGTATGGCGGAGGCCATATATTCCGTGTGAGCCCGTTTGATCGCCTCGTCGTGGTCGCCGGCGACGATGGCGGTCGGCGTGGTGATCTTGCCGAGCTCCTCCTTCGTCCAGGCCGGCTGCGATTCCCACATATGGCTGATCTGCGCGACGAAGGCGTCATACTGGTCAGGCGTCTTCGACATTTTCTTGTAGTCGCGGCCCGAGCGTTCGATGTGGGCGGCAAACGTCTTGTTGGTCATGACGCCTGGATCGACGCCATCCGTGGTGACATTGGCAGCCTGCGCGAAGAGCCTCGTCAGCCGCTCGGGATGATGAAGCGCGATGTCGATGCCGATGATGCCGCCGTCGCTCCAGCCGACCAGGGCGGTCTTGTCGATCTTGAGAAAGTCCAGCAGCGCCAGATAGTCCGAGGCCATGAGATCGTAGCCATAGGGCTCGCCGGTGCGCGTCGAGCGGCCATGGCCGCGGCTGTCGGCAACGATGACCTTATGGGTCTTGGAGAGGGTGACCACCTGGCTTGCCCAGATATCGGCATGGCCGAGGCCGCCATGGATGAGCAGGACCGGGTCGCCCTTGCCGAAAACGGCGTAGTACATCTGGATGCCGTTGACCGGCGCGTAGCCGCTTTCGTCGGCTTTGGGCATCGCGGCCGGCTCCGGCAAGGTCTGCCAGCGCTCCTCGGCGGTGGCGAGGGCGGACGATGCGGCGAACAGGATGATGGTGGCGAACGCTTTCCAGAAACGGGTCATCTTTCCCCTCCGACGGTTCGTTTCGACGGTCAGCATCGCTTTTCGCCTGGAATAGTCAACAAGCTCAGCTTCTGGGCTTGATGCCGGAGGGACGCTCTGGCTCCGCAGGCCGACATTTGCGAGAGTGGGCCCAACAGAGGACTCGCGATGACGAACACCAAACCGACAAGCGCCGCAAAACCCAAGCCCTGGACCGAGGTGGCGACGCATCTGGTCGACGTCGCAATGGGACGCAAGCCCGCCGATCTGGTCATCCGCAACGGGCGCTGGGTGAATGTCCATTCGGGCGAGATCATTCCGGGCACCGACATCGCCATCGCCGCCGGGCGCTTCGCCTATTGCGGGCCGAATGCCGGCCATGCCATCGGGCAGGGGACGAAAGTGGTCGATGCCGGCGGCCGCTATCTGGTGCCGGGCCTGTGCGACGCGCACATGCATGTCGAGAGCGGCATGGTGACGGTGACGGAGTTCTGCCGCGCGGTGATCCCGCACGGCACCACCTCGATGTTCATCGACCCGCATGAGATCGCCAATGTGCTGGGCCTGCCGGGCGTTCGGCTGATGCATGACGAGGCCGTCGCGATGCCGGTCAACGTGCATGTGCAGATGCCGTCCTGCGTGCCTTCGGCGCCTGGCCTGGAGCATGCCGGCGCGGAGCTCACGGTCGCCGACGTTGCCGAGGCGATGACTTGGGAAAACATCATCGGCCTTGGCGAAGTGATGAATTTTCCGGGGGTCGCCGCGAACAATCCGGTGATGTCGGGCGAGATCGCCGAGACGGTCAAGGCCGGCAAGACGGTCGGCGGCCATTATGCCTCGCGCGATCTCGGTCTGCCGTTCCACGGCTATGTCGCCGGCGGCGCCGAGGACGACCACGAGGGCACGCGTGCGGAGGATGCGATCGCCCGCGTGCGCCAGGGCATGAAGGCGATGCTTAGGCTTGGCTCCGCCTGGTACGACGTCGCGGCGCAGATCAAGGCTGTGACGGAAGGCGGCATCGATCCGCGCAACTTCATCCTGTGCACCGACGACAGCCATTCCGGCACGCTGGTGCATGAAGGCCATATGGACCGCGTGGTGCGGCACGCCATCGGCCAGGGCCTGAAGCCGGTGACGGCGATCCAGATGGCGACGCTCAACACCGCGCAGCATTTCGGGCTGGAGCGCGAGATCGGCTCGATCGCGCCGGGGCGGCGGGCCGATTTTTTGATCGTCTCCGATCTCGCCCAGATGGCCATAGACGAGGTCTATGGCCGTGGCATCAGGCTGGCGAAGGCCGGCAAGCTCGAAATCGACATTCCGGCCTATGACTATCCGCAGACGGCGAAGAACACCGTCAGGCTCGGCAAGAGACTCAGGGCCGCCGATTTCGACATCGCGGCGCCCCAAGGCGCCAACGAGGTCCGGGCGCGGGTGATCGGCGTGATCGAGAACCAGGCGCCGACGCGGGCGCTGGAGGCCGATCTGCCGGTCGAGGACGGCCTTGTCGCCATGGACCGCCGCAACGACATTTGCCAGATCGCCCTGGTGGAACGTCACCGGGGCACCGGCGGCGTCACCAACGCCTTCGTCTCCGGCTTCGGCTACATGGAAGACTGCGCGATGGCCTCGAGCGTGGCGCATGACTCGCACCACATCATCGTCGTCGGCACCAGCAAGGAGGACATGGCTTTGGCGGTCAACCGGCTAGGCGAGGTTGGCGGCGGCGTGGTGCTTTACTGCAAGGGCAAGGAACTGGCGCTGGTCGAAATGCCGATCGCCGGGCTGATGTCCGACGAGCGCGCCGAGATCGTCGCGGCCAAGGCCGAGCAGTTGACGGAAGCGATGCGCAAGGTCGGCTGCTCGCTCAACAACGCCTACATGCAGCATTCGCTGCTGGCGCTGGTGGTGATCCCGGAGCTTAGGATCTCGGATGTCGGCCTCGTCGACGTGACGACGTTCCAGAAGGTCGAACTTTTTGTGTGAGCGGTCCGGCGTCAGTTGATCATCCGCCGGTGGCGATGGTCAGCACCTTGAACGGCGTGGTGATGACCACCTCGGCGATCGAGCCGACGGCTTTGCCGAGACCCTGACCGATATTGTTGAGCTGCGTCGGATCGGGCTCATCGGAGGCAAGACCGGCAGGCGTGCGCAGCCTGTTGCCCAGCAATTGCACCAGGATCGGATTGTCGGCGAACTTGGCATGGTTCAACCGGTCACCGCCCTTGATTTGGCTCAGATCGACAACCGTCACGCCGTAATTGGCGAGATCAGCAGCGTTGCCGTAGTCGCCGACGCGCGGCTTGTCGCCGGAAATGAAGCTGGACAGCTTGAGCGCCCGGTCGTCACCGGAAAGCAGGATGGCGAACGGCCTGTCGGGCTTGCCGTAGCGGATCATCTGCTTCTTGAAGACATCGACGTCGATGTCGGGGGAGGCGAGGATGACGTAGCCGAGCTTGCCGTTGAGATCGCGGTCGCCGGTGATGGCGAGCTGACGCAAAGCTTCCATCGTCAGCCAGGTCCCCATCGAATGGGCGATTATGTCGATGCTTTTGGCGCGTGACTTGGCAAGCATCCTCAGCGTCGCCTCGAGGTCGTCGCGCGCGGCGGTGGAGCTGTCCTTGTCATAGATATAGCCGGTCGTCTTCGCGCTCGAAGCCCAAGAGAACAGCACCGCCGTGCCGGGATAATTCGTGTCATGCGCGATCTGCGTCAGGCGATAGACACCGTCATCGAAGCCGTTGTTGAAGCCGTGCACGAAGACCAGGGCGCGGTCGCCGCGTATGGCAATATCGGCGCCGACGGCCTTGGCGAATTGCGAGGCGTCCCCGTAGTGGACGACATCGGTGGCGGTGAACTGCTTGGCCGGATTGCTGTCGGCCGAGCCCTTGGCGCGCTCGATCGCGCCAACCTGATGGATCTTTGGAACCGTGACATCGACACGGGCGTAGCTGGTGGTCAGCGAACGGTCGCCGTCGAAAACCTGCCGCGGGTCCTTGGTCGCCTGCTGGCGGGTCGTGGCGACGAAGATCTCGTGCTTGGCCGCTATGTCCGATGCGGGCACCGTAACGGCCGTCCGGTTGAGCAGGTCATGCGCGCTCTGCCCGGCGCAGCCCGTCAGGGCAAGCGCAAAGGCAGGGCCAAAGGCGATCCTAGAACGCACGATCACCCGGGGTCCCCCAAGGGCGGCAAACCTCTCAGGCTACTTCGATAAAGCCAGAGGGCGGCCCGGTCCAGTTCAAAGTCGGTGCAGGGCAGCAACCGCGCGAACACGGTTACTGGGTGCCGAGCTGGCTGATGCGGTCGGTGACGTCGCGGTCGCTGGCAAAGCCATCGTCCTCGCGCAGCCGCTGGCCGATCATCTTCACCAGCACAGGGTTGTCGGCGAATTTGGTGTGGTTGAAGCTGTCGTTGCCCTTCACCTTGGAAAGGTCGACGACCGAGACGCCGTAGGAGGCGAGATCGGCGGCGTCCCTGTAGTCGCCGACGCGCGGCCGCGAACCGGCGATCAGGCCCGAGAGCCGGAGCGCGCGGTCGTCGTCCGACAGCAGCAGGATGAAAGGCTTGTCGGGCTTGCCGTAGCGGCGCATCTGGCTCTTGAAGACATCGACATCGATGTCCGGCGAGGCCAAAACGACGTCGCCGAGCTTGCCGCCGAGGTCGCGGTCGCCGGTGATCGCGAGCTGACGCAGCGTCTCCATCGTCACCCAGGTCCCCATCGAATGCGCGACGATGTCGATGCGCCGCGCGCCGCTCTGCGCGAGCATGCGCAGCGTCACTTCCAACTGGTCGCGGGCCGCGCTGGCGCTTTCCTTGTCATAGACATAGTCGGTGGTCTTGGCGCCCGAAGCCCACGAAAAAAGCACCGGCGTGCCCGGATAGCCGGAATCATGGACGATCTGGGTCAGCCGGTAGACGGCGTCGTCGAAGCCGGTGTTGTAGCCATGGACGAAGACCATGACACGGCCGCCGCGCGCGGCGATGTCGGCATTGAGCGCGCTGGTGAATTTTGGCTGCGTGTCGTAGCCGACCACCTCGGAAGCCATGAAATATTTGGTCGGGTCGTTCGACTTGCCGCGCGAGCGCCGCTCGATCTGACCGGTCTCGTGAACCGGCGGGACGGTGACGTTGACGCGGGCGTAATTGAGGGTGGCCGAGCGCTCGCCGTCAAAAACCTTGTTCGGGTCGTCGGAGCGCTTGCGAGTGGTGGTGATGAAGATCGAGTGGTTGCCGGCGATCTCGGTCGCCGTCGTCGGCACGACGATGCTGCCCAGGATTTCCTGTGTCTGCGTTCCCGCGCAGCCCGCAACCAGCAGCGCCAGGGCAATGATGCAAATCGTCTTCAAGTGCACGTCGAAAATTCCGTTCCGGCCGCAATTGGCCATCTGCCTCCGCGAAGTCTCCCGGACAGGGGAAGTGCGGCGGAAGTAAGTCGTGTCCAGCGGAATTTCGGTCAGCGGCCGACGACGGCCGGGGCACTGTTGCGCGAAAGCCAAGACGGCGGCAGGAGGTATCGAAGCCTTGGCTGGGGCCGAACCGGTGGCCGCAAGCGACGGATTGTGCAATAGGCTCGGCGCAACCGCGTGATCCCAAAGGGTAATGGCGCCATGAACAGTTTTTCTTCCCGCGTCGCCGCCGCCGCGGAGGCGATCCGCGAGATCTTTCCGCAAACGCCGCTGCAGGAGAACGACTACCTGTCGAAGAAGACCGGAGCCCGCATCCTTCTGAAGCGCGAGGACCTGACCCCGGTTCGTTCCTACAAGATCAGGGGCGCCTTCAATTTCTTCCGCAAGGCGCTTGCCGCCGGCAATAATGCGGGGCTGTTCGTCTGCGCATCGGCCGGCAATCACGCCCAGGGCTTTGCGTTCGTCTGCCGGCATTTCGGCAAACGAGGCGTTGTGTTCATGCCGGTGACGACGCCGCAGCAGAAGATCGACAAGACGCGGCTGTTCGGCGGCGATTTCGTCGAGATCAGGCTGGTCGGCGACTTCTTCGACGATTGCTATCGCGCCGCCTTCGAATTCACCGAGAGCGCCGGCGCGCATATGGTGCCGCCCTTCGACCACAAGGACATCATCGAGGGCCAGGCGACGGTCGCCTATGAGATCGCGGCCCAGATGCCCGGCGGGCGCATGCCGGATATCGTCATGCTGCCGGTGGGCGGCGGCGGCCTTGCGGCCGGGGTGACGCATTATTTCGCCGACCAGCACCGCGACGCGCGCTTCGTGTTCTGCGAGCCGGCGGGCGCGCCGAGCCTCAGCGAGAGCCTGTCCAGCGGCAAGCGGGTCAGGCTCGCCAAGGTCGACAATTTCGTCGACGGCGCGGCGGTGGCCGAGATCGGCCGCGAGCCGCTGCGCCATCTCAAGGAGTTCGCCGCCGACGCTGTCCGGCTCGTCCCGGAAAACCGCCTTTGCGCGACGATGATCGAGATGCTCAATGTCGAGGGCGTGGTTCTGGAGCCGGCCGGCGCGCTGGCGATCGACGCGCTCAAGGATTTTTCGCGCAAGGAGATCAGGGGCAAGACCGTCGTCGCGGTCGTCTCCGGCGGCAATTTCGATTTCGAGCGCCTGCCGGACGTCAAGGAGCGGGCACTGCGTTTCGAGGGGCTGAAGAAATATTTCATCATCCGCTTCCCGCAACGGCCGGGCGCGCTTCGCGATTTCCTCGAGATGCTTGGTCCGGACGACGACATCGCCCGCTTCGAGTATCTGAAGAAGTCGGCGCGCAATTTCGGTTCGGTGCTGATCGGCATCGAGACCAAGGACCGGCGCAATTTCGATTTGCTCAAGGCCAATTTCGATACCGAGGGCGTGCAGTATCAGGACATCACCGACAACGAGACATTGGCGGGGTTCATCATATGAGCGGCAAGGGAACAGTCTTCGTGGCGCTGTTTTCCGGCATCAATGTCGGCGGCAACCGCATCGTCAAGATGGCGGAGTTGAGGTCGTTCTTCGAGGACTTGGGATTCACCGACGTCGCGACGTATGTGCAGAGCGGCAACGTTGTGTTTCGCGCGAAAAAGGGCGATGCGGCGTCGCTGACGAAGCAGCTAGAAGCGGCCTTCGAGAAGAAGTGGGGGTTCAACTCGCGCATCATGCTGCGCGATGCCGGCTGGTTCGAGCGGCTGGTGGCAGACAATCCCTATCCGGAAGTGGCCGGCGAGCCGACCAAGCTGCATGCCTATGCCCTGGAGCGCGAGCCGGCCGCGGAAGAGATCAAGCGGTTGGCGGAAAAATGCACCGGCCCGGAGCGGTTCGACATCAAGGGCGACGTGCTTTACCTGCATGCGCCGGAGGGGCTCGGCAAGTCGGTGTTCGCCAACCTCATGCCGCGCACGCTCAAGGTGCCGGGCACCGCGCGCAACTGGCGAAGCGTCCTTGCTCTGCTCGAGATGGCGGGCAGGGCCGGCGGTTGACGATCAACACGCTCAGGCGGCCTGCTGCCAGTCGAAGGTCAGTTCCTCGCGGAAGGCGAAGCGCTTGATGTGGTCGGCGACCACGGCTTCCAGGCGCTCGAGCGAGGCAGCGTCGTCAGCGGCAACCGCAATGTGAAGAGCCTTGTCGTCGGCATCCATCACGGTGCGGCCGAGCGAAAGCTGGATGGCGCCGTGATGCGGGTCGAACTCGACCGGGAACTTGTGTGCCCAATGCTTGCAAAGCTGCTGCAGATAACGGCTGGCGTGTTCGGTGGCGACGTCGGTGCGGCTGGTCGGCATGAAATTCTCCTGGCGGAAAACGCCAGCCTGAGCAGGCTGGCGCCATAACCGGATAGATAGGCAGCCTCCGGCGAAACGCCATAGACCGGCCGGCCAAATCCTCGGACGGGCTGACGCCCCTACCAGCTTCCCGTGTTCGGCATCGATGCCCACGGCTCGGCCTTCGCCTTGGCCGGGCCTTTCTGCAAGAGCTCGATCGAGATGCCATCCGGCGATCGAATGAAGGCCATGTTGCCGTCGCGCGGCGGCCGGTTGATGGTGACGCCGTTGTCCATCAGCTTCTGGCAGGTGGCGTAGATGTCGTCGACCTCATAGGCGAGGTGGCCGAAATTGCGGCCGCCCTTGTACTCTTCCGGATCCCAATTGTAGGTCAGCTCGATCAGCGGCGCCTTCTGGCTGATGCCGCTTTGTTCGTCCTCGGGCGCGGCGAGGAAGATCAGCGTGTAGCGTCCCTGCTCGTTCTCATAGCGACGCACTTCCTTGAGGCCGAGCTTGTTGCAGTAGAAATCGAGCGATTGATCGATGTCGGCGATGCGGACCATGGTGTGGAGATAGCGCATATCGGACTCCTCGGAACGTTGCGTGCGGCGCAACATAGGAGCCGCTCCGCCAAAGGGCAATCGTCCGACAAAACGGACGGATCGGTCGATTCCAGGCCGCACCGTCGCGCGTCAAGTGGTGCCGGCAAACAACAATTAAGGCTTTCCGGTGCTCAACGGTGAAAAAAGGCACGTCAGGTCTTGCACACCCCGGAAGCCGCAGTGTTAATCTGATTGCAAGAATCAGCAGCGGTTGCAGTTGGAAAAGGGGGCATTCTTATGGGGGAAAAGGCCTCTTTCACGAGGCGGGACGGAAGCCTTGACGACGCCTTGACGCGAGACAGTGGCGGCGAGACCGCCGAGTTTGTCGAAATCGCCGGCGCTATCAAATGGTTCGACGTGGCCAAGGGCTACGGCTTCATTCTTCCGGACGACGGCGTCTCGGGTGATATTCTCCTCCATGTGACATGTCTTCGAAGGGACGGCTTCCAGACCGCGTTGGAAGGCGCCCGCGTCGTCTGCCTCGTCAAGCAGGGCGAGCGCGGCTTGCAAGCGTTCCGCGTTCTTTCGATGGATGCCTCGACCGCGGTGCATCCGGCGGAGCAGGAGCAGCGCACGCATGTCACCGTGACGGCGGAGAGCGGGCTCGAGCGGGCGCTGGTGAAGTGGTTCAACCGCACCAAGGGCTTCGGCTTCCTGACCCGGGGCGAGGGCACCGAGGACATCTTCGTCCACATGGAAACGCTGCGGCGCTACGGCATCACCGAGCTGAGACCCGGCCAGGTCGTGCTGGTTCGCTTCGGACGCGGCGACAAAGGCCTTATGGCGGCCGAAATTCACCCTGATGTGGGCACCTTGCCGGTCTCGCACTAGGGCTTCCCGACACCTGTCCGGTGCAAGGCCAATCTTGTCCGAAAACCGGGTTCCACTCGCCCGGATCATGGTCTAGGACAGGGCCTGGACGAGGTATCATATGGCTCACCGCAACTGGCTGACTGCAGGCGCGTTTTGCGTCGCCATCGTTTTGGCCGCCACTTTCAGCGCCTTGAAACCGAGTTCGGCGGATGGCCAGGCCATGATGCTGCCGGTCGATCCGACGCCGCTTGTCGCGGTGACCGGCTCCGGCGGGCATTCCTTTTCCATCGAGATCGCCGACACTTCCGAAGAGCGTGAGGCCGGGCTGATGTTCCGCAAGAACATGGCCGACGATCACGGCATGCTGTTCGTGTTCGACAGGCCCGGCGAGGTGAATTTCTGGATGAAGAACACGCCGCTGCCGCTCGACCTAGTCTTCATCGGCCAGGACGGCCGGATCAAGGCCATCAAACGCGGTGAACCGGAATCGGAGGCGATCATCTCGCCGGGACAGCCCGTAAACTTCGTGCTCGAGCTGAAGGCGGGAACGGCCGCCAGGGACGGTCTCAAGGACGGCGACCTCCTACGCCATCCAGTGATCGCCAAGGCGTCGGGCGCCGGTTCCAACTGACTGCGGCGGCGCCGATGCAATACTTTTCCCACGACGGCTTCGAACTCGCTTACCTCGACCGCCAGCCGGCGTCCGGGCAGGGCGATCCGGTGCTGATGATCCACGGCTTCGCCTCCAGCCACTACGTCAACTGGGTCTCGCCCGGCTGGTTCAAGACGCTGAACGACGCCGGCTACCGCGCCATCGCCTTCGACAATCGCGGCCACGGCTCTTCGACGAAGAGTTACGAGGAGGCCGACTACACGCCGGCCAGGATGGCTTCGGACGCCGCCGCGCTGCTCGATCGCCTGGGCATCGAACGCGCCCACGTCATGGGCTATTCGATGGGGGCGCGGGTATCCGCATTCATGGCCTTGTCCGATCCGGACAAGGTGGCGACGCTGGTGTTCGGCGGGCTCGGCATCGGCCTTGTCGACGGCGTCGGCGATTGGGATCCGATCGCTGGCGCGCTTCTGGCCGAGGATCCCGGTACGATCGGCCATGCGCGCGGCCGTTCGTTTCGCGCCTTCGCCGACCAGACGCGCAGCGATCGCCGGGCGCTCGCCGTCTGCATCGTCGGCTCGCGCGCATCCATGAGCGAGGACGATGTCGCGCGCATTGCCCAGCCGACCTTGATCGCCGTCGGGACCAGGGACGACATCGCCGGCTCGCCCGACGAACTGGCCGCGCTGATGCCCAACGCAAAAGCCTTTCACATCGAGGGCCGCGACCACATGCTCGCCGTCGGCGATAAGAGCTTCAAGCAGCGCGTGCTGGAATTCTACGCAGAAAACCCGCTCTGAACTGGCGGCTTCCCGGTCCAGAGGCCGCTACTGATCCAGGCGCGCTTGCCAGTAAGTCCCAGCCTCGAGCCTGCCCAGAGTTGCCATGGTAGAACTTCTCGTCACCTACATGGAGATGACCGCGCCGCCGCCTGGTGACGAGCTTTCGGTCCCGATACCGGGCGCGACGGTGGCGCGCGAAGTGCTTGATCTCCCGGCCTATGTCGACCTTTACCGTGCCGTCGGCGCTCCGGTGCAGTGGGACCAGCGGCTGCGAATGAATTCGGCGGAACTCGCCCGGCTGCTTGCTCACCCGTCGATGCTCATCAATGTTCTTCGCGTCGATGGCGAGGCCGCTGGCTTGTGCGAGTTCAGCGGCGTCGGCGAACGGGTCGTCGAGCTCACCCATTTCGGGCTCGTTCCCAACTTCCAGGGCCGCAGGCTCGGGCCGTTCCTGCTCGATCAATCGCTTCGCGCCGTCTGGTCGTATGGGCCCGAAAGGCTGTGGCTCCACACCGACACTTACGATCATCCGAGAGCGCAGTCGGTCTACAAGCGCGCGGGGTTCAGACCATATGCGCAGCAGATGGAGACGTTTCCCGATTAGGGTTCTGGATCTTGCCCGAGTTGCTGAAGCGACCGCGCCAGGTTTTCTCTGGCCTGGGCTTCGAAACGCTGCCGGAACTCCCTGGTGTGGAAGATATGCGGGCGGGTGAGGAAGCTCTTCAGGACAGCGCCGCGACCCGCGCGCCACATCGGCTCCTCGACCCATCGGTATTCCTGACGGATCGCCTGCTCATAGGCATCGAAAGCATCGGGCGCGGCACCCAGGATCGAAAGGTCCATGTCGAGGAAAAGCGCGGCGTCGCGGACGAAATTGTCGTCATCAGAGTGCGGCAGTTCGTGCGTGGCGGTGGCGATGATCATCCCAGCGATGCGGGCGAGGCGCTCGGCATCGGCGCGGCCGGCGAGCTTTTGCTCGGCCAACGCCGCGCTTTTGGCCTCATTGTCCTTGGCGCGGCTGTCATAGACGGCGTCGTGGAACCAGATCGCCGCCTCGACGGCGTCCGGGTCGTGGAGCAGGTGTCGGTATTCGTCGGCCAGCGCTAGCATGGCCTCGACATGGGCGAGGCTATGGTAATGCCGATCTTCAGCCCGATAAAGCGCGGAAAGCTCGCTTTTCAGGCTCCTGCCGATCAAGGGTTCGTTTTCCATCGCCGCTTGAATTTCGATGAACCAAGTCCATTTGACAAAGCACTAAGGAAAATTGAGTTCAACCGTGTTATGATGTGGCCTATATGTGCCGCCGGATGAATGAGCAGGCCGGAGACCGCCGATGAACAGCGTTACGATAGCCCGCCCTAGCATGGTGCAGCCGGTCGATCCAATCTGGCGATCGATCCGCGATGAGGCGATGGAAGCGGTGAACCGCGATCCGCTGCTTGCCGCGTTCCTCTATTCGACCATCCTCAACCAGGAGAGCCTGGAAGAAGCGGTAATCCACCGGCTGGCCGAGCGTCTGGCGCATCAGGACATCGGCTCCGACCTCATCCGGCAGACCTTCAAGGCCATGCTTGCCGACGATCCGGAGTGGAGCACGACAGTGCGCGTCGACATCCAGGCCTACTACGATCGCGACCCCGCCTGCGACCGCTTCATCATGCCGGTGCTCTATTTCAAGGGTTTTCACGCCATCCAGACGCACCGGCTGGCGCATTGGCTGTGGAACCAGGGCCGCAGGGACTTCGCGCTCTACCTGCAGAGCCGCTCGTCCTCGGTGTTCCAGACCGACATCAATCCGGCCGCCCGCATCGGCAAGGGCATCTTCCTCGACCACGCCACAGGCTTGGTGGTCGGCCAGACCGCCGTCATCGAGGACGACGTTTCGATCCTGCACGGCGTGACGCTCGGCGGCACCGGCAAGGCGAGCGGCGACCGTCATCCGAAGATCCGCCGCGGCGTGCTGATTGGCGCCGGCGCCAAGATCCTCGGCAATATCGAGATCGGCCATTGCTCGAAGATCGCTGCCGGCTCGGTGGTGCTGTCGCCCGTGCCGCACAACAAGACGGTCGCCGGCGTGCCGGCGCGTGTCGTCGGCGAGACCGGCTGCGACCAGCCTTCGCGACAGATGGATCAGCTCCTGCCCTCGCAGACGATGGACCACGTCGTCAGCTTCGACATCTGAATCCGGCCGTCACCACCGACGGCCGCAATATCCCGCCGGCTTGCCTTTACATCGCCATCGTCGGCGTGTCAGAAGCGCGTCCAACGAACTAGGCCGACATTTCGGAGAAGACTTTTGAAGCCGGACGAGATCAGAAAACTTGACGCCTATTTCAAGCGCGTCTTCCAGAACCCGAAGCTGCAGGTGAAGGCGCGTCCGCGCAAGGAAGACTCGGCCGAGGTCTATGTCGGCGACGAGTTTTTGGGCATCGTCTTCAAGGACGAGGACGAAGGCGACTATAATTTCTCGATGGCGATCCTCGACGTCGATCTGGCCTGAGCCGGCTCCCAGCGACTTGCTGCCTGGTCCGGCAATGCTGCCGGATATGTGCCCTCCAGTTGGTCGAGCCTCCTGCGACCAACCCAGCGGCGACGTTCTCAAATCAAATCGAAGAAGGCTGCGAGCGGAGGGGTGGCTTAAGCCGTGTTGCGCGCCCATGCCGGCAGCTATCCAACGATCTCGCTGGCCGACCTCAGGAGACGGTCGGGCAATGTGACAGCCATTTTCCGCGCAGCGTTCAAATTCACGATCAACTCGGGCCGGCGGACATATTCGACTGCAAGCTTGCCGGCGTCGGCCCCCTTGAGGATGATATCGACCTGGCTGGCCATTCGACGCGCGGCAAAGGCAAGGCTCGTGCCGTAGGCCATCAGCGGAGCATATCTTGCATGATCCCTGCCGAAGATGGCCGGCAGCCGCGCGGCGTTCGCCATCTCGACGATCTTGGCCCCGTATGTCGTGGTTCGCGGAACTTCTAAGCACAGAAGACCGTTCGCCTTGGCGGCCGCGAATGCGGCGAAGGCCGCCTCCAGGTCTCCCTCGCGACCAAGCAGCTGAACGGAGATGTCGAGGCCTTCCGCTTCGGTGGCCGCCTTCGAAAGCCTCGGCAGAATGTCTGGAACCCCAGCGTCGCCCAAAACCGCCAAGCATCTCAGGCTCGGCACCACCTGCTTCAACAAACGCACTTGCTCGCCGATCTGGCCAGGGTCGAAGTTCGTACCTCCCGTTGTGTGGCCACCGGGCCACTCGGCACTCTGGACGATTTTCGCCGATACCGGATCGAGCACGATGGCAAAGACGATCGGCAAATCGGGCGCCGCTTCGCGAGCAGCCCAGTAGCTCACTGCTCCAATGACGACGATGATCTTGGCTCGACGCTGAACAAGCTCAGCGGCAAGGCTTGGAAGGCGATCGAGATGCCCGTCGGCAAAGCGGGGCTCGATCTGGATGGTTTCACCGTCCTCGTAGCCCAGTTCCCTGATCGCGCCGCAGAAAGAGCCGAAGCTCGGATACGATCTGTCGCCGGCCAGCAGCATACCGACGACGGGGATGTCTGAAAGCTGCATTCTTCGGATTCCTGGCAGTTAGACGTCAAAGCTACCACAGGGCAGGCCAGGCGAAATGCCGAAAGATCGGCTTCCTGTCCGCGGATGCAACAATTCCGGTCGACCGCTAGTTCACGCAGTGCCGCGGGATATGCACCCGCCGCCAGCCGGTCGAGCCTTCCCGCACCATCACCCGACGCGCCACCGTACGGTATGAGGGCGGGATTTCAGTGACGAGCCGCAGCTCGGGCCGCACCATCACTTCGCGGGCAACACTTTCATATTCGGCCGGAAGGACGACGCGCCGGACGCGCTCCGGCTCGACGATCACCGTTTCGGCGAGCCGCGCGTAGCGGGCCTTGCGCCACACCTTGCACAGCACCTTGCGGCCATGGATGATGCGCCATTCCCAGGCATAGCCGCCGTCATCGACCTTGACCGTGTGGTAGACGGTGCGCGTCAAGGCGGGCACGATCTCATAGGTGACGCGAGGCGGCGCGATCTGTTCCATGCTCTCGCGCGTGCCGTAGATCGGTGGATCATAGTCGACGAGCTGGCCGCCGGGGCTCACCATTACGTCCTCATAGGAGGTGTCGTAGAGAGCCGCCCTGTGGATGGGTTCGTAGCATTCGAGCGCATGGCCGCCGGCGGCGGTTTCGGACACGCCGGCAAGCATCGCGACCGCGGCCAAGGATGCGGAAGTCTTGCGGATCATGACATTCCCCCGTTGAAAAGGACGCCGGTTCAACACAGGAGTGTAGCGGAAGGTCCAACCCGGCAAAGCTGTTTCAGGGCTTGTCGTTAAGCGGCGCGGTTAAGAAAATGCTACCTTCGCGGGACATATTCAGCTCACCATTCGGACGAGGGCATTTCGCCGAGCCCGGTCGTGGTCCTTTCCCTGGCTTTGGCGCTTGATTCGACTTAACCAGATGGCTAGGAGGGGCGGCCTTGCGCTAGGGTGAGCCGGCATCCTATTTAGGATCTAACGATCCAGAACCGATTCCGCCCGATTGCCCATATTTTCACGGCGCCGGAATCCATCCAACAAGGGTAGCCCATGAAGAACCCCGTCGAAACCTACATGAACCTCGTTCCGATGGTGGTCGAGCAGACCAACCGCGGCGAGCGCGCTTACGACATTTTCTCCCGCCTTTTGAAGGAGCGCATCATCTTCATCACCGGCCCGGTCGAGGACGGCATGGCGACGCTGGTTTGTGCACAGCTTTTGTTCCTCGAGGCGGAGAACCCCAAGAAGGAAATCAACCTCTACATCAACTCGCCGGGCGGTGTGGTCACATCCGGCCTGGCGATCTACGACACCATGCAGTTCATCAAGCCGGCGGTGTCGACGCTCTGCATTGGCCAGGCGGCCTCGATGGGCTCGCTGCTGCTTTGCGCCGGCCACAAGGACATGCGCTTTGCCACGCCGAACGCCCGCATCATGGTGCATCAGCCGTCGGGCGGCTTCCAGGGCCAGGCGTCAGATATCGAACGTCATGCGCAGGACATCATCAAGCTGAAGCGCCGCCTCAACGAGGTCTATGTCAAGCATACCGGCAAGAGCTATGACGAGATCGAGCGGACGCTCGACCGCGATCATTTCATGACCGCCGACGAGGCCAAGGACTTTGGTCTGATCGACAAGGTCATCTCGACGCGCGAGCTGAGCGAAACCGTCACCGCGTAGGCCCCGGCTGGCAGCTGAATGGCGGGATAACGCGCTTTTGGCGCGGCTTGCGGCATTTCGGCCACAATTGCCTGTTCCCTCAAGAGCCGGGATTGCCTACGTTAAGGCTATGTTGATTTTCGACGGCTTAGCTTTGCATGGGGTTGCTGCGAATCATTGTCGCGTTTTCTGATTGTGTTTCGTACGGAATGCGCTGTGTGAGCCAAGACACTGGCAGCTGCGGATTCCCGCGATAGATTGGTGAGACGCCAATGCGGCCAGACCATCGGCGGGCAGGCGGTGAAAGGACAAAAAAATGAGCAAGGTTAGCAACAACGGCGGTGATTCAAAGAACACGCTATATTGCTCGTTTTGCGGCAAAAGCCAGCACGAAGTGCGCAAGCTGATCGCCGGTCCGACCGTCTTCATCTGCGACGAATGCGTCGAACTCTGCATGGACATCATCCGCGAGGAGAACAAGACCTCGATGGTCAAGTCGCGCGAGGGCGTGCCGACCCCGCAGGAAATCCTCAAGGTCCTCGACGACTATGTCATCGGCCAGCCCTACGCCAAGCGGGTGCTGTCGGTGGCCGTCCACAACCACTACAAGCGCCTCGCGCATGCCGGCAAGAGCAACGACGTCGAGCTGGCGAAATCGAACATCCTGCTGATCGGTCCGACCGGTTGCGGCAAGACGCTGCTCGCGCAGACGCTCGCCCGCATCATCGACGTGCCCTTCACCATGGCCGACGCCACGACGCTGACCGAGGCCGGTTATGTCGGCGAGGACGTCGAGAACATCATCCTGAAGCTGTTGCAGTCGGCCGACTACAATGTCGAGCGCGCCCAGCGCGGCATCGTCTATATCGACGAGATCGACAAGATCTCGCGCAAGTCCGACAACCCCTCGATCACTCGCGACGTGTCGGGCGAGGGCGTGCAGCAGGCGCTCTTGAAGATCATGGAAGGCACGGTCGCCTCCGTGCCGCCGCAGGGCGGCCGAAAGCATCCGCAGCAGGAATTCCTGCAGGTCGACACCGCCAACATCCTGTTCATCTGCGGCGGCGCCTTCGCGGGGCTGGACAAGATCATCTCGGATCGCGGACGCAAGACCTCGATCGGCTTTGGCGCTACCGTGGCTTCGCCCGAGGATCGCCGCACCGGCGACATCTTCCGCCAGGTCGAGCCCGAAGACCTGTTGAAATTCGGCCTGATCCCGGAATTCGTCGGCCGTCTGCCGGTCCTGGCGACGCTCGAGGACCTCGACGAACCGGCGCTGATCCAGATCCTGACCGAGCCGAAGAACGCGCTGGTCAAGCAGTATCAGCGGCTGTTCGAGATGGAGAATGTCGACCTGACCTTCCACGAGAACGCGCTGTCGGCGATCGCCAAGCGCGCCATCGAGCGCAAGACCGGCGCGCGCGGCCTGCGCTCCATCATGGAGGCGATCCTGCTCGACACCATGTTCGAGCTTCCGGCCCTGGAAGGCGTGCGCGAGGTGGTGATCTCGGAAGAGGTGGTCTCGGGCAACGCCCGGCCGCTCTACATCTATTCCGAGCAGAAGGAAAAGAAGGGCAACGTCAGCGCCTGACATGCCCGCTGATCCGGCAATTTTTCATGGAACGGCGCCCGTGTGGCGCCGTTTTGCTATAAGGAATGCGCCGCCTGGTAATGGAGTGGATGAGCGGACCATGTTAACCCTTGATCTTTGCCCCGCCCGCATCCACCTAACAGCGGAAGGCCGAAGCGCTGCATTCTGTGCTGTAAAACTCCCGTCACAAACAGTGGTAGGCGGAACGACACTCGGTCGTTAATATAAGATTCGCGGTTGGCTCAATTAGCGGCCGCGATATGAAAGGTTGGACAATGGCCAAAATATCCAGGGCTTCCGGCGACGGCGTCTTTGCAGTCCTCCCACTGCGCGACATCGTCGTGTTTCCGCACATGATCGTTCCGCTCTTTGTCGGGCGTGAAAAGTCGATCAAGGCGCTGGAAGAAGTGATGGGTCAGGAAAAGCAAATCCTGCTTGCCACCCAGATGAACGCAGCCGACGACGATCCCGAGCCAGGTGCCATCTTCGACATCGGCACGCTCGCCAATGTGCTGCAGCTCCTGAAACTTCCCGACGGCACCGTGAAGGTGCTGGTCGAGGGCGCGTCGCGCGCCAAGATCGTCTCGTTCACCGATCGTGCCGACTTCCACGAGGCCCGCGCCACGGCGCTGGTCGAGCCGGAGGAGGAAGAGGTCGAGATCGAGGCGCTCGCCCGCTCGGTCGTCACCGACTTCGAAAATTACGTCAAGCTGAACAAGAAGATCTCGCCCGAAGTGGTGGGTGCCGCCAGCCAGATCGACGACTATTCCAAGCTCGCCGACACGGTTGCCTCGCATCTGGCCATCAAGATCCCCGAGAAGCAGGAGATGCTCGCCACGCTCTCCATCAAGGAGCGTCTCGAGAAGGCGATGGGCTTCATGGAAGCCGAGATCTCCGTGCTCCAGGTGGAGAAGCGCATCCGCAGCAGAGTCAAGCGCCAGATGGAGAAGACGCAGCGCGAGTACTACCTCAACGAGCAGATGAAGGCGATCCAGAAGGAGCTCGGCGAGGGCGAGGACGGCCGCGACGAGGCCGCCGAGATCGAGGCGCGCATCAAGAAGACCAAGCTTTCCAAGGAGGCCCGCGAGAAGGCGGAAGCCGAGCTGAAGAAGCTGCGGTCGATGTCGCCGATGTCGGCTGAATCGACCGTCGTGCGCAACTACCTCGACTGGCTGCTGTCGATCCCGTGGGGCAAGAACTCCAAGGTCAAGCAGGATCTCGCCTTCGCCCAGGACGTGCTCGACGCCGATCATTTCGGCCTCGACAAGGTCAAGGAGCGCATCGTCGAGTATCTCGCCGTGCAGAGCCGCCAGAAGAAGATCAAGGGGCCGATCCTGTGCCTCGTCGGCCCGCCCGGCGTCGGCAAGACCTCGCTCGGCAAGTCGATCGCCAAGGCCACGGGGCGCGAGTTCATCCGCATGGCGCTCGGCGGCGTACGTGACGAGGCCGAGATCCGAGGCCACAGGCGGACCTATATCGGCTCGATGCCCGGCAAGGTCATCCAGTCGATGAAGAAGGCCAAGAAGTCCAACCCGCTCTTCCTGCTCGACGAGATCGACAAGATGGGCCAGGACTTCCGCGGCGATCCGTCGTCGGCCCTGCTCGAGGTGCTCGATCCGGAGCAGAACTCGACGTTCATGGACCATTACCTCGAGGTCGAATACGACCTGTCGAGCGTGATGTTTGTGACGACGGCGAACACGCTGAACATCCCTGCGCCGCTGATGGACCGCATGGAGATCATCCGTATCGCCGGCTACACCGAGGACGAGAAGATCGAGATCGCCAAGCGTCACCTGATGCCCAAGGTGATCCGCGATCATGCGCTGCAGCCGAACGAATTCTCGGTCGGCGAGGACGCGATCCGCGGCATCATCCAGACCTACACCCGTGAAGCTGGCGTCAGAAGCCTGGAGCGCGAGCTGATGAAGCTCGGGCGCAAGGCGGTGACCGAGATCCTGAAGACGAAGAAGAAGACGGTCAAGATCACGGCGGACAACCTTGCCGATTATCTCGGTGTTCCGCGCTTCCGCTTCGGCCAGGTCGAAGCCAATGATCAGGTCGGCGTCGTCACCGGACTTGCCTGGACGGAAGTCGGCGGCGAGCTGCTGACCGTCGAAGGTGTCATGATGCCCGGCAAGGGCCGCATGACGGTGACCGGCAATTTGCGCGACGTGATGAAGGAATCGATCTCGGCGGCGGCCTCCTATGTCCGCTCGCGCGCCATCGATTTCGGCGTCGAGCCGCCTCTGTTCGACAAGCGCGACATCCACGTCCACGTGCCCGAGGGCGCGACGCCCAAGGACGGACCGTCGGCGGGCGTCGCGATGGCGACTGCAATCATCTCAGTCTTGACCGGCATTCCGATCAAGGCCGATGTAGCGATGACCGGCGAGATCACGTTGCGCGGCAGGGTGCTGCCGATCGGCGGCCTCAAGGAGAAGCTGCTTGCCGCCTTGCGCGGCGGCATCAAGAAAGTGCTGATCCCGGAAGACAACGCCAAGGATCTGGCGGAGATTCCGGACAATGTGAAGAACAACATGGAGATCATTCCGGTCTCGCGGGTCGGCGAGGTGCTGAGGCACGCGCTGGTCAGGATGCCGGAGCCGATCGAGTGGGTCGAGCCGGTGAATCCGCCGGCCAGCGTGGACGCCGTCGACGATGCCGGCAAGCCATTGGCTCATTAGGATCTTCTAATATTGCGACGCACAAAGAGAGAGCCGGGCTTCAAGCCCGGCTTTTTCATGTGAAAAAAGCTCCGAAAAGTGGAAAAAAGCCCGGAATTCTGCGGTTTTCGGCTTGGGTTCCGGAACGCTTCTTTCTAAAGTCCGTCTCCTGCCGGATGAGTCGTAAGTTCCGGTTTTCTCATGGAAGGGAATTTTGATGAACAAGAACGAACTGGTGTCCGCTGTCGCCGACTCCGCAAGCATTTCGAAGGCTGATGCGCAGTCCGCCGTCGATGCGGTGTTTTCCGTGATCACCGGCGAATTGAAGAAGGGCGGCGATGTCCGGCTCGTCGGCTTCGGAAATTTCACCGTGTCAAAACGCGCTGCTTCGACCGGCCGTAACCCGCAGACCGGCGCGGAAGTGAAGATTCCGGCGCGCACCGTGCCGAAGTTTTCGGCCGGTAAGGGCCTCAAGGACGCGGTCAACTAAGACCTTTTTCTTTTAAGATCAGATGAGCCGGGCTTGCCCGGCTCTTCCTTTTGCGCCCTGCGCCGGCAGGGCATGTGCATTCAGGCGGTCGGCGCGTCGGCGCGCATCAGGCCTTCCTGCTTGAGATCCGCCCACAAGGCCGCCGGGATCCTGACGTCGAGCAGCGCGCGGTTGCTTTCGACCTCGGCCGGCCGTTGGCCGCCGGGGATAACCGACATCACGCAAGGATGCCGCAGCGGGAACTGCAGCGCGGCTTCGATCAGCCGCACGCCGTGGCGCTTGCAGACCGCCTCGATGCGCGCAACGCGGTCGAGCACGTCTTTTGGCGCCTCGGTGTAGTTGTAGAAAGCGCCCGGCTTCGGCCCCGTCGCCAGGATGCCGGAATTGTAAGGGCCGCCAAGAACGATGCCGATGCCGCGCTTCTCGCAGAGCGGTAGGAAGGTAGCAAGCGCTTCCTGTTCGAGCAGCGTATAGCGGCCGGCGAGCAGGAAGAGGTCGAAATCGCCGCGCTCGGCGAGCGTCTGGCAGACCTGCCATTCATTGATACCGCCGCCGAACGCCTTGATCACGCCCTGGTCGCGCAGCGAAAGCAGCCGGTAGTAGCCGGAAGACATGAACTCCTCGATGCGCCGGTCCGACGCCTCCTTGCTGCCGTGGGTGAAGATGTCCACGTCGTGCACATACAGGATGTCGATGCGATCGACGCCGAGACGCTCCAGCGACGCCTCGAAGGAGCGCATAACGCCGTCATAGCTGTAGTCGTAGACTTCCCGGCGCGAGGGCGTCTCGAAGAACTTGCCGATGCCGGTGCGCTGGTCGGGCGGAGAGACGCGCATGAGGCGGCCGACCTTGCTCGACAGCACATAGTCGTCACGCCTCTTGCCGCGCAAAAAGGGGTTTAGCCGGGTTTCGGAGAGGCCGAGGCCGTAGAGCGGAGCGGTGTCGAAGTAGCGGCAGCCGGTCTGCCATGCCGCTTCCAGCGTGGCATTGGCATCCTCGTCGGAGACGGGGCGGTAAAGATTGCCGAGCGGCGCGGTGCCGAAACCGAGCTCGGTGAAAGTGATCCCGCCATTGCCGATGCGGTCGAAATGCCGTGTCTTCATATCCTCAGATGTCCCGGATCGATTTGTCTGACGTGACACTATCACGCCGGTGGCACAGCAAAAGCGCCGAGGCTCATTGGACACCAATTTTCGCGGTGATAGCATGAACGAAAACAAGTGTTTCGCGGGAAGCGCGATCGCAAAATCCGCAGCCCATTCGAACCCTCGGCAGACGGGTGAACCATCATGACCAAAGCCGGATCAGGGATGTTTGTCACGGCGCTCGACGAGCTTGGCGCCGTGGTGGGGCGCATCGACGACGGCAGGGCCGACGCCGCCTGCGAAATGCTCACCGGCGCCCGCAGGATCGTCGTCTATGGCTGCGGCCGCGAAGCGCTGCAGGTCAAAGGCTTCGCGATGCGGCTCTTCCATCTCGGCCTGCCTGTCGCGGTGGTCGGCGACATGACCACACCGCCGCTGGGTAAGGGCGACATCTTCCTCGTCAGTTCCGGACCGGGCGAGACCACGACGGTGCTGACCCTGATGCGTGTCGCGCGCGACGCCGGCGCCAAGGTGCTGCTGCTGACGGCCGAGCCGGCAAGCAGCGCCGCGAAGCTTGCCGACTTCACGCTGCTCATTCCGGCCCAGACCATGGCCAGCGACCACGGCGCCGCCAGAACCTCGGTGCTGCCGATGGGCTCGCTGTTCGAGGGCGCGCTGTTCCTGCTGTTCGAGGTGATGGTGCTGAAGCTCAAGGCGCTGACCGGCGCGACGCCGGAGGCGATGCGCGCCCGGCACACCAACATGGAGTAGGTCAATGCGCTACGAGTTGATGCTGCCGCACCAGATCCGCAAGGCGATCCAGGAGAACTGGCCGGTCGCGCTGCCGCTCGGCGTGCTGGAATACCATGGCGAGCACATGGCGGTCGGCATGGACACGCTGGCCGTCATCAAGACGCTGGAACTCTTCGAGAAGGAGAGGGACATCGTCATGCTGCCGCCCTTCTACTATGGCGCGGCGAGCTATGCCGTGGCGCCGCCGGAAGGCAGCGGCTCGGTGCAGGTCGGCGGCCCTGTGCTCGCGCCCTTCGCCGAGGAGCTGTTTTACGGCCTGCTGCGCATCGGTTTCCGCAACATCCACGCCATCATCCATCACCAGACCGAGAATTTTGTCGCCGGCATGCCGACCGATCTCGCCTTCAAGTCCGGCGGCCGGCAGGCGATCTTCCGCTTCCTGGAAATGGAGCGCGGCGAGGGCTGGTGGGGCTCCGACAAGATGGCCGACTACTATGCCGGCCATGCCGAGGGTGACAATGTCTTCAACTGGGTGCAGGTGCATCCGCTGATGCCGGCCGCGATGAACGGCAAGTATCCATTCGACCATGCCGGCATCGGCGAGACATCGCTGATGCTGGCGCTATGCCCCGAGGCGGTGGACGCGGCGCATTTCGCGGACAATACGGGCTGGTACACGAAGAGCGCCCCGGAAGCCTCGGCCGAGTTGGGGCAGAAGGGCGTCGCGATGATCCTCGAGCATCTGCGCACGACGCTTACGGGTTAGCTGGTGCCCTTTCGAGCCCGACATCAGGAAGCCACGTTCGTCTATATATTAGCAATTGCGAATAATATATAGTAGCTCCAACTTCGCCATTGGGCCTTGGGGCTGTTCGGTGCACGCGGTCGGAAAACGACGCATGGCAACAGGCGTGATCGCCACGGCTGCAGCGCTTCAGAATGTTTCTGCGTTTGCGCACAATGCAGATAGCGGCTGGACCTATCCGCCGGCCTGCTGTCACGGCGATCCATTGACAGGCGAGTGCGGCAGGATTC
>NZ_RQXT01000303.1 GCF_003863365.1 Mesorhizobium tamadayense | reverse complement strand
CGTTTCGGCCATGCAACTCCACGGCGGGAATTTGTCGGAGCTGGTCGGGGCAGTGCTGAAAGAAACCGGTCTCGATCCGTCCCGCCTCGAGCTGGAAATTACCGAAACTTGCCTGATCAAGGATATCGGGCGGGCGCTCGCTGTCTTGCGTCAGCTCAAAAGCCTTGGGGTTCAAATCGCCATGGATGATTTCGGCACCGGG
>NZ_RQXT01000302.1 GCF_003863365.1 Mesorhizobium tamadayense | reverse complement strand
TACGCAACGTTATGAAGTCGGCCGTCCTCGCGGCGGCCACAGCGATGTTCGCCGCGGGTTCGGCCAACGCGGAGCAGGTCGTGCTAAAATTCTGGGACAACCAGCGGGCCGAATCCGATTTCAATCAGAATCAGCAGAACGCCTTGAAGCGCTTCGAGAAGGAAAACCCCGAAATCAAAGTAGAGCTTACCACAATACCATATTCGGAGTACCAACAGCG
>NZ_RQXT01000301.1 GCF_003863365.1 Mesorhizobium tamadayense | reverse complement strand
TAGGGCGTGTCCTCAGTTGAGGAGGAAAGTTATGGCGACGAGTTGGACGGCGGCGAGGAAATTGCGCGCGGTCTTGTCATAGCGCGTGGCAATGGCGCGGAAATGCTTGAGCTTGTTGAAGAAGCGCTCGACGAGATTGCGCTCGCGGTAGAGCGCGAAATCGGTTTGGCGCGGCGTGACGCGGTTGGCCTTGGGTGGGATGACAGGGGTGATTCGCCGG
>NZ_RQXT01000300.1 GCF_003863365.1 Mesorhizobium tamadayense | reverse complement strand
CCTAGGGCCTGTCCTCAGTTGAGGAGGAAAGTTATGGCGACGAGTTGGACGGCGGCGAGGAAATTGCGCGCGGTCTTGTCATAGCGCGTGGCGATGGCGCGGAAGTGCTTGAGCTTGTTGAAGAAGCGCTCGACGAGATTGCGCTCGCGGTAGAGCGCGAAATCGGTTTGGCGCGGCGTGACGCGGTTGGCCTTGGGTGGGATGACGGGGGTGATTCGCCGA
>NZ_RQXT01000299.1 GCF_003863365.1 Mesorhizobium tamadayense | reverse complement strand
CTGGGTGGTGAGACGTTCTCCGCCGAGGAAGCCCTCAAGTACGGACTGGTCGACGCCGTCGTGGACAGCGGCGCCGCCGTCATCGAGGCGAAGGCCTACGCGGCGCGGGTCGCGACGCGGGGACCGGCGGCCGTCGAGATATCGAAGCTAATGATCGCCGTCGCGAATGGCGAGGACAATGGTTCGGCGGTCGAAGCGCTCGGCTCGATTCTGGCCGCCAAGAC
>NZ_RQXT01000030.1 GCF_003863365.1 Mesorhizobium tamadayense | reverse complement strand
CCACAGAACGGCAAATGGGATTTAGAGCGCCGGGCTCAGCCCGGCGTTTTTCGTTTTATCGCGCTCGTGCGGCGAATACGAGCCGCTCGAGGAGGGTCAAAGATGCTTTGAAACTCCGCAAACCGCTGCGGAAAATGATTCTCCAGATACCGCACGACACGCACGTTCCCCATCAGCCGGTCCAGGTACCCCCTGGCCGCCACAAGCTCGAGGTTCCAGGTGCCACTGCTCCCGGCGGCGTTTCGGAACCCGCTGCTCAACTCGGCGAACTCGGCTTCCATGGCGGCGAGCTGCTCGGGAGTGACGCCGGCGAACTGCTTCCGCCACGGATCGGCAAAGCTGTGACCGCGGTGTGAGTACCATGAACACCCTGGCGGTATTGAGCTTCACCCTTTCCAGCGCGACCACGTTGGGGTGATCCACAAAGATAACGACAGCGACTTAGGGGTATCTTTTCCCGGCTTCCCCGGTGTCGTCACCGCCGGCCCGGACAATTGCCGAAGTGCGTCGGCTCGCCGAGCAGGCGCTCGCCTTTCATGCGGAGGGGCTTCTAGAGAACGACCCGAACCCATTCTTCGCCCGAGCACGTGATGACCGACAAAGACGCACTCACCACTATCCAGGTGCGTCTGAAGGCTGCAAGACAGTTACCGCGGCGGCTGAGCTAGCTGAGCGCCGCGTGTCCCTCGGCGCGCCGCAGCGTGGCCTCGCCCGTCCCGTCGCACTCCATACAGCGGACGCTCACCCCAGGGCATCTGTGCTGATGCGTCCCCGCCGGGCAGCAATGGCCGTTAGAGCTTCGCCACCTCGGGCATTCGAACATCGTGCCGGTGCCGCCGCAGCCTTGGCACCCGCCATCGGTGAACGCTAGTGACATTTTACCCAGCCCTTCGGCGTTGCGAGGCAACGCCGCTAACCCCAACGTAAACTGCGGCTGGCCCCCGCCAGCCGTACGCGGACGGGCCGGCCCGCCATGTAGTGCATCACATTGCTCCCGCTTCAGGAATGTCTTTCGCGTATGAGACCTGGCCGTTATGTGATGGCTTCCTAAATTTGGTATGACTAATATGCGTCCTGCTATAGGAGGCAGCCGGATGAATCTCGTCGGGCATGTTTTCGCGGGCATTTGGGCCGCCGGTGTGCTGGCGGCGATCTGGCACCTCTTGAGGCGCCCCTCGCCGCCGCTTGCCGAGAGCGAGCAGGAGCGCGATTTGCGCGACTGGCTTGACGGGCAGATGTAAGGCATCGGGAGCTAATCCAACGGCACCATCATCTTTGCTGTTTGGAAAGCCAGGTCTTCAAAACGGGCCGGCGGCTTTTGCCCTACAGCCGCGTGATCTTGTCGAGCTTCATGCGAAGCCGCTGGCCTTCGGCGTACATCAGCGCGAAGGCTATACGCGATCGCGTATAAATGACGAATATACGCGAATCCGTATAAATCATGGATATACGCAATCGCGTATGGGACCGTTAACGAACCTCAATACGCACCACTAATTCCCCAATCCGATGGAAAGGAAGCGCCGTAAGCGCAGCGGTGCCGTCATCAGCCGAAGCGAGGCGACACCGGGACCGCCTTTCTCCTGTATTTATACGCCACGCTACTACGCCCCGAGATACTGGTTGAAGCGGTCCCAAATCCGGTCCTTTTAATCATCCCCGACCAGGAAACGCCTGATTTTGTTTCCGACCGAAACGGGGACCAGATGGCAGCTTCGCATAACAACAAAGAAGGACGCGCGCGCAGTTCTCGCATGCTGCGCACAGCGCTCGGTCCCGCTATCACCCGCTTCCTGGACGATCCCGCTATCGTCGAAGTGATGCTGAACCCGGATGGCCAAATCTGGGTTGATCGGCTCTCCGAAGGCCTGGCCAAGACGGGGGAGGTGCTGTTGGCCACCGATGGCGAGCGCATCATCCGTCTGGTCGCCCATCATGTAGGCGCGGAGGTGCATTCGCGCTCTCCCCGGATCTCGGCAGAGCTGCCCGAGACCGGTGAACGCTTCGAGGGGCTTCTACCCCCCGTCGTTGCAGCACCCGCCTTTGCGATCCGCAAACCCGCCGTCGCCGTCTTCACGCTCGACGACTACGTCACGGCAGGCATAATGACCTTCAATCAGGCGGCGACGCTGCGTGCCGCCATCACCGCCCGCGCGAACATCCTCGTCGCCGGCGGCACATCCACCGGCAAGACAACGCTGACCAATGCCCTGCTCGCCGAGGTGGCGAGGAGCGCCGACCGTGTCGTCATCATCGAGGACACACGCGAATTGCAATGCGCCACCCCTAACCTTGTCGCCATGCGAACCAAGGACGGCGTCGCAACGCTTGCAGACCTGGTCCGATCCTCATTGCGCCTGCGACCCGACCGTATCCCCATCGGCGAGGTGCGCGGCCCCGAAGCACTCGACCTTCTCAAGGCATGGGGCACCGGACACCCAGGCGGCATCGGCACCATCCATGCTGGCTCCGGGATTGGCGCCATGCGCCGTCTCGAGCAACTCATCCAGGAAGCCGTTATCACCGTTCCGCGTGCGCTGATTGCGGAAACCATCGATCTCGTCGCTGTTCTTTCCGGACGCGGTTCAGCGCGCCGGCTCACCGAACTCACCCGCGTCGAAGGGCTTGGTCCCGACGGCGATTATCGCACCTCCCAAGCTACCCAACAACAATGGAGATAATTCATGATCAGCGCTTTCTCGCGAGCCCACCGCCATATCGCAGCCTCGACGCTAATTCTCGGTCTCACGGTTGCTCCTGCGGCCTTCGCGGCCGGCTCGTCGATGCCTTGGGAGCAGCCGCTGGAGAAGATCCTTCAGTCGATCGAAGGCCCGGTCTCCAAGATCATTGCCGTCATCATCATCATCGTGACCGGTCTGACACTTGCCTTCGGTGATACCTCTGGAGGCTTCCGGCGGCTGATCCAGATCGTCTTCGGCCTGTCGATCGCCTTCGCGGCGTCGAGCTTTTTCCTGTCGTTCTTCTCATTCGGCGGCGGAGCGCTCATCTGATGTCTCTCGAGCAGCTCGATGCGGTGCCGGGGTTCACAGTTCCCGTCCACAGAGCATTGACCGAGCATATCCTGCTCGCAGGCGCACCTCGCTCCATCGCGATCATGAACGGCACGCTCGCCGGCGCGGTCGGCCTCGGGCTGCGCCTGTGGCTGGTCGGTCTTCTCCTGTGGGCGCTCGGCCATTTCACGGCGGTGTGGGCAGCCAAACGCGATCCCCTGTTCGTGGAAGTCGGCCGCCGGCATCTGCGCATCCCCGGTCATCTGTCGGTTTGAAGGATGCGGCCATGATGAACCTTGCCGAGTTCCGCCGCACTGCCAGCCACCTCGCCGACTATCTGCCCTGGGTTGCGATCGTCGCGCCCGGCGTGGTGCTCAACAAGGATGCGAGTTTTCAGCGCACCGCGAAGTTTCGCGGACCAGACCTCGAGTCAGCCGTCGCGGCAGAACTGGTCGCGGTAGCTTCACGTATCAACAACGCCTTCCGGCGCCTCGGCTCGGGATGGAGCATCTTCGTCGAGGCGCAGCGGCACGAGGCGGCGTCCTATCCTGAGAGCCAGTTTCCCGACCCAGCTTCAGGCTTGGTGGATGCCGAGCGCAAAGCCGACTTCGAGGAGGAGGGAATCCACTTCGTGTCGACTTACTTCCTCACGTTCGTCTATCTGCCGCCGGCCGAGGATGTCGCTCGCGCGCACAGGTGGCTTTACGAGGGCCGCGAGGATTCGGACGTAGATCCCCAGGAAGCCCTGCGCGCCTTTGTCGACCGCACGCAGCGCGTGCTCTCCCTGCTCGACGGCTTCATGCCGGAATGCCAGTGGCTCGATGACAGCGGGACGCTGACCTACCTGCATTCGACTGTTTCCACGAAGCGCCATAGGGTGCGCGTTCCGGAGACGCCGATCTATCTCGATGCGCTGCTGGCAGACCAGCCGCTGACCGGTGGGCTCGAGCCGTGCCTTGGCGATCAGCATCTACGCGTGCTCACCATCGTCGGGTTCCCGACCGCGACCACGCCAGGTCTGCTCGACGACCTCAACCGGCTCGCCTTTCCCTATCGGTGGGCGACGCGCGCAATCCTGCTCGACAAGACCGACGCTGCGAAGCTGCTGACCAAAATCCGGCGGCAATGGTTTGCCAAACGCAAGAGCATCGCCGCGATCCTGAAGGAGGTTATGACGAACGAGGCGTCCGTGCTTGTGGACACGGACGCCGCCAACAAGGCCGCCGACGCAGACCTGGCCCTGCAGGAACTCGGCGCTGACGTGTCGGGCATGGCCTATGTCACCGCGACGGTCGCGGTTTGGGATGCCGACCCGCGTCTTGCGGACGAGAAACTGCGCCTGGTCGAGAAAGTCGTCCAGGGGCGCGACTTCACCGCAATAGTCGAAACCGTCAATGCCGTCGACGCCTGGCTGGGGTCGTTGCCAGGCCATGCCTACGCCAATGTCCGCCAGCCGCCCATCTCGACGCTCAATCTCGCCCACATGATCCCCCTCTCTGCCGTGTGGGCGGGGCCGGAACGGGACGAGCATTTGGGTAGCCCTCCCTTGCTCTACGGCAAGACCGAAGGCTCGACCCCGTTCCGGTTGTCTTTGCATGTGGGCGACGTCGGCCACACTCTCGTTGTCGGCCCTACCGGCGCGGGCAAGTCCGTGCTGCTCGCGCTGATGGCCCTGCAGTTTCGCCGCTACACTCGCGCGCAGGTTTTCGCCTTCGACTTCGGCGGCTCGATCCGCGCCGCAGCACTCGCCATGGGCGGTGACTGGCACGATCTCGGGGGCGGGCTCACCGAAGGCAGCGAGGCTTGCGTCTCGCTGCAGCCTCTCGCACGCGTCCACGACACCTACGAGCGCGCCTGGGCGGCCGACTGGATCGTGGCAATCCTTGCGCGCGAAGGCATCCCGATCACTCCGGATGTCAAGGAGCACATCTGGACCGCGCTGACATCGCTCGCCTCGGCACCGGTCGAGGAGCGCACCGTTACGGGACTGAGCGTGCTGCTGCAATCGAACGATCTGAAGCAGGCTCTGGGATCTTATTGCATCGGTGGTCCATACGGCCGATTGCTTGACGCAGAAGCCGAGCACATTGGCGCGGCATCCGTGCAGGCATTCGAGATCGAGGGCCTCGTTGGCACCGGAGCAGCACCAGCCGTTCTGTCCTACCTGTTCCATCGCATCGGTGACCGGCTCGACGGGCGGCCGACATTGCTGATCATCGACGAGGGCTGGCTTGCCCTCGACGACGAGGGCTTTGAGGCCCAGCTCCGCGAATGGCTGAAGACGCTGCGCAAGAAAAACGCCAGTGTCATATTCGCCACGCAGTCGCTCTCCGACATCGACAACTCGAAGATCGCGCCAGCGATCATCGAAAGCTGCCCGACCCGGCTGCTCTTGCCGAACGAGCGTGCGATCGAGCCGCAGATCACGGCGATCTATCGTCGCTTCGGCCTCAATGACCGCCAGGTGGAAATCCTGGCGCGGGCGACCCCAAAGCGCGATTATTACTGCCAGTCGCGGCGCGGCAATCGTCTCTTTGAACTCGGCCTGTCGGAGATCGGTCTCGCGCTCTGCGCAGCATCCTCCAAGACCGATCAGGCTCTCATTGCCAGCATCGCTGCCGAGCATGGCCGCGACGGTTTCCTCGCCGCCTGGCTGCGTGCGCGAAACGCCGGCTGGGCGGCCGACCTCATCCCCGACGTCCCCACCCTCATCCCCCAGGCAGAAAAGGAGACTCAATCATGAATGCCTTTCGCATCCGCTCGCACGCCTTCGCCCTGGCCACGGCAATGCTCGCTCCGCCGCTCTTGGTGTCGCCTATAGTGGTTGCACCGGCGCATGCGTTCATCGTCTTTGATCCGTCGAACTACGCGCAGAATGTATTGACCGCGGCACGGTCGCTTCAGCAGATCACCAACCAGATCACCTCGCTCCAGAACGAAGCGCAGATGCTGATCAACCAGGCTCGCAACCTCGCGAGCTTGCCGTTTTCTTCCCTCCAGCAATTGCAGCAATCGGTACAGCGAACGCAGCAGCTCCTCGGTGAAGCGCAGAACATCGCCTTTGACGTCCAGCAGGTCGACAAGATCTTTCAGCAGCGATACGGCGCCATCTCGCTCTCCGCTTCCGACCAGCAGCTTGTCGCGGATGCCCGCTCGCGCTGGCAAAACACGGTTGGCGGCCTTCAGGACGCCATGCGCGTCCAAGCCGGCGTCGTCGGCAATATCGAGACCAATCGCTCCCAAATGTCAGCGCTGGTCGGCGCCAGCCAATCCGCGACCGGCGCGCTGCAGGCAACGCAAGCCGGCAACCAGCTTCTGGCACTCCAGGCCCAGCAGCTCACCGAGCTCACCGCCGTCGTCGCCGCCAACGGTCGTGCCCAGGCGCTGACAGAAGCCGAACGTGCGGCTGCTGCTGAACAGGGCCGCGAGCAGCGCCGCCGCTTCCTCGCCCCCGGCTCCGGTTACCAGGCAGGCAATGCCTCAATGTTCAACCGCTGAGGATCACGACAGTGGATGGCAAGACGCTTGCTCGCATCATCGCCGTGATCTTCATCGCCGTCGCAGTCACCGCGACAATTGTCGAGATGACCCGGAAGGAGGACAAGCCGGGCGCAGCAGTGCTCGAGGCGCCAGCGACGTCGCAGAGCCCGCTCCGCGAGGGTCTTCGCCGTTGCCAGGTGCTCGGTGAGGGTGCGTTGCGCGACGGCGGCTGTTTGCGCCTGTGGACCGAGCAGCGCGACCGGTTCCTCGGTTCCAAAGCGCCATTTGTGAGCTCGACTTCACAGCCGGTCACCCCGCCGTCGCCGGATGCGAACTCGCCGGGGGCGCGATAGGCATGGGCAGCACCGGCATTATCGACCAATTCCTCGGCACGTTTACGCGTTACATAGACAGCGGCTTCGGCCTGCTCGGCGGTGAAGTGGCGTTCGTTGCCACCACCCTGATCGTCATTGATGTGACGCTTGCGGCCCTCTTCTGGAGTTGGGGCGCCGATGACGACATCCTTGCGCGCCTGGTCAAAAAGACGCTGTTCGTCGGCGTATTCGCCTACCTGATTTCCAACTGGAACAGTCTTGCCCGGATCGTCTTCGAAAGCTTCTCCGGCCTCGGCCTCAAGGCAAGCGGCACCGGCTTCTCAGAGCAGGACCTGCTCCGGCCCGGCAAGGTGGCGCAGACCGGGCTCGACGCCGGCCGACCGTTACTCGAGGCCATCTCGGGGCTGATGGGCTATGTGTCCTTCTTCGAAAATTTCATCCAGATCGCCTGCCTGCTGTTCGCCTGGGCGCTCGTCCTGCTTGCCTTCTTCATCCTGGCTGTGCAGCTCTTCGTCACGCTGATCGAATTCAAGCTGTCGACGCTGGCAGGCTTCGTCCTGATTCCGTTCGGCCTCTTCGGCAAGACGGCCTTCATGGCTGAACGCGTGCTCGGCAACGTCATTTCGTCCGGTATCAAGGTGCTTGTTCTTGCCGTAGTCATCGGCATCGGCTCGACGCTCTTCAGCGAGTTCACCCAAGGTTTCGGTGGCGAGAATCCTACCATCGATCAAGCCATGGCGATCGTGCTGGCGGCACTGTCGCTGCTTGGTCTGGGCATCTTCGGCCCTGGCATTGCCAATGGTCTCGTCTCCGGCGGACCGCAGCTTGGTGCGGGTGCTGCCGTTGGCACGGGCCTCGCCGCTGGCGGCACGGCGCTCGTCGCCGGCGGCGCTGCCGGCCTTGCAATGCGGGGCGGGGGCGCCGCTTTCTCCGGAGCGGCTTCCGCGGCGCGAAGCGGCGCGTTCCTGGCGGGCGGGGCGTCAACTGCCTATTCCCTCGGCTCCGCTGGCCAGACTGGCGCTGCCGGGGTTGCCTCCGGGCTGAGCGGCTTAGCAGGCACCGGTGCATCCGCCGCAGCCTCGCCGCTCAAGCGCGCCGTCGCGCGCGCCGGACAATCGATAAAGTCGAGCTTCGTTTCCGGCGTCAATTTCGGCTTCGAGAGCACCGGAGGATCTTCGACCCTGGGGACGGTCGGAGGTGCGGCCGAGCCTGCCAACGATCCATCGCCTGGCCGCGCTGGCCAAGCGAGCGGCGCAGCACAAGGCCCGCCTGACTGGGCCAAACGCATGCAGCGATCCCAGCGCCTCTCCCACGGCGTCCAGACCACTGCCCACGCCGTGCGCTCCGGCGAGGCCCACGGCAGCGGAACCTCCATTTCCCTCTCTGAAGGCAAGTGATCCATGAACATCTTCCGACGACCTGCCGTTCACTACGGCAAGACACCTCAACCGGAGACGCCTTACCAAAAGGCAGCGCAGGTTTGGGACGAGCGCATAGGCTCTGCGCGTGTGCAGGCTAGGAACTGGCGTTATATGGCCTTCGGATCGCTGATCCTGTCAGCTGGCCTCGCCGGCTCCCTTCTCTGGCAGTCCGCCCGAGGCTCGGTCGTACCCTGGGTGGTTGAGGTCGATAAGCTCGGACAGGTGCAGACAGTCGCACCGGCGACCGCCGACTACGAGCCAACCGATCCGCAAATAGCATGGCATCTCGCCCGTTTCGTCGAAGAGGTCCGATCAATCCCGGCCGATCCGATCATCGTGCGCCAGAACTGGCTACGCGCCTATGAATGGACGACCGACCAAGGCGCGGCGGCGCTCAACGACTATGCCCGCGCCAACGAACCCTTCTCCAAGATCGGCAAGCAGCAGGTTGCGGTCGAAGTCTCTTCGGTCATCCGCGCCTCTCCCGAATCCTTCCGCGTCGCCTGGACCGAGCGTCACTACGAAAACGGCCAGCTCTCCACCGCCGAGCACTGGACGGCGATCCTGACAATCGTGATCCAGCCACCAGCCGATGCCGAACGCCTTCGGGCAAATCCGCTCGGCATCTACATCAACGCCATCAATTGGTCGCGGGAGATGAGCCAATGAAGCTGGCATTCCGTGCTTTGCCCACTTCTGCTTTTCATCGATACGCATGCGCCGCGGTGTTGGTTTCGGGGTCCATGCTCACAGGCTGTGCCACACTCCAGAAGCCGCCGCAGATCGCCTACGATGCCTTCGTGCCGCCGTTGCCAACGGTCCCAGCTGTCGCGACGGATGAGAAGCCGAAGCCGTTACATGTCCCGCCGAGCTGGTCCCCGACGCGTGGCGGTGCCGCCGGCAACACGCCGACGGCGCGTGTTGAGAACGCCAACGCGGCCGCTCGTGTCCAGCCGCGGCGCGAGGGCTATTACAACGCCATCCAGATATATCCCTGGAGCGAAGGGGCGCTTTACCAGGTCTATGCCGCACCCGGGCGGATAACAGACATCGCGCTCGAGCCCGGCGAGAGCCTGACTGGCACAGGCCCGATCGCGGCGGGCGACACCGCGCGCTGGATCATCGGCGACACCGAGAGCGGATCGGGTGTTACCCGGCGTGTCCACGTGCTGGTGAAACCCTCGCGCGCGGACATCACCACCAATCTCGTCATCACGACCGACCGGCGCAGCTACATGATCGAGTTGCGGGCGGATGAGAGGCCTTACATGCCGGCCGTGGCATGGGCATATCCAGCCCAGCCAGCCCGCCAGCGGCAGACTATTCCCGCAACGCCAATGATCCCGGACGTGGCTGCGCGCAACTACCGCTATGGCCTCACCGGCGATACGCCGCCGTGGAGGCCCGTCGGCGTCTATGACGACGGCAGGCGCGTCTACGTCGAGTTTCCGCGCGGGATCGTGCAGGGCGAGTTGCCGCCGATCTTTGTCATTGGTCCGGACGGCGAAACCCAGGTCGCCAACAGCCGTGTCTACCAGAACATTCTGATCGTCGACCGGCTCTTCGGCGCTGCAGAACTGCGTCTTGGCAGCGGCAAGCGGCAACAGACCGTCAGGATCGTGCGTAGTGATGGGGCGGCAACCCGTCGACTGCCGTGGATGTCAGCTTTCGGTGCAGCACCGAAAGTCACGGACGTACCGAGGCAGCGGGGAGGGCAGGGTTCATGAACGAGAACGAAACCGCCGCTCAGCCGATGCGGCTGCGCGCCGAGCCGTCGCGTGTGACCCGGCTGTCACGCAAAGTGCTCGCAGGCATAGGCTGCGTCGCGTCGCTCGGCATCGGAGGCGCACTGATATATGCGCTGCAAAGCCGCGATATCGGCACTGACGGTAAGGAGCTCTATTCGACCTCCAATCGACAGCCCGCCGACGGCCTGGCTGGCCTGCCACGCGACTATACCGGTCCTGTCCTTGGGCCGCCGCTTCCCGGCGATCTCGGCCGGCCGCTGCTTGATGCCCAGAACAAGGGGCAGCCCGTGGTGCCGCCGACAATGGCAACGCCAACAGTCGACGAGGCCGAACAACGCCGGCGAGCTGAAGAGGAGGCGGCACGCACGTCGCGCGTTTTCTTCCAGACAGCGGCTGTGACCGGGGCTGCCGCCGAACCTCCAGGTAACGTTGCTGTGCCACCCGATTTCTCCGGTCTGGGTCCCGCCGGCCAAACACCGCAGGACCGCCAGCTCGCCTTCCTCAATGCTGCCGCCGATCGACGCACTGTGGCGCCCGACCGAGTAGTGTCTCCGGCATCGCCCTATGTGCTTCAGGCCGGAGCCGTCATACCAGCCGCTCTCGTCACCGGTATCCGCTCCGATCTGCCTGGTCAGATCGCGGCGCAGGTGACGGAGAACGTCTACGACAGTCCGACAGGACGGGCGCTTCTGATCCCGCAGGGCACCCGAGTGATCGGTCAATACGACAACGGAGTCGGGTTCGGGCAAAGACGCGTGTTGCTTGTTTGGAGCAGGCTCATCTTCCCGGACGGCCGATCCATTGTTCTGGAGAGGCAACCTGGCGCGGACGGGCAGGGCTATGCCGGCGTCGAGGATGGTGTCGACTACCACTGGGGCGAGTTGTTCAAGGCGGCCGCGCTCTCGACCATACTCAGCGTTGGGGCAGAGGCTGGCACATCAGGCCAGGAGAGCGACATCGTGCGGGCCTTGCGACGCGGCGTTTCCGACAGCGTCAGCCAGGTCGGCCAGCAGATCGTCCAACGCCAGCTCGAAATAGCGCCGACACTGACGATACGGCCGGGTTTCCCCGTGCGCGTCCTCGTCACGCGCGATCTCGCGCTTGAGCCGTATGGAGACTGAAATGGCAAAGCTGAAACTCGGTCCGATTGCGGACGACAAGCCAGTCAAGGTGACGGTAGAACTGCCAGCGGCGCTACATCGAGACCTTGCCGACTATGCTCAGGTGCTCGGCCGAACCACCGGCCAAACGGCTCCCGATCCTTCGAAGCTCATCGTGCCGATGATCGAGCGATTCATGGCGACCGACCGCGCCTTCGCCAGGGCGCGCCGCGATCGGAGCGCTCAGGTCGCAGGCGGTTCTGCCGAGAAATCGGGATAGTGTTCGCGTAGCATCGCCAGGAACGACCCCAAGGCGGGGTTGCTGTTCGCGTCTCGCCAATACGCAATGAATTTGACTTGGGTAGGACCGTCGTAGTCCCAGACTTCCCGGTAGACGACGCCTTCGTGGCGGGTCGCGCCCTCGAACATCAAGAGCGTGCCATAGTTCGCACTGACCAGGCTCAGCAGTCTGTCCAGTGACGAGTCCTGACTGCCTCCCCCTCGGCAGGGAACATGCACGCGACGCGGCGCAAATCCTTGCTGATGCCTTCATTGGCGAGCAGGTCCCTTATGTCGAACAGGTCGCGCGGGTGCTGCCTGTCCAGTGCCGCCATGATCTTGCCGGCGTACAGATCGGAGAAGGAGACGACCTGCATTTCCGCAAACCCGAAGGCATCTTCAACCGCTGCTGACACGGCCCGCAATTCTGGCTCGAATACGCAGCCACGCAGGACCGGCGTCACCTCGATCTTGATCTGTGCATCGCTTCCTTGGACCATCAGCTTGGTGACAATCTGCTCCCGCGCATTCACCACCTCGTTGACGCGCACGCCGCGCAGACCTGCCCTGAGCGCCGCCGCAATGCGCTTCATGCCTGCATCAATGGCGGCCAACGACTCTGCACGGGGAGCGACCGGCAAATAGGTCAGGTCGATATCGACCGACAAGCGCGGCATATCACGAACAAAGAGATTGATCGCCGTCCCGCCCTTGAGCGCAAACTCCCTCTCCGCCGCGACGAAAGGCACGGCGGCGATCAGAAGGGCAACCTGGCGCCTGTAGCGATCATTCAGGGGCACCAAGGTCCTCCGGCACGGTTATGAGGTATTTCGGGTCCAGCTTCCCACCTTTGACGAGCATACGCTTTCCGCTGCCAAGGCTGATCTCCTCGCGCTTTATCTGCTTCAGCCAGGGCGGCGCATGGCGATCGGCGAAGAAGAAGAACAGCCGCTTGACCTTTACGCTCCGGCAATCCGCAAGCAGCGTCTGTAGACGCCGCGGGCTTAGGGTATTCAGGCTTTGGACCATCATATCGACTAGGTGAAAGCTCTCGTGTCCGGGCAGCTCGTCAAGCATTTCGAGGAGCGCACGCTCAGGCGTCGAAGCCACAAGCGGCCAATCCGACGGCCCCGGCAATTCCCGCAGCGTGCCGGCCTGCAACGCATCCTTCTCGGCCGCAAGAGTCGTAAACAGCACCTGCGACCTGTGAAATCGGAAGGACTCTTCCAACGGAAGCTTGGCGAGCCAGCCCGGAGGCGGCTCCGTTCCATAAAGGTGGATCGTTAACGGGCCGGACAGCGACAAATAGTGGCTGAAACCCTGCAGGTCGAGCGCGGTGCGCCCTCCGACCGTAAGGGCGTGTCCCATGAGCTTCTGGAGAGAAACGACGGTTTTCTGCCAATCGAGTTCTCCGAGAGGACGTTTGTAGGTGCCGCGCACCGGCTGAACCAGCCAACCCGACGAAACGTATTGACTGCGCAGGCTCGTGGAATAGCCATGCCGCTCCATCCATGCCGCATCGGCCAATAAGCCTTCGGGCAGGGTTCGCTCTAGCTGGTTTAATTTCCCACTGTTTCGCTCAGCCATACTTAGTAAAATGGCATAATATTATGCAAGGTTTGAAAAATATCCATTTCGCTTAGCTTAACTTGGCAAATTCAAGCGTTAACAAACCGGACGGAACATGGCCGTGAAAAACTGGTGCACTATACGCTAGCGATTCCATGGCCCTGTATAGTCTACTGACGCCGCTGGCGGTGAGTCTGTCGGCCAAAAGATCGACCCGGGGGAACATGACGCTTATCAGAGCCATTGAGATCGAGAATTTTCGCAGCGTGAAAGCCTTAAAATGGCTGCCGCGCGAAGGGATCAACTGCCTGATCGGCCCAGGCGACAGCGGGAAATCCACTCTACTCGATGCGATCGATTACTGCATCGGCGCGCGCCGTTCCCTGCAGCTCACCGATTCTGACTTCACAGCAGTAGATATCGAGAAGCCGGTGCGCATATGCGTGACGCTTGGTGTGCTGCCAGACGCTTTGAAAAGCATTGAGAGCTACGGTCAGTACCTGCGTGGCTTCAATGCCGCTACGGGCGAGATTGCGCCGGAGCCTGAAGCCGGTCTCGAAACCGTGCAGACAGTACAGCTCCTCGTGGAAAGTGACCTTGAACCACAATGGTCGCTCGTATCTCAGCGTGCCGCTGCGCAGGGCCTTTCACGGTCCCTGAACTGGGCTGACCGCGTAAAGTTGTCGCCAACGCGCCTTGGCAGGCTCCTCCCGTCGCTCGCGCCAAGCTGAACAGCAGAGGCGATTGCCTTACCCGGCGCCGCTCGCGGCGCCGGATCATTAAGCCTCTTCTCAGCGAGAGCTATCGGCGGACTACCGTCCCGACTTGGACTCCCCGCTATCGGATCCAGTTGTTCCAACGTTCCAGCAGCATGGCCGCGTTAGCGTTGATCCATTCAGCATCGGGCACGACAATCGAATTGCGGATATCGTCCGCGCCGGGCATCGTCTTTCGTGCCTGATCCGACATCAAAGCAATGGCGTCGCTGCTTGGCGGAGTACAGGACAGCACCTCGCAGGCCTGCGCCTGTGCCTTTGGCGATTTGAGCCAAAACGCGATCAGCTTGAGTGCATTCTCGCGATGGGGCGCGCCTTTGATGAGCGAAATGCGATCGCCGACCAGGAACGACGCCTTGCTGGACCATGCAATCGGCAGCCCCTCGGTCTGCATTGCCTTCGCCCTCGTCAGCCAGATCTGGCCCAGCGAATACTCGTTGTTGCGGAAGCCTTGAACGCTTTGATCGCCGGTCTTCCACCACAGCGTGATCGCCGGTCGAATCTGATCAAGCTTGGCCAGCGCGCGGTCGACATCGAGCGGAAACAATTTGTCCTTGGCGACGCCGTCTGCCAACAGGGCGGCCGCCATGACGCGCCAGGGATCATCGAAGCTCGGAAAGGCGCGCCCGCCCGGAAACTTCTTCGTGTCCCACATGTCCGCCCAGGTTTCGGGAACTGGCTCGCCCGCCTTGCCGGTCCGGTAGACGAGGAGCGTGGCAGTCGACTGCAGCAGCACGCCGCCGGGCGCGCAAGCGTTTGGACTGAGGTCCTTTCGGTTGGCAAATTGTTGGCAGAATCCACTTAAATCCTCGGTCGCCTGACGATGCGTCTCGGAAGCCGCCTGGATTTCCCCATCGAGATAAAGGTCCCACGTGACATTTCCAGCCTTCACCATCGCGCTCGCCTTGGCGCGCATCTCGGCGTTGGTGGCAACGACGGTCACGACCTGGATGCCGGTTTCCTTGGTGAAGGGATCAAACCATGCCGCCTTCAGCGCCCGGTCATAGGCACCTCCTGTTGAGGCGATGACCACCTGCTCAGTGGCCGATGCCCAGTTCAGGGACGCGGCAAGCGGTATGAAGCATGCGAAGGCACATATCGGCAGCCGAAGCCCGATGGCAGACAAGCGAATCCAGATGAATGACATGGTGCGGTTCTCCCTTTTTGACTTGATGTTTTTCGATTGGATCGGGCGCTACCGCCTGTCATTCGGCTGGCCAAATATGTGCGCCAGCGCCATGAGCAGCAGTGAAAGCCCAACGAAGGTCGTCGAGGCAGCCGCAATCACCGGCGTGAGGTTGAAGTCGATGTCCTCGAACATCTTTCGGCCGATCGATTTGCCGTTGATGTCCGAGATGAAGAAGGCCACGGTCGCCTCGTCGAAGGACGCAAGGAAAGCAAAGACGGAAGCTGCAAAGATGCCAGGCGCGATGTTGGGGAGCACAATCCGAAAGAAGGCCTGCACGCGGTTTGCCCCACAGCTCAATGCGGCGAGCTCCAACGTCGGATCAAATCGCTGCAGCGATGCGCTGACGGTAATCACCACATAGGGCACCGCAAGAACGGTGTGAGCGACCAGGAAGCCCGTAAAGCTCCCCGTGAGCTGGAGCGGCGAAAAAACCAGGTAAAGGGCGACACCCAACACGATGTGCGGGACGATCATTGGGCCAAGAGACATCGCCAGGAGCGTGTTCTTGAAGGGCAGCTTCCCACGCACGAGTGCCAGCGACGTCATTGTTCCGACGACGGTGGCGCTGAGCGTGGTCGCGATGGCTATCTTGAAACTGAACCATGTCGCAGCCATCCAGTCGGGATCGCCAAAGAACGTCCGGTACCAATCCATGGTCAATCCACGCGGTGGAAACTGCAGATAGTCGGTCTGGCTGAGCGACATCGGCACGATGAGCAGCGTCGGCAAGACAAGGAAAAACAGAACCGTCCCGACCATCAGCCCGCCGCCCAGCAGCGCCGCCAGCCTGCGGAGCCGCAAAGGAGCTGCCTGTTCGTGTCGTCCTGCGCTCACGGGCAACGCAGGGACGCCGGACGACTGGTCAATAAACACTGGACAATCCCTTGCTGAAGGAAAGCGACTTTCGAAACGCAACGACGATCAGAAGCGTGATGGCCAGCAGAACGGTCGATAGCGCCGCCGCGAAGGGCCAGTCGAGCAGGACGGTGGTCTGCTGGCCGATCAGCGAGGCCATCATCATCGATTCAGGACCGCCCACCAAAGCGGGCGTGATGTAGAAACCAAGCGCAAGCACAAAGCACAGGATGGCGCCGGCAAACACGCCGGGCAGGCTCAGCGGCAGCGTCACAAGGAAGAAGGCCTTGACCTTTCCCGCCCCAAGACTGTGGGCTGCCCGCACATAATCGTTGGGTACTGCCCGAAGTATCGAGAAGATTGGAAGAATGGCAAAAGGCAGCAGGACGTGCGTCATTGCAAGGATCACGGCGCCTTGCGTGTAAAGCAGCTTGATTGGTCCTTGCGTCAGGCCTTCCGCGATGAGGAGAGAGTTTATGAGGCCATTGCGCTGGAGAAGCACGATCCATGCATAGGAGCGGATCAAAACGGACGTCCACAAGGGGATGAGAACACATGCGGTGGTGAGTGCCGCGGCGCGCTTCCTGAGCCGCGCCATTGCGAGCGCGACCGGGTAGCCAAGAACAATGCAGGCAAATGTAACCGAAACCGCGGTCACGATACTGCTTGCAAGTACCGTCGCATAAAGCGGCTCTCGCAACAGGCGACCATAGGTGGCCGACGGACCTGCCGAGAGACTGAGCATGATCAGTCTGAGCAGCGGGTAGAGAAATCCGATCGCGAGGATCGCGATGGCAGGAGCGACCAGGATCCAGGACACCGCGGGGGCGTAGCTTCGCATTGAGCGGGCCCGCGGCCAGCACGAACGCGTGGAAGGTTGCGGCTGCCTCATGCGGCGAGACTTTCCCTTGCCGGAAACGCCTGCAGCATCGCTTCGTCGAACGCTACCGCAACGAGTGCCCCTCGCTCGAGGCCGGCTATTTGATCGGCCGGCATCTGAACACGCAGCACAACATCAGGCAGTGCTTCCGGGCGGATAAGGAGAATCTGCGTTGGCCCAACAAAGATGGAAGCCTCAACGGTACCGGCCAACATTCCGGCCGCATTGTTTTCCCTTGGCGCCAACCTGATGTGCTCGGGCCTGATGGCGAGGCATACAGCGCTACCCTTGGATGGGATCGCCAGTCTCCCACCGCCAGTCGCTTTCAGCACGATGCCTTCGGCGACTTGAATGACGTGCTTGCCGTCTTCGCGGCCGACAAGAATGCCCGGCACGAAGTTCATGGCTCCGATGAAGTCCGCAACGAAAGCGCAGCTCGGACGACGGTAGAGTTCGGCTGGTGTTCCAATCTGCTGTAATGAGCCATGATGCATGACCGCGACACGATCGGACAGCGTCAGAGCCTCTTCCTGGTCATGCGTCACATAGATGACCGTAGCGCCGAGCCGCTCCTGGATGCGCTTGATCTCGATCTGCATGGCTTCGCGCAGTTTCTTGTCGAGCGCCCCAAGCGGTTCGTCCATCAAGATGACAGGAGGATCGAAAACGAGCGCGCGGGCGACCGCGACGCGCTGCTGCTGGCCTCCCGACAGTTGGCTCGGATAGCGATCCCCGTACTGCGGCAGCTGGACCAGCTCAAGCATGTCCTCGACGCGCTTAGCGATCGTCGATTTCGCGGCCCTGCGACGCATTTTGAGCGGAAAGGCGATGTTCTGCCTGACCGTCAGGTGCGGAAAGAGCGCATATTTCTGGAAAACCATTCCGATGTCGCGAAGGTAGGGCGGCAGATAGGTGATGTCTTTGTCGCCGATGCGTATCGCCCCGCTGGAGGGAGGCTCAAAGCCGGCGATAAGCGTCAACAGTGACGTCTTGCCTGAGCCGGAGGGGCCGACGATGGAGACGAATTCGCCGGCCTCAATTTCCAGATCGGTTTGGTTCACCGCGACGATATCCCCATAGCTCTTGCGGAGTCTGGAAAGGGTCAATGCCTGGCCAATCAATGCTGCCTCCTCTGTTGGTGGCGTAGGGTCCGGCGTTGCGTCAGACCCCGCCACCGGGCACGGCACTCCGCAATCCAGCGCCTCCGGCCATCTGGAACCGTGGTCTCGCCGCTCGTGACAGACGAGGGGGACGCTGCTAAAGAAGAAATTGATGCGACAATCTCTTTGCAAAAACTTCATATAACATTTTTGTTGCATCAAAAATGGGGACTGTCAACAGAGATCGGATGGGAATGGTGCTGGATCTGAAGATCGCGGCTGGGGCTGGTGGGCAGGGCGCCAGCCTGGGAGATGCCGCTTACCGGGAAATGAAAGAGCGCCTGATCCGCGGCAAATACCGGCCCGGATACAAAATGACGGTTCGCGCCGTCGCCGAGGAGTTGGGTGTGAGTTCGACGCCGGCGCGCGATGCCATCAACCGGCTGACCAGCGAAGGCGCGCTGGTCTACGCGGGACCCAAGACCGTCATCGTGCCCGTCCTGGGTGAATTGGACCTGAAAGAGCTCACGACGATAAGGATTGCCTTGGAGGGGCTTGCTTCCGAGAAGGCTGCCCCTTTCGGATCAGAGCAACACGTTGAACTGCTTAGTCAAATTCAAGGCAGGATCAGTGCGGCTCTCGATGCCGGCAATTATGGCGAGGCGCTATGGCACAACAAGGAATTTCACTTCCATGTCTATGAGATGGCCGGTCTTCCACATCTGACCACGATGATCGAAAGCCTTTGGCTGCGCGTGGGGCCGTCACTCTACAACCTCTATCCCGAGTTCGCCCAGGAGAGAAACGGTGTGCGAAACCATCAGATGGCGATGGAAGCGCTTGCCGAGCGAGATGGCGCCGCGTTGCGGGCGGCCTTCGAGAGCGACATTCGCGACGGTTATCGGCTGTTACGGCTCGCGGCCAGACGCTCCGCTCGGGTCTGACGGGATTTTTGTTGCACGGACTTGACGTGTCGCAATTTTGTTGCAACAAACTTGCGAAGTTCGCACGAAGGCGGACCTGAATTCCCACGGAAAGTCCCAGCCATGCTCTCGCAGAACGCCAATTCGGGAAGGCCGGCGCCTGATCGCGCCCGGTCGTCCAATCTCTATCGCCGCGGCCAGCGGGTGTTCCCCGCGGGCGTTAGCCGGGCGACTATCGAAAAGGATCCCCTGCCAATTTACCTTGAGAGAGGCGAGGGCGCCTATGTTGTTGACGTCGACGGCAATCGGCTCCTCGATCTAAACAACAATTTCACCACCCTGATCCACGGACATGGCTTCGGCCCCGTGGTCGAAGCCATCGGAGACGTGCTGCGGCAGGGCACGTGTTTTGCCAATCCCATGGAGCATGAAATTGCGCTCGCCGAATTGCTGGTGTCGCGCATTCCTGCTGTCGAGCACGTACGCTTTGTAAACAGCGGGACCGAAGCGGTGATGTATGCCCTCAAGGCCGCGCGGGCCTTCACCGGACGCTCTTCGATCGTGCGCTTTGAAGGCGCCTACCACGGAGCCTACGATTGGGCCGAGGCGGGCCAGAACGGTGTCGGCGAGAGTGGGGTATCGGGCAGGCGCCTGCCGAAGCTCGGCTACACGGGTGCGCCCAAGGCTATCGCCGACAGCGTGATTGTCGTTGATTTCAATGACGCCTCGGGCCTCGACGCGGCCATTGCTCCGGTAGCGGCTGACATAGCCGCGATCCTCGTGGATCCAATGCCAAGCCGGGCCGGGCTACTCCACCCGTCCGCTGACTTCATTGCCGCACTTTCCGCAACGGCGCGCAAACACGGCATTCTCATCATTGCTGACGAGGTTCTCAACTTGCGCCAGGGCTTTGCCGGCGCTTCGGCGCGTTACGGACTGGAACCCGACCTGGTGGTCGCCGGCAAGATCATCGGTGGCGGCTTTCCCATCGGCGCCGTCGGCGGCCGAGCCGACATCATGGCAGTCTTTGGCGCCGACGACAAAGCGCCGCTCGTCTCACAGGGCGGCACATTTTCTGCAAATCCTGTCTCAATGATCGCTGGCCGGATCGCGATGGAAGCTTTGACGCCGGGTGCCTTCGATCGTTTGGAGGAACTGGGTGATCGGGTGCGAAGCGGTTTGGCGCAGGTAATTTCAAAAAGGGGCGTGCCGTTTTCGGTCTCTGGAGCCGCGTCGTTGTTCCGCGTCCACCCAAAGAAGGATCTGCCGGCAAACTACAGGGCAGCGCAGATGTCGGCGCAGGAAGCTTCAACCATGCGCGCATTGAGCCGGCATTTCCTCGCCCACGGAATCCTGTTGCCGTTCGGCGCAGCTGCCTGCCTTTCGACACCCATGACGACCGCGGAGATGGACCGGATTGTCGCCGTCTTCGATGATTTCCTTGCTCAAGGTGAACCAAGCGATGGAGACAAGCGATAATGCAATCGGCTCTCACCAAAGGCACCGTCGCTGATCGGATCGCGGACGCGCTGAAGCGGCACGGTGTGGAAATGATCTTTGCCCAGAGCTTGCCCTCGGCCATCATTCTGGCTGCCGAAGCGCGGGGCATTCGTCAAATCGCCTATCGGCAGGAGAACATGGGTGGCGCCATGTCCGACGGCTATGCGCGGCTCTCCGGCAAGGTCGGTGTGGTTGCGGCACAAAACGGCCCTGCGGCGGCCCTGCTGGTGGCGCCATTGGCCGAGTGTCTCAAGGCAAGCATTCCTGTTGTAGCGCTTGTCCAGGATGTCGAACGCGACCAAACCGATCGTAATGCTTTCCAGGACTTCGACCAGATTGCCCTGTTTCAGGCCTGTACGAAATGGGTCAGACGCCTGACCGTCGCGGAACGGGTCGACGACTATATCGATGCGGCATTTACCGCCGCCACGTCCGGCCGATCCGGGCCGGCCGCCCTGCTTCTGCCTGCCGATTTGCTGCGATCGCCGGCGGTTGAGCAAGGCCGATCACGCGCCAGCTGCCTGGGACGCTGGCCGCTCGATCACTCGAGACCATCGGACAATGATCTGCGGCGCGTCGCTGAACAGATCGCCCGCGCGCTCTCGCCGGTGATCGTTGCCGGAGGCGGTGTCCATTGCAGCGGAGCAGCCGAGGAACTGGCACGCCTACAAGAAGAAGCAAGCCTTCCTGTCTTCACCACCAACATGGGAAAAGGCGCTGTCAGCGAACGCCATCCGCTGTCGGCCGGAGTCCTTGGATCACTCGTTGGCCCGGGCTCGCTAGGTTTCTACAGCCTCCAACTCATGGAGGACGCCGACCTCGTCGTGCTTGTCGGCACACGTACCAATCAGAACGGCACCGACAGTTGGCGCCAGATTCCGAAGGCAGCCAGCATCGTCCATATCGATATCGACCCGACCGAAGTGGGCCGCAACTATGAGGCAACCCGCCTGGTCGGCGACGCAGCCGAGACCCTGGCCGCCTTGCGGCAGGCGCTGTCGAAGAGCGACCTGACACAGCGAAAAGTTTCGCGTGCGGTGGTTGAGGCAAAGATCGCTACCTTCTGGGAGCAGTTCGAGCTTGCATGTGAACCTCAACGGACATCGCCCCAGTCGCCGATCCGGCCCCAACGTATCATGGCGGGGCTACAGCGATTTCTTGAAAGGGACATCACGATTGTCGCGGATGCCAGCTATTCCTCGATGTGGATCCTTGGGCAGCTGCGCGCACCGCGCGTCGGCGCGCGGTTCATCACACCGCGGGGATTGGCCGGACTGGGCTGGGGATTGCCGCTGGCACTCGGCGCCAAGGCCGCTCGGCCCGATCGTCCAGTCGTGGCAGTAGTCGGAGACGGCGGTTTCGCGCACAGCTGGGCGGAACTCGAGACGATGGTGCGGATGAATCTGCCGGTTACGATCATCGTTCTCAACAACGGAATACTGGGTTTTCAGCGCGACGCCGAAACCGTGAAGTTCGGCAGCTACACCTCGGCGTGTCATTTCTCGGCCGTGGATCATGCCGGCATAGCGAAAGCCTGTGGCTGCCCTTCCATTCGCGTCGCTGATCCGGCAGAGCTCGCCCCGGCCTTGAAACGCGGGATAGAGGGTGGTGGACCACTTCTCATCGAGGTGATGACGGACCCGGACGCGCATCCGCCTTTGTCCCTGTTTGCAGAGATGGACAAGGCGGCATGACGGACCTTCCTCAACGCGTTGCCGTCGTGGCTGGCGGCAGCTCGGGCATTGGCCTGGCGACGGTCTCGAGCCTGCTGGAGCAGAGCATCAAAGTCGCCTTGTTTGGTCAAAGTTCTGAGCATGTTGAATCGGCAAAAGAGAAGCTGTCGGTGCACGATCGTGCTGGGAACATTCTGGGCCGAACCGTCGATGTGACGGATCGCTCTCAGATACTGAGGTTCTTCCATGAGCTGGCGAGCCTTTGGTCAATGCCGGACATCCTCGTCTACAGCGCGGGCATATCACCAAAGGGACCTGGCGGTGCGACGCCTTTTGTCGACGTCTCGCCTGACGAATGGCAGTTGGTGCACGCCGTCAATGTCACCGGGGCGATGCTATGCTGCCAGGCGGTCCTGCCACACATGATCGAACAAGGGTTCGGTCGCATCGTCCTGGTGGGCTCGGTTGCCGGTCGCACCATTCCCAGGATCGCTGGGGCCGCTTACGTCACCTCGAAATCGGCGCTCTCGGGCTTGACCAGGGTGCTCGTAGCCAATAATGCCGGTCGGGATATCACCGTCAATCTCGTGGCACCCGGTCGCATTGCCACTGACATGGCCGGACCGCCCGATAGCGAAACCAATAGGGCGGCCCTTGCCCGCATTCCGGTCGGGCGCCTCGGCAAGCCCGACGACGTCGCCGCCGCAATTCGCTTCCTCGTTTCCGACAGCGCCGGTTTCATCAACGGCGCGACCCTGGACGTCAACGGCGGAGAGTTTGCTCCGCTGTGAGGCCGGAGGGCAGGATGGAATTTCGCATACTGATCTGTTCTCGCGATGCGCAGCTGTTCCTGCTTCTCCAGCACGTCCTGGCGACCGAAGGATTCGTCGCTTCACTCGCAAGCGGGACCGATGACATCCTGAAGTTGGTTTCCAATGGCCCTGTCCGAGCGATAGTCATCGACAACTCCACCACCCGTGTGGACCTTCATTCGCTCAGGGCCAAGCACCAGCAAGTCAGCTTCATTGTGCTTTCAAATCAGCCCGCGGCGCCACGGGGATTCGGAAATGGGGTAGCCGACGCCGATCTCGTCCTGACACGACCGTTCAACCCATCTCGCCTCATCCAATTCCTTCGCCGCTTGCGGGTGGAAGCAGTAGTCACGAAAGACGGCACCAGATCCGCCGAAACACTGTTGCGATTTGCAGATCTGGAGATGGATTCGACAACTGTGAAAGTGCGGCGGAACGGTCATGACGTGCCGTTGACGGCCCTGCAGTTTCGGCTTCTGCGGCACCTTCTCAAAAATCCCGAGATCGTTCAGTCCCGGGAGACTTTGATCACGGCGTGCTGGTCGTGGGAAGCTGAAGTCGAACCGAGGACGGTAGATATCCACATGGGCCACATACGCAGTGCGCTCAAGAAGTTTGGACCGGATCTGATCAGAACCGTACGCTCACATGGATATGCCCTGGCTGCTGAGGTGTCGTCCGGCGATCCTCGTTTGCCTTGACGCCTAGACCGCTCGCATCAGGCTAGGCTTCATCTTCGATCACACGGCAGGCGCAAACCTCAATGGCGCAAGCGACGAAAGACCCGAAGCCAGAAGCTGTACTCGTCCTTTTTGTTTTCGAACCACGCCCCAAGCGCGCAGAATGCTACAGCGGTAGAGGCATCACTGCCGTAAAGTTCAGCCGCGTGTTGAGCTATCGAACCTTCGACAATCTCACTGGTTCCGGCGCCAAACGATTGGCCAGGCACATAATAGCCAAGATGAGGATAAGAATTTCGAGACAAGCACAACCTCCTGCGTCCGACGCAGGGAAAAGAATTCTAAGGCCGGACGTTGGTGCTCCACTATGAGCCGTGCGGATAGAATTACCGCACCGTCCCAGGCATGTGCTTGGACAAGCAACCTACTGCGCAGATGAAATTACTGCAAGTGATTGACTGAGATTGCTATTTTTGTCTGCATCACTGCGGTTCGGCGAGCGGGCAGGTAAAGTGCGGGCGCGCTATATCTCGCCACAGCCTGGCTCAGTTCGCATTCCAATCTACGGGTCGCGCTCACGCAGGCGATCAGCCGGTTGACCCCCTTGCGATGTTCGGCCGCGGTCTCCACATCCTCCAGCAGCGCATCTGTTGCGGAAAGGAGCTTCGGGAGATTGATGAGCGGGGGAACAGGCGCGCCGTCATGCGCCCGAAACGGGGCGCTCGGCTCGTTGGCAAAGCGCAGCGCGCCCTGGCGCGTCTCGTCGTTGACCATCAGGAGATAGTCCATCTCATTGAGGGTGCGGGCCTTGGTCTTGTCGGCTTCCGCGCGGCGCGCCTCCGCCCGCTTCATCAGCCTCCGGCCCCAGCGGTCAGGGGCGGAATCGCCGAGCGAGCCGAACAGCTTCCGGGGCGTATGGTACTGGCCTTTGCCAAGGGCCAGCGCAGGTTCGAGCGCGTATCGCAGCGGATTGGCGAGCCAGTCAGCCTCATACTCAAATGTGGCTGTCTCCTTGCCCGTGTTGTTATGCGCGTAGAGGCAGCCCACCAGGTGCGGGGTGCCTTCAAGGTCCGCATAAACATAGGCGAGCCGGTCAGTCATCGCCGTCTCCAGGCGTCCTGCTGGTGCGTAGGCGCACACGCTTGGGCAGGTTGCGTTCCTCGATCGACTGGCCGAGGGAATCCATGGCAGGGTCGGCAAGGTTGCCGAGACCCTCTACCAGCCCTAGGACGAACAGAACGGCAGCGTAGATGCCGAGCGCGACGGACTCATCTCCCTTCTCAACCTTTGTCAGGGTGGAGCGGCTGATGCGGGCGCGTTGCATTCTGCATCGGGCACAGCACATCGATTCAGCTGGCGGCTATCTGCGCGTTCTAACCGAGAAGGCGAGGGCAGGGCAGTTTTCGGTCGGGCCGATGCTGATGGCGGCATTGCGAGCGAACGGTCAGAAGCAAAGATGACAGGGTAACCGTTGGCGGATCGGTTCGCGCTGATGCGGGGCTTGCATGGCACATCAAGTGAGGCTATATTTTGCCTCAAATGGAATGGAGAGTGAAATGCTAGCGTTCGGAAATGTCGCCGACGTGTTGGGGCTGCCCGTTAAAGAGGTGGCGTCACGGTCGCCTTTCGGGCTGATCTCCCGGATCGAGAATGGACTTCCCATCGGGGCGCTCGAGCGCGTTGCGCATCTTCTGGCACCTGGCGATGCTCAGTTCAAATACCGGCTGATCCCCAAGGCGACCTACGAGCGGCGCAAGACGGTACATCGTCTCTCGCCGGACGAGGGCACACGATTGGCCCGCGTGGCGCGCGTCTGGGGTCTTGCTGTCGATGTCTGGCAGAACGAAGAGGAAGCGCGCGACTTCTTGTTTCGGCCGCACCCGATGATCGAGGACAAGCGACCGATCGACGTGGTTATCCTGAGCGAGTTCGGCGCCGAAATGGTGGTCGATATCCTCGCAAGTCTGAAGTACGGCAGTGCTGCGTGACGGCGCAGACTCTCGATCGCACGCTATCGTCCTTTCGTATCGGCGATCCGGCCGGCACCTACCCGATCTTCGACGCGACCGGCTCGACAATCGCGCCAGGGCGATGGAACACGGCTGGAAGTCCTATCATCTACACCAGCGAGCACTATTCGACGGCCCTGTTGGAAAAGCTGGTGCATGGCAGCGGCCGACTTCCGCCCAACCAGCACTACGTCGAAATCACAATCCCGCGCGGCCTGACTTACGAGGTCTTTTCCCAGCCGTCACTGCCCGGCTGGGACACGATGCCGGCGACGGTGAGCAAGGGATTTGGCGAAACCTGGTGTTTAGAACGGCGCAGCGTCATCCTGCTGGTGCCGAGTGTCGTGGCGCGTCTCGATTGCAATGTGCTGATCAATCCGGCGCATCCGCAGTTTTCAAGGATCCAGACAAGTCTGCACCAGCCCGTCTACTGGGACCGGCGGCTGTTTGGCGCATAACGATGGGGCTTTCTGTCGCCTACCTCGAGGCTTGGTGAGATTCGACGCGGAACCGGTGGGGCGACGCATGGCCGAGATGCTTTAGCACATAGCGCTCATCAAATCGGGCCGACGAGGCGAGCCCGGCGCGCAGCGAATGGCCGGAGAACCGCGCGGGCGGACGCTGGCGCACACCGCCAGTTTCACCGCGCTCTGCAAGCCCGCTACCTATCGAGTCGCCAGCGACGATATTAGAAGGAAATCATGAATCGATTCAGCGCTCATAGGGGTACTCAACAAATTGCCCTGTAACCGATCACACCCTCTCTTTCGAAGCCAGGCTGCCTGGTGCGCGTTCTCGACACCCTCCGCCGTAACCCGCATTCCCAAGCCGTGAGCAAGGGCAATGATGGAGCGGACGATCGCCTGGCTTTTGACGTCGGTTTCGACGTCTTTAATGAAGTATCTGTCGATCTTGATCGTGTCGAAGGGGAAGTTCTTTAGATACGCCAATGAAGAATAGCGCGTGCCGAAGTCATCGAGAGAGATGCGGACTCCCAGTACCTCTAGCGTATGAAGGGTGTCGAGATTGTTGGTCGTGCGTTCGAGCAGGACCGACTCGGTAATTTCCAGTTCCAGGTGCTCAGGTGGGAGGCCAGCGGAATCAAGGATTTGGGCCACCCGATCGGTCAAACCCTTACGCAGGAATTCAGCCGGCGACAAGTTCACCGCGACTGTGAAATGCGCTGGCCATGTGACTGCTTGCCGGCAGGCTTGCTCAAGCACCCATTCACCGATCTCTCCCATAAGCCCATCTGCTTCCGCCATGGGTATGAACATGCTTGGCGGGATGATCCCGGCGAAAGGGTGCTGCCACCGGAGAAGCGCCTCGAAGCCAACTATGGATCCGGATTCTGCCATCGGCTGGTATTCGATGAAGAATTGCTGTTCCTGCAACGCCACTCGCAGACTGCGTCTCAGCATCTCGCGCTGTTCCAACATAATGAGCATGGAGCGGTTGAACGTTCTGGCGCGCCCACGTCCCTCGTTCTTCGCAGCATAAAGGGCGATATCCGCAGCCTTCATCAACTGCTCGCCGTCATTCCCGTCTTCGGGCGCAATTGCGATGCCTATGCTCGTACCGACAAACACATCAATGCCGTCAACGGTGAACGGCTCTTTGAAGGCATTTACAATCAAGTCAGCCAAGCCCTCGGCCTCGGCGGGCTGTACTCCGCCGCGCTGAATGACGGCGAACTCATCGCCGGCCAGCCGATAGGCAAGCTCTCCATCACCGAGCAAAGTTTGAAGTCGCTTTGCTGTTCCCTGCAGCACCAGATCTCCCGCAGCGTGTCCAAGCGTGTCATTGACGGGCTTGAAGTCATCAAGGTCAATTTGCATTAGCGCCAGTCTGTTCGCGCCGTGTAGCACCGGCAGGTCGCTACATAAGTCCTCACTAAATTGCCGCCGATTCGGCAACCCCGTCAAAACATCATGCGTTGCCTGGTGGAGAAGCAGAACACGCTCTTCGCTCTCGGAGTTTGGCGCATGCGGCCGGGCCAAGGCCTCGCTCGTCTCGAATATCCCGAGGCCACGTTCCGCGCGAAAGATGAAGAGTTTCCGACTAGTCCCCGACGGGCCAGGGATATCGATGCTTCGGGGCAAACCGGTGGCAAGCACCGATTCTACCGCCAACTTATGGCGAGAACCCAAGAGCTCTGGATAAACGTCCCATATTGTCGCCTGCAATGATGCGGCGATCTGATATTTTCGCCCGAGTGCTGCGGAACAGCCGATAAGTCTGGCATCCTGGTAGAGCGAAATGATCTCGTCGGCTTCGCTCCAAGGTAAAGTAGACGACGGCGCATCGAAATCAGTCATTCCGGTGCTCTTTCGATTGAAGTGTTTCAGAGACCAGGGCCTTCCGGTACCCTATCGTCCCATTCCGTGTAGACCGCTCATCGCCCCTTCCAATCAGCTCGCGGCGGCTCTGCCTTACTGAAATGATCGAGCCGCGTGTGGCGGTCAATGTTGCACGACCAGGGTGATAGCAATTTCTGAAATTCCTGTCTCTTCCAGCGCGAGGGTCCTTTGCTCTGAGGCATTTTCATTTTGCCCTAGTAAAACACATGCAAAATTAAGGGTTGTTCAACGGGCGCGCGGTCGGCAGTCAGGTCTGCGCCGAGGTGATGAGGTCGCCGAGGTAAGCGCGCTAGCGCGCCGCCGCCATTGCCCGGAGCCCATCGGGACGCCGCTCGCGCAGTCCCAGATTGCCGACCCAGCCGGCCACGCGCCTTGGCGGCCTTCATCCTGCCGGCGGCCTTTAGCGCGTCGATCTGGGCGCCGTTGAGCTGATCATTGAGGAAACGCCCATAGCCGATGAGGCGCCGCGATCGGGCGGGGAGAGAGCAGGGGCCGATTCTGGTTTCCAAAAATGCAATATGTGAGCAAGGAAGGGGTGCCGGCGTCTCACGCGTCGTTTGGTGAAATTCGACCACCCGGGGATTGAAATTTGACCTGTCGAGTAATACCTACTGGAAAACTGGTATTACCGAGGTGGGAACATGACGACTACAGTCACGGCCAAGGGACAGGTGACCATCCCAAAGCCGGTCCGCGATCTTCTCGGAATCGTTCCGGGCAGTACGGTCGATTTTCGCCGCGCCGCCGATGGTAGCGTGGTAATTGCACGCACTGACGAGAAGCAGCCCGTGAGCCGATTTGCGAAGCTGCGTGGCCATGCCGGCAAGGGGCTCGATACCGACGCGATCATGGCACTGACGCGCGGCGAAGCGTGACGCTCGTCGACACTAACGTTCTGCTCGACCTCGTAACTGACGATCCGAAGTGGGCGGATTGGTCGATCGCTCAGCTTGAGGCGGCAAGCCTCAATGGGCCGTTATCGATCAACGACGCAGTCTATGCCGAGCTTGCCGTACGATATGACCGCATCGAGGATCTCGACGCGTTTCTTGACGAAGCCGGTCTCGAAATCGCTCCGATGCCACGAGCTGCCCTATTTCTGGCTGGAAAGGTATTTAAGCAGTACCGCAAGGCGGACGGATCGCGCACCGGCGTGCTGCCCGACTTCTTCATCGGAGCCCATGCCGCCGTCAACGGGCTGCCGCTGCTCACTCGCGATGTTGGCCGCTACCGCACCTATTTTCCAACATTGAAACTGATCACACCGAATACCTGAGCGAAATGGCATCTCGGTCAATCCCTCGTGCGATCGACGTGTCGGGCTGGCGTCGCCATCGACATCAAATCATGCTCCGCATCTATATGATCACCCTCGCCGCCCGCCCGAGCGTCCGCTCGGCATCATTGTAGTAGTTCGACGCCTGCTGCACCGAGCGATGCTGTGACTGCTGCATGGCTTCGGGCAGCGGAATGCCGCGGCGCGCGGTTTCGGTGAGATAGCCGGAGCGCAGGCCGTGGGCGGAAAACGCCGCCGGATCGAGGCCGGCCTCGGCGACGCGGCGCTTGAGGATCAGATTGACCGCCTGCGGCGTCAGGGCGCGTTTTTCGAGATTGCCCCAGCGTTCGATGCCACGAAAGACGGCGCCTTCCGTGATCGCTGCCCGCTCGAGCCAATCTTTCAAGGCCAGCACCGGCTGGCCGACCAGCAGCACGAAGGCGTCGCTGTCGGCCTGCGTCGTTTTTGTCCGGCCGAGCCGGATCGACCGGCACGGGAGTTTGTCGCCGTCGGGAGCTTTGGGATCGGCCGGCACCGGGTCTTCTTCGATGATCTGCTCGATCCTGAGCGAAGCAATCTCGCTGCGGCGGCGGCCGCCGGAGGCAAAAGCGGTGATGAGAAGGGCGCGGTCGCGCACGTCTACGAGGCGATCGCCGGCGCAGGCTTTTAGGAGCGCAGTCAAAACATCAGCGGTCACCGCCCTTTTGCTCTTGCGGCCGCGCGGACGGGCGCTGGCGCGCACCGCCAGTTTCATAGCGCTCTGCAGGCCCGGCGCATTGAATTTTCCGATAAGTCCGCGCCACTTGGTCAAGGTGGACCAACTCGACAGCCGCCGGCGCACTGTGGCGGGCGCGTGCGGCCCATCGCTGCGCAATAGCCCTTGCGATTTCAGCGTCGCCGCGACGTCGGCCGGCATGCCGTGCGCCGGATCGGTTTCGCGTTTCGCAAAGTCCCACAGGTGGTGCGCGACGAATTTGATCAGCAGCGCCTGCGGCGCCGGCCAGGGGAGAGAGAAACCTGTCGCGGCCAGCGACCGCGCCTCGAGATAACCGAGGTCGGAGGCGAGTGCCCGCAGAGAGTTTGCGCCAATGCCTTCCTTGGCCAGATGGCGCAGCGTTGCGACGTCGTCGTCGGTCAGAACCCCGGCCAGAAAATCGCGGCGGTCGAACGGCAGCACGGAATCGAGCGCGTCGAGGGCTTCGGCCCGTCGCGCGACGATTTCGGCATTCTTGATCTTGGCAAGCTGCCCTGTCACTGGCTCGTTTCCATCTGGCTGGCGTCCGAAACTTGCGGAACGCCCGGAAAGCCCGTATCGCCGATGACCACCACCGTCACCGCCGCCGCCGTCTCGAAAAATTTTGGGGCCTATCAGGATGCCGCGGTCCGCGACCCGGTCATCATCACCAAGAACGGCCGCCCGCGCACCGTGCTGCTGGCCTACGAGGATTTTGTCCGGCTGTCGAAGCGCGACCGCCGGGTCGAGCTGACAACAGAACTCAGCGCCGACGAGATCGCTGCGGTTGAAGTTTCTGAAATGGATTTGACCATCTCAACGACGAGCTCCCCGGCGCAAATAGCCTGACGGCAAAAATGCTGCCGGCTGAAATTAAGATCGGCCACGTCTTCCGCTATTCCTATCTCTGGCATTGGCAACACCGCGAGGGTCGCGAAGAAGGCGACAAGGACCGGCCTTGCCTGGTGCTGGCGCTGGTCGCCATGCAGGAGGACGGCTCGCCGGTCGTCCGGGTCCTGCCGATCACCCATACGCCGCCGTCCGATCCCGCTGATGCCATCGAGATCCCGGCTGCGGTCAAGCTGCGCTTGCGGCTTGACGGTGAGCGGTCGTGGATCGTTTTGACTGAAAGCAACCGGTTCGCCTGGCCGGGGCCCGACATCCGGCCGGTGGAGACGGAGAGCGGTTATTACGGGCCGCTGCCGCCGGCGTTTTTGCCGCGGTCAAGCGCCGGTTTGTCGCCATCGCGACAGGCCAAGCGCATACCAGCACGTCGCGCACGGCGTGACGTCGGCTGGCGCTGCGGCATGCCGGGCGGCATCAGGGCAGGGGCAGTCTCCATCAAGCGCGTCTTCCAGGCGGGTTTCTGCGACCTTCGCGGCCGTGCTTTGCGCCGAATCCCCTTCGATTCCATCAAGCCGTGAACCGCTCTAAGGGCGCGGGGGGTCTCTTGTTCCACCGTAACGATCCGCGCCTTGTCACCCCACCTGCCAGTGGCGCCGGCCGCCAGCACCGTTGAGCACTCGAAACGTCGAGGTTGCCGCTCCAACCTCACAGATCGTAACCACTCCCGAAGGTGGTCCGGAAACAACACCGCTCTGATGTCCGCAAGGGCGCATCGAAAAGGGTCATCTGCATAGGCCAACCCTCCCTGATCCCTCAATGAACGGGTGTGTTATTGTTAACGGTCGCGCGCTAAGGTAGCGATCGGGCGTGGGGTGCCGTCACCAACAACGATGGTAAATCGCTTTGTAGGCGCCCATGTTCTGGAACAAACGCTTTGTCCGAATTGCGGTAGGAGTCATGCTGCTGGCCGCCGCAGTTCTTGCTCTCTTGCCTGGACTCACGGGCTACACCAGCCTCGACGGCACCATCAATGCGCGTTTCGCCGAGATCTCGGCCCCGATTGAGGGCACCGTGCTGCAGACGCCGCCAAAAACCGGCACGCACCTGCGGGAAGATGCAGCACTGCTGACCATCCGCAACGAGCGGGTGAATCGCGCCGTGGAAACATCGCTGGTCGCGGAACTGGAGACCACGCGGAACCGGGTGCGGGCGCTCGAAAATCAGCGCAGCGAGTTGGAGGCGCTGCGTGCCAGATTGGGCCGACGCTTCGATGCCTATAGCAAGGCGATGATCAACAGCATCGAACAGCAGATTGCGATTTCACGTCAACGCATCACGATGCTGGCTGCCCGACGATCGGCGAGTGCGGCGGAACTCCGGCGCAATTCCACGCTGATGGCGAGGGGCGTCGTTTCGCAGAGCAGTGTCGACGAGGCGGAAGCGACAGAGATCGGGGCCTCGGCGGAGGTCGAAGTCGAAAATCTGACCCTGAAACGGCTGGAGCGGCAGTTGGAGGCGATGCGGCAAGGCGTTTTTCTCGAGGACGGGCAAAACGACGTTCCTTACTCGCACCAGCGGCAGGACGAGTTGGCGATCCAGATCGCCGATCTCGATGCGCGTGCCGCAGAAAGCCGCACCCGCCTGGGACAGATTTCTAACCAGCTGGCAGAGGAGGCGCGACGGGTCGACAGTCTCGAACGCGCGGTCATGACAATGCCCTTCAACGGCGTAATCTGGCGTAACAACGTCGTTGCGGGAGCCAACGTCGTCGCCGGAAACGAACTGCTGCGCGTGCTCGACTGCCGCGACCTCTTCGTGGATATTCTGGTTCCCGAAGTCGATTTCGACCAGATCTATCCGCGCCGCGCCGCGGAGGTCCGCATCCTCGGGACTGATAATGTCATTGACGGTGAGGTCATTTCGGTTCGTGGCAATTCCGCGGTGGTAGAGGAGCCGACACTCGCGGCGATGCCTCCAAGCGGCAGAGGGCGCAACGCCCGGATCAGGGTGGCGCTCGCAAACTCGTCTCTCAATACCGACTACAGCAATTTCTGCCATGTCGGGCGGTCGGTCCAGGTCCGCTTCCACACGCGCAGCTTCACAATGGCCCAGTGGCTGACGAGGCTATGGTTCAGTATCTGGTAGTGCTGGCCCCGACCTTTCTGGTCGCGGCTTTCTTCCTCATCTTCGTCCAAGGCTGGTCGCGGTACCAGACCTGGACGCGCACCGTCACCTGCGCAATCGTTTTCGCGGTCGCTGTCCGCTATCTGTGGTGGCGTCTCACCGATACCGTGCTGCCCTATCCCGGTGATGGCCTCGATTTCTACTGGGTGTGGTTTCTCTATGGCATCGAACTGCTCGCATTCTTCGACATAACGCTCTTCCTCATCATCATGAGCCGGTATGTCGACCGCAGCGCCCAAGCGGATGCGCTCGCAAGCGATTTCTTCCGCCGGCCTCGGCAAGAGCTTCCGACAGTCGACGTCTTCATCCCGACCTACAACGAACCGTTGGACGTGCTCGAGCGAACCATCATTGGTGCGCTCGGCCTCCACTATCCCGGGGAAAAGCTGAAGGTATACGTGCTAGACGACCAGCGCCGGGATTGGCTTCGGCGGTTCTGCGAAGAAAAGGGCGCAATCCACGTTACCCGACCGGATAATGCCCACGCCAAGGCCGGTAACATGAACAACGGGCTTACGGTGAGCGATGGCGAGTTCATTGCGGTGTTCGACGCGGATTTCGTGGCACACCGGAACTTTCTTCGACGCACACTGCCTTTCTTCACCGATCCCGGCATCGGCATCGTGCAGACGCCGCAACATTTCTTCAACAGGGATCCCGTCCAGATCAATCTCGGACTGGAGCGGTCCTGGCCTGATGAACAGCGCCTTTTTTTCGACGAGATGGCGGCCAGCAGGGATGCCTGGGACATAAGCTTCTGTTGTGGTTCGTGCTCGATCACGCGTCGCGCGGCACTGGAGGCAATCGGCGGCTTTCCGACGGAGTCGATCACCGAGGATCTGCTGACGACCCTGACGATGCTGAACAGGGGATACAAGACGCGATACCTCAACGAGCGGCTTTCCATCGGGCTCGCCGCGGAAAACCTGAAGGGCTATTTCGTGCAGCGGCAACGCTGGTGCCAGGGCGGCATCCAGACGCTTTTCGTGCACAACGGACCCCTTCGCGGTCCGGGTCTCAGCCTGTTCCAGCGCATCATGTTCCTGCCCGTGAGCTGGCTCGTGCAGTATTTCGTGCGCTTGGCGATCCTCATCGTCCCTGCAGTGTATTTCTGGACGGGGTATCCTCCGCTCTTCTTCACGGAAGTAGCCGATTTGGTCAGCCACCAGCTGCCTGTTCTCGTCGCCTATTTCCTGCTGATGCACTGGATCACGCCGACACGCTATCTGCCGGTGGTTTCGAGCGCTGTCGGCGCCTTCTCCACCTTCCGGATGCTGCCGACTGTGATTTCGAGCCTGATCCGGCCATTTGGGCGGCCGTTTCGGGTGACACCCAAGGGAAGCTCGAATGTCGACAACAAATTCGACGGCTACACCTTTGCCTGCCTGGCAATATTGATCGCGGCCACTGCGCTCGGACTTGTGATCAACATCATTCCGGAATGGGCGCGCATTCCTCCGGGGGAATTCTCGCCAGTCGCAATCTATTGGGCACTGGTGAATGTTGTGGTGCTCATGATTGCGGCGCTGATCTGTTTCGAGAAGACGAATCCCGCCTCCGAGAGCCTCCGTGCGGATGAGCCGGCGCGGTTCGGCGGCATCGCCGGGCGGGCTGTCAGCCTGACGCTCGGCAAAGCCGTGGTCGAAATCCCCATCGGAACCGACGTCGAGACCGGCAAGGTCGTCGAAGTAACGCTGCACGGCGTCGAGCCCTTCGAAGCGGAACTCAGGGTCGTCACCAGGCGCACACAGGGGAGGCGCCGGGATACCGGCGCGCTCAAATATGGCCATCTCCATTACGATCTGACTGGAGCGGCGCGCGACCAGATGATCATTAAGCTCTACACCGGCGACTACTCGCAGGATATCGAGGAGCTTCGACGGCGGACCGTGGCCGCCGGCCTGTTCTCACGGACGTTCGGGCCGGCCTATCAACGCGCATAGCCAAAATCTTTCTGACAATCGGGCGCAGGGCCACGGGCGAGGGAAAAGCTCACAATGGTTCTGAGCATTAGCAGCGCAATCAGTTGCAAGTTTGCAATCTGCCGATGCTCGAAGAATAAGCTCCAGCCGCAACTTCCAACATAGCTCATGCACCGCACGCGTCTGCAAGGCCACGAGTTGATCGAGCGGCCCGGCCGCGGCTGGACGCTCTGGAAAGAAGGCGCGCCGGCCCATACAGTGCCAGCCGGTGGCGATGCCAAGCGGGTGAACCCGTCTTTGCTGGCGTCACTGCTAATCCGTCTCGACGCTTTCGGCCGCGTCGGACGTTTCGCCTGGCTTATGGAAGTTCGATCTCGCCGTCCACCACGTGGTTGAGGCCGGTGCCTTCCGCCGTCAGCGTCATGCGGACGTTCAACTTCTTCTTCTTCTCGCCGCCGATTTGCCCTTCGCGCACCGTCTCCTCGATCTTGCGCTGGGAGGTGACGCCGACTTCCTTTAGGAACTTGCGGATCGACATGTTGAAGGCGTCTTCGCTCATGGCGGAACTCCTCTGTGTCCGGAAGAGATTGTAAGGGAAGGCAAGGGATCAAGGAAGCAGGACGGTGACGCTCGGTCCCATAGAAACAGATCCCGAGCCGGAAGGAGGCGTCGGGCCCTTGGGCTTGATCGGCCTTTGGAAGCAGGAAGAGTGGGCGCTTACTGCCAAGCCGCTACCGTGAACAAGGGCCGTCTTTGTGCGGGCAGCAGTGTTCCCGACAGAACGGCTGGGGACGCGTCAGACAATCAGCCTTGCCGCGCGTCCCAACTGCCGTTCCGCGTCGTTGTAGTAGCGCGAAGCCTGCTGGACAGATCGGTGCTGCGACTGCTGCATGGCTTCGACGAGGGGGATGCCACGGCGGGCGGTTTCGGTGAGGTAGCCGGCGCGCAGGCCGTGCGCGGAAAACAGTTGCGTATCGAGGCCGGCCGCGGCGGCGCGGCGCTTCAGGATCATGTTGACGGCCTGCGGGGTCAGCGCCCGCCTTTCGAGATTGCCCCAGCGGTCGATGCCGCGGAATACTGCGCCTTCGGTGATCCCGGCTTGCTCGAGCCAGTCCTTCAAGGCCGAAACCGGTCGGCCGATGAGCAGAACGAAGGCGTCGGTATCGGCTTGGGTCGTCTTGGTGCGACCGAGGTGGATCGACAGGCACGGCAGTCTCTCGCTGTCCGGATCCTTCGGGTCGACGGGTACCGGATCTTCGTCCCTGAGCTGCTCGGCACGGAGGGCAGCGACCTCGCTGCGGCGGCGGCCGCCGGAGGCAAAGGCGGTGAGCAGCAGGGCGCGGTCGCGGACGTCGACCAGCTTTTCGCCCGCGCAGGCCTTCAGCAGGGTGGCGAGAATATCGGCGGTCACTGCCTTGCGGCTCTTGCGGCCGCGCGGCCGGGCGCTGGCGCGAGACGCGAGCTTGATGGCACTCTGGAGCCCCGGCGCGTTGAATCTTCCCTTGAGCCCCCGCCATTTCGTCAGCGTCGACCAGCTAGAGAGCCGCCGGCGCACCGTCGAGGGCGCATGCGGACCGTCGCTGCGCAGCAGGCCTTGCTTCTTCAGCGCAACTGCCACGTCTTGCGGCATGCCGTGCGCCAGATCGGTTTCGCGCCTGGCCGGGTCCCAGAGGTGGTGGGCGACGAACTTGATCAGCAGTGCCTCAGGCGCCGGCCAGGGGAGAGGCTGTCCGGTGGCGGCCAGCGACCAGGCTTCCAGATAGCCGAGGTCGGAGGCGAGCGCGCGCAGCGAATTCTCGCCGATGCCTTCCTTGGCGAGGTGCCGAAGTGTGGCGACATCGTCGTCGGTGAGGAGCTCGGCCAAAAAGTCGCGGCGATCGAAGGGCAGCACCGAATCCAGCGCGTCAAGGGCTTCGGCGCGCTGAACAACGCCGCGGTTTGCCAGATCGCCAAATTCAGCCGTCATTGGCGAATGGTCCCAGGACGACAACGCCTTCGCCGTGCGCGGCAGCGGCTAGCTTGCGGTCCAGCGTGGCGAGCGGCAGAGACTGCTCCAGCGCCAGCGCCAGATAGACTGCATCGTAGGCGCTCAGCCCATGCGCCTCGGCGAGCGCCATGACGCTGGCATCCGCGCCCGGACCGGCATCTTCCAGTGGCAGGCGCCGCAGCCGGCCGAGCGCGGCGAGCGCGTCACCGCCGTCGATGCGCCCGCGTCGCCGGGCGACAAGCAGGATGCTGCGGATTTCGTGCCAGAATAAGGATGGGACGGGGCAAGCGCCGCCAAGTCCCCCTACCAGCGCCTCGGCGGCCTGACTGTGCTCTTCCGGCAGCAGCCAGGCCGCCGCGATGGACGCATCGAGGATCAAAGACATCAGTAACGGTGCCCCTCGTGCTTCCAAGCCAGAATCTCCTCGGTGGTGACAGGCTTGGCGCGGGCCCGGGCGGCGCGGACCTCTTCGATCAAGGCGGTGAGGTCGGTGTCCTTGCGGATCCTGCTAAGTTTGGCAATCGGATCGTTGCCGCGCGAAATGATCACCTCCTCGCCGGCTTCGACCTTGGCCAGGAGTTCCGACAGGTGGGTTTTGGCTTCGGCAACCTTGACGGTGATGGTCATGACGGCGCGCTCCGGAAGATTGGGCTCTGTGGTCGAGCGCAGCGTGGCCTGGCCCGGCGATCGGCATTTTGGGCAACGGTAGAGCCAAAAGCGGAGTTGGTCAACCAGTGAACCACATCACTATCGATAAGAGGTCATTGCCAGAGAAAATCCCCTGCAAGTCAACTTAAATGCCCGATAGCTTGACTAACGCGAACCAGCCATCATGAAAACAATGGCTTACGATATCGGTCTTTTGTCCCTCGACATCCTCATCGCGCCTGTCGCGAAGGCGACCGAGGCTTTGGCGCGGCTCGACGAGCGCCTGGCCCGCTCGCCCGTCCGCGACGGCTTCGTCGAGCGCCAGCATTTTGCCGATGCGGCCGCCGTGCTCTGGCTCGAGGGCGAGCTCGTCCACCTCGAGGACCTTGTCCTGCACGACGCCCACATGGACATCCGCACCCCGACCCACGAACTCACCCGCGCGCATGCGGTGCTGCGAACCCGCCGGCGAATTTTTTCGCAGAAGCCGGACTGGGCGCTCAGCCGCGACGGTTTTTTGGCGCTGACCAGCCGCAGTGCCGCCATGCCGGCGGCGGCGGGACAAAAAAACCGGGAAGCGGAGGGGGCTGAAACTGCCTTTGTCGAACCCGACGGTCGGGATGACGCTGAGGACGATCTGTTGGCCGAAGAATTTGCCGAGATCGATGCCGTTCTGGCCCGCTCGTCGAAGATTCTGAGCGGCGCAGACGGACCTGGTCGAAAGGAGGAAACGTCACGACGTGACCGGCCGGAGCCGCAAAACGGCCTGATCTACGATCTCGACTGGAATGAAGAAGAACGGCTGGCCGAATGGCAGGATGTGATTTTTGAGACACGCGATCTGCCGGTCGTTCTGCGCGCCGCGATCCTGCTCGGGGCCTGGTCCGACATCGAGGTGCTGCAGCATGCCACCTGGCTCGGCCCTCTGTTTTGCGCCGCGCTGCTGCGGCAAGAGGGGTTTGGGCCGCACCTTCTTGCGTCCCTGCATCTTGGGGCCAAAAACATCCCGCGGGAGCGTAGGCGCGCGCGGACGAAAAACGACCGGCTGCTGGCCTGGCTCGATGCGATCCACGACGCCGCTCTGGCCGGGTTGAAGGAGCACGACCGGTGATGGCGAAGAGCCAGATGGAACGGCGTCTCAAGCAGCGCCGCGCCAGCTCGAAACTCTCCCAAAGCTCGTGATGTCGCGGCCACTCGTCTCGACTGGCATGATCCAGGATAGGCTAAAGGTGACAAAACAGGGCGCGCTCAACCTGGTCGGCGAGCTCGGCCTGCGCGAAATGACGGGTAGGGGGAGGTTTCGGGCGTGGGGATTGTGTGATTACGGCAGTTGGCTGAAAGGACTACGAACTTTACAAAATTATCGAACTTGACGAACTTGCCTTTTGTGCCCACTCTAGTGGAAACAGGATGTTGTCGTCATGGCCGCTCCAAAGCGTAGCAATCATAGCGGGACCGCATCGCATGCGGGAGTAACCACAATGGCATTTAGCACGAAGCTGCCTTCGCAGTCGGACTTCAAGAAGGTGCTGCTCGAACGCTATCAGGAAGCGATCGCCCGCAGCCGCAAGATAGGCCATCGCGTCTCGTTTCGAGTAGAGGTTGACCCGGCCGCCGGGGCGCAAACAATCACACCCGTCGAGGAACAGCCGCTTGCTTCCGATAATGCGCTTCCCGTCGAAGACACGGGAAAGCCCGACGCTGAACTTGAAGCGGCGCTTGCCGAAGCGCGCGCGCGTGGCCGCAAGCGTGTCGCCGAAATCGTCGCCGGCGAGGACATGATAAGTGCGGAAGCCTTTGCCAAGCTGCTCGGCACGTCGCGGGTGACGGTCAACGCCAAGCGGCAGAGCGGGCAGGTGCTCGGGATCGATGGCGCCAAGCGCGGTTTTCGCTTTCCCGTATGGCAGCTCGACAAGGACGGCCGGCCGTTCGGGGCATTGCCGGCGCTCCATGCGACGTTGGGCAATAGTGCCTGGGCGGTCTACCGATTTCTGGTGTCGCGCCATGGCGCGCTCGATGGCCGCACAGGTCTTCGGGCTCTTCAGCAAGGCAACGACGCCTTGGTGTTAGCCGTTGCGGAAGGTATGGCCAGAGGCGACTTCGACTGAATGCCCGGCGTTCCACCTCCACCCGATTTTGGGCGCGCAAAGCTCGAAATCGAGACCATACTGCCGGGCGGACATTCGGTCGGATCTACTGGAGCACCTATCCTGATCCGCTGGGATACGGGAAGTCGGCGAGCCGTTTCAGCGATCCGCGGCGCCGTGTCGATGCAAACCGTTTTGGCGTTCTTTACCTCGGGGATTCCCTGAAGGTGTGCTTCCTCGAAGCTGTGCTCCGTGACCGGCGGGAGGGAATGGTCGACGACCTTCCGATAGATGAGGTGGAGCTGACACAACGGCGCTTTGCGGAGATCACGACCACGGCGGACCTTCGCGTGGTCGACCTCCGGGGCGACAACGTGGTCAGGATGGGTGTGCCTACCGACGTCGTTCGGGCACAGCGCCAGAACCTGGCACGCCGGTGGTCGCTGGCGTTTCACGAGCACTCGTCTCGGCCCGACGGGATCATCTACCCCTCTCGCCTCAACGGCGCGACCAATCTCGCCATCTACGATCGTTCGATTGCAAAGCTTCAGCCGAAGCGCGTTGTGGCGCTTCTCGGCGCGCCAGGGTTGGCTCAGGTTTTGGAGGATTTCCGGGTCGGCTTGGCGTAAGGAAGCAGCTCGTACGCGCCTCGTTGGTGAAGGTCGCTGGGCGCCAGGAGCGGGCCAGTCCGACGTGTGTTCTGGAACGACCACAACGGGGCCGGGAGCGGCCAGTCGGGCACAAGTCTGGGATAGCCGCATCGGGGCCGCAATCGCTGACCCCTTCTAATCTTGGCCAGCGGAGCAATCACCTTTACGATTCGACCAGGATCACCAAAGACTCTGGCACCACTCCATCGAAGGCCATCGCATCCGCGGCTTCCTTGCTCTGCATAGCTTTCATCATGGCGTCCATGTCCGGAACGTCCATAAGAACGGCCACCCGAGTCGGATTTTGTGGATCTACAAATGTTCGTATGTTGGTCACGCCGAGCGGACCAAAAAGCTCTTTGCGCTTCGGCGAGTCGAGCCAGTGCTTCGCTCCCTTTGTGATGTTATGGTGGCCAATGACTGTCGGCATTGCATCCTCCCTATCGTGACGGCGAAGGCCGGCATCAACCAAGAGTGCCAAGATCCATCCCCGTCGAGCCACGGAGCGCCGTTTTGGTTGGACTGTCAATTATTTCGTTAAGGGCGCGCGGAAGACGATTCGGAGAGGGCGTTTCTTCCGGACGGTTCGACCTCAATGAACCAGGATCGCGCTCACGCGGCTGTGGCTATTGACATGTGACAAGCGCAAACAGCCGGACAATAACTGCAAGGACTCGCGTGGCAGATATCGGGATCCGGCGCTGGGGTCGGAAAGGGCAGTTGCGGGCGTAGGGCTGCCTGTCATGACCCGGCGGGCCAAGGTCGTCTTCGGGTCGACTGCGGTCGCACAGCGAAGGTCCGTTTCGGAGAAGCGGCTGGAATGTCAAGAAATGTGATGCATGCCGTGTCAGATGCACGCGGACCTCCGGGGAGTAACATGCTGCTGAGGCTGCACCAGATCGACAAATTCTACCCCACTGGCGAGGGGCCGTTGCATGTTCTGAACGGGATCGATCTTTCGCTGGAGGCGGGCAAGAGCCTTGCGCTGACCGGCGAGTCTGGCAGCGGCAAGAGCACGCTTTTGCACCTCGTTGCAGGGCTCGACAGCCCTGATGCGGGAGAAATCCACCTTGGCGGTACCAATATTGTGGGGCTGAACGATACAGCCCTTGCCGCCCTGCGGCGGGCAACTGTCGGACTTGTGTTCCAGCAGTTCAACCTGATCCCTTCGCTTGATGTGGCGGCCAACCTTGCCTTTCAGGCTCGGCTTGCTGGCCGCCCTGATCCGGCATGGTTGAAAGTCCTTGCCAAACGGCTGGGCCTCGCCCAAGTCCTCACGCGCTACCCTGAACAACTGTCGGCCGGCCAGCAACAGCGGGTGGCGATCGGCCGCACCCTAGCCGCCCGGCCCCGGCTGGTTTTGGCCGATGAGCCCACGGGCAATCTCGATGAGGCAACAGGCGACGCTGTACTCGATCTTATGCTGTCGCTGGTGGCTGAAACGGGTGCCGCCCTGTTAATGGTCACCCATTCCAACCGTCTGGCAAACCGGCTGAACGCCCGCGTTCACCTGCACGCAGGCCGGCTGGTGTGATGGTGTGGACCGGGCTGACAGCGCTCTTGTCTCACTGGCGCAGGCGGCCTGTCCAATTGGCGATGCTGCTTTTGGGGCTATCGCTGGCAACGGCGCTGTGGTCAGCGGTTCAGGCGATCAACGGTGAGGCGCGGGCGAGCTATGACCGTGCAGCGGCGATCCTTGGGCAGGACCGGCTTGCGCAACTGGTGCGTGAGGACGGGGCCCGAATGGATCAACAGGTGTTTGTGAGACTGCGGCGAGCAGGCTGGCTGGTTTCGCCGGTGATTGAAGGTGAAATGCGGTTTGGGGATGTGCGGTTGCGCGTCCTTGGCATTGACCCACTGACTTTGCCGCCGCAGGCGCAGCAGGTGAATGTTGCGGTGGGTGATGAGCTATTGCCGTTCATCACGGCGCCCGGTGTGCTCTATGCAGCCCCGGAAACCGCGACACGACTAACCGAGCAAGCAACACCTCCCGTGCGCGTGGCCGAGGGTTTGCCGCCTGGCACAGTCCTCACCGACATTGGGCAAGCGCAGGTCCTGCTTGGGGCCAAGGACAAGATCTCTCGTCTTTTGCTCTGGCCGGACCAACCGATTGGCCGTGCCCCTCTAAAGGTGACAGCCCCTGGCCTGACCCTGCGCCAGCCGAGCGAAACGGGGGATCTTGCCAGGCTGACCGACAGTTTTCACCTGAACCTGACGGCTTTCGGTTTTCTTGCCTTTGCGGTGGGGCTCTTCATCGTGCATTCCGCCATCGGTCTGGCTTTTGAACAGCGCCGCCAGGTATTTCGCACGCTGCGCGCACTGGGCTTGCCGGCCCGCGTGCTCGTCCTTTTGCTGATCGCCGAGCTGCTGATCTTCGCCCTCCTCGCGGGGCTGGTGGGCGTGGCACTTGGCTATGTAGTCGCCTCGGCCCTTTTGCCCGACGTTGCCGCCACCCTGCGCGGGCTTTACGGGGCCGATGTGCCGGGAACGCTGTCGATCCGCCCCGCAGTGTGGGCAGCGGGGCTGGCCATCGCGGTAATCGGCACGCTGGTGGCGGCCGCACAGAGCCTCTGGCGGCTATGGCACCTGCCACTGCTTGCAGCGGCCCAGCCTCGGGCCTGGGCGCGGGCTTCGGAGCGGGCACTGCGCGCGCAAGGCGTGGCGGCGATGGTGCTCCTGTTGACGGCGGCGGGAATTGCACAGTTCGGATCCGGCCTCGAGGCGGGCTTTGCGCTTCTGGCGGCACTGCTGTTGGGGGCGGCACTGGCGCTGCCGCTCGTGCTGACGGGGATATTGCAGCTTGGCGGCCGCTTGGTGCGTGGACCACTGGCCGAATGGTTTTGGGCCGACACGCGTCAACAGCTTCCCGGCCTGTCATTGGCGCTAATGGCACTGCTGCTTGCGCTGGCCGCCAATGTGGGCGTCAGCACGATGGTGTCGAGCTTTCGGCTGACCTTCACCGGCTGGCTCGATCAGCGTCTCGCCGCTGAGCTTTACGTGACCGCCCGCACTGAAGCAGAGGCCACGGCGATACACGACTGGCTGGCCCAGCGCAGCGACGCGGTCTTGCCGATCTGGAGCGTTGAGGGCCGGGTCGCAGGCCAGCCCGCGGCAATATACGGCGTGGCCGATCATGCCACCTATCGCGACAACTGGCCGATCCTCTCTGCAGTGCCGGAGGTGTGGGACCGGATCGCCGCAGGCGACGGCGCCCTGATCAACGAACAACTGGCGCGGCGCCAGGAGTTGGGCCTGGGGGACCAGATCACGCTGCCCGGTGGCTGGAGGGCCAGCATCGTCGGAGTCTATAGCGACTATGGCAACCCGATCGGCCAAGTGATCATCGGGATCGACACACTGGTCCAGCACTATCCTGACGTCTCCCGCCTGCGCTATGCCATTCGGATTGCCCCCGGCAAGGCCGAAGCACTGGCTGCGGGTTTGCGTGCGCAATTCGGGCTGCCCGCGCAGAACGTGATTGACCAGGCCGGGATCAAGGTCTTTTCGCTCAAAGTGTTTGAGCGCACATTCAGAGTGACAGCCGCGCTGAATGTGCTGACGCTGGGAGTCGCGGGGCTGGCGATGTTTGCGAGCCTCATGACCCTGTCGGGGATGCGTCTGCCGCAACTGGCGCCGGTCTGGGCCATGGGTCTGACCCGCCGCCACCTCGCATGGTTAGAGCTTTCGCGCGGCTTGCTGTTGGCAGCCTTGACCATGCTGGCCGCTGTGCCTGTAGGTATTGCGCTCGCCTTTGTTCTACTGGCGGTGGTGAATGTGGAGGCTTTTGGCTGGCGTCTGCCGATGCACCTTTTTCCCGGCGACTGGGCGCGGCTGGCGGCGCTCGCGCTGCTGGCGGCCGGACTTGCAGCCGCCGCGCCTGCCTGGCGGCTGGCGCGTCTTTCGCCATCGGATTTGCTGAAGGTATTTGCACATGAGCGTTAGAGCATTGCTGATCTACATGTGCTTGGCCGCCGCACCCGCCTTTGGCCAGGGTTTTGCTGGTCTTGGCACAGAGGCTGACGGGTTTTCAGTGCCGCAGCCGGGGACTGCATTCAACTTCCCGGCAGACCACGGCCCGCACCCCGGCTACCGGATCGAATGGTGGTATTTGACCGCCAACCTGCAAGCTGCGGATGGAGCGGACTATGGCGTGCAATGGACTCTTTTCCGATCCGCCCTGGCCCCGGTGGAGCGGTCCGGCTGGTCCAGTCCGCAGCTTTGGATGGGCCATGCGGGGCTGACGACGCAAACGCACCAATTCGTGGCCGAACGGAGCGCACGGGGCGGCATCGGCCAGGCGGGGGTTACGGCTGCGCCCTTTGCGGCGTGGATTGACAACTGGCAGATGGCAGGCCGGGCCCTGCCAGAGGCGGATGCGCTGTCGGCGCTCGATCTGCGTGCGGCGGGACGGGCGTTTTCCTACGAACTGGCGCTGGACGCCAAAGGCCCTCTGGTGCCGCAGGGAGTGCAAGGCTATTCGGTGAAATCCGAGAAGGGGCAGGCGAGCTATTATTACTCGCAACCATTCTACCACGTGACCGGCACGCTGACCCTTCCGGCAGGCGCGATTGCGGTGACCGGTCAGGCGTGGTTGGACCACGAATGGTCCTCGCAGCCGCTGGCTGAGGATCAAACCGGGTGGGACTGGTTCTCGCTGCATTTCGACAGCGGCGAAAAGATGATGGGCTTTCGCCTGCGCGACGGAGGCGCGGGCTTTACATCGGCCACATGGATCAAGGCCGACGGCAGGCCGCAGCCGCAGGCCCCCGGCGCGCTAAGGGTGACGCCGCTCGAAACGGCGGCGGTCGCGGGACGTAGCGTGCCGATCCGCTGGAGGGTGCAATTGCCGGAAAAAGGGGTGGATGTGACCATCCGGACGCTAAACCCAGAAGCCTGGATGGACACACGCTTTCCCTATTGGGAAGGCCCGATCCGATTTGAGGGCACCCATGCCGGGCGCGGCTATCTCGAGATGACAGGCTATGAGTGACAGTTACCGCAAGACCTTGCGCCCGCACGCTGCTTGCGCCATATCTGGACGATGGCGAAACAGCAACTACCGCTCGGCGCTCGGCGTCATCAGGCCAGTTTGTCACGACGAAGGGCGCCAATTCGGTTGGACGGACCAGTGACGGGGTTGTGATCCTGAAGCCTGCCACCAAGCCGACGCATTTCACGCAAAGTGAGATACGCGGCACGATTAAAGAAGTGAAGGGGAGCGACGGCCGCTTATCGAACAGTAAGAATTATTGATGGCTGCGCATCCGCGCAATGTGTTCATCAACTGTGCCTTCGATGCCGAATTTGAGCCCCTATTCCACGCGATAGTTTTTACTGTGATCCGGTCAGGATTCCGTGCGCGGTGCGCGACCGAATCTGACGACGCGGGCGAGAACCGCTTCTCGAAGATTCAGCAAATCGTGGAGGAATGCCACTGAGTTTATTCAGATGGCTTACAATCAAAACCAAGATGCGTTTAGCCTATACCGTTCAAATCGGTATACCGAAGCCTATCAGCCCTTATTAGATATGGAGCGTCAGGGATCGCTGGAGGCGACATTTTGCTTGGCTTATATGTACCAAGAAGGATTGGGCGTTGCTAAAGACATTGGCGCTGCGCTTTCGCGATATAGAAGCTTAGGAAACAATGGCGTACCCAGGGCTTGGTTTTATGCCGGCGCCTTACTTGAGCAAATGGGATAGATTAACGAAGCGATCAAAAGCTACAGGTCTTCTGCAGAACTCGGAGATATTTCTGCGGCTTACGCGCTAAGTAGGATCGGAAGGGATGGAAATACGCATATATCGCAAAAAGACGCAGAGGAGTACTTTAAGAAAGCTCTGGACGGCGGTCACGTATACGCGAAGCGAGATCTGGTGAGAAAAATGCTCCGTGGTGATTACGGCTTCTATGGGAGAATCAAGGGAATACCATTGTTTATGTGGGGTGTGATAAGTATGGCGAACTTGTTGTCGAATAAACCTAAAGATCCGAGATCGTTCTGAGGTCCGATTTGGACGCGTGGCGTCCATCCTGCAGGTATCCTCTTCTGGCAGTGATAGTCAACTGTCCTGCCGTACTGACGACAGCTCTTGAACTCGATCCCTAACCCGAGTGCCTTCAGGCGCTTCTCGATCTCAGCAGTTGACAATGTTGGTCGGGCCGCCGGTAAGCCCATTGACGCCTGTAGGGGCCGCGTTGGCGTCGAGGCGAGCCTTAGCGATGACTGTGATGACTGTAGGGTAGAGAGGTGCTTGGCGATGCTTCCTGTCGCCTATGCCTGGTGGGCGGCGGACTGGGGGCTTGTGGGGGCCTGAGCGATGGTGCTTACCTTCCGATGACGATGGGAGAGACACATGCCGAAGAAATACACGCACACTGCGGCCTTTGCGCATTTCGGTACAGCTCCGGTTAACGCGCAGTGGAGTTGGTCGGCTCGAAATGAGGGAACCAAGACCGTTGCCATTACCCTTTGGCAGGACGAGTTCAAAAAGTCGTCAGACGGTCGCCTTATTTATGAGCGCGGGCCTATTTGCCATGCTGGAGCGGAAAACGCTCCGATCCCGGAAAGACGACGATGCGCCGCTCCGGGTTAAGGTCCTGGCAGGCCTGATGGTAGCCTTTTTCTAGCTTCGGAGTCAGGCTTCGCTTGATTTCGATGGCCCAGAGGCGCTGGCCCGGTAACGTGAGCAGCAGGTCGATTTCCGCGCCCGCGGCTGTTCGGTAGAAATTGCTTTGCGTGCCGGTGGGGGCGGTCGCAGTGAGGGTCTCGATCACAAAGCCTTCCCAGGAGGCGCCGGCCACTGGATGTCCAAGCACGTCTTCCTGCGTGACGAGACCGAGCAGTGCATGGGTGACGCTGTCGCGAACATAGACCCGCGGGGATTTGACCAGACGTTTGCCGACATTGGCATGCCACGGTTCCAGCCGGCGAACCAGCAAGAGATCGACGAGCAGGTCGAGATAGGACGCGACGGTCTTGCCGTCCACGCCAAGTGCACGGGCGAACTCGGCAGCATTGAGCAGGCCGGCCTGGTGGTGCGCCAGCATGGTCCAGAAACGCCGCAGTGTCTCGGCCGGGATCCGTGGGCCGAGAAGGGGAATGTCGCGCTCCAGATAGGTGCGCATGAAGTCCTGCCGCCACCGCTGACTGGCGCGGTCGCTGGTGGCCAGAAAGCTGTCGGGGAAGCCGCCGCGCACCCAAAGCGGACCAAGATCGGCTGCGCCGACCTCGAGACCGTCGATCGGATCCATTTCAAGATAGGCAATGCGGCCGGCAAGGGTCTCGCCTGACTGCTTCAGCAAATCCATGGACGCCGATCCCAGCAGCAGGAAACGGCCGGCTTTTCGGCTGCTGCGGCGGCCTCGGTCGATCAGCCCGCGCAGGTTCTGGAACAGGTTTGGCAGCCGGTGGACCTCGTCCAGGATGACCAGTTTGTCCTGATGGTCGGCCAGATAAAGCTCCGGCTCGGCAAGTCGGGCGCGGTCGGCGTCGGATTCGAGGTCGAGATAGATCGAAGGACGCCGTTCGGCAATGCTGAGCGCAAGGGTGGTTTTGCCGACCTGACGGGGCCCGAGCAATCATCCTTGCAATTATGGAGTACAGTTCCAATTTTGCAAGGAAGTACCGGCGTCCCAAGCTCGTAGAGACAGGCTTAGAGACCGCTCGCCCTGGTGAGATTGACGCGGAAGCGGTCGCGACGGCGCTGGTAACGACGGGTCATTTCCGCGGAGACTTGACCAAGGTGCTTTTGCACATAGCGCTCATCGACCTCGGCCGAGGAGGCGAGGCCAGCGCGCAGCGAATGGCCCGCGAACTTTTCCACGCGCTCGCCTTCCGGCAGATCGCCGCGTACGCCGGCCGTGAGGGCTGTGCGCTTGACGAGGCGCGCAACCTCCTGGTCATTGAGCCGGTCGGCGCCAGCTGCCTTGCCCTGGCCGGGGACACGCCGGAAGAGCGGCCCATGCGCGATCCGGGCGAGTTTGAGCCAAGTCTCCAGCGCCACGACCGGGCAGGTGGCGTCGGACGAGCCGCAGCCGACCTCGATCTCGCGCCAGCCGGTTTTTCCGCGCAATGTCATCTGTCCATCTAACCTTCAAACGACGAGAGCAATGACCGGCGTTCGGTTCCACGTAGGTTCGCACCGCCATTGCGTGATGCCGTTTGGTACGCTTGTATCTGTGACGCGCATAACGGGGGGTAGTCATTTGTCTGCCAGAAACGAAACGTCCACCGGTCACGAAGCGAGCGATGCCGGCTGGCTCGACCTTCATTTCGAATCGTCGCGCCCCGAATACGAGGCGGTATTACTCGCGGATCCTTGATCTCGCCGACATCGGCATCCCACGGTACTATCTCTCCCGGATGTGAGGAAGGGCTGCTCGTGACGGTCGGCTATGAGCGGTATCGCGCCGCTGCGTTGAAGGTGGTCTGACCTTCAGGCCGCGCAGAGTTCGCTATTGGATTGCGCCGCTTCGATGACATCGCCAATCCGACCTTCGCAGAGGGCGTCGGTCGGACGTAGGCCGCCGAGGCGAGGGACTGCTCGTGAAGGCGGGCTACGGCCGCTACCGTGTGTCCTTCCGAAGGCTTCTTGACCAGTCGCGTTTGGGCCCGATCTTCTGAGCGCGATGCTCGCCGTCTACATCTGATGAGCGAGGTCAAGATCCATCTTCAGGTGGAGCGCGACCCACAGGTCCAGCACATGGCATAATCAATTCCTACAAGCACCCGACGGCTGGCGAAGTGAAGGTGGTGGCGCCGATGGTGAAACTGTCGGAGACGCCGGCGGCGATCGTACGTCCTGCGCCGCTCGTTGGCGAACACACACCCGAATCCTTGCCGAATATGGCTATGGCGCAGCCGAAATCGACGACGTGGTCACCCGCGGCATCGGCGGCGAGACGAAGCGCGCCTGACCGCTAGAACCATTCGGGGAAGGCCGCGCGAGCGGCCTTCGCCAATGCCGGTATGTCTTCACCCGGAACCGATGAATAGGGCCATAGTAACCGCGGCCCGAGCGTACCCCAGCCGCCGGCTGCGGCCATCGCTTTGTCGAGGGCAGCGTCGCTGACGGCGTAACGCGCCCTAAACGGCAGGACATGGTCGGTGATGAACGCCTGGATGCGAACCTGCATCTCGACGGCGGCATGTTCTTCGGCAACTATCTGAGCCCACCATTGCAATGCACCCTTGGGGCTGAGACAGGCGACGTTGGAGTAGCTGCCATGCGCGCCGTGGGCATAGCCGGTCGCAAGCATGTGGCCGGGTACGAAAACCGAAAAGCCGGGCACTTCGCGCCGCATGTCGGCATACCAGCTGGCGTCGCCGCCTGGCAGCTTGGCGCCGACCAATGTCGGCACTTTAGCGCGCATCGCGATGATGCCCTCAATCGTCAGCCGCCGCTTGGCATGCGGCGGGTTGTAGAGCACCAGAGGAGTATCCGGCGCTGCCTCGGCCAAACCCGAGACGAAACGCAGCATTTCCTCATCGCTTGGTGGCCACCAGTCCGGCAATGTGAATTGCACTGCCGAGGGGGTCAGCCCGGCAACGCGCTTCAGCCGCTCGCGTGCAACGCGCGGATTGGACTGGCTGATGCCGACCTGGAAAGGGGTTTTCGCAGCGCCTGCGACTTGTGCCACCATCTCGCTCAGACGGTTGAATTCGGCTTCCGTCTGGCAATGGAACTCGCATGCCGTGCCGTTGGAATAGATGCCGTGAACGCCCGATGCGCAGAGCTGCGCGACGGTCTCTTGCGTGGCGCTCCAGTCGATATTGCCATCCAGGCCCACCGCCAGCATTACGGCGCCCCAGATGCCGCGCGGCGCATGTGCGGGGAGGGCGGAGAGATGATAGCTCATGGTTGGACTAGCGAAGCGTGAAGGAGAGCGGCGCAAAGTCGCCAAGGCTGATCTTGATGCGACCCTTCCTTGGAACGATCAGCAGCGGCGACAGTGATCCGGTGGTGATCACCATGCCTTTTCTAAAACCGCCGAAATGATCGTCGGCCATCCCGGCGAAAGCAATGACGGGAGAGATGGCGTCGCCGAACGGGTATTTCGTGGTCTCACGCTGGAGGATCGCCCCGTCGCTGGAAAGCGTGATCGCCAGGCCCTCGACCTTCGGCTCTTGCGCCAGTACCTGCGTCCCGATGACATAGCCGCCGGTGACCATATTGTCGGCCAGTGGGCCGAAAGGGCCGGCTTTGGTCCGGTCGTCGATGCGGGAGCCGATGAGCTCGATGCCGAGGACGAAATGCTCGATGGTCTGCAACACGGCCGAGTGGCCAGCTTTGGCGATCTCGGGCGTCAGGTCGGCGCCAAGTCGCACAGCCATTTCGATCTCAAGCCCGGCGAGATCGCGTTCGCCAAGTTCGATCGTTCCGCCGTCGTCGATTACCATTCCGGCGGGAATAGGCGCACCCGTCGCAATTCCATCGGGCGGCATCGCTACCTTGGCAACGGGCGCGCTTTCGCCAAGCAGCTTCATGACTTCGCCCTGGATCGCCAGTGCTTCATTGCGCGTCAAGTCGATGAAACGCGATGCCGGTACGCGTTGGCCCGGATTCCTGTAAGCCTCGGCGATCGCCTTGGCAATTGCATCGATATCAGCCAGCATCGGCGATCATCTCCTCGCGGCGGGATTTGTCCGAAGCGTAGGCTGCCTCGATGACGCCGATGAGCTTGCGCCCATAGGCGCCGGTCACCGGTACCGGCTTGTCCCGAACGATGGCGTCACGCAGCGCTGCCCATTCGCGTTTCACCGCATTGTGCATCCAGGCGGGCTCGAACGAATCCGGCACCTCGGTCCACACCGTATCCTGGCCAATCATCGTGCCGCGATCCATGTCGATGTGCAGCGTGCCGCGCTCGCAGATGAGGTCCATCGCAAAGCCGACCGCGCCATTGCGATAGCCGACGCTTTGTACTTGACCCAGGCCGCCGCCTTTGAAACGCAGCGCCAGCATCGACGTGTCATCCGCTTCCTGTTCGTGAAACTTCGCGCCGAGCATGGCGCTCACCGACTTGACTCCGTCGTCCATCAGCCAGATGAGACGGTCGAGCGCGTGAATGCCGGCGGTCATCAGCATGCCGCCACCGGTGGCGTTGCGCAGGTGCCAGTCGCGTCGGTTATGCTCCATCCAGAGCTTGATCATCCAGCTCGACGCGATCAGCGGCCGTCCGATCTCACCCGCATCGATGATCTTCTTTGCTGCCATGCAGGGTTTCGAGAAATGCAGCAGATGGGCGACCATCAGCTTGACGCCATTCTCCGTCACCGCCGCATTGATCGCATCGCATTCGGCCACCGTTCGCGCCATCGGCTTTTCAAGCAGAATGTGCTTGCCGGCCTTGGCCGCGGCGATCGCCATTTCGGCATGCAATGCGTGCGGGGCAGCGATGACGACGGCATCGACGTTGCTGTCTTCGAGAAGGTCGCGCCAGTCGGGGTAGCCCATGCCGCCATGTTCGGCCGTGAAGGCGGCCAGCGCCGTCGCGTCTCCACGGCAGGCCGCGACGAGGCGTATGTCATCGACCTCCCTGATCGCGCGCGCATGCACGGCGCCAAAATCGCCCGCGCCGATAATGCCTATTCCAATCATCGTCCTGCCTTCTGGTACGCGGCGTCGATTAGCGACATCGCCGCCACATAGTCGTCTATGGAGATTGCGGGCGCAGCCTTGCGCTGCAACCGTTCGAACGTGTCGCGCATGCTGAGCCGGTAACGTGTAGCCGGCAGCTCGACCGGCAGCTCGACAAGTGCAGCGTCGTGGCGCGTCGCGCAGATCGCCCTGTCGCCACGGTCGATGAGCGTGGCGTTGGCGCTGACGATACGCCATTCGAAATCGCCGCCGGGCTGCATTGAGGCGAATGTGTAACCCGCCTCAACGGTAAACAGCGCGCCGGCCTCGTCCTTCAGCACCAGCAGCGCATAGTCCTCAACCGGAGACCTGTGGATGCGGTTGTCCACCGATACAGACTTGAGACGGAGCTCTCCGCTGGCGAGGCTCAGCGCAGCATTGACACCGTGAATGCCCAGGTTGCGCAATGCGCCGCCACCGCCAATCGCGGGGTCCACCACCCAGGCAACGCCGTCGGCGGCATAGCGCTCGGGCGGCCCGTTGACGACGCGGAAATGGCAGTGCGCGAGTTGGCCGGCGCCACCTTCTTGGCGCAGTCTTTCAAAGGCGATCACTGCCGGGCCGAAGCGGTTGGGCAAAGGCACGCTGACGAAGGCTTTTCGCTCGTGGGCGAGGTCTCGCAACTGGATCAGCGGCGCTGTGCTGCTCGCTGCCGGCTTCTCAAGGATAAGCGGGATATCAGCCTCGATCACGCCGCGCGCCCTGGCGGGTACGGTCGAAGGATGTCCCATCAGCAGAATCAGATCGGCTGGTGCTGCCAGGACGCCTTCGAATGCAGCAATCGCGCTCAGTGAATTTCGCGCCGCAAAACCCCTTGCATGCGCCTCGTCCTCGTCCCACACGCCGATGATTTCAGCTCCGGCAGTGCGCGCCGCATCGAGGTGCATGTCGGCGTGCCAATGGCTCGTGCCGGCCAAAACGATCTTCATATCCCGATATTTCCTCCGATGGCTTGCAGGATATCCTACAAGTCGTTATAGGACAAGTCGTCAACCTCCCGCGCGATGTGGTTATTCGGCGTCGGACAACAGTGGGAGCAGGGAGCAACTATGGCGGAATTAAAGTCGATTGAGCCGCTCAGCCGACCACCGCTTCTGCATGTGAGCGTGCAGGAGAGCTTGCGCAAATATATCGAGGCGAACAGACTGAAGGCGGGCGATCCGCTGCCGCCGGAGACGTTCCTGGCCCAGCAGCTCGGCGTTGGCCGCAACTCGGTTCGCGAAGCGATCAAGGCGCTGGAATCGATCGGCATATTGGAGACGCGCCGCGGCATCGGCGTGTTCGTCAAGGAATTCTCATTCAAGCCACTGCTCGACAATCTGGCTTACGGCCTGCAGGACTCGCTGCGCGACGTCGAGGAGCTGCGCGAGATCCGCCGCGTGCTCGAGACCGGACTGATTGCCAAGACCATCGAGATGATCAGCACCGAGGACATCGACGAGCTTCGCCGGCTGACTGAAAGCATGCGCCAGCGGGCCGAGCGCAGCGAGAGCTTTGCCGAGGAGGACCAGCAGTTCCACCAGATGCTGTTCCGCTGCCAGAACAACCACATGCTGAGCGCTCTCATCGACATCTTCTGGGTGGCGTTCAACAAGGCTTCCGACTTCACCAATCTCGACAATCCGACGCCGCTCGCCACCTGGCGCGATCATCATGAAATCGTCGAGGCGGTCGCCGCCAAGGATGTCGATCGGGCACGCAGCCGGCTCGACGATCACTACAGAGGTATTGAGCAAGTCATCGCCAAAAATCGCACAACCTGAAAAATGCCAAGGGAGGAAACCATGCGCATTAAGACGATATCCATTGCCGCCGCGCTGCTGCTCGGCGCTGGCCTGCCGACCATCGTGCAGGCACAAAGTCCAAAGACCATTGCCGGCGGTTTCGACGTCGGTCCCGGTGGTTTCCCAAAGAACTTCAACCCGCTGGTCGCGACCGGTGGCTTCACCTGGCTCAGCACCTATTTTGAACCGCTGGTCATCTGGAACGCGGGGCTGACCGAACTCGAAGGCGACCTGGCCAAGAACTACACGATGAGCAGCGACCAGATGACCTACACGTTCAAGCTGGTCAAGGAGAGCTGGCACGACGGCAAGCCGTTCACGTCCAAGGACGTCAAATTCACCATCGAGCTTGCCAAGAACAAGGCTTCCGGCAGCCTTCTGGCGGCACGCCTCGGCGATGTCGCCTCGGTCGAGGCGCCCGACGACAGCACCGTGATCATCAAGCTGTCAAAGCCGAACGGCTCCTTCCTGTCCATTCTTTCGCAGGTGCTGATCCTGCCGGAGCATGCCCTTGCCGGGATGCCGCCGGAATCGCTGGCGACCAGCACCTGGTGGTCGACCAGTCCGGTCGGCACGGGTCCGTTCAAATTCAAAAAGTACGTCACCGACCAATATGTCGAACTGGCCGCGGACGACGACTATCGTGGCGGCAAGCCGAAGGTCGACGTGCTGATCAACCGCTATTTCGAGAGCCCTGCTGCGGCAGTCGCGGCGCTACGAGCGGGCGAGATCCAGTTCACCTATGTCGAGCCCGACGATGCGGCATCGTTCAAAACCGACGCCAGCTTCAAGGTGATCGAGGGCGGCTCCTACGTGGTCAACTATATTGGCCTCAATCAGAAGGTCGACCTGTTCAAGGACCTCAAGGTTCGCCAGGCGATCATGTACGCCATCGACCGCAACGCCATCATCGAGAGCCTCTATGGCGGCGCAGCCAAGCCGGCCAATTGCGGCTATGTCGCGCCGCAACTGGTTCCCGAAGGACTGGAAGCCTACGCTTACGATCCGGCCAAGGCCAAGGCACTGCTGACTGAGGCCGGCTGGGACAAGATCAATGGCGACAAGCCCATCACCTTGCTGACCTATTACGGCTCGCCGCAAGCTGCCAACGTCATGGCCGCCATTCAGTCCATGCTGGCCCAGGTCGGCATCAACGTCGTGCCGCGCGTCGTCGACACACCGACCTACAATGGCATCGTCTACAAGGAAGGCACGCCGGACTGGAGCGCATTCCCCATGGTCTATGCCGGCCTGCAGAACGGCCCAAATCCGGCCGGCATCAATCCGGGCCTCAACAAGTCGCAGATTCCGCCCGCCGGCTTCAACACCATGCGCATCAAATTCGACGATCTGAGCGCGGCTTTCGACAAGGCGCTCGCTGAAACCGATGCGTCGAAACTTGATGCCGCCTGGCAGGATGTTTGCAAGGTGATGAACAAGGATCTTCCCTGGGCAACGCTATGGGTGGCCAATCGCTACGGCGTTGCCTCCAACAAGCTGAAGGACTTCGTCTGGACGCCTGCGCCTGGCGGCGGTCCCTATGCCGCTCATCCCGAGACCTGGGACATCCAGTAGACAGGCGGGTCTCCTGCCCCGCCACTAGGGCCGGCCTCTTTTGCGATGCCGGCCCATGCCATCCACTTCCGGAAAGCCGATGCTGAGCTTCATCGCCCGCCGCTGCGCCACAGGACTGTTGATGCTGGTCGCCCTGAGCCTCCTCATCTTCGTCCTGCTGCGCCTGGCGCCCGGCGATCCGATCGACGCCTATATCAATCCTTCGATGCCAATGTCGGCCTCCGATCTCGAGACGCTGCGCGACCGCCTCGGCCTCGATCAGCCGCTGCCGCTTCAGTATTTCGGCTGGCTGCGCGCGGCCCTGTCTGGTGATTTCGGCTATTCGATCCAGCGCAGCGGGGTGCGGGTGCTGCCGCTGGTGATGGAGCGCATTGGACCCACGGCTCTGCTGATGGGCATGGGTCTGGCGATCGCCATCATCATCGGCATCGCCGCCGGCATCTACAGCGCCGTGCGCCGCAACGCCTGGCCCGACATTGCGATGTCGGTGCTGTCCTTCATCGGCATATCGAGCCCGGCTTTCCTGACCGCGCTGCTCGGCCTCTATTTCTTCTCGGTGCTGCTGCACTGGGCGCCATCCGGCGGCATGCAGACCGCCGGTGCGCCATTCTCTATCGCCGACGTGCTTGCGCATCTCATACTTCCGGCGTGCCTGCTGTCGATCGGCCACGCGGCGCTGATCATGCGCTACATGCGTGCTTCGCTGCTCGAAGTGCTCAACCAGGATTATGTCCGCACCGCCCGCGCCAAGGGCGTGCGCGAATTCTGGGTGATCATCAAGCATGCCACCCGCAACGCGCTCTTACCAGTCATCACGCTGATCGGCTCGACCGTGGGCATTGCGGTCGGCGGTGCGATCTTCCTGGAGAGCGTCTTCAACTGGCCGGGCATGGGCCTGCTGCTGGTCAACGCCGTCGGCACGCGTGATTATCCCGTCATCATGGGCGCCACGCTAGTCATCGGTGTCTGCGTCATTCTGGTCAACATTCTCACCGACGTCGCCTACGCCTTCGTCGACCCGCGCATCCAGGTGGCGTGATGACGGGAGCTGCAATCGAGCCACCAGCCATACAGCGCACCAAAGGTCCGCTGCGCCGTGCGCTCGACCGCTTCATCGAGAACCGCGCCGCACGGGCCGGCCTGTTCATCGTGATCCCGGTGGTGATAGCGGTCGTAACCTATCACTGGTGGTGGCCATACGCGCCCAACGCCATCGATCTGAAGGCCATGAACAAGGGACCGTCCGCCACCCATTGGCTCGGCAGCGATGGCGTCGGCCGCGACGTCTTCGCGCGGCTTCTGCAAGGTGGTCGCATCTCGCTTGTGGTCGCTGTCTGCTCCGTCGCGATCTCCATCGTCATCGGCTTTCTCGTCGGCGCCATCGCCAGCTTCGGCGGCCGCGTCGTCGATGCGACTGCGATGCGCTTCGTCGATCTCGCCATGACTTTGCCGCCGGTCATCTTCCTACTGGTGCTTGCCTCGATAGCCGGCACCGGCATCGCCCCGACAATCCTCGTCATCTCGCTGCTGTCCTGGCCGGTTCTGTCGCGCATGGTGCGGGCCCGCCTGCTCGAACTGCGCGAGCGCGATTTCGTCGTCGCGGCGCGCGGCATGGGGGCAGGGCTGCCGCATCTCCTGTTCCGCCACGGCCTGCCCAATTGCATAGACATTCTCGTCGTCTACGCAACCTTGCAGATCGCCAACGCCATCCTGCTGGAAGCTGGCCTCTCGTTCCTCGGCCTCGGCATCGCGCCGCCCGAAGCGAGCTGGGGCAACATGCTCAATCTCGCCCGCTCCACCGTCGTCCTCGAACAATACCCTTGGCAGTGGATGTTTCCCGGTGCCGCCCTCGTGCTCACGGTTCTTGCCATCAATTTCATTGGCGACGGCCTGCGTGATGCTTTCGATCCTCGATCCGATCTCAACTGAAGGTTCTCAAAATGCCGCTTTTTACCGGCGTCGTGCCGCCCGTCGTTACCCCCCTCAATGCCGATTACAGCATCGACTTTCCATCGTTCACGCGAACACTGGAGAACCTACTCGACGGAGGCGTCCACGGACTGTTCGTGCTCGGATCGACCAGCGAGGTGGTCTTCCACGACGAAGCCGAGCGCAAGGCGATCATCGAGCACGCGGTGAAGGTCAACAATGGCCGCGTGCCGATCTTTGTCGGTGTCATCGACCCGACCACCGACCGCGTCATCAACCATTCGAAGATCGCCAAGGCGGCCGGCGCGGATGCTATCGTCGTCACCGCGCCCTTTTACGCACGCACGAGCCAGCCGGAGATCATCGATCATTTCCGCTACATCAAGGATGCGATCGACATCCCGATCATCGCCTACGACATCCCGGTTTGTGTCCATATCAAGCTCGAGCGCAAGACGACCGTGACGCTTGCCAGGGAAGGCATCGTCGCCGGCCTGAAGGACTCCAGCGGCGATGACGGCAATCTGCGCTATGTGTTGAGGGACATGGCCGGCGACGCCAACTTCTTCGGCATGACCGGCTCCGAGATCATGGTCGACACGGCGCTTGCCATGGGCGCGCACGGCGTCGTGCCGGGCATCGCCAATGTCGATCCGCACGGCTACGTCAAGATGTGGAACCTGATGCAGGCCGGCAAGCATGCCGAGGCCCGGGTTGAGCAGGAGCGGCTGTTGAAGCTGTTCGAGATCGTCTGGATCGCGCTCGGCCGCACCAGCGCCGGCTCGGCCGGCGTCGGCTCGTTCAAGACGGCTATGCGCAGTCTTGGTATCATCACCACCAACAGGATGGCCCGCCCGCAGCGCGACCTCAATGCCGAGGAAACCGCTAAGGTTGACGCCATCCTGCGCGACGTCGGCCTGCTCGGCTGACAATGGAAGCGCCGATCCTGCGAATTGCCGGATTGCGTGCCGTGTTCCGCATTGCGGGGCGCGACATCGCTGCCGTGCAGGATATCGATCTGGAGATCGGCTCCGGCGAGACCGTGGCGCTGGTCGGAGAGTCCGGTTCGGGTAAATCCGTTACCAGCCTCTCCATCATGGGGCTGCTGGCGAAGAAGATCGGCCATATTGCTGATGGCCACATCTCGATCAGGCGACGCGACGGGTCCGTCACCGAGCTGACGGGCCTCGACGCGGAGCAGCTTCGCCGCGTGCGCGGCAACGACATTGGCATGGTCTTTCAGGAGCCGATGACCAGCCTCAACCCGGTCTACACGATCGGCGAGCAGATCGCCGAGCCGATCCGCATCCATCTCGGCAAATCGCATCGCGAGGCGGCAGCCGAGGCGGTGCGTCTGCTGACGCAGGTCGGCATTCCGGACCCGAAGCGGCGCGCGCAGCAATACCCGCATGAACTCTCGGGCGGCATGCGCCAGCGCGCCACCATTGCCATGGCGCTCGCATGCAACCCGACATTGCTGATCGCCGACGAACCGACCACCGCGCTTGACGTGACGATCCAGGCGCAGATCCTCGATCTGCTTGCCGACCTTCAGGCCGAACGCGGCATGGGCATCCTCTTCGTCACCCACAATCTTGGCGTGGTTGCCGAAATCGCCGACCGCGTGGCGGTCATGTATGCTGGGCGTATCGTCGAGACTGGTCCGGTGAGCGAAGTCTTCGCCCGTCCGCGCCATCCTTACACGATCGGCCTGATGCGCTCGGTGCCACGGCTTGGCCAGGCAACGGCGCTGAAGGCGGCCGGCACGCCACTGCCGACGATCGCGGGCAACGTCCCCTCACTGGCCATGCTGCCCAAGGGTTGTTCCTTCGCTCCGAGGTGTCCGATGGCGATCGACGCCTGTCGTGCCGTCGTGCCGCCGTTGTTCCAGGTGTCGCCGACGCAGGCGAGCCGCTGCATTCGCTGGGAGGAGCTATGAACGCGCCGGATCCCTATCTCTCTGTTCGCAACCTGACCAAGCATTTCGCGCCAACTGCGTTCTCGCGCGGGCCTGTGGTCAAGGCGCTGCAGGATATTTCCTTCAATATCCCACGCGGCCAGGTGGTCGGGCTGGTCGGCGAATCCGGTTCCGGCAAGACGACCATTGGCCGTTCCGTGCTGCGGCTGATCGAACCGACCTCCGGCGAGATACGCTTCGACGGCAAGGACATCCTCACGCTGGGGGCAGGGGATCTTCGCCGCCAACGCCGCAACATGCAGTATATTTTCCAGGACCCCTTCGCCAGCCTGTCGCCGCGCATGACGATCGGCCAGATCCTCACCGAGGGGCTGGATATACAGAGGATCGGCAACCGCGCCGAGCGCCGCGCCCGCGCCGAAAAGGCGCTCGCCGCCGTCGAACTGCCGGTCGACGCTTATGATCGCTACGCGCACGAGTTTTCGGGCGGCCAGCGCCAGCGCATCGGCATCGCGCGAGCCCTCACGCTGGAACCCGAATTCATCGTCGCCGACGAGCCCGTGTCGGCACTCGACGTGTCTATCCAGGCACAGGTGATCAATCTTTTGCGCGACCTGCAGCTGCAGCTCGGCCTGACGATGTTGTTCATCTCGCATGATCTGGCGGTGGTCGAATATATCTGCGACACCGTCATCGTGCTCTATCTCGGGCGCATCATGGAGATCGCACCGGCGGCGAGCCTCTATGCCCGCCCGCAACACCCCTATACGCAGGCGCTGCTGTCGGCGATTCCTTCGCCGGATCCGAGGAAGCGCTCGAAGCGCCAAATACTGAAGGGCGATATTCCAAGCCCCGCCAACCCGCCGTCGGGCTGCGTGTTCCGCACCCGCTGCCCCCATGCGATCGAGGCCTGCGCCGGCGTGGTGCCTGGATTGCGCGAGACCGAAGCGGGACACCTTAAGGCCTGCATCCGCGACGACATCCCGGCATGAAGATCTTCATCTTTGCCTATCTCGACGCGTTCGCTCGAGCGCCAGCCGCGGCAGGCGAAAAAGCCTACGCGCTGCGGGGGCCGCGCTTGCCCAGCTTGGGCGCTACGGCGTCCATCTTCTCGCAAAGATCATCTATTGACCATCGGCTTGCCGCAGGGTTGTTCTCGCGCCGTGGTGCGCCCGGATGCGGAAACCGCGACCGCGCAGAACCACAAGAGACCGACGGAGGCCTTCTTCACCGATCCGTCCGGAACCAATCTCGGCAAGATTTTCGCGACGCGACTTGAATTGACCTGTGCCTGATGCAACCGCTGTTTCAGACGCTGGTCGAATTCCAGCGCACGATCTACCTGGCGCTTGCCCGCGCCAAGAGGCGTAACAGAAACGGCCAAGGCTCTAATCGCCACTGGATGACAGTTCAGTGGCAGGTCAGGGATATTAATCGTCGACCGCAAGAGCAGAACTGCGAATGACCTCTCACGCTCCGCCCATATAGATATCCATGATCTGCCGGTCGTCGCGCACGTCCCGAGGCCTTCCCTCGAAGCGCCTTTCGCCGGCCGCCAGGATGTAAAGCTTGTCTGCGATCGGCATGGCCTCGCGGATGTTCTGCTCCACCATCACGATGCCGATGCCATGCGCGGTTAGGGTGGTAATGCGTTCGAGCGTCTCGATGACCATGGCCGGCGATAATCCGGCGGAAGGCTCGTCGAGCAGAATGAAGCGCGGTTGCGAGACCAGCGCACGCGCCAGCGCAAGCATTGCCTGCTCGCCGCCTGAAAGCGAACCGGCCGCGGTGCGCCGCCGCCGCGCCAAAGAGGGATATTGCTCGATCAGCGCCTCGATGCGCTGCTCGACTAGCCGGCGGTCCGCGATGGCGTAGCCACCCATACGCAAATTCTCCATCACTGTCAGGCGCGGGAACACGCCGCCGCCTTGCGGCATCAGCACCAGCCCCTGGCGCACCACCTCATGGACGGCAAGGTTGGAGAGCGTTGCATCGCCCAGGCTCGCCCTGCCGCTCCACACCGGCAGCGCGCCGGCAATGGCCTTGAGCAGGGTCGACTTGCCACAGCCGTTCGGCCCGAAGATGCAGGTGATCTTGCCAGCCTCCGCACTAAGCGAAACGCCATGGACGATCTCCTGCTTGCCGTAGCCGGTGACGATGTTTTCGGCGGTGAGCGTGGGGCTCATTGCGGCCGCCCTAGATATGTCTGCATGACTTCCGAATTGCGAACGATGTCGTTGAAAGAGCCGCTGGCCACGACACGGCCTGCATCCATGACAATGATGCGGTCGCATACATTGCGCACCATCTCCATGTCGTGCTCGATGACCAGGAAGGTGATGCCACGCTCGCGCAGCCGCGCGATGGCCTCCAGGATAATCTTGCGGATGTTGGGATGCACGCCCGCCGTCACCTCGTCGAGCAGAATGAGCGAGGCCTGGCGCATGATGACGCGCCCGAACTCCAGCAGTTTCTGCTGGCCGCCCGAAAGGTCGGAGGCGCGGTTGTCGGCGACATGGTCCAGCTTGAGCAGCGCCAGTGTTTCGGCCGCCCGTTCACGCGCGCCCTGCCAATGGCCCTCGGCCGCTGCCGCCAGTAGGTTTTCGGTGACGCTCATATTGTCGAACATGGCCGGAATCTGGAAGGTGCGGGCAAGCCCCAGCCGCGCGATCGCGTGAGCCTTTCGGCCGCCGATTTCGTGACCGTCGAAGCGGATCTGGCCACGATCCGGCGTCACCGCGCCCGATACCAGGTTGAACAGTGTCGACTTGCCCGACCCGTTAGGCCCGATCAGGCCGGCGATCTCGCGCCGATCGACGTCCAGGGAGACACCGTTGACGGCCTTGATGCCGCCGAAATGGCGGTAGAGTTCGCGCACGACGAGGATAGGGTCGCCGGCTCCAGCCGTTTTGCCGTCGGCCACGCTCAATTGGGCCCCCCCTGGTCATCGCCGACAAGCTTGCCGACCGCCTTGTCCAGCACGGCGCCGGACTTGGCGGCGCGCCTCGAAAACAGGCTGGCGATGCCGTTCGGCATGAACAGCACCACCAGCACGATGGCCGCTCCCAATATGGCGATATAGAAGGCGGTGTCGCCCCAATACATCCAGATCAGCCGGTTGACGACGAACAGCCCCACGCCGCCCAGCGCCGGCCCCCACAGGCTGCCCAGCCCCCCCAGCAGCACCATGACCACCATCTGGTCGGTGATGTCGCCGCCGAAGACGCTCTTCGGATTGATAAAAGTGACCCAGTAGGCGAAGATCGCGCCGAACACCGAGGCGGTGACGGCGCTGAGCACGAAGGTCTGCAGCTTGACCAGCGAAGTGTTGATGCCCATTGCCTCGGCCGCCAGTTCGTGGTCGCGCAGCGCCTTGACCTTCAGCCCAAAACGTGAGCGCTCGAACAGCGCCCAGGTGATTAGGTAGGTCAGCGCCGCTGCGGCGAACATGGCGAAGTAGAAGAAGCGCTCGTCGAGAAAGGGCGGCAGTCCAATTCCGCCGATGCCGCCGGTGAAGTCCATCACCGAGGCGAACTGGATGAGCACCTCGGCGAAGGCCCAGGTGGCTATGGCGAAATAGGCGCCGCGCAGGCGCAGCGTCGGCGCGCCGATGATGATGGCAAACAGCGCCGTCACCACCATACCGGCCGGGACGGTGGCGAAGAAGGGCCAGGCGAGCTTGTCGCCCATCAGCAGCGCGGTGACATAGGCGCCGAGCCCGAAGAAGGCCGAATGGCCGAAATTGATGTAGCCGGCATAGCCGCCAAGTATGTTCCAGGAGCAGGCCAGCCCCGCCCACATCAGCGCGCCGGTGGCGATACGCAGCCAGTAGTTGTTGACCAGCATCGGCAGCAGCGCCAGCACGCCGATCACCGCGATCAGCAGGAGGAGGCCGGCCCAGCGTGGTTTCATGTCCGGCCTCACAAGCCGTGCCGCAGGATCCCGCGCGGAGATACGAGCAGGACGAGGAACAGTGTGGCGAAGATCGCCAGCAGCGAATAGCTCGACCCGACATAGGTCGCGACGAAGGCTTCGATGACGCCGAGCAGCAGCGCGGCGACAAGGGCACCGCCGACGGAGCCCAAGCCGGCAAGCACAGCCACGAAGAATGCGAACAGCGTATAACGCAGGCCGACCTCCGGATTGACTGAAAAAATTGCACCCATCAGCACGCCGGCCATGGCGGTGATGCCAGCGTAAAGCCCGTAAACATTAGCGCTGAGGCGCCGGATGTTGACGCCCATCAGCGCGGCGTTCTGCCGGCTTTCGGCCGTCGCTCGGATCGCCAACCCATAGCGGGTGCGGTAGAGGAATACGAACAGTCCGCCGGCGATGGCGACCGCGAACACCGCCGCCGCCACGCGGACCAGCGGCACCGTCAACGGCCCGACGGCGAGGCTCTCGCCGCTCAACGCCGTCGGAACGCTGTGGGTGTTGAAGCCCCAGGCGGTCAGCATGCCGCCGCGCAGCAGCGTGAACAGGCCGAAGGTCAGCGCCAGCGCCATCAATTCCGGCCGCGCCGTGCGGCTGTTGCGGACATTGTAGAGGATCGGCCCGATCAGATAGCCGATGGCGCCGAACAGCACGAAGGCGATCGGGATCGCCAGGAATCCGTCGACGCCCAGTCCGGCGGCCATGTAGTAGCCGAGGTAGCCACCCAGCACGACCCAGCCGCCCACGGCGAAATCGATGACGTGCAGCACGCCGAAAGCGAGCTGGAACCCGATCGTAAAGGTGGCGATGACGCCGCCGATCAGAAGGCCGTTCAGCAAGGTCTGTAGGAAAAGATCCAAGGCGGAAACCGTCCGTCAGTCAGGCAAACGAAAGAGCGGGAATGCCACGGCAAGGCGAGCACACTCAATGGCATGGTCCGTCATTTTCCGAGCACGCGCAACCCGTCGTCGTTCCGCCGGGAGGCCGCCCGCACCCTGTCCAAAACCGCCTATTTCCAAGCCGGCAGCGGATAGGTGAGGTCTGCTGCCGCGGCCTCCTTCGGCCCCACCGCCACGGTCTTGCCGCCTTGAATCTGGATCAGAACCGGCACCGGCTGGACGTTGTCGTGGTAGTGGTTGCCTTCCTTCTCGAACTTGATCGGTCCATAGAAGGTCTGGATGTCGGTCGCGGCTATCGCGTCCTTCAGAGCCACCCTGTCTTCGCGCGTGAGCGCCGGCTTCTTGCCAAGCCGCTTGACGGCATCGCCGAAAACGAGACCGCTGGCCGCGCAGGCCGCTTCGGTATAGTCGGGCTCGTGTCCGGACTTCTTTTGCGCCATCTCGGCAAACTCCCTTGCGGTGCCGAAGAGGTCGTCCTTGTACTGCACCGATGGCAGCCACACGGAGACGCCGCTGGTGCCGTCGGCGTCCGCGGCGAGCGCCTGGGCGAAGGCCGGGTCGGTGACGCCATAGTGCATTATCAGCGCCTTAGGCCGGAAGTTCAGCGACTTCGAAGTCTTGACGACGTTGATCAGCGGCTCCTCATGGCCGCCGACGGCGACGATGTCGGGATTGAGCGCTGCGATCTTAGAGATGACCGGGGTAAGGTCACCCGAGGCCGGCACCAATTCGTAGGCGACGACTTCCAGGCCGGCCTCCTTGGCCCCGTCGCGAAAACCTTCGCCGGTTTCCTTCGAGAAGGGCTCGTTGACGCCGATCACCGCAATCGTCTTGGCCGTTGGGTTGGACAGCTTCGCCAGCACGGCCAGCGACTTACCTGCAGTGGTGTCGACGGCCGGGATGATGCCGAAGTTGAATTCCGGCTTGGCCTTCCAGACGTTCGGCGATTCCGCGGAGCCGGAAATCATCGGCACCTGGTACTTTTGGCAGATCGGCTGCACGGCGATGGTAGAGCCGCTGGTGTAGGGGCCGAACAGCACATCAACCTCGTTTTGCACGATCAGGCGCTCGGCGGCGTCGGCGCCGGTCGCCGGGTTGCTCTGGTCGTCACCGTCGAACATGTCGACCTTGAAACGCTGACTGGCGACCTCGACGCCGCCCTTGGCGTTGATGGCCTCCGCCCACAGGTCGTAACCGCGCTTGGTCAGGTTGCCACCGAGAATGTTCTCGCCCGACAGCGAGGTGATGACACCGGCCTTGAAGGTCGCCACCTGCGCGCGTGCCGTTCGCACGAACGGTATCCCCAACGTGCCGGCCGCGAAGGCGACGGCGCTGCCGCCGAGGATCCGGCGGCGCGAAAAACCTTTGCTTTTGGTGGACATCATTCAACTCCCTTTGTCCGACTGTCAGATTGGAAACCGATGATGTTCTTGTTCATACCACAATATGCTGTTGTGCGGGCAGGAAGATTGCCTGCCTCATCAGACGACGGCTTTGACGGATTCGAGCAGTCTTCGCTGGATCTGGTGTCGATCTGTTTGGCGTACGCAATGGCGATCCGTCGCATCATGTTGGTATTCAGTGCAAGGTCAGGGCGATGGACAGGTTCTCACGGAGGATGAGGCCCGCGACGACGTTCGCAAGGCACGTGGGCGTTATCGGGACACCCTTTCTGCCCTTTTTCGCACGTTTTGCAGGCATCTTGAATGTCAGAAAAAGATAGCCTATTTTCTGACACATGAAAACGGCAATGACATCAGCTCCCGATCGGATCATGCGCCGCGCCCGCGCCGGCGGGCGTGGCGGTGTTTTCACGCCCAGCGACTTCCTCGACGTGGCGGGGCGCGCTGCTGTCGATCAAGCCCTCTCCCGCTTGGTCAAGAGTGGAAAGCTGCGCCGCCTGGCGCGTGGCCTCTATGACTATCCGAAGGTCCATCCGAAGCTGGGCAAGCTTTCACCGGCCCCCGACGATGTCGCGCGTGCGCTCGCGCGGGAGACTGGTTCAAAGGCGCAGATCGCCGGCGCGCACGCCGCCAATGCGCTCGGCCTCTCGACGCAGGTTCCCGCAAAGAGCCTTTATTTGACGGACGGGCCCTCGCGCCGGATCGTGTTGGGTAAGCGCGTGGTCGATCTGCGTCACGCTTCGCCCAAGCATCTGATCGCACCGGGCAGTCCTGCCGGAACCGTTGTCCAAGCGCTTCGCCACGTCGGGCCGGTGCGGGCCGCCGACGTGGCTCAGTTCGCCGCGCGTCGGCTGTCGGCCAGCGACAAAAGGCTGCTCGCGTCCAACGCGGTTCAGGCTCCCGCCTGGATGCGTCCGACACTGATCTCGATCGGCAACACAGCGTCGAACGCAGCGAATGGATAAGGTCGCCCTTCTACCGCCGAGTGATCGGGCAGCGCTTTTTGGCGAAACTGGCGCCGGGCGCGGCGTCGCCAACACGATCATCGAGAAGGACTTCTGGGTCTGCTGGACCTTGAAACGATTGTTCGGTCTTCCGGAGGACGCCGCAGCCAGCCTGGTCTTCAAGGGCGGAACGTCGCTCTCTAAGGCCTTTGGCATCATCCGCCGTTTCTCCGAGGACATCGATTTGTCCTTCGACCGGGCCGACCTCGGCTACACAGGTGATCGCGATCCAGAAAAGGAGGGCATCAGCCGAAAAAAGTCAGCTGAACTCGTCGACTTCCTGGTGGGAGATGTCGAGAAGCATATCGCCTACAGGCTGCTTCCCGCCCTTCGTGCCGCGATCGTCCAAGAGCTCGGCGAACCGCAGCACGACGAGTGGTCGCTAGTGATCGATGAAGCCGACGCGCAGACACTGAACTTCCACTACCCGGTCGTGCTTCCGACGGCCGAGTATCAAGGCATGGCTTACATCACGCCACGGGTTAAGCTTGAGCTCGGTGCCCGCGGCGATCCTTGGCCCGCCGAGAAGAAGGTCATTCGCCCCTACGCGGCCGAGGATTTTCCCGATTTCTTCGAAGATCCGGATAGGACCGTCACGGTCCTGTCTGCACGGCGCACCTTCTGGGAAAAAGCCACCGCCTTGCACGCGCAAGCCCATCGTCCGGCAGAGAGGGGACTCCGCAATATTTCTCACGCCACTACTACGACCTCGCCATGATGCTCGACTCCGTCGAGTGTAAGGCCGCCGCCGCTGATCTCGAACTGCTGGCGACAGTGGCAAGCACAAGGCGACGTTCTTTCGCTCGGGCTGGGCCAACTACGATACGGCGCGCCCAGGCACTTTGCGGCTGATGCCAGGCGAGGCCCGGACTAACGATCTAAGAGCCGACTATCGGGCAATGGCGCCGATGATGTTCGATGACACCCCGCCGAAATTCGACGACATTCTTTCCAGGATTGAGAAATTCCAGGAGACCATCAACAGGTAGGCGCACGACTTGCCGAGGATCATGGGCCGCCGTATCTCGCTCGCCTCCCGTTGCCCAACGCTGTCGGACTTTGCTACCGAGGCTTTGACTTGGTCGCTGGCATAAAGTTTGGGCGACTTGGACGTCGACAGAATTGGCCTGAGCGATTCGGGCCTGGAGAGTCCTTCGAATGGCATTTCGATTTGTTCATACGGCCGACATCCATCTCGATTCGCCGCTGCGCTCTCTCGCACTCAGAAATTCTGAACTTGCCGAGCTCGTCGGTGATGCCAGCCGACAGGCATTCGCTGCAATAGTGGACCTTTGCCTGGTGGAGCGTATCGACGCTCTCGTGGTTGCCGGCGATCTTTACGATGGCGACCAGACTTCGATGAAGACGGCACGCTTTCTGGCTTCCCAGATGACGCGCCTCCATCAGGCCGGTGTCAGGGTCTACATGATCCGCGGCAACCATGACGCCATGTCGCGGATTACGAAGCAGCTCGTATTGCCCGACACGGTGACCACGTTTGGCGGCCGCTGCCAATCCGTGATCCAGCCTGGCGCTGGGGTGGACGTCGCGTTCCATGGGCTGAGCTTCGCCAGCCCCAAGGCGCCCGAAAGCCTGCTGCCCAAATATGCCGCCCCGCAAGAGGGAGCTGCGAACATCGGCATCATGCATACGAGCCTGGCCGGCTCCCCAGGTCATGACGTTTATGCACCTTGCAGTGTCGCCGACCTGCACGGCCACGGCTTTGATTATTGGGCGCTTGGCCACATTCATGTTCGCAAGGTCTATCCCGGCGCAAGCACGCTCGTGATGCCTGGAATCCCTCAGGGCAGAGACATCAATGAGGCTGGTGAGAAATCGGTCACCCTGGCGACCATAAACGACGATCGGTCTGTCGACATTGAGGAGAGGCTGACCAGCGTCGCGCAGTTCGAGCGCGTGAGCGTCGACCTGGCAGGAACATCCGAACTGCCCGAGGCCGTCGGCCGCATCCGGTCTGCGCTTGAACAATCCCGGACTGCCGCCAGATCGCAATACCTCATCGCCCGCCTCAGCCTGGTCGGCGCTTCCGCGCTGTCATGGACGATGATCCGCGATAAGGATTTGGTGCTTGCCGAGGCCGAACAGGCGGCAGAGCAGGTGGGCAACACTTGGGTGGAGAAGGTCGAACTCAATCTCTCTGCTCCCGGAACTGGGAAGTCCGAAGACGTCGCGGATCCGACCCTGGAACTAGCCGAGTCAATGCGCGCCAACGCAACGTCGGACGCATTCCGTTCGGACGCCAGGGAATTGGTGTTGAAGACCATCGCGGACCTGCCGCCGGATGCGCGAGACTTCGCAGGACAGGACGAGGCGGCGTTGGAGGCATTCCTCGATGACGTGCTTGCACGTGGCGTCGACCTGGTCACGGCTCGCCTCAAGTCAGGTGGAACGCGATGAGATTGCGGCGGCTCGATCTCACCCGTTACGGCAAGTTCACCGACAAGGCGATTGACTTCGGACCCAAGCCGAGTTCAGGGCCTGATCTGCACATAGTGTTTGGCTTGAACGAAGCCGGCAAATCGACCGCGCTTTCTGCCTATCTCGACCTGCTCTTCGGCATCGAAGAGCGCAGTCGCTACAATTTCCTGCACGAATATAGCTCCATGCGCATCGGCGGGCTGCTCGAATTTGAGGCGCAGACGCTTGCCGTTTCACGCACCAAAAGCCGCAGCAACTCACTGCAAGACGCCGAAGGCAGGCCCCTCAGCGAGATTGCCATTTCGGCTCACCTCGCCGGCTTGTCCCGTGAGGCCTACAGCAGCATGTTCTCGCTTGATGACGAGACGCTGGAAGCAGGGGGCAAGGCGATCCTTGAATCGCGCGGTGATCTCGGCAAGCTTCTCTTCACCGCCAGCGCAGGGCTCGGTCATGCCAGCGATGTCTTGGCCGCATTGGAGACGGAGGCGGATGGACTTCATCGAAAGCAGGCCCAAACCACCGAAATCGCGCTGCTGAAGAAGCAGTTCGCGGAGCTCAAATCGCGCAAGGAGACGATCGACACCCTGGCCTCAACATTCGAGGCGCTCGAGGCGGAACGGGTGGAAGCCCAAAATAAATATGATCGCAGTCTGGCTGAACGCTCAGCGTTGTCGGCGCGTCTCGCCACAATCGACCGATATGCGCGTGCCGCGCCGCTCCTTGCGGAAATCAAGCGCAAGGCGACCAGACTGGCTGAGCTGCCTGACATCCCGTCTCCTCCCAGGACCTGGAGTGGCAGCGTCGCCGAATTGATCGATCATGATGCCCGCTTGAGAACCCGCCTCCAGGCCAATGCCGATGAGATCGATCGGGCGAAGGCAAAGATCGAAGCAATTGCTGTCGATGAGGCTGTTCTGGCGATCTCGGAACAGGTGCGCGGACTTGCCGATCGCAAGGCGCGCTATGTGTCCGCGGGCATGGATCTGCCGACCCGCAAGATGGAAGTCCAGATGCTTGACCAGACGGTGGCGAACTGTCTCGCCGCGCTTGGCAGGTCGGCCGAACAGGATCCGTCCCGGCTCATCCTGCCTGCCTTCGTGATCGGCACGCTTCGCAACATGGTCGAGCAACGCTCCGGCATCACGACGAGCCTGCGGATGGCCCGCGATGAAGCCGCTGCCGCGCTCGACGGGCTCAACGCTGCGCGAGGCCGAGTCAGCGAGGAGAGGGCGGTGCCCGAGCCCGCAAGAGCCAGGCTGATAGCAGCCGTGTCGGAAGCGAAAGCTTCCAGTCACCTACGGGAGATAAGAGAGGCGCGCGCCTTAGAGGACGAGCGGCAAACAAGGCTGATGGATGCGATGCGGCGCCTTCAGCCGTGGTCGGGAGATGCGGACGAACTTTCGAAGATATCGGTTCCGACACCGACGCACATGGCTGCGTGGAAAACGCTGGCTGCAGATCTTCAAAGAGACAAGGCAGTCCTATCCGAGCGCCTGTCCGAGCATGAGCAAAACCGGGTATCTACTTCGTCACGCCTGGCTGCTGTCCACGCCTCGGTCGATATCGCCGACGATGACACAGCGGCAGCCATACGACGTGAGAGAGACGAGGCCTGGCGAAATCACCGGGCGGAGCTCAAGGCCGAAACCGCAGATGTCTTTGCCGCTGCATTGGCCAAGGATGATGATGTCGGCACGGCTCGCTTGACCCATGCGGGCGAGCTGGCGGATCTGCGCGCAATCAAGCAAAAGGCTGCCGAGACGGAAGCCGCCATAGAGCGCATCAGCTGTCAACTTGCCGGGGTGGAAAAGCGTACAGAAATGGCGTCCGCTGAAATCAAGCGAATGGCCAGCGCCGTGCTTGAGGATTGCCAGGCGCAGTCGCTCGACGTGCTGATCGGATTTCTTGAGGAGCGCTTTTCCGCACGCGCCGACGCGCTTGTCGCCTGGGACGACATCCTACTCGCACGGGCAAGGATTGAACGCGCAACAGCCGAGGGAGAGCGGATCCATCTCGGATTGGCCTCGGCTCTTCAAAGCGTTGGAATTCAGCCGGAAGCTGGTGAGGCCCTGGAGGCAATGGTGGTTGCCGCAGATCGCTTTCTGGATAGGCAGGCGAAGGTCGACGCGGAACGAGCGGAAGCGCTGAGAAGCGTCGCCGTGAAGGAAGAGGAGCTGGTCGCCAGGCGGCTCGCTGTTGAAATTGCTGAGCGGCGAGAGGGTGCATGGCAGGCGGAGGTCAAGGAAACGCTCCAAGGCACCTGGCTCGAAGAAGGCATCGCCGGAACCGGGCTTGGCAGCGTGCTCGATCAGTTGTCGGAGCTGTCAAAGGCCCTGCAGGATCGTGAGTCCATGCGCATCCGCATCCGCAAGATGGAGGCGGATAGGACTGCATTTGCTGAAGAGGTGGCCCGCCTTGGTGCGCAGGCCGGCGAGCGCGCAAGCGACGAGGCGCCAGAACAGGTGAGCGTCAGGCTGACTGAGCGTCTAGAGCAAGCCGAGCGTGCCTGCGAGGCGAGGGCAAATCTCCTCCTTGATGTTCAAAAGTTGCAGGACGTTCGAGAGGCACTGAACGCTGAGGTCGTGGCACACGAAACAACAAAGCAGGAAGTGCTCGATGCCTTTGGGGTGAAAACTCTGCCGGAGGTCGTGGAGCGCGATGAACGGCTTCGCGAGCGAGACGGCCTGCAGAATGCCGTGGCCGAGCTTGAAGAACGACTCACGAGCGAGCTCGCCCTCGACGACTTCACCCAGGCGCAGTCGTTGCTGGAGGGCCTCGATCTCGATGGGCTCGCAATTGAAAAGGCGGAAATCGAGCGGCGCCTCGCCGACCTCGATGAATCGCTGCAACAGCAACTCGTGAGGCGTACCCGGGCGACCGACAAGCTCGATGCGATCGGTGGCGACAGCGCAGTTGCCCGGATCGATGCCGAGCGCCGCACCGTCCTTCTCGAAATCGAGGAAAAGGCCGTCCGCTATATCGAATTGAAGCTTGGGGTGATGTCGGCGGCAAGCGCGCTTCGGGTCTATCGCGAACGTCACCGCTCTGGAATGATGAGCGAGGCATCCGACGCCTTCGCACTGATCACGCGAGGCCAGTACACAGGCTTGACGACCCAGCCGGTAAAGGGCGGCGAGGTCCTCATAGCGACGCAGCGGGATGGCCAATCGAAGATCGCAGACGCTCTGTCGAAAGGCGCGCGTTTCCAGCTCTATCTGGCTCTACGTCTGGCCGGATATTATGAGTTTGCCAAGCTCAGGCCCGCTGTACCGTTCATCGCCGACGACATCATGGAAACCTTCGACCATCTCAGGTCGGAGGAAGTTTTCCGCCTGTTCGGTGAGATGGCCGGCGTGGGCCAGGTGATTTACCTGACGCATCACCAGCACCTGTGCGAAATCGCCAAGGCGGTCATTCCCGACGTCGCGATCCATAAGCTTGGGTGATTTACGCAGCGTTGTTGTCGTTGGCCCGTTCTCGCGAGGCAAGCCGCGTTGTCAACGACCGGTTTGCGCCCGATATCGGCCAATGAGGTGACTGTTGCCACTGCCTGAAATCAGACATTTTTGCGCCCGATATCGGCCAATGAGGTGACTGTTGCCACTGCCTGAAATCAGACATTGTTGGCGACCTTTCTGCAGGTCGCGCAGAACGTTCGAGACCGCACACTCGCCCGGTTCAGTAATTACACCAGGCCGGCCTTGCGAAGCCCGTCCACCACTAGCTCGAAATCGTCTGGGGTAGGGCAACACTTTGCGGCGGTGTTCCAGAGAATAATCAGGGTTGACGCGGAATAATTCCTGCCACTCATGCCGGGCTTCTTCGCAGCGCCCCAGATGGCCGTAGCTTGCCGCCAGCAGCACGCGTGAGATGTCGGTATCAGGGTTACGAACAAGTCGCCGCTTGAGGATCCTGATTGCCTCTTCGTACCTGCCCAATTGGAACGTCGCTTGTGCCTGGAAGTGGAGGAATATATCCGGATAATACGGGTTCAAGGCAATTCCCCGATCGAAACAGGCAAGCGCCTCCTCGGACCTCCCCGAATAGTGCAGCGCATTGCCGAGGCTTTCGTGCCCCTCAGCAAGATTTGGTGCGAGGGAGATCGCAAGCTCGGCTTCGTGGATGGCCACGGGGACAGGCTGGCGCGGAATAAGGTGAGGAAAGGAAGCAGTCATCGTGCACATCCTTCGTGGACAGGGTGTTTTCATTTTAGATCGATCGATAGAAACGGTTCGACGGGCTTTTCAAGGGGCGAAGGTGCCGAACAGGTTTTTGGGAGGATGCTGAATGGCGCGACCACGAACTTTTGATCAGCCGTCAGTGCTGGCCGCTGCAATGGATCAGTTCTGGCGTCGCGGCTACGAGGCGACCTCCGTTCGGGATCTCGCGAGCGCGATGTCGATCACCGGCGCCAGCCTCTACAACGCCTTCGGCGACAAGCGTTCCCTGTTCCGGCACTGCCTGGACTCCTACCTGGACACTTACGCAAGGCGGCGCATCGCTGAGCTCGATGCCAGCGGCGACCCGATCCGCGGAATCCGTGCCTTTTTCGACGATCTCGTCGAGGCTTCGCTCAAGGATCGCCGCGGCTGCCTCCTCGTCAATTCGGCGATGGAGATTGCGCCGTGGGATTCCGAGCTTGCTGCGGTGATCCAGGCAAGCCTTCGCGAAATCGAGGACGGGTTCCATCGCGCGCTCGAGCGGCTTTGTGCCGGGACCCGCCCTCAACATGAGCAAGATGCCCGGGCGACGGCAAGGCTGATGCTGTCAGCGGTGATCGCCTTGAGGGTGCTGGCACGGGCAGGTGGCGATGGCGACCGACTGCGCAGTATCGCGAGATCGGCAGTGGCGCTGGCTGAGGATTGGCAGGGACGGTGACCAAATGAGCCGTGCTCGTCGGAGCTGGCCATGCCCGACACTATATCCGAAAATGTCGAAGCCCGCGCTGCGGGGCTTCAGTGTCGGCGGTTCAGTTCGCCGTAGGCCTCCACCACGGCGCACCTGCAACGTGTGTGGATTCCTGAATTTCGGGATGCCTTTCCAAGGTCTCAAGCGCGCGCAGAAGATGCTCGGCGACATCCAGCCTGTTCTGCCTGTATGCCAGCTTGAACAGCTGAAGAGTGACCCTTTCCACCTTGTCGGAGCGACGTGCCATCGGAAGAATCTCCAACAACTCGCGACGCAGCTTACGGCTTCCAGTAGGCGGAAGGTCAAGCGCCCCAGCTTGCCGTTGTCAACGATGTCTTGTTGAGCGAAACGTACCGGTCAAGCTTGCCTCAAGCCGATCGACGACGGTATCGATTTCCGCCTCGGTGGTTGCCCTGCCGAGACTGAAGCGCACAGCACCCATACCGACCTTCTCCGGCACGCCCATTGCGGCAAGCACGGGCGAGAGTTCGACGCGACCCGAATGGCACGCCGAGCCGGTCGATGCCGCGACCCCGTCGAGTGCTACCAGCACATCGGCACCGACCATGCCGACAAACGAAACGTTGAGGGTATTGGGCAAGCGATGCTCAAGGTGGCCGTTCAACACGACGCGATCGCCGAAACGACCCTGCAGGGCGTGCCAGAAGCGATCCCGCAGAGCCTGGACGCGTTCCATTGGCGCGAGGTCCTGCGCCAGGATGCAGGCCGCGCCGAGGCCGACAGCCAGCAGTGCGCTTTCGGTGCCGGCGCGCCGGCCTTGCTCATGGCCGGCGCCGTGGATCAGGGGCTCCAGCTCGACACCGTGGCGGATATAGAGGGCACCCACACCCTTCGGCGCGTAGAGCTTATGACCGGCAATCGTGAGCAGATCGACGCCGAGCGCATCGACCCTGGTGGGAATCTTACCGACAGATTGCGCGGCATCCGTATGAACGCAGATGCCGTGCTCCCGGGCAATGGCGCTGATCTCCTCGATCGGCAGGATCGTGCCCACCTCGTTGTTGGCGTGCATGACGCTGATGAGGACGGTGCGCGGGGTGATGGCGCGGCGCACGTCTTCGGGATCGACCCGGCCCGTCCGATCGACGGGCAGATAGGTCACCGTTGCACCAAACCGCTCCAAGAAGCGGCAGGGACCGAGAACGGCGGGGTGCTCGACGGCGGTTGTGATAATGTGCTCGCCCTTGTCCCGGAGCGCAAAGAACGTGCCCTTGATGGCAAGGTTGTTGGCCTCGCTGCCGCCGCTGGTGAACACGATCTCGTCGGACGCCGAACGGAGCAGCGCCGCCACTTGGCCGCGGGCCAGCTCCAGTGCGGCCTTTGCCGGCGTGCTCGCCCAATGGCCGCTGGACGGATTGCCAAAGGCTTCGTCGAGGAACGGGCGCATTGCCGCTGTCACCGCCGGATCGATCGGCGTGCTGGCGTTGTAGTCGAGATAGATCTGAGCCATCGGATCAGAACACCAGCACCTTGTCTGCGGCGATGGTAGCGGCCGCGAGTTCGTTCATTGTACTGCGCTTTGCGCCAGCCGCGATGTCGGCGTCAGTCAGGCCGCGTGCGTCCATGCAAGTGCCGCACAGCAAGATCTGGCCCTTGCCGGCAACGACCCCCTTCAGCATGCGCTCGACATTGTAGTAGCCGTTGGGGGTTTTCTGGCCGGCCTTCGCAGCCGCCACCGCATCGGCCATGAGGAACACCGTAACAGTGGTCGTTGGCTCGCTCTTGGTGAGGGTGAGAGCGAGGCGCACTCCGTTGTAGCAGCGCTCTGTGCCGTATGGCGGGTCATTCAGGATCAGCAGGATCTGCATGGATGTCCTTTATCATATGAGGTCCCCATTCATACCCTTCTCGTACCTTTCGGCATCCGAGCTGCCTGCGCCAACACCGCACTGGGCACGAGGGTCAAGGCGGCACTCGCCGTAGTGCAAATCAGTGTTGGGCCCTTTGCGTTGGCGATCTCCATCATCAGGCAGAACTGGACAGAACTGGACGGCCGTTATGCGTGCAGCCGATCGGCTTACCCGGCTACTCTCGCATGAATGTCTGCACCTCCTCGGGCGTCACTTTGCCGTCCTTATTGACGTCCACTTTGTCGAAGATCCGCTTTTCGACGGTCGTCAATTCCTCGAAAGAAATTCCACCGTCCCCGTTCGCATCGACGATGGCGAACATGATCTTCATCATGTGGCCATGCATGGCCATCATCGGCATGCCGCTCGTCATCCTGGGCTGCATCATACCTCCCATCATTCCTTGCCCCATCATGCACTGGCCCATCGTTCCCGGAGGCATCATGCCGCCTTGACCGGGCTGTGCGCCCTGGTCTTGTCCCATCGTATCCTCAGGCTCGGCGGGTGGTGTCGTCTGTGTGATCTGCGTATGGGCATGATGCGGGTCGGAGGCCGCCATTTGGGCAATGGCGCCGCTCGTCGCGCCGATGGCAACGATGGCGGCGAGCGCAGTTGCGCGTGGCATCGCAGTCGAAATCATAACATCCTCCTTGCCTCTTTCGACTTCCGTGAGCGCGGCGTGTATTCGACGCGGGAAGCCGGCACACCGCCAGTCGCGGTGGAATTCCAATATAGGGCGACGGCAGCGTGGCGTATTTGCGCGAGATCAACTGTCCTGCCGCTCGAGCCTCGATCTGTCACCGTCATCGTGCCCGCTTCGAGGACGGGTCTAGCCCGACAGGCACACGCGAAACACCGAGATCGCGCATCACGGGCATCTCGGGCGGCGTGTAGCCGTGAAGACCGTGTAGCCCCGGGCGAACATGCACCGGGCAGGCTCATCGCCATCCTGGTCGCCGTCCTCGGCGTCCGCCTCTGCTTGCCGATCGGCGATCTTCCAGAACACGATCAGGTGCCCGCGCCGCTCTTGCGGACCTGGCCGCCGAGTGCCTGCCACTGGCGATTAGGCGCCACAGAAGAAGCGGCGGACAAGCCGCCGCTTCTTGATATGGATTGCTGGCGATAATTGGTTCGCTTAGTGGCCCCATATGCCCTGGCCTGGTTCGGGCTGGTCGGCATTGGGCGTGATCTTCACCCCATAGTGGACGACCGGCTTGCGGATCGAACCCGTGATGGTGGTGTCAACCTTGCCAGCAGGCGGCGCGGTCACCCCTGTCGCGCTGGTTTCCGTAAGCTCGCAGATTTCCGGCCAGATCAAGGAACTCGATGCCGACTTCAACAAGGAAGTCCGGCGCGGCGATGTCCTGGCGGTGATCGATCCGCTCGGCTTCCAGATCGCCGTCGAGCAGAGCGAGGCCCAACTGGGGCACCGCCAAGGCGAGCGTTGGGTCATCGATCTCTTTCACTTGGCCGGCGAAACGGTCCTCGCCAAGCTGAGCGAATTGATGTTTGTCGAAGTCATCCGCCGTCATATTGAAACCCTTCCAGACGATTCGCGCGGATGGCTGTCAGGCCTTCGCGATCCGCACGTCGGCGAGGCGCTCCGACTCATTCACGCACGCCCCAAGGAAGAATGGACATTGGACCGTCTCGCCCGCGACGTAGGGCTCTCGCGCACTGCTTTTGCGGGCCGGTTTACCCACTATGTCGAAATTTCGCCGATGCACTATCTTGCTCGGTGGCGTCTGCAGCTGGCGGGACGCCTGCTCGAACGGCCCGATGTGAGCATCGCGCAAGCTGGTGCTGAGGTCGGCTATGAGTCGGAGGCCGCCTTCAATCGCGCTTTCAAAAAGTTCGTCGGCGTTCCACCTGGCACTTGGCGTAAGGGGCGTTCGGCTTTGCTGGACGCCCAAAGGTCGCCCGCTGTCGTCGTTCAGTAGGCAAAAATGGCAAGTGTTCACGCCTCAGGCTGCGTGCCCTGCAATCCCAGCGCCGGAAATCAGCACGGTTTGGTTGATCATGTTGAAAAAGACTAGCGGGAGCCGCCTTCAAGGCAAGGGATCAGTGGAGTGTTCGATCACTCCTCTAATCTGAGCCTCAGGACATGCCTGGAGTGGTGCCCGGCATTTTAATGCATGCTAGTGAGGATTGTTCCTCAATAGGATTTCTCAGTGAACCTGGCAAAATACCGAATGATCCGTCGTTCGCGCGCGATGTGGGGTTCGCGGCGTGTCTGGCAGCCGCGCCTGGTGTTCTGGGCCGGCGCCATCGGCATAGGCCTGATCAGCGTCCTGTTCGCGGTGCTGGCTGACAAGGCGCAAGGCCTGTTTCACATAATCATCGGCAATGATGGCGGTTGGCGGAGTTTCCTGCCGCTCGCTGTCACGCCGCTTGGTTTCGTGCTCTGCGCGTGGCTGGCCCATGCCTTCTTTCCGGGCGCGCAAGGCAGCGGCATTCCGCAGGCGATTGCCGCCCGGCATTTGCGCGATGATGAAGACCGCAGCCATATTCTTTCGCTGCGGCTGGTGGTGGGCAAGATTGCACTTACCGTCGCTGGCCTGTTCTGCGGCGCCTCGATCGGCCGCGAGGGCCCGACCGTGCAGGTCGGCGCCTCGCTGATGCTGCAGGTTGCGCGCTGGGGCGGCATGGCGCAGGCGCGCGGTCTGATCCTCGCCGGTTCGGCCGCCGGTATCGCGGCTGCCTTCAACACACCGCTCGCCGGCATCGTCTTCGCCATCGAGGAGATGGGCCGCACCTATGAGGCGCGCACCAACGGGTTGGTGCTGACGGCGGTGATCCTGGCGGGTCTCGCCTCGCTCGGGCTGCTCGGCAACTACACCTATTTCGGTGTCTCGAAGGAGACGATCTCATTTGCCGCCGACTGGCCGCTGGTGCTTGGCTGCGGCGTCATCGGTGGCGGCTTCGGCGCGCTGTTCTCGTTGCTGGCGCTTAAAGCCACACGGCGAATCCGGCGCTGGAACGCGCAGCAGCCGTTGCGGCGCGCGCTGCTGGTAGCCGCCATCTGCGGGCTGGCGGTAGCGGCGATCGGCGTCGTCTCCAGCGGGCTGACATTTGGCACCGGTTATGTGCAGGCGCGTAGCGCCGTGGAAGGCACGCCGCTGCCCTGGTTCTTCTTTGCCGAAAAGTTCCTAGCCGGGCTGCTGTCAATGATATCAGGCATTCCCGGCGGCATCTTCGCGCCGTCCCTGGCGGTAGGCGCCGGCATCGGCAGTTCACTCGGCCTGCTCTTCAGTGCGAGCACAGGGGCTGCCGCGCTGCTCGGCATGGCCGGTTATTTCGCCGGGGTCGTGCAAGCGCCGATGACAGCTTTCGTCATCATCCTCGAGATGACGGGCAACCACGACAATGTCATCGCCCTTATGTGCGCGTCGATGCTGGGTTACGGCACGGCACGGATGATTTCCCACGAACCGCTATACCACGCGCTGTCGCGCGTTTTCATCGCCGACGCCATCCGGCGGCGCCGGGCGCAGATTGCCAAGTTCTGAGCGCGTGTAATTGGATCGCCTCCTTGGTGCTCGCGAGGCGTTGTTCCTCACTCCCATTGCCTCACGGTCTCTTGGCTGTGCCTTCGCGGTTGTCGCCTTTTCGCTCTTCGCACAGGGTCTGACAATGCCTTGGTTGATCCGCCGACTTCGCCTCAAACAGCCTTCAGCTCAAGCTCGGCAGGACTGACGATCGCACTGGCACTTCGGTTGGATGCTGGCCAGCGGCGCTGCGTCCCTTCCGCAACCAACACGCAAACGACAACCCCGTTTGAAACGCAAAATCCGGCTTTAGCTGGCGATTTGAACAGGTGCATTACCTGCGCGGATCATCACACGGATGGATTTATTGAGCCCGTGCGAGCATACTGCGAAATGCGTTCCTTTAACGAGGAATAAGCTGATGCGCCTCGGCACGAGAAGCGTTCCGATCGAATACTACACGCTCAGGATTGCTGGCCCCGCGGTTTCGCAATCTGGTGCTGAAAGCGCGATCGTCGGCTACCTCGCAGACCGACCAATCTTTGGCTCAGTCACAGATTCCTCCGGCACTCGCTATCGCTATGTTGGGCTTGCAGCACGCCTTCCTGACGGACGTTACGATGTCGAATCGCTCTCCCCTGGTGAATGGATCGTCGAGCCAGGATTGATCTATAGATCGGAAGACGCGTTGCTTCGACTCAAGAGAAGGGACCGTAAATCTGCAAGCTTAGCGTCAACTCTTCACAGCTGGTGGTCCAACCAATGAGACTCCCGGTGTCGAATGGATATGGGGGGCGGTGACGGGATCGTTTTAGCAGATCGCCTTGCATTTGGAACAACCTTAAATCAACAGAGAGGGACAAACGATGGCTGGGGAACCTAAGAAACACGAAGGGGGTGTCTCCTATCACATTCCCGGTTCCGAATACTTTGAAAAGCGCGTGCTGAAGCGCCACGCCGGCGTCTTCTCGTTGTGGGCACTTGGCGTCGGCGCCGTCATCTCGGGCGACTTTTCAGGTTGGAACCTCGGCTTCGCCGTCGGCGGCTGGGGCGGCATGTTCGTCGGGACGGTGCTGATCGCCGTCATGTATCTCGGCCTGACCTACTCTATCGCCGAGATGAGCCCGGCGCTGCCACATACCGGCGGCGCTTATTCCTTTGCGCGCACGGCGTTCGGTCCGTGGGGCGGCTTCATCACCGGCATTGCGGAAAACATTGAATATGTTCTCACCCCGGCGGTCGTGGTCTATTTCATAGGCACCTACATGACGGCCATCACAGGCACCCCGGACGCATGGCAGCCGGTCTGGTGGCTTGTCGGCTACCTGATCTTTGTCGGGCTGAACGTGCGTGGTGTCGCTCTTTCGTTTGGGGTTACCGTTGTCGTCACGCTCATCGCTCTGGCCATCCTGGTCTTCTTCTTCGTCAGCGCGCTGGCATCGGGACAATTCGACTTCGCCAAGAATGCCATGAATGTCGGAGCCGGACCGGATGGGGCGGCAATCGCGCTGCCGGACGGGCACGGGCCATTCCTGCCGTTCGGCCTCAGGGGGATTTTCGCGGCGATGCCTTTTGCGGTGTGGCTGTTCCTCGCCATTGAGCAATTGCCACTTGCCTCCGAAGAATCGGTAGATCCCAAGCGTGATATGCCCAAAGGCATCATGCTCGGCATGTTCACGCTCCTGGCAACGGGTTTCCTGATCCTGATCATCAACCCGGCCCTGCCCGACGGATCCTTTGCCTACGGAACGTCGGGTGAGCCTATCCTTGATGGCTTCAGGGTCATCTACGGAGCGGGCTGGGCGAAGGTACTCGCACTGTTCGCAGTCGCCGGACTTGTAGCGAGCTTTCACGCAATCATTTTCGCATACGGACGTCAGATATATTCGCTGAGCCGCGCCGGCTATTTCCCGCATTTCCTCTCGGTAACGCACGGCGAGCACAAGACGCCCAACGTGGCGCTTGCCGCGGGATCACTGCTGGGTTTTCTGGTGATGGTGGTGATCTGGTTCACCCAAGGCGGCGGAGCCGCCGGCACTTACATCGGCGGCACGCTCCTGAACATGGCCGTTTTTGGCGCTATGTTCTCGTATCTTCTGCAGGGGCTGACGTTTCTGCAACTGCGCCGTCGTTTCCCGAACATTGAACGCCCCTACAGGAGCCCCTTCGGCGTGCCCGGCGCGTGGCTGACGGTAATCATCGCGTTGATCACGATCGCCTTCCAACTCACAGATCCGCTCTACCGCCAGGGCATCATCGGGGTGGCGGCCTGGTATGCACTGGCGATCGTCTATTTCGGTGCCTATGGCCGCAGAACGCTGGTCTATTCGCCGGAGGAGGAATTCGCCGTCAAGCAGCGTGAAGGCACTGCCTCGATATAGACTTGACTGACCTTATCAGCATCGAAGGCACTGAAGAGCAGGAGCGACGCTTTAATCGGCGCGCTCTGGCAATTCGAGTGACTAACAGCGAGGTGTGAGGTTGAATGAGCGAATGAGCTTCGAACTGGAGGTGATGATTGTAGCGACTTGCGTGCTCTGTCTTGTCCAAATTATTCTCGCCTCTCATGCGGCTGGCCTACAGCGGGGCTATCGTTGGACGGCCGGATTCGTTCCGCCACGTAGCTCGAGCCACACCAACAAGCTCGCTCGGGCGTCGGCCATCAGTTCGAATTGAACGGGGCGCCCGTCTTCTGCTGCCCACGATCGCACGCGTTCGAATGTCCGGACTAGCAACCAGGCTGCCGATCTTGATCTTCACAAGGTCGCAACCGCGCAGCTTGCTATCGATCGCGAGGTCAAGAACGCCAGATCACGCAAGCGAACTTCTCGATCGAGGAAGAACCGGATGGCACGTATCTGGCGAGGCTTCAGCGCTCATTTCGCGCCAACCTTCTTGCCTGCAGCTTTCAGGCACGGCCGATCGCAATCTGAACGTCCCGAACACGGCGCGAGGCGGACGTTCGAGACAGCTGGACATGAGGCACTAGTTGCGTAGTGTCACATGCACTAGTGGACACTGGTCGAAGAGGAAATGCCGAAGTGCGCTCGCTTGATGTGGTACGACTTCCAATTTCGCTGCTGGACCCAGCAGCGGATGTGTTGGTCAGGTCATTCGCCGCTGATCCAGGCCTTCTGTTCGTACTGCCCGACCGCGTGGCACGTGAGCAGCTCGCGCCGACAATGGCACGCACCCTGGTGCAGTTCGTTGTGCGGACCGGGACTCCCTACTGTACTTGGGAGCCGGTGCGGGGCGTGGCACTTTGGTTTCCGCCCGGGGCGTCTCCGCCATCCGAAGAGGACTTTTCGGCGACTGGGATGTCGGGCATCCCGGGTCAGATCGGCGCCGAGCCCTGGATGCGGTTCAAGCAACTGGCCGAGTGCTTGGACGCCTTCCACCCCCGATATGCACCAGACCCTCATTGGTACCTTGCGATGCTTGGTGTTGACCCGGAGTGGCAGCGCCAAGGCATCGGCGAACTCTTGATGCAGCCAGTTTTCGATGCCGCCGACCGCGATGGGATCCCCTGCTACCTTGAAGCGCCGACACTAGAAAACGCGCTCTACTACCAACGCCGTGGCTTTCGGGTCGTTGGAGAGGCGGATGTTCCAGGCAGCAGCGTGCACATCTGGATGATGCGTCGGGATCCGTCGCGACACACTTAAACGCCGCATGTCGTGCAGGCTGCAGTTCCAACGTTTGGTCCGTCAATCATGGCTGGGCCGCCGACCTCCCTACCTTGCGTTGGTATGAAGGTCTCGCGAAGCCGACACCACCGCGACGAACGGCGAGTGCACTCTCCTGCGACGTTCCCTCCGCCGCTGGCACGGCACTTTTCTTCTGTTCTGAGCGATACACTTCACCTGTGAATTTCGACAGCAACGCATAAAAACCCAAACTGGCATTTTATGCTTGGGCGTCGGCGACCTCCAGGCCGAGTTCGATGGGATCGGGAACCGTCGTCGCGAAAATGTCGAGATAGTTCCGCCGTTTCGTGGGCGATGCTTGGCCGAGCTTTTCGACTTTCTGAGAAACCGTCTCCTTGAGGCGTTCAGCGCTGGGCTTCAGGCTTTCTTCGGCTATCTTAATCCGCGCGTCGATAGCCGCTACGTCCGCTGTCACCTCCGCTTCGTTTCCAAATCCGCCACTCGACGCCTCAGCGCGTTTCGGTTGCGGCAGGCTGGCTTTGCGATTCACGGTGCGAGTTGCGGGCTCCTTTGTTGCTTTCGCGATCGCAGCGGCAGTCGGCATCACCTCAGCGCCGTTAACCGGTGATGACATTCTCTTTTCGGAATCAGTCATTCCGGTAGTCGGGGCACCGGCATATTCTGCCGGGAGGCCGGCTTGGGCGTAATAGTCGGTCAAAGCCGGTACGGGTTGAATCGGAAGATATTCGATCGGCGGCACGTCCGGAGTGTGCGCCTGGGAAAAGGCTTCCGCGGACTTGAATGGCTGTGTGTCGAAAAAGCGGGTAAGGAGATGGTGAGGCCGTTCCCGGAAATAACGGCGGTCGAGTTAACTTTGAAGTCCCCGCTCTGGATGACATAGACGCCAGGCGCAAGGGTGACGTTGCCGCTGAGGCTGAGCCCGTTGCAATATGTGCCGGGGCTCAAGGTCGCTTGCTTGGTGTTTTTAGGGGTTGCTGGCCGCCGGCGCCGGCAGGTCGGCAAAGGGATCGGCAGCGGGCACGGCCTTGATGATCGGTTTCGCGCAGACAGTCGTAACCGGGTTGCTCAGCGACATGCCACCCGCCGATATCAGGCAATCGGCGTCGAAACCTGCCGAACCCTGAAGCTTGATGGCGTCCGCGGCGGTGGAATCCGACATGACAGAGCAGCCTTTCAGCTTGGTGACCGAGCTGCCGGAAAACAGCGCCGCCTTGGAAGCCGACTTATTGAGCGCCAGGACGCAGGCTTTCGAGGCATGAACTTGCGCACAAATATGTGGCAACATGGTCCGGGACGAGATGGCTAGCAGCGCCTGGCGCTGATCACCAGACGCGCCAAGCGATCACGCACAGCACCGCGAAGCACATCCAGACCGCTATGCGGATGTCGATCACAAACTTGTCGCCAGCGCTTAGGATGGCGGCGATGTCGTCGGTAGCCTTGTCCATTATGATTGCGAGGTGCTGCTCGAAAGCATCATGCTTTTCGCTCCAGTCTTCTCCCGTCATCCTTTCCTTGGCTTCCTTCCGAGCGAAATCTCTTGGATTCTCATCGGGAAGCAATTTTTTAGCATAAGGTTCTTTAGTCATAGCTAACTCTTGTTGCGTATTCTGGCCAAATATACTCCCACCCCCCTTATTGACCAATTGCTCACTGACGATTTTCATTTATCCGTGCCCTGTCAACTGAGCCCGACGACCACCACCCACGTCCATCCGGCGATGCCGGCCAACCCCGCCATGCTCTTGCCCGGCTCCGCGATGACCTTGACGCCCATTTCGCGCCCGCAATCCAGGAACGTCTATCGCGCCGGGATCGGATCGGACCTTGGTACAGCCGTAAATTGCATCGGGACACCGCGCTGCTGACCGACATAGAAGGAACAGTGTTCCCGGCTGCGTGAAGAGTTGCGCAGCGTCAAAGCCGCTCGCGTCAACCAGCGTCCTGTAGATAACGGCGAGAAGCGTTCCGTGCACTGCGGATGACGGCGGCAGCAGTTCAGGTACCAGCCCAGCCACCACTACTTCGGGTGCAGGGGCGCCCGCAGTCATGCGGACGGATCATCGCTCTGCCGTAAACCAGCACGATTCTCGACAGAATGATCGCAAGCGTTGGCTGGCGGCTGCGCCGGCGATCAGCACCAGGGCGCCGCTGATGAACATTACCGAGCGACCACCTGAAAATGCAGGCCGCGTAAACGATCGAGACAGCTGGATGGCGCTTCGCTGAGGGCACGACCAGGCTGCTGGCGAGCGCACGCCGGGTTCGTTGGCGCTGCTTGATGCTGCGCGTATAAGGCGCGAAGCTTGCAACGATGACGTCGCTCCAATCGAGCTGCGACAGCGCTTCGGCGACACCGAGCCGTGGTGCTGAACTCCCTGGCCGGTCGCGAGCGACTGATTGCGGAGATGAACATACAGGTTGGCTGATGTGTCGAGGGACGCGATGCAGTGCAGAGTTTAATCCTGGTATGATCGCCACCTGCATGACATTTTAAGGCTACCGGGACTGGTTTCGGCCCAGCGCTTCCGACTGAGCCCCGAGCAAAGCGCGGCGACGCCCTATCGATATCTGGTGCTCTACGAGATCGACACGAACGATCTGGCGGAGACCATTCGCGAGCTGAAGGCCAAGGATCCCCTAACTGAAGACACGCCCTAGCGTACGCATTTGAAGCACAACAAATAGGCTACGCAAGATGGGTGCGAATGCTCACAGAAATTGTCGATGCGCTTTATGAATCTGCGTTTATAGCGGAAAAGTGGCCCGCTGTTCTCGAGCAGATCACCAATGTGTCCGCATCAAAAGGCGGCGCGCTCTTTGTCTTCGCGGATGGCATGCCAATTCGCGGAAAGGCCATTGCGCCATTGCAGGGCCTGATGGACGAGGTTCTTGCCGACGAGGCGCTGCGGTTTTCCACCGCCGCCACACGCATGAGCGCTGTTCGTCCGGCGAGCTTCGTCGATGTGGACAGCTTCCGCAGCAGGCGAAGGCGGAAGCGGCGAAGGTCGGCCTGTGGGTCGGCAACTTCCAAGCACCGTTAGAGTCGCGCGCGTCGCCATGCCGACGGCGCGGTGCCGTCGAGCCCGCCTCTCAGCGTCGTTAGCCGTAAGCCGGTGGCGCAGAGCGGCAGTTATTCGTGCGCGCCGCGCCGCTACTGTTCTCAGATTAGCTCGTGAGACGAAGCACAGTGATATCTGCACAACTGCTCGTGGGGCCGGAAGCTCGATCGGGACGGCGACGGCGTCGCGTGCGAGACGCTGTGCTGAAACCAGAACAATATTCTGGTTGCGATATCCGCGGCGGAGGCGCAGATCCCCTATAGCGAACGCATGCCTGTTCCCGTCTCCATGTGGCAGCCCTTGCGTACCTGGGTCGGTCGCTCAAAACGCGTAATCAAGTCCGCGTTTGGCGCGTTCTTGACCGACATGTCGAACTTTGCCAAGACGGACACAGACCAAGCTTTGGCGCTCGGCATCCAGACGCTGAAGCGTCTCGCCCCCAGCATAGCGGGCTCGTGCTCATTGCATTGCTCCAGCTCCTCGAGCAATTGTCAGTCCCTTGGCGCGTGCCGGCACTGGGGCGGCCCGGAATGTGGGCTGTTTAATGCCGGCGCAGAGCGCAGGCAAACGGCTACCGCGTTGAAAGGCATGCGTGTCGCAGCCCGGAAAGCCCGCTTCTTGGTACGAACCTGACGCGGCCGTGCCCTGTTCGGCCGTTATGGGTCAAAGAGCGCACACCGCAGAACGAGCATAAGAATTCCGCTTTCACCCCATGCTGTGGAGCAGATTGTCTATCTGCAACGAGACCCGAGGTTTCCTCAGCCGCGCATTCTCGCCGCCTGAGAGCTATCCTGTTGTCAGTACGACTTTGACACTCTGCGAACGGTCGGCGGCAAGGCGGAAGGCATCGGGGGCGGCAGAAAGCGCGCGCTCCGCGGTTACCAGCTTCAGTACGTCCACCTTCCCCGCAACGATGAGATCGACGGCGCGGCCGAACTCCGTGCCAAAGCGGAAGGTGCCTTTGAGGTCGAGCTCCTTGGCCATCACCGCATTGGCTGGCACCGGCATCTGGCCGCCGGGAAGATTACCCACCTGGACCACAGTGCCGCCGCGTCGGACGGTGGCGATCGCCGCGGCAAGGCCGGCCGCGGTGCCGGAAATCTCGAATGCCACATCGAGCGACCCGCCGGCGGCGAGTGCCTGGAGTTCGGCGTCGCCGCCGGAAAGATG